>DATKVZ010000038.1:0-83718 GCA_035529795.1 Gallionella sp. | reverse complement strand
CCCTTGGCTTCACCGCCAAACTTCTTGGACAAGACGATCGTGATCGCCGCTGTCAGTGTGGTCTTGCCATGGTCTACGTGGCCTATCGTGCCGACGTTGACGTGCGGTTTGGTTCGTTCAAATTTGCTCTTTGCCATGATTATTCCTTATCAATGTCAAACGTTAACAATAAAAAAACTAATAAATAAATGGTGCCCATGGCGAGAATCGGACTCGCGACCTCTCCCTTACCAAGGGAGTGCTCTACCACTGAGCCACATGGGCAAAACTCCAAACTGGAGCGGGTGAAGGGAATCGAACCCTCGTCGTAAGTTTGGAAAACTTCTGCTCTACCATTGAGCTACACCCGCAGGCTTCCCCATCAAACAGCAGTCCAAACAGTCAGTTAGCACAATACCAGCCAACCCAGCCCAAAAAAACCAACATCATTTGGTGGAGGGGGAAGGATTCGAACCTTCGAAGGCAGAGCCGTCAGATTTACAGTCTGATCCCTTTAACCGCTCGGGAACCCCTCCAAACAGAACCCGCAATTTTGCCAATTCCCTGCCTGCATGTCAAACTAAATTAGCGTTACCGCGCCACAAGCCAGAAAGCTGAATATTATGAACTACACGCAAAAATGCACCGGGCTACCCGTTTTACTTCGGTTTACCCGGGTGATCGCGAGAAGGGATACGGTAAAGCCAAGCAACCATCGTCAGTCCAAAAACACTCAAAGCCAGTTGTAACCAGCCGTCCTGGATAAAAAAAATAATCGAGCTGCCGAAGGTCAGGGTCATTGTAGCTATCGCCACCAGCTTGATTCGCCAGGGAATGCTCCGGTAAGTACGCCATTCCACAATCAGCGGCCCGAAGACATGATGGTTCATCAGCCAGTTATAGAAGCGGTGCGATGAGCGTGCGTAACAGGCGGTGGCCAGCAGCAGGAAAGGCGTGGTCGGCAGGACCGGCATGAATATGCCGATGATGCCGACCACTAGAAATAAAGTGCCGAGTGCAGCGAAAGCCAGACGCACCCACAGGAAACGATGCTTGCGCACCTCATGACTGTAGTCGCGGCGCTCGGCTGGTTTCGCCCGACTCAATCTGTACCTCCCAACATCCCGATGAATTGTTCAATTTCCTGGCGCGATATGCGCCGCGCAGTTTCGAATTGGGCATGCGCTTCCGGGTGTTGCAGATCGAGGCGGATGCCCCATAAGGGGCGCGTGCTCGTGGGCAACATCGCGTAACGCACGTCACCAAGCAAACCTTGATCATCCGGGTGCAAGGCCAGGTAATTATCCGAAAAAAATTCGAAGCGCCGAATGTCCTGATGTAATACCGAAGCGGGAGAAAGTGCCGGAAGATCACGGGGCAGATCGAAGGCGCGCACTGTGTTTCCCGGATAAATCCGTACGCTTCCGCTTGGCCCGACCCGCACCGCATCGATATGGTAGATGCCATTGGCGCGATAAATCGAACGCCACAGCAGCAGGTTGCCCATGGTCGGTTTGACCGTCAATTTAACGGCTTCGTGTCCACGCTGCAGGATTGTTGCGTGCATTGCGTGTTCGGCGCGCTGGTGCTGGAACCAGCCGATGGACAGATATACCGCAGCCAGCAACAGGCCGATACGCGCCGGCAGCGTCTTGCGCCAGCGCAAACCAAGCAGCATGGCCGTGCCGAGGATCAGGGAAAACAGTGGGTCGAAAATCGGGACGATGCTCCAAGCGACGCGTTCGCCGGTAAACGGCCACAATAAGTGCGTACCGTAGCTGGTGCAGGCATCAAGCAAGCCGCTTGTGGCGCAACCCAGCAGGGCATACAGATAGACACGCCGGAAGCCGAGCGGATGTCCGAAGGCCTTGAATGCAGGCCACAGGATCAGCGCAACCAGCAGTGCCCCGGCGGGAATGAAGATCAGAGAATGGGTGAACTGGCGGTGATATTCCAGCGTCAGCAGCGGGTCGGTGGAAGATTGGATCAGGGCATCGGCATCGGCCAGCAGTGCGGCAAGGAAGCCTGTTGTCGTGGCGGCACGCGTCTCGCCTTTCCGGCTGCACGATTGGGCGAGGGTTCCGCCCAGCAGCCCGTGGGTCAGAATGTCCACTTACCCGTTACCCGCGCGTGTTCGATTGCATGGTGAATTGACCAAGCTCAACGACTGGCGCAGGCTGCCAGTCTTTTTTGCGGTGTTCCGCAATCACGTTGGTGAAGATGCCGCCACGCACGTAAAACCTGGCTGTCAGGCGCATGAAGCGCGGCTGAATGGCGGCAACCAAATCATCCAGAATGCGGTTGGTCACGTCCTCGTGGAAATGCCCCTCGTTGCGGAATGACCATATATATAGTTTGAGGCTTTTCAACTCGATGCAATTTTCATCGGCGATGTAATCGAGAATCAGCGTGGCGAAATCCGGCTGGCCGGTCTTCGGGCACAGGCAGGTAAATTCCGGGATTTCCATGTGGATATGGTAATCGCGCTGTGGGTTCGGGTTGGGGAAGGTTTCCAGTGTTTTGTCGGGTTGCGTAGCCATTTGGTGAGGTGTTCCGCTTCGGTTAGAATAGCGCGCATTATAACGTCGCGGTATCCAAATTGCGCCTATCCCAAATCAAGCTGGCCGGTTTCAAATCCTTTGTTGACCCCACACACATTTCCCTGCCGGGACAAATCGTGGGCGTGGTCGGGCCAAACGGCTGCGGCAAGTCGAATGTGATCGATGCGCTGCGCTGGGTGCTGGGTGAATCAAAAGCCTCCGCGCTACGCGGCGAAACCATGCAGGATGTGATCTTCAACGGTTCAAGCAAACGCAAGCCGGTGTCGCGTGCCAGCGTGGAGCTGATCTTCGACAACTCGCTGGGCAAGGCCGCCGGACAATGGTCGAGCTACGCGGAAATTTCCATCAAGCGCGTGTTGCAACGCGACGGCGACTCCAGCTACCACATCAACAACCAGCAGGTGCGGCGCAAGGACATCACCGACATTTTTCTCGGCACCGGTCTGGGCCCGCGCGCTTACGCAATCATCGAACAGGGCATGATTTCGCGCATCATCGAGGCCAAGCCGGAAGAGTTGCGCGTGTTTCTCGAAGAAGCGGCGGGCGTTTCCAAATACCGTGACCGCCGCCGCGAGACCGAGTTACGCATCGGCGACACACGCGACAACCTGCTGCGTGTCAGCGACATCCTGCAGGAACTGGAAAAACAACTGGTGCATCTGGGCGAACAGGCCGAAGTGGCGAAGCAATACCGCGCGCTGGAAACGCAGCGCGATACCACGCAGCATTTGTTCTGGCTGGTAAAACGGCAGGAAGCCGAAGCACAACGCGTCCGGGCCGTTCAAACAATGGAAAAGACCCGCACCGAACTGGAAGCGGAAACCGCGCGGTTGCGCGACATCGAAAGCCAGTTGGAAACCGCGCGCAGCGGGCACTACCAACTTTCCGACGCGCTGCATGTCAAGCAAGGCGAGCTCTACACTGCGAATGCCGAGATCGCGCGGCTGGAGCAGCACATCAAACATGTTGCCGACCGTCACCAGCGCATGGTTCAGCAAATCGCCAACACCGGGAAACAGATCGAACAACAGCAACACCAGCGCCAGGGCGTGCATTCTCTGCTGGAACACTGGCAGCGCCAACAGGACAGTGCGGCGGTCAAAGTCACCGAAGCCGAACAGCACGCGCAAGCGGAAAGCCAGAACCTGCCACCGGCAGAAGAGGCGGCGCGTATCGCGCAGGATCGCTACAACACCTTGCAACGCGAGCAACTGCAATTGCAACAACAACTGCAACTGGCCGACACACAGCGCGAGCATTTGCAGCGCAATATCCAGCAAATGGAGTCGCGCCGTCTGCGTCTGATGCTGGAGAAAGACAACCTGCCGCACCCCGACAGCGGCGCATTGCAGCAAGCGCAACAGCAAATAACCGAACTGGAGACGGAGCGCACCGCGCAGTTACAGAAGCTGGCGCACTTGCAGGAGCAGTTGCCGCTGGCCGACAACGAACGGCGCAACCAGCGTGATGCATTGCTGCAGCTGGAGCGCGTGCTGGCACAGACTGAGGCGCGCCTGCAGGCGTTGCAGCAATTGCAGCAGCACATCGACAACGACAAAAATCTTAACACCTGGCTGCAACAGCACCAACTGGAAAAATTGCCGCGTCTGTGGCAATCGGTTCGCATCGAAAACGGCTGGGAGGATGCGCTGGAGGCGGTGTTGCGCGAGCGGCTGAACGCGATAGCCATGCCGGAACTGGGAGATGCCGCCGCCTGGAACGATGCGCCGCCAGCCAAGCTGGCGTTGTTTGCGCCTGCTGATGCCACACAGATCCCCGGCAATCCGTCACCACAACTCAGCCCGTTGCTGAATTATGTGCAATGCCAGGACGCGCAAACACTACCGGTCATACGCGACTGGCTGACGCATGTATATGCGGTGGCAGACGTGGCGCAGGCGTATGCGCAGCGTGCACAGCTACCGTCGGGTGGCTGGTTTGTCACCCCGCAAGGCCATCTGGTCGGCACGCGCAGCGTGCTGTTCCATGCGCCGGACAGCCAGTTGCATGGCGTGCTGGCAAGACAGCGCGAAATCGAGAAATTGCAGCAGGAATCAGCCGAACAGAATCGTGAGACGGAATCTTCCCGCCAGCAGGTCACGCAGGCCGAGCACCACTACCAGTCCATCGAGGCGCAGATCGCGCCGTTACGCAGTTCCGGCAACGAAATGCAGCAGCGCCTGCACGTTCTGCAAGTGCAGATACTGAAATTGAATCAGGCGCACGAACGCAGTGCGGAGCGCACCATGCAGATCGAACGCGAAATGCAAGAGTTGGCAGACCAGATGGGCAGTGAGCAACGCCAACAGGACAGCATTGACGAGCAGATGGTGATGTTGCGCGAACAGGCCGCCGCATTCCATGAACAAGTGGACGAGGCGCAACGCCAGGCCAACCAGCAGGACGGCGCATTGCGCGAGCAGCGCGGGCGCGCGCAGCACGCGCAACACGCGTTGCAGGAAGCGCACTTCTTTGCCAAAACCTGCACCGAGAAAATCGCCGACCTGCAACACAATATCCGGCAGATTACCGAAGCGTTGGCACAATTCGAGCAGAACCTGGCGCAGTTGCGCACCGAGTTATCGGGCGGTGAAGATGAAACGGCCAAGCAACAATTACAGACTGCGCTGCAGATGCGCCAAGCCTGCGAACAGGCACTGGCCGAGGCGCGTAACACGCTGGAAAACGCCACGGTCGAATTGCAGAAGCTGGAGCAGGAACGCCTCGCCAGCGAACACAAACTCAATCCGCTGCGCGAGAAACTCAACGAATTGACACTGAAGGAACAGGAAGCACGTCTGCATTTCGAACAATGGGCGGAACAGTTGCAGGGCGTGGACGAGCAGGCGTTAATGCCGCTGCTGGAGTCTGACAATAGGCAAGGGGGCAACAACAAGCCGAATGTGTTGCAGAACGAATTGAACCGCCTGAATGCGGATATCGAAGCATTGGGTGCGGTAAATCTTGCCGCGCTCGAAGAGCTGCAAACCGCGACCGAGCGCAAGGCCTATCTGGATGCTCAGGCAAAAGACCTAAACGAGGCAATGGCGACACTGGAAGAGGCGATCCGCCGCATCGACAAGGAATCACGTGATTTACTGGTGGATACCTACAACCAGGTTAACCAGCACCTGTCCGAGTTGTTTCCGATACTGTTCGGTGGCGGCGAGGCGCGCCTGGTGCTGACCGGTGAGGAAATACTCGATAGCGGCGTGCAGGTGATGGCGCAGCCGCCGGGCAAGAAAAACAGCTCGATTCATTTGATGTCCGGCGGGGAAAAAGCCCTGACCGCCATCGCGCTGGTATTCTCGCTGTTCCAGCTCAACCCGGCACCGTTCTGCCTGCTCGACGAAGTGGACGCACCGCTCGATGACACCAACACCGAACGGCTGTGCACACTGATCAAGCGCATGTCACAGCACACCCAGTTCGTGTTCATCAGCCACAACAAGATCACCATGGAACTGGCGCAACAACTGATCGGCGTAACCATGCAGGAAAAAGGCGTGTCTCACGTGGTCGCGGTGGATATCGAGGAAGCCCTGCGCATGCGCGACGAACAGATTGCCGCGTAATTCGCCATCCCCGTGCAGGCAAAGATTCAGCAGGTTGATTCGACCGGGTTCCCGCCTGCGTTGAAACGACGAATAAGGCTGGATCAGTGCCTCTTTAATCTGTGTTGAAATAAATATTGTCGGCATAAACTAGTGCGCATGCCAGAGAAGGATAAAATGGGTCTGCATTCCAGCCACAAGGTGCCGATGTTTCGTGTGGGCGCGCTCATCTCCCTGCTGGCAATCATCGCAGCTTTGACGTTGCTGCCGTTCCCCGCCGTCTCCGGTATGCGTGGCGTGGCAGGTTATCTGCCGTTGCACATACTGCTCGAGACTTTCGCCATTGTCGCATCCATGCTGATATTTGCGGTGGGCTGGCATGCCCATAGCCGCAATCTGCCCGGCAGCATCGTGCTGCTTGCCTGCGCATTTTTCGGCGTGGGCCTGCTCAATTTTGCGCACATGCTGTCCTATGCGGGCATGGCGGATTCTGTGACGCCTAGCGGTACGGAGAAGGCGGTCAATTTCTGGCTTATGGCGCGTTCGCTGGCTGCAATTGCGCTGCTTGCGGTTGCGCTTATGCCGTGGCGCCCGTTCATTGCAGCAACAACTCGTTACCTGCTGTTCGCAGCTTCGATTGCCGCAACCGCGCTCGCCTATTGGCTAATTCTGTTCCATCAAGACTGGCTGCCGCATACCTTTATTCCCGGGCAAGGGCTGACTGCATTCAAGATCGCCTCGGGGTACGCAATCATCGCGCTCAACCTTAGCGCCGCAGTTGTGCTGGGACTGCGCATGCGCAAGCCGCTGCCATTCGATGCGGCAGGGTTATTCGGTGCGCTGTGCGTGATGGCGTTGAGCGAATTTTTCTTTACGCTTTATGCAAACGTCACCGATGTTTTCAACCTGATGGGGCACATCTACAAGGTAATCGCCTACCTGTTACTGTGCCGGACAATATTCATCGAGGCGATTGAAAACCCTTACCACCAGTTGAATGCATCACAAAGCCAATTGCAGGCAACCATTAACGCTATTCCCGATACGTTACTCGAGCTTGGGCTGGATGGCCGCTATCATGACTTTTATTCCACACACGGTGATTTGCCGGCAACATCCACGGAAAACCTGCTGGAAAAAACGGTGGCTGAAGTGCTGCCACCCGCTGCTGCGGACGTGGTCATGGCGGCCTTGCGGGAAGCGCAGGAAAGCGGGCTGTCGTATGGCAAAGTGATGGAATTATCGCTTGTGCGAGGCAAGTGCTGGCTCGAACTTTCTGTTTCCAGCAAAGCGGTCGGAGCGGGGCAGGCGCCACGCTTCATCGTGCTGTCGCGTGACATTACCGCAACCAAGAGTGCCCAACTGGAGATTGAGCGGTTGAGCCGGGCATACTGCTTGCTGAGTCGGGTGAATGAAGCGATCGTACGTTCCCATGACAGAAACCAGCTTTTTGCGACGATCTGCGCTGCCGCCGTCGAATCGAAGCTATTTTGTTTTGCCTGGATCGGCATGCTGGATGGCGGGCGGGTGATGCCGGTTGCACACGCCGATGCCGAAGCAGATTATTTATCGGGTAGATTTTTTATTTCGCTCGACGATGAACACACTAAAAACGAGCTGATCAGCAAGGCAATCAACGAAAATATTCATGTCATCTGCCAGGACATCGAACATGACTCCGGTGTAATGCCGTGGCGGGATAATGCGATCAAGCGCGGCTTCCGGGCATGTGCCGCCTTTCCGGTCTGCGAAGCGGGAGTCGTAACCGGCGCCATGAATATTTTTGCCGCAGAGACACAATTCTTTACGCCGGACATCGTCGAGCTGATGCGGCAGCTTGCTGCCGATATTTCATTTTCGCTGGACACCTTTGCCGGAGCCGAACGCCGGAAACTGGCGGAGGCCGGACTCAAGCGGCTCAACCTCGATCTGGAACAGCGGGTTCTGGAGCGCACCCGCCAACTGGAGATGGCCAACAAGGAGCTCGAAGCATTCAGCTACTCGGTATCTCACGATTTGCGGGCACCGTTGCGCAGCATCGACGGCTTCAGCCAGGTGGTGCTGAAAACCTGCCATGAGCAACTGGATGCCACCGCGAAGGATTATCTGCAACGGGTGCGCCGCGCCAGCCAGCGTATGGGAAACATGATCGACGATCTGCTACAGCTTTCGCAGGTGGCGCGCAGTTTGCTCAAACGGGAACCGATTGACTTGAGCAAAATAGTAAAACAGACGGCGGAGGATCTAAGCAGGGCGAACCCCGAGCGACAAGTGCAGTTTATCCTGCAACCGGGATTGTCCGTGCAGGCCGACGCCGGTCTGCTGCGCATCGTAATGAACAATTTGCTGGGCAATGCCTGGAAATATACCGGCAAGAAAGCCACCGCAAAAATTGAATTCGGCCAGTGCGACATCGACGGACAAGATACTTTTTTTGTGCGCGACAACGGCGGCGGATTCAACATGGACTACTCGCACAAGTTGTTCGATACCTTCCAGCGCCTGCATGGGGAAAACGAATTCGAGGGCACCGGAATCGGGCTGACCACGGTGCAGCGCGTCATCCACAGGCATAATGGCAAGGTCTGGGCGGAAGGCAAGGAAGGCCAGGGTGCTACGTTCTACTTTACGTTACCACAGAGGCAAAGAGAGATGAGTGCATGAGGTGGCAGAGTGAGCGGCGATAAGCGCATCGTTTTACTGGTTGAGGATAAACCGGATGACGAGGAGTTGACGAGGCTGGCTTTCAGGGAATGCAAATTCACCGGCGAGCTGGTGGTCGTTCGGGATGGGCAGGAAGCGCTGGATTACTTGTTCACCGCCGGAAAATATCCGGCGAAGGATGTCCACGACATGCCGCAACTGGTGCTGCTCGACTTGAAATTGCCCAAAATGAACGGCCTGGAAGTTCTCAGGCGCGTGCGGGCGAATACGGCAACCAGGTGCTTACCGATAGTGGTGCTGACTTCCAGCAAGGAGAAACAGGATTTGATCGACAGTTATTTGCTTGGCGCCAACAGTTACACCCAGAAACCCGTGGACTTCAATCACTTCACCGATGCGATAAGCCAGATCATCCGGTATTGGCTGACTTTGAATGAAGCTCCAATCGCCCGCCACAAATAACATGCAACCCAAGTTATTGCATGCCTTGTTGGTTGAAGATTCTCCGGATGACGCCGACCTGATTTTGATTGAATTGAACAATGCCGCATTCAACATCGTCAGTACCAGAGTGGATACCGAAGCCGGAATGCGCGTGGCGATGCAGAGCGGAAATTGGGATGTGATCATTTCCGATTTCAATCTGCCCCGCTTCAACGCCCACGGTGCATTGGCGGTGTTGCGTGACACGGGCGCGGACATTCCCGTCATTATCGTATCCGGCTGCATCGGTGAAGAACGCGCAATCGCCTTGATGAAAGAGGGTGCCAGCGATTTCGTCATGAAAGACAACCTGGCACGGCTGGTTCCGGCAATCGAACGCGAATTGCGCGAAGCGGCCGGGCGCAGAGAGCATCGCCAGACGGAACTGGTACTGTTCGAGAGCGAAAAACTGCTGCGCGGAATTGCCTCATCCCTCGGCGAAGGCATTTTTGTCCTGGGTGATGACGGAAGGCTGCTGTTCATGAATCCGGAGGCCGAGCGTTTGCTGGGATGGACCGAGCGCGAATTGCTCCATCAAGAGGTGTGCCACATTATCCATGCACAAACACAGGACGGCGCACCCCTGTCTGAACCTTGTTGCGGGATGCAGAGGGTATTGACGAGCGGCGGCGTGCACCGGACAGAAGAAGATATTTTCTGGCGCAAGGACGGTTCGCCGATACCGGTGTCCATCGTCGCCAGCGCCATCATGGAGAATGGTAAAGCAACCGCCTCCGTGATCGCTTTTCAGGATATCCGCCAGCGCAAACAGGCCGAGCATGATTTGCTGGAGTCGCGCAAACAGTTACGCGAGTTATCGGCACATCAGCAATCGGTGCGCGAAGAAGAGAGAACGCGGATTGCACGGGAATTGCATGACGAGTTGGGACAGATGCTAACGGCGGTCAAGCTGGATGCCAAATGGCTGGCAACCCGCCTGGCCAACAAGGATTCAAGCATCATGAACAAAATTACCGCTATGTCCGGACTGCTCGACCAAACACTGGATACAGTACGCAGGGTTGCGGCGGACTTGCGTCCGGTAATGCTGGATGATTTGGGGCTGGCGGCGGCAATCGAATGGCTGGTGGAGGAATTCGGTAAACGTACCGGCATCAACACCCATCTGGAACTGGATATAGAGCAGAGGTCATGCAACTGTCGGGGGGATGAGAGCCAGGGTGCCGAGGTCTCTACCGCCATTTTCCGGATTGTGCAGGAATGCCTCACCAACATTACCCGCCACGCGCATGCGGAGCAAGTGACGGTGTCACTGAAATGTTGCGACAACAAACTTGTGCTGCGGGTATCCGATAACGGCACAGGCATGCCCGCCACCGGTGACGGCAAACATGACTCCTTTGGCATTGTCGGCATGCGGGAACGCGCCCATAATCTGGGTGGAACATTTGATTTGGCGAGTGTCCCCGGGGAAGGCACCCGTGTGAAAGTTGTTATTCCGGCTGAGCCTGCCCAGCATGCGGGAGCGCCACAATGATCAAAATATTAATCGCAGATGATCATGCGATTGTGCGCGGCGGCCTGAAACAATTGCTGTCCGGCGAAAGCGGCTTCACTGTTGCGGGCGAAGCAGCCAATGGTCTGGAAGCACTCAAGCTATTGCGCGAGCAGCCGTTTGATGTGGTGTTGATGGATATGTCCATGCCCGGCCGGAGCGGAATCGAACTGATCAAAATGATCAAGGCCGAAAAGCCGAAATTGGCGCTGCTGGTACTCAGCATGCACAAGGAGGAGCAGTATGCGATCAGGGCGCTGAAGGCGGGCGCTTGCGGATATCTGACCAAGGAGAGTGCGCCGGATCAACTGGTTGCGGCAATCCGCAAAGTCGCTTCCGGCGGTGCTTTTATCAGTTCCGGCGTCGCCAAGCGATTGGTACTCGAACTGGGCGGCAACCACGATACCGCGCCCCATGCGCTGCTTTCCGACCGGGAATATCAGATTTTCCGGATGATTGTTTCCGGTGTTGCAATCGGCGCAATTGCCGACGAATTGTCGCTTAGCGTGAAAACTGTCAGCACGCACAAAACCCGTATTCTGCAGAAAATGACAATGACCAGCAGCGCGGAATTGATCCACTACGCCATTCGCCATCAACTGGTGGAGTCACCAGGCGCGTAGGCTGCCAGCCAGTTTGGCTCTTGCCCGTTTATTCATGCTTCAAAATTCATGACCTGAATGCCGTCATTTCCGTACCGGCTGGAATCCAGCAAGACAAAAACACCTTTTGCTTAAGCACACTGGATTTCCGCCTGCACGGGAATGACACGGGAGATTTTCCATTTTTCCGACACCACTCTGGGTGGTACGACGCTACTTTCAATTATAAAACTCTCAGCAACTCAATTTGCAGTACGCCTTGCGCGGCATTCCGGAAGCAGTGACTCGTCTCTTGTAGGAATTTTCCTACCCAAAATTTAAATATCGGCTGATATTTTCTTTCCCGATCCTCCAATACTATTCCTCTCACTCTAGCAGGCAAAAAATCAGGTGAGGCAAGAGCATGGCTACCGAACTAAAAAAATACTGGGTTTATCCGGCAATTCCGGCAGCACTTGGAGCAATCGGCTCGGCGGTTTTGGGCGGCCTTACCTGGCAGGCTGCCATTGCTGCCCTGGTGATTTTGCTCTCCGGCATTATCGGGGGGGTGCTGCTCGTCAAGCAGTTTGCCGCAGACAGCGGGTCCGCCAGAAAAACAATCCTGGCGGAATCTGATGGGATATTCAGGGAGCAAACGGCAGATTATCTGCGCAGCCTGCATACACTGGGCAGCGATGTCATACCGATATGGGTGCGCCAGGTTGAAACCGGAAGAAGCCAGATGGAAACCGCCATTCTCGATCTGATGGTGCGTTTCTCCGGCATTGTGGACAAGCTGGATGCCGCATTAAAAGCATCTGAAGCATCTTCTGAAGGCATAGACGGTGGTTTGGTGAGCGTGTTTACGCAAGGTGAAAAAGAATTGGGTGCAGTAGTCGATTCTCTGCGCGAGACGATGCACCATAAAAAAACCATGCTTGCCGAAATCCACGAGCTGCTGCAGTTTATTGTCGAGCTGGAAAAAATGGCCATTGACGTGACGGGTATCGCCGACCAGACCAATCTGTTGGCTCTGAATGCCGCGATTGAGGCGGCGCGGGCGGGAGAATCCGGGCGCGGGTTTGCCGTGGTGGCGGACGAAGTCAGAAAACTTTCCACACTTTCCAAAGAAACTGGCAAGCAAATCAGCGAAAAAGTAAAAATCATCAGTACTGCGATCAGCGCTGCGGTCAACACCGCCGAGCAAACCACGGCGGGTGAGACAAAAGCACTGGCGGCTTCGGAAACTACCATCGGCAATGTGTTGGGTAGTTTCAAGCAGATTACCGACGGGCTTTCAGAATCGAGCGGAATTCTGCGCAGGGAAAGCGACGGTATCAAGAATGAGGTTGCGATGTCACTGGTACAGCTCCAGTTTCAGGATCGCGTCAGCCAGATACTGTGCCATGTGCGCGACAACATCGGCAGCCTGCCGGATTATCTGGGAAAAAGCCAAGCGGCATTCGACCACAACGGCAGGCTTGAGCCGGTTGCTGCCGGTCAGCTGCTGAAGGAAATCGAGAGCACCTATGCGATGGCGGAAGAGCACAGCAATCATGACGGGAAGGCGCAGACCGCGCCGCAAGATTCTGAAATTTCATTTTTCTAGGAGTTATGAATGGCAAAAACAATTCTCGTAGTGGACGATTCGGCCTCGCTGCGCCAGGTGGTGGGCATTGCCCTCAAGGGCGCGGGCTATGACGTAATCGATGCGTGTGACGGCAAGGATGCGCTGACCAAACTGAACGGGCAGAAAATCCACCTCATTATCAGCGACGTCAATATGCCCAACATGGACGGCATCACCTTTGTGACGGAAGCGAAAAAGCTGCCGAATTACAAGTTCACTCCGATCATCATGCTGACCACGGAATCCGGCGAAAACAAAAAATCTGCAGGCCAGTCGGCAGGTGCCAAGGCTTGGGTGGTCAAGCCGTTCCAGCCCGCGCAGATGCTGGCTGCCGTATCCAAACTGATCATGCCGTAAGGCTGCAAGTTCTCGCGCCATCCGGGGGAAAGGAGCAACACCATGAACGTCAATATCACCAATGAAAACAACGTCTGTCGCATCGCTATCGACGGGGAAATGACTATTTATTCCGCAGCACAGGCCAAGGAATATCTGCAGTCCGCGCTGGCAACCTGCAATGAGATCGAAATGAATCTTGCGCAGGTGAGCGAAATCGATACGGCGGGATTGCAGTTGCTGGCGCTGGTCAAGCGCGAGGCGGCGAACCGCAACAAACCGCTGCATTTTGTCGCGCACAGCCAGGCGGTATTGGACATGCTGGATCTGTGCAATCTGGCCGGCGTATTTGGCGATCCGGTAGTGATCTCGCACGCATAATTCCTGAAGGAAAAACCATGAATCTCGACGAAGCATTGCAAACGTTTATCGCGGAAAGCCGCGAGCTGTTGCAAGATATGGAAGGTGCGCTGCTGCGCATCGAGCAATCGCCCGAGAGCGAAGAGTTAATCAATGCCATCTTTCGCGCCGCGCATACCATCAAAGGCTCCGCCGGATTGTTCGGGCTGGACTATATCGTCGCCTTCACGCATGTCGCGGAAAGCGTGCTGGACCGGGTGCGCAACAGCGAACTACGCATCGAAGCAGGACTGGTCGCATTACTGCTTTCCAGTTGCGATCACATTGCCGAGCTCATCGAGCATCTGGCGGCGGGTGGCGGTGATCCACCTGAAGAGATACAAAATGACAGCGGCGCGCTGATTGCCTATCTGAATGAATATCTGACGGAAAAGGTTGCAGTGGCAACCAGAGTGGTGGTAGCGGCAGAGCACGATCAGACTTTTACCAGCGAAGGCGGCGGCGAAGTCGAGACCGACCTGTGGCATATTTCATTGCGCTTCGGCGAGGACGTGCTGCGCAACGGTATGGACCCGCTGTCATTCATTCGCTATCTGAATACACTCGGCGACATTCGGCATATCGTCACCCTGCTGAATGCCATTCCACCAGCCGGTGAAATGGATGCGGAAAGCTGCTATCTCGGTTTCGAAATCAATTTCAAGAGTAATGCCGACAAGGCGACCATCGAGGGTGTATTCGAATTTGTGCGTGAGGACTGCCTGATCCGCATCCTGCCGCCACGCAGCAAAATCGACGACTACCTGCGGCTTCTCGCCGAGCTGCCGGAAGAAGAACTGCGCGTCGGCGAAATGCTGCTGCGCTGCGGCACGCTGACCCAATCCGAACTGGATGCCGCATTGCGCTTGCAGCATGGCGATGACACCGCATCGCCGCGCCCTCTCGGCGAAGTGCTGGTGGAAGCCCAGATGGTGCAACAGCCAGTGTTGGAAGCCGCGCTGAACAAGCAGAAACAGATCAAGGAACACAAGAGTGCCGAGGCCAATCTGATTCGTGTCGATGCCGACAAACTGGATGAGCTCATCAACCTGGTCGGCGAACTCATCATCGCCGGTGCCGGCACCAACCTGATTGCCGAGCGCAACGGTGACGCCGACCTGCTCGAGGCCACCGCCACGCTATCCAGGCTGGTGGAAGAAGTGCGTGACTCCGCACTCAAGCTGCGCATGGTGCAGATCGGCGCAACCTTCAACCGCTTCCAGCGCGTGGTGCGCGATGTCAGCAAGGAGCTCGGCAAGGATATTGAGCTGGTTATCAGCGGTGCGGAAACCGAGCTGGACAAGACCGTGGTGGAAAAAATCGGCGATCCGCTCACCCACTTGGTGCGCAATTCGATGGATCACGGCATCGAGTCGGCGGAAGTACGTCTCGCGTGCGGCAAGCCCGCCAAGGGCACGCTCAAGCTCAATGCCTACCATGATGCCGGCAGCATCATCATCGAAATTTCCGACGACGGCGGCGGCCTCAACAAGCAGCGCATCCTCAAAAAGGCCATCGAACGCGGGCTGGTGAGCGAAGGAGACAACCTGAGCGACCGCGAAATCTACAACCTGATTTTCGAGGCGGGTTTTTCCACCGCCGATGCCGTCAGCAACCTGTCCGGGCGCGGCGTCGGCATGGACGTGGTCAAGCGCAACATCACCGCGTTGCGCGGCACGGTGACGCTCGACAGCGAAGAAGGCCGGGGCACCACGGTGCGCATCCGCCTGCCGCTCACGCTGGCGATTATCGACGGCTTTCTGGTCGGCGTCGGCAGCTCCGTTTATGTCGTGCCGCTCGATATGGTGGTGGAATGTATCGAACGCGCCGCCTGGGAGAATTCCGGCAGTGATGGCAGTTATCTCAATCTGCGCGGTGAAGTGCTGCCTTTTCTGCGGTTGCGTGAACATTTCGAGGTGGAAGGCGAAACGGTGCGGCGTGAAAACGTGGTGGTGGTCAGGCATGGCGAACACAAGGTTGGGCTGGTGGTGGACCGGCTGTTAGGCGAATTCCAGACCGTCATCAAGCCGCTCGGCAAGGTATTCGACCGGATCAGCGGCATCGGCGGTTTCACCATTCTGGGCAGTGGCGAAGTGGCGTTGATCATCGATGTGCCGGGATTGGTGGGGCAATCGACTGCCCGTGAAATACAACAGGCTTCCCCGTAGCAGGCGAGCAATCCTTAGACGGTTCGGTTTTTTATTGATTTTAAGTGAGGAGTAAACCATGTTTAAGAATATGAAAATAGGTATGCGTTTGGGGTTGGGGTTCGGCCTGGTGTTGATTATGCTGGCAATTGTCGCCTTCATCGGTATCAGCCGCATGGCAATGGTGAACGACACCCTGGAAGATATTATCCAGGACAAATATATGAAAGTGGAGCTACTCCAGCAGGGGTTGGCCGGTGTGAACAATATTGGTATCGGAGCACGCGATTTGGTACTCGCCGAAACTACGGAGGCCCGCCAGGATTCAAAGGAACGTATTTTGAAAGGCCGCGCCGGCCTTGCCAAGGCGTGGGATACGCTCAAGCCCACGCTGGGCAATCCCAAAGGCAAGGAATTGATGCAGCTTATTCTGGATTCGCGGGAGCGCTTCGTTGCCGACCAGGACCAGGTCATCAAGCTGATGGATGAAGGCAAGGTTGATACAGCACGTGTTTTTATCGCAACCGATTTCAGAAAAACAGCTGTGGAGTATCGCGAACACGTCAATGCATTGATCGAGTTTCAAAGTGAATTGATGGACCAAGCCGGGAAAGCTGCGACCGAACAATACGAGCAGGGACGCACACAAATGCTCATTTTGGCCATTGCCGCATTCTTGATGGGTGCCGGAATCGCGTTTTGGGTGGCCCGTAGCGTCACCATACCGCTCAGTGTGGCCGTGGGGGTTGCAAACCAGTTGGCGGCGGGCGACCTGACCGCCAATATCGAAGTGACCAGCAAGGATGAGACCGGCATGTTGCTGACTGCGATGCAGAACATGGTCGGCAAGCTTTCGGAGATCATCGGCGAAGTGCGCGGCGCGGCGGACGCGCTGTCGGGCGCATCCGAAGAAGTCAGCGCCACGGCGCAGAACATGAGTCAGGCGACCTCGGAACAGGCGGCGAGCGTGGAAGAAACCAGCGCCTCGGTCGAACAGATGTCCGCTTCGATCAACCAGAACACCGAAAACGCCAAAGTTACCGACGGCATGGCTTCACAGGCGGCCAAACAAGCCGAACAAGGCGGCGCAGCCGTCACGCAGACCGTGGTGGCGATGAAGCAGATCGCCGGCAAAATCGGCATCATCGACGATATCGCCTACCAGACCAACCTGCTCGCGCTCAATGCCGCCATCGAAGCGGCACGTGCCGGGGAACACGGCAAGGGTTTTGCCGTCGTGGCGGCAGAAGTACGCAAGCTCGCGGAACGCAGCCAGGTCGCCGCGCAGGAAATCGGTGAACTGGCCGGCGGTTCGGTCGAGAAAGCCGAGAACGCAGGAAAGCTGCTGGATGAAATGGTTCCGGCGATCAACAAGACCTCCGACCTGGTGCAGGAAATCGCCGCCGCCTCGGAAGAGCAATCTTCAGGCGTCGGGCAGATCAACACCGCGATGGAACAACTCAACCAGATCACCCAGCAGAACGCATCGAGCAGCGAAGAACTGGCGGCGACTGCGGAAGAAATGAGCGGCCAGGCGACGCAACTGCAAAATCTGATGGCGTTCTTCAAGATAGACGGAGCGGCGGGCAGCACCTCTTCCAGCCACGCACCGGATCGCAAGACGGCTAACGTTAATCCGGCTCCAAGGCTCGCACCAAGGCCTGCGTTGGCGACAGCAGGAAACGGTTTCGTGAAGTTCTAGCTGCAGGAGTCCCTCCCCCGCCAGTGGGAGAGGGACTGGGCGTAGCAAACAGGAAAGGAAAAAACATGAATGCAGTCGCACAAATAAACAAGACATTGCCTGTCGCGGCCGCCACACAACAGGACCAGCAGCAATACCTCACCTTCATACTGGGTGGCGAGACCTATGCGATGGGCATCCTGGCGATCAAGGAGATCATCGAATACGGCAACCTGACTGAAGTACCGCGCATGCCGGGCTTCATTCGCGGCGTCATCAACCTGCGGGGCGCGGTAGTGCCGGTGATCGATCTCGGTGCGCGCTTCGGCAAGCGCGCCACCGACGTTACCCGGCGCACCTGCATCGTCATTATCGAAGTGGCGAACGGTGAAGAAACCCAGGACATCGGCGTGATGGTGGATGCGGTGAACGAAGTGCTGGAAATCCCCGCCAGCGAAGTCGAACCGGCGCCCTCTTTCGGCGCAGACATCCGCGCCGACTTCATCAGCGGCATGGGCAAGATCGACGGCAAGTTTGTCATCATTCTGAATATCCACCAGGTACTGTCGGTAGAGGAAATGGCCACGCTGGCCGGAGTGGACAGCGTGGCTCACGCGCAATAGATGCGGGCGGAAATTTAACCGGCCAGCCCTTCAGAAAACTTGGTTTGGTAGAGGGAAAAATGCACAACACTTCAGAACATCGCAACCCGGCGCGACGGCCCGGCGGGAGCCCTGCGGATGCAAATATCGCGCTGCACGACCAGGAGTTTACGCAGTTCCGCGACATGATTTACCGCATTGCCGGTATCAGCATGTCTCCGGCCAAAAAACAGCTGGTTTCCAGCCGACTGGCGAAGCGCTTGAAGCATCATGGCTTGGCGAGTTATGGCGACTATTTCCGTCTGATCACTTCGGCACACGGCAAAGCCGAATTGCAGGTGGCAGTGGATTCGCTGACCACCAACGAGACACATTTCTTCCGCGAGCCAAAGCATTTTGATTTTCTGCGCAATCGTATCATTCCGGCGCGCAAGGCGGGGCGCGGGTTGCGCATCTGGAGTGCGGCTTGTTCCAGCGGAGAAGAGCCGTACAGTATCGCGATGCTGCTGGATGAATTGCTGGGCAGCGAGCCGTGGGAAATAGTGGCCTCCGACATCAGCACGCACGTCCTGGAAAAGGCGGGAAACGGGCTGTTTCCCATCACGCGCGTGCCGGAAATTCCCAAACATTACCTGACCCGCTATTGCCTGAAGGGAGTCGGCGAGCATGACGGCACGCTGCTGATCGAGCAGTCGTTGCGCGACCGGATACGCTTCATGCAACATAACCTGACCGAAACACCTGCCAAGCTGGGCGAGTTTGATGTAATTTTCCTGCGCAACGTGATGATCTATTTCGATCAGGAAACCAAATGCCAGGTGGTGTCGCGACTACTGCCATTGCTGCGTCCCGGCGGGTACTTTCTGGTCGGCCATTCCGAAAGTCTGAACGGCGTGACAGATGCAGTGCAACTGGTGATGCCGGCGATTTACCGAAAACCAGAGCACCGAAAGCCGGAGTGATGGAATCCCGATGGAAAAACCGGCGCATTTCGTTGAGATATTCCTGCAGCCGGGTGAAGTTTATTTCGGTGAGCGTGATACGCGAATCCGCACGCTGTTGGGTTCTTGCGTAGCCGTGACAATGTGGCATCCCGGCCTGCTGATCGGGGGTATGTGTCATTACCTGCTGCCCAGGCATCCCGTTGGCAAGCGCGGCGCGCCGGATGGACGTTATGCCGATGAGGCGCTGGGGATAATGCTGAGCGAGATACGCAAGGCCGGCTCCAGACCCAAAGAATACCAGGTCAAACTGTTTGGTGGCGGGCACATGTTTTCTGCTCGCCAGGTCGTTAGTGAGCATCATGTGGGAGCGAAGAATGTCGAGATGGCACGCATTCTGATGAAGCAGCACGGCTTTTCTGTCAGTGCCGAACATCTTGGCGGCATCGGGCATCGCAACATATTTTTTAATATTTGGGACGGCCATGTCTGGGTGCGCCATCAGCCGCCGTTAACCAACAAGAAAAAGGCCTGAACATTATGCGCACAATAAAAGTATTGATTGTCGACGACTCCGCTGTGGTGCGCCAGGTGCTGTCCGCGGTACTGGCGGAAGACCCGGATATCGAGTTGCTCGGCGCGGCTTCCGATCCGGTATTCGCCATGGAGCGTATGCGCGTGCAGTGGCCGGACGTGATCGTGCTGGATGTGGAAATGCCGCGCATGGATGGCATCACTTTTCTGAAAAAAATCATGGCTGAACGGCCGACGCCGGTGGTGATCTGCTCCACGCTGACCGAAAGGGGTGCCGCAACCACTCTGCAGGCACTGGAGGCGGGCGCATTCAGCATCATCACCAAACCTAAAATGGGCTTGAAGCAGTTTTTGAAAGATTCATCCGATGATCTGCTCAGTGCAGTCAAAGCGGCGGCGCTTGCCAATGCACACCGGTTGGTGCGTTCAACACCGGCAGTGGCAGTGGCGCCATCGCCAAAATTATCTGCCGATGCGATTCTTTCCGCCACCACGCACGCGATGGCAGAAACGACCGAGCGGGTGGTGGCGATCGGCACTTCCACCGGCGGGACACAGGCGCTGGAGACGGTGCTCACCGCACTGCCACAGGTGTGTCCGGGTATTGCCATCGTGCAGCACATGCCGGAAAAATTCACCGGTGCATTCGCGGCGCGCCTCAACGAACTGTGCAAGATCGAAGTGCGCGAAGCCAAAAACGGCGATCGTGTGCTGCCGGGCCGGGCGCTGATCGCGCCGGGCGGCAGACATATGCTGCTGAAGCGCAACGGATCGCAATATCACGTCGATATCGTGGATGGCCCGCCGGTCAGCCGCCATCGCCCGTCGGTAGATGTGTTGTTTCGTTCCGTGGCCAAGTGTGCGGGCAGGAACGCATTGGGCATTATTATGACCGGCATGGGCGATGACGGCGCATCGGGGCTGCTCGAAATGCGCAACGAGGGCGCGCTGACAATCGGACAGGATGAGCAGACCTGCGTGGTATACGGCATGCCCAAGGAAGCGGTCAAACGGGGTGCGGTGATCAAAACCCTGCCGCTTGGCGCAATCGCCGGAGCAATTGCCGGATTGAACCGATAACCCGGAGAAACAGCCATGAATGCGACAGAAAAAATGCTGGAGGTTTTGGCGGTTGAAGATTCCGAGGATGATTTCGAGCTGATCCGCCATAAATTGGTCGAGGACGGATTTACGGTTACACATGAGCGCGTCGAGACAGCGGAAGCGCTGACGGCTGCGCTGCAACGCAAACCCTGGGATGTGGTGATTTGTGACCATAATCTACCCGCGCTGGATTCGCTTTCCGCACTGAACATCGTGCAAAAAACTGTAGAGGGCATGCCTTTTATCATCGTTTCCGGGCTTATTTCTGATGAGGTAGCCGTTGTGGCGATGCGCCGTGGCGCAAGAGACTTTATTCGCAAGGACAACTTGTCCAGGCTGGCGCCGGCGATTGAGCGGGAACTCCGCCAGGCAGAGGTGCATATCAAACTTGAGCAGGTGCTGGAAAATCTTTTCCACGTATCGAATTTTGACAGCCTGACAGGGCTGCCAAACTGTGAATATCTGTTTGCGCATTTCAAGGCGATGACCTCGCGGGAGGAGTATGCCCACCCGTTTGCAGTTTTCCTGATTGACCTTGACCGTTTCCGGAAAATTACCAATGCGCTGGGTGTGCTGACCGGGGATAAGGTACTGTTTGAGGCCGCCGGACGCTTGCGCACGGCGCTTGGAGCGGGGGATTTCATTGCGCGGTTTGGCAACGACAGGTTTGTTGCCGTGGTACCGCATCTGAAGCAGGAAGCGCGAGCCAGAGATGTGGCAAGCGCGATTCATCAATGCTTGAACGAGGTATTCCAGGTTGATGGCCAGGAATTGTTCGTCAAGGCAAGCGTAGGGGTGAGCTTCTACCCGGAAAATGGCCAGGAATGGAGCGAGCTGTTCAGAAAAGCAGAATCCGCGCTCTATGGCGCGAAGGCGGAGCTCGGGAGCAGCTATCAGGCATACAGCCCCGAGATGGATATTCTGGGGAAAGAACGGCTGGCCATGGAAACCGCTCTTTATCGTGCGCTGGAAAAAAAGCAGTTCGTACTTCATTACCAGCCACAGATTGACCTACCCAGCGATCGAATCGTCGGCGCGGAGGCGCTGATCCGCTGGCAACACCCGGAATTGGGCATGATTTCACCCGGCGAATTTATTCCCCTCCTGGAGGAAACCGGGCTGATCGTTGCCGTTGGCGAATGGGTGTTGCGCACCGCCTGCACCCAGAACCAACAATGGCAGAACGCCGGTTTGCCACCCATTCGCATTGCCGTCAACCTCTCCGCAGTACAGTTCAGACAGTCATGCCTTACCCAAACCATCAGGGAAGTGCTGAAGGAAACCGGTCTGGCTCCGGAATATCTGGAGTTGGAAATTACGGAAAATATTGCGATACATACCGAAAAAAAGGTCATCGACGTTCTTGATGAACTGCGCACAATTGGAATTCAGATCGCAATCGATGATTTCGGGACTGGTTATTCGTCGCTCGGCTATCTGAAGCGCCTTCCCATAGACAAGCTGAAGATCGACCAATCGTTCGTGAGAGGCTGCAAGGATGACATCAATGGCGGCGGTATTGTCATGGCAATCATCGGAATGGGGCATAGCCTGAAGCTCAAGGTAATTGCCGAAGGCGTGGAAACGCTTATACAGGCAGACTTTCTGAAGCTGCACGGCTGTGATGAGGCGCAGGGCTACTATTATGGCAAGCCAATGGAAGGTCGTGACCTGGCGTTGCTGATCGAGCGCTCTGCGGCATCAGCCCGGGCGGACAGGGTGTCCTGCGTCTGATTTGCAGGTAGGCGCAGAACCGGACTCGCGCATCCACTGTTATTGATACTCCCGCCAAAAATAAAGCGCGCGCCGCAAACCAGCCCATAATTTGATGCGCATTCGCTAATCCGCTATAATGCGCAGCAATTCAAAGCGGGATGGACACACGGTTCGTCCCGCTTCTTTATGTAAACTGCCTTGGGAGTATTCCGGTGTCGCAAACGAACCCTGCCATTCTCGTACTCGCCGATGGTACGGTATTTCGGGGCGTTGCTATCGGGGCTGGCGGCAGCAGCGTCGGCGAGGTGGTGTTCAATACCTCGATGACCGGCTATCAGGAAATTCTCACCGACCCGTCCTACTGCAAGCAAATCGTTACGCTGACCTGTCCGCACATCGGCAACGTCGGAATCAATACTGAAGATGTCGAGTCACGCCAGATATTTGTCAGCGGCCTGGTGATCCGCGATCTGTCGCTGACTGCCAGCAATTGGCGCAGCACCCAGTCGCTTCCGGATTATCTCAAAGGCAACAGCATTGTCGCCATCGCCGGTATCGACACGCGCAAACTGACGCGTATCCTGCGCGAAAAGGGGGCGCAGAACGGCTGCATCGCTACTGGTGATGATGTCGAAGCAGCACTGAAGGCCGCTCGCGGTTTCACCGGGCTGGCGGGTATGGATCTGGCACAAGTGGTGAGCTGTGATAAACCCTACGAATGGACACAGAAGGAATGGCGACTCGGCAGCGGCTACGACGAACAGCAATCCTCAGTCCTCAGTCCGCAGCCCTCGCTCCTGCATGTGGTGGCCTACGATTTCGGTGTGAAGCGCAACATTCTGCGCAAACTGGCAGAGCGCGGCTGTCGCGTCACCGTGGTTCCCGCCAAGACAACGGCAGCAGAGGCACTGGCGATGAAGCCGGACGGCGTGTTCCTGTCCAACGGCCCCGGTGATCCCGAGCCATGCGATTACGCGATCACGGCAACGCAACATTTTTTGGCCGCAAAAATACCGCTGTTTGGCATCTGCCTGGGCCAACAATTGATGGGCTTGGCGCTGGGCGCCAGAACGGTGAAGATGAAATTCGGCCATCGCGGCGCGAATCATCCGGTGCAGGACATGCACAGCAAACGGGTGATGATCACCAGTCAGAATCATGGCTTCGCGGTGGATGCGGCAACGCTGCCCGCGAATACGCGCGTCACGCATGTCTCGCTGTTCGATGGGACGTTACAGGGTTTCGAGCTGACCGACCGGCCGGCATTTTGTTTTCAGGGACATCCGGAAGCCAGCCCGGGGCCGCATGATATGGATGTATTGTTTGATCGCTTCGTTGCGATGATGGGCAAATAAATGGCAAAGCGTACCGACATAAAAAGCATCCTGATCATCGGCGCCGGCCCCATCGTCATCGGGCAGGCGTGCGAGTTCGACTATTCCGGCGCACAAGCCTGCAAGGCGCTGCGCGAGGAAGGCTATCGCGTCATTCTGGTGAACTCGAATCCGGCCACCATCATGACCGACCCGGGCATGGCCGATGCGACTTACATTGAGCCGATCACCTGGCAAATGGTCGAAAAGATCATCACCAGGGAAAAACCGGATGCGATTTTGCCGACCATGGGCGGGCAGACTGCGCTGAACTGCGCGCTGGACCTGGCCAAACACGGTGTACTGGAAAAATACAACGTCGAGATGATCGGCGCGTCGCGCGAGGCCATCGACATGGCGGAAGACCGCGAAAAGTTCAAACAGGCGATGACACGCATCGGACTGGCTTCGGCGCGCTCCGCCATCGCGCACAGTATGGAAGAGGCGCTGCAGGTACAGCAGGTAATGGGCTTTCCGACCATCATCCGCCCGTCTTTCACCATGGGCGGCTCCGGCGGCGGCATCGCCTACAACCGCGAAGAATTTGTCGAAATCTGTGAACGCGGGCTGGAAGCCTCGCCGACCAAAGAGCTGTTGATCGAGGAATCGCTGCTCGGCTGGAAAGAATTCGAGATGGAAGTGGTGCGTGACCGCGCCGACAACTGCATCATTATCTGCTCGATCGAAAACCTCGACCCGATGGGCGTGCATACCGGCGACTCGATCACCGTTGCGCCGGCGCAGACGCTGACCGACAAGGAATACCAGATCATGCGCGACGCCAGCTTGGCGGTGCTGCGTGAAATCGGCGTGGATACCGGCGGCTCCAACGTGCAGTTTGCCGTCAATCCCGACGACGGGCGCATGGTGGTGATCGAGATGAACCCGCGTGTGTCGAGATCGAGCGCGCTGGCTTCCAAGGCGACCGGTTTCCCGATTGCCAAGGTCGCCGCCAAGCTGGCGGTGGGCTATACGCTGGACGAACTGAAGAACGAAATCACCGGCGGTGCAACTCCCGCCTCGTTCGAACCGGCCATCGATTATGTGGTAACCAAGATTCCGCGTTTCGCGTTCGAGAAATTCCCGCTGGCCGATGACCGCCTGACCACGCAGATGAAATCGGTTGGCGAGGTGATGGCAATCGGGCGCACCTTTCAGGAATCATTCCAGAAAGCCTTGCGTGGACTGGAAGTAGGCGTAAGCGGGCTGGATTCCAAATACACTGACCGCGAAGCGATCTATGCCGAGATGGGTAACCCCGGCCCTGATCGTATCTGGGCAGTGGGCGACGCGTTGCGCATAGGCATGAGCGTCGCGGAAGTGTTTAACGTGAGCAAGATCGATCCGTGGTTCCTGGTACAAATCGAGGACATCATCCGCCAGGAACAGGCATTGACCGGCAACACGCTGGAAAGTCTGAGCGCCGATGATCTGCGCACCCTGAAGCGCAGCGGTTTTGCCGATGCGCGTCTGGCGACATTGCTGGAAACCGACGGTGCGGCGGTACGCGCTTATCGTCACGCACTGGGTGTGCGTCCGGTGTTCAAGCGTGTCGATACCTGCGCCGCCGAGTTCGCCACCAACACCGCGTATATGTATTCCACCTACGAGGAGGAATGCGAGTCGCAGCCGACCGCCAACAAAAAAATCATGGTGCTGGGCGGCGGGCCAAACCGCATCGGCCAGGGTATCGAATTTGATTATTGCTGCGTGCACGCCGCACTGGCGATGCGCGAGGATGGTTTTGAGACCATCATGGTCAACTGCAATCCGGAGACCGTATCGACCGACTACGACACCTCCGACCGTTTGTATTTCGAGCCGTTGACGCTGGAAGACGTGCTGGAAGTGGTGGCAGTAGAAAAGCCGGTCGGCGTGATTGTGCAGTACGGCGGGCAGACGCCGCTCAAGTTGGCGCACGGCCTGGAGAAAAACGGCGTGCCGATTATCGGCACCTCGCCGGATATGATCGACTGCGCCGAAGACCGCGCACGTTTTCAGCAGATGCTGCATCAGCTCAATCTCAAGCAACCACCCAACCGCACCGCACGCACGCTGAAGGATGCGCTGGAAGGTGCGGGCGAAATCGGTTATCCGCTGGTGGTGAGGCCAAGCAACGTACTGGGCGGAAGCGCAATGGAGATTATCCATGCCGAGATTGATCTGGATCGCTACATGCGCGATGCCGAGGCGATGTCGAAAACTTATCCCGAGCGCATGCCGATTCTGCTGGATCGCTTTCTCAACGACGCGATCGAAGTGGATGTAGATGCCGTGTCTGATGGCAAGGATGTGCTCATCGGCGCCATCATGGAGCACATCGAGCAAGCGGGTGTGCACTCGGGCGACTCGGCCTGTTCGCTGCCGCCGTTCAGCCTTTCGAAACAGATGCAGGATGAATTGCGCCGCCAGACGGTGGCGATGGCCCGGTCACTCAATGTGATCGGCCTGATGAACATACAGTTCGCCATTCAAGGCGACACTGTGTATGTACTGGAAGTGAATCCGCGCGCTTCACGCACCGTACCGTTTGTTTCCAAAGCCACCGGCGTGCCGCTGGCGAAGATCGCCGCACGCTGTATGGCCGGGCAGACGCTGGCACAACAGGGGGTAACCGGGGAAGTGATTCCACCGTATTATTCGGTAAAGGAAGCGGTGTTCCCGTTCATCAAATTCCCCGGTGTTGACACCCTCCTCGGCCCGGAAATGAAATCTACCGGCGAGGTGATGGGTGTCGGTGACACTTTCGCCGAGGCCTTCGTAAAATCGCAACTGGCGGCCGGTGTGAAATTGCCAAAGGATGGCAGGATCTTTATCAGCGTGCGCGATGAAGACAAACCCGGCATGGTCGTGATTGCACGCTCGCTGGCGCAGCTCGGCTTCACGATTCTGGCAACACGCGGCACAGCCGCAGTGATTGAGGCAGATGGCGTGGCAGTAACGGTGGTGAACAAGGTTGCCGAAGGTCGCCCGCACATCGTAGATATGATCAAGAACGGCGAGGTCAATCTCATCGTCAACACCGTGGACAGCAAACCTTCGGCAATGCGCGATTCATATTCCATTCGCCATGCCGCCTTGCAGGGACGGGTGACCTATTTCACCACGCTGGCCGGAGCGCGCGCCGCCTGTGCCGGAATGCAGCATCTTGTCGAATTACAGGTGTATGACTTGCAGACGCTGCATCAGCGCCTGCTTTAGCAGCTGTCTTAACTTGAGAAAGTATTGATATGAGTAAAACCCCATTGACTCTCGTTGGCGCAGAGTTGTTGCGCAACGAACTGCATCGTCTGAAAACTGTGGACCGCCCCGCCGTGATTAGTGCTATTGCCGAAGCGCGCGCACATGGTGATCTGTCCGAGAATGCTGAATATGATGCCGCCAAGGAAAAACAGTCATTTGTCGAGGGGCGCATCCTCGAACTGGAAAGCAAGCTGGGCAGCGCGCTGATCATCGACCCCAAAACCCTGAATGCCGATGGCCGGTGTGTGTTCGGCTCGACCGTGGTGCTGGAAGATGTCAACAATGGCGATGTGGTGACTTACCAGATCGTCGGTGACGATGAGGCCAACATCAGGGAGCGCAAGATTTCCATCAGCTCGCCGATCGCCCGTGCGCTGATCGGCAAATACAGCGGCGATATCGCCGAAGTGCTGGCACCGGGCGGGGTGCGCGAATATGAAGTGGTGAACGTTCAGTATCTTTGAATCTGGTGAGTGGAAAGTAGGGAGTAGAGAGTGGGGAAACCCCTTGCTACTCACAACTCGCAACTCACTCAATTACGGTTGCCCAGCTGTTTTTTGGTCAGCGGTTTTTTACCCTTGTGACGCGGCATTTTCTTGATTTCGATCTGGTGCGCCTCCGGATTGGGTTGGTAGACCACCAGTATCTTGCCGATGTGCTGTACCGGCGCGGCATTTAATTGACTGCATATCTCCGTCAACATGGCTTCGCGTTGCGGTCGTTCCGCCATGACCCGGATTTTAATGAGTTCATGAATTTTCAGGCTGGATGCAATTTCCTTTAACACCGGCTCGGTCAAGCCTGCATTGCCGATCATCACGATGGGACTCAAAGCGTGCGCGCGGCCTTTCAGCGCGAGGCGTTCGGATACGGTAAGAGATAACATATGAACCTTTTTGAATGAGGCGCGAATTGTAAACGATGAAGCCTTCTCCAATCAAAAAAAACAAGACTAGCAAGCAGTGGATGCGCGAACATATCAATGACCCTTTTGTGCAGCTCGCGCAAAAGGAAGGCTATCGCTCGCGTGCCGCCTACAAACTGCTGGAGATTGACGCCAAAGACCGGCTGCTCAAGCCCGGCACGGTGGTGGTGGATCTGGGCGCAACCCCGGGCGGCTGGTCGCAGGTGGCCGCAAGCAAGGTGGGCCGCAACGGCAAGGTAATCGCATTGGATTTATTGCCACTCGATCCGCTGGCGGGTGTGGAATTCATTCAGGGTGATTTCCGTGATGCTGCCGTGCTTGAACAACTGGAAGATTTGTTGCACGGCAAGCCGGTCGGCCTTGTAATTTCCGATATGTCCCCCAACATATGCGGCGTGGCCTCGGCTGACCAGGCGCGCGCCATGCACCTTGCGGAACTGGCCATGGAATTTGCGCTCGAACACCTGCAACCGGGAGGCAGCTTTCTCGTCAAGGTATTCCAGGGTGCGGGATTCGAGGATTTTTACAAGCTGATGCGCAGCCGTTTTGCCAAAGTGACCACGCGCAAACCCAAGGCATCACGCGACCGGAGCAGCGAGCTATATCTACTGGGTAGCGGAAAAGTTTCAAGTTGAGTAATCGGACAATACATAGTTTAATGACCCACACAACAATTGCAGCATTGAAGGAGTTATTTTGAACAACATGTTTAAGAGTATTGCGATCTGGATGGTTGTCGCCCTGGTGTTGATGACAGTATTCAATCAGTTCAACACACGCCCGCAACAAGCTATGCAGACAAAGCTCGATTATTCGCAGTTTCTCGAGGAAGTGAAGCAGGGGCATATCACCAAGGTGACCATCGAAGGGCGTACCCTGAAAGCTACCACTGCCGATGGCAATCACATCACCAGCTATGCGCCGACCGATCTGTGGATGGTTTCCGATTTGCTCAAGAACGGCGTGAAGATTGAAGCCAAGCCCGAGGAAGAACCCTCTTTCCTGATGAATATTTTCGTGTCGTGGTTCCCGATGATTCTGCTGATCGGTGTATGGATATTTTTCATGCGCCAGATGCAGGGTGGCGGCAAAGGCGGCGCATTCTCGTTCGGCAAGTCGCGGGCACGCATGCTGGACGAAAACAAAGAGCATTTCACGTTTGCTGATGTGGCGGGCTGCGATGAAGCCAAAGAAGAAGTATCCGAACTGGTGGATTTCCTGCGCGACCCGTCCAAATTCCAGAACCTCGGCGGGCGCATGCCGCGCGGTGTGCTACTGGTGGGCAACCCGGGAACCGGCAAGACGTTGCTGGCCAAGGCAATTGCCGGCGAAGCCAAAGTACCGTTCTTTTCGATTTCCGGATCTGATTTCGTGGAAATGTTTGTCGGCGTCGGTGCGGCGCGCGTGCGCGACATGTTCGAACAGGCCAAGAAACACTCGCCCTGTATCGTGTTCATCGATGAAATCGACGCGGTCGGCCGCCAGCGCGGTGCCGGCCTCGGCGGCGGCAACGACGAGCGCGAGCAGACGCTGAATGCGCTGCTGGTGGAAATGGACGGCTTCGAGGGTGTCAGCGGCGTAATCGTGATTGCCGCGACCAACCGTCCCGACGTGCTCGACCCGGCGCTGTTGCGCCCGGGGCGCTTCGACCGCCAGGTCGTGGTACCGTTGCCGGATATCCGTGGCCGCGAACAAATTTTAATGGTGCATATGCGCAAGGTGCCGGTCGCCCCGGACGTCAAGGCCGATATTCTGGCGCGCGGCACACCGGGCATGTCCGGCGCCGACCTGGCCAATCTGGTCAACGAGGCCGCATTGTTTGCGGCACGGCGCGGCAAACGCTTTGTCGAGATGGATGATTTCGAGTCGGCCAAAGACAAGATCATGATGGGCGCGGAACGCCGCTCGATGATCATGCCCGAAGAAGAACGGCGCAACACTGCGTATCACGAGTCCGGCCACGCGGTAGTCGCCAAACTGATGCCCAAAACCGACCCGGTACACAAGGTCACCGTCATTCCGCGCGGCCGCGCGCTGGGGCTGACCATGCAGTTGCCTGCCGAAGACCGCTACAGCATGGACAAGGAACGCATTCTCTCCACCATCGCAGTACTGTTTGGCGGCCGCATCGCCGAGGAGATTTTCATGAGTCAGATGACCACCGGCGCATCCAACGACTTCGAGCGCGCCACCCAGCTGGCGCGCGACATGGTCACGCGCTACGGCATGTCGGACGCCCTGGGGCCGATGGTATATGGCGAAAACGAGGGTGAGGTATTTCTCGGGCGTTCCGTGACTACGCACAAAAATATTTCCGAAGCCACCATGCAAAAAGTGGATATGGAAATCCGCCGCATCATCGACCAGCAATACGCGCTGGCGCGCCGCCTGATCGAGGAAAATCGCGACAAGATCGAAGCCATGACCAAGGCCTTGCTGGAATGGGAGACCCTCGATTCCGACCAGATCGACGACATCATGGCAGGCAATCCGCCACGTCCGCCCAAACCCGCACCGGTGGTACAACCTCCCCAGCCACCTCAGGATAACGCACCGACCGCACCGGCAACCGGCCAGCCCGCACAGGAAACCTGATGTAGTGAATGGTAAGTAGCGAGTAGTGAGTAGCATTTCCTACTTTCCACTTACCACTCTCCATTCACCATGTTTTTACACTGCGGCCCATTCCGACTCAATCTGTCCCGCCCTCTGGTGATGGGCATCGTCAACGTCACACCGGATTCTTTCTCGGACGGCGGACAGCATTTACAACATGACGCCGCAATTGCTCATGCGCGACAACTGATCGCCGAGGGTGCGGACATCATCGACATCGGCGGCGAATCCACCCGCCCCGGCGCACAGCCGATCAGCGTGCAGCAGGAACTGGATCGCGTGCTGCCCGTCATCGAAGCCCTGCGCGGCATCCCTGTTCCGATCTCCATTGACACCTGCAAAGCCGAAGTGATGCGTACAGCCATTGATGCCGGCGCGCAGATGGTCAACGACATTAACGCATTGCAGGATATTGCCGCGATGAATGTAGTGGCCACCGGCAATGTCGCGGTATGCCTGATGCACAAGCAGGGCAATCCGCAGACCATGCAACAACAGCCACACTACACCGATGTCGTCGCTGAAGTCTGTGAATTCCTGCGTGGGTGCATCGCCAACGCCGGAGCCGCCGGAATCACAAGAGAGCGCATCGTCATCGACCCGGGCTTTGGCTTCGGCAAGACGCTGGCGCATAATCTCGACCTGCTGCGCCACCTGGATAATCTATGTGAACTTGGCGTGCCGGTGCTGGCCGGGCTGTCACGCAAAGCGATGCTCGGCGCAATCACCGGACAGGATGTGAACCACCGCATAGCGGCGAGCGGCGCGGCTGCGCTGATTGCGGTGCAACATGGCGCAACCATCGTGCGCGTGCACGACGTGCGCGAAACGGTAGATGCGCTGAAAGTTTGGAGTGCGGTAAGACAGTAACAACATTCCCTCCCCTTTGCAGGGGGAGGGCTAAGGAGGGGGTAGAAGTTGTAACGCTACAGCACTCACCCCCATCCTAACCTTCCCCCTGAGAGGGGGAAGAAATCCAGGTGCAGAAAAAACTGTTTAACGAGGTTAGCAATGAGCAAAAAATATTTCGGAACCGACGGTATACGCGGACGCGTGGGCGAACATCCCATCACGCCGCAGTTTGTGATGCACCTGGGCTATGCGGCAGGCAAGGTGCTGGCGAGCGCGGAGCATACACAGGGCGAGCGCCCCGCCGTGCTGATCGGCAAAGACACGCGCATCTCCGGCTACATGCTGGAATCGGCGCTCGAAGCCGGGTTGATCGCGGCGGGCATCGACGTGTACCTGGCCGGGCCGGTGCCGACCCCGGCGGTAGCCTATCTGACCCGTGCGCTGCGGCTACAGGCCGGTGTGGTTATCTCTGCCTCGCACAACCCCTTCGAGGATAACGGCATCAAATTCTTTTCCGGTCGCGGCGCAAAATTGCCCGACGAAACCGAACACGCCATCGAAGCGGAGCTGGACAACCCGATGCAAACCAACACCTCGAGCGATCTGGGCAAGGCCAAGCGTCTCGACGACGCGGTCGGTCGCTATATTGAATTCTGCAAGAGCACCTTCCCGTGCGAAATGAACCTGCGCGGCATGAAAATTGTCGTGGACAGTGCGCATGGCGCGACCTATCACATTGGGCACCACGTATTCCACGAGCTCGGCGCAGACGTGGTCGCCATCGGCGCGCAGCCGGACGGCAAGAACATCAACGACGGCTACGGCGCGACTGCGCCTGCCAACCTGCAAAAAGCGGTAGTGGAACACAAGGCCGATCTCGGCATCGCACTTGATGGTGACGGTGACCGCCTGATCATGACGGACGGCACCGGAAAACTCTACGACGGCGACCAGTTGCTATACATCATCGCCAGACACCGTCAAGCGCAAGGCACACTGCACGGCGGCGTGGCCGGCACGCTAATGACCAACCTCGCCTTCGAACACGCGATGCAGAAGCTGGGCATCTCATTCCAGCGCGCCAAGGTCGGCGACCGCTATGTAATGGAACTGCTACAGCAAAACGGCTGGCAACTCGGCGGCGAAAACTCCGGCCACATCATCTGCCTCGACAAACACAGCACCGGCGACGGCATCGTCTCCGCGCTGCAAGTGCTGCACGCACTGCGCGCCACCGGCCAGACGCTGGCGCAAGCAACGCAAGACCTCATCATGTACCCGCAAGTGTTGATCAACGTCAGAGTTGCCGACGCCAAAGCCTGCCTCGCCAATGGAAAAGTCAGCGCGGCAGTGGCGGAAGCCGAAGCGGCATTGGATGGCAAGGGACGCGTGTTGCTACGCCCGTCCGGCACCGAGCCGTTGTTGCGGGTGATGGTGGAGGGAGAGGATGGGGAGTTGGTTACGAAATGTGCGGAGGGGATTGCGGGAGTGGTGAGGGGAGTGGCTTGACGTTCATACTCAGCAATCCGCTGGTATGCTTTGTTAGCCGCTCATTTCATGCTGATAACCTCTGCTTGATTTCCAGCAGATTGCTATGCAACTGGTCTAAATCATAGCTTTCGCCATGAAATTTATATATATGTGAATCAAGCGCACGCAAGAATGCTTTTTCAGGAAAGCCTTGTGTACCAGTTACAAGATTCATATCAAAAAATGGATGGCCATCATAGTTAGATACCCATTTATCGAGCCTTTCGTCAAAATGCTCCAAATGGTTCCGTAACCTACGGAACAGCTTTAGGTCGATATCTGTTAAGTCAATATGGCCTTTCAATATTTTGCTTCGATCACTCCCTTCTTTTGGGTCGAGTATTTTATCTACCATTGCAGTGTGGCTTAAGAAATGCTGTAGATGGAGGAATATTTCTATTACAACCTCGCGCTTTTCAGCATCAATGAATGCTGACCAAGATCGCTCTGCAAGCTCAATTTGTTTATATGCTTCGCGTGTATAAATTTGCCATTTATCCATTTTATTGTGGCTTGGGTGGGTAGATGATGGGCATCCTAGCATGGTGCTCACAGGTGCGGAAAGCTCGCCGGGGGTAGCCCGGCGGCTAGTTACCTTTCTTGTCTTGCCAAGAAAGGTAACCCAAAGAAGTCGCCCCCAGTTTGCCGCCGCTACGCGGTTCCCTCGATAATTCGCAAACAAGCGGGGCTGCGCAACTCGCCCTAGCGGGGCGCACACCCCGCGCCCCACCGCGGAACTCGAACAGTGCTCGCCCAAACCTCCGCTCATTTGCGAATTATCGAGGCGGCGCACAGGGGATAGCAATACAAAACGGTCAATAGTTGGCGGGCAGTTACCCGCCAACTATCGAGTGGTATTTTCTCAAAATTAGCAGGTGGGCAACTCGTTGCCCACCCTACAAAACCGGCACTTCGCTTTTCCATCCCCTGTGCGCCGCCGAGTAGCGCAGGCTGGTCAGGGGATTTCGGCGAGGACTGTTTGAGCGCGTAGCGCGAGTTCCGCAGCCGCCTGACCAGTCGAGCAACGCAGGGTACCGCGAAGCGGCGGCAAACCGGGGCGGCATTTCTTTGATTACTTTCTTTGGCCGCACAAAGAAAGTAATCGGCGTGCGGGGCCGCACCCCGCGACTTTTGCCGGGCTACCCCCGGCGAAATTGGTTTTGATTTTTGTTCTGCTGGATTCCCGCCTGCGTGGGAATGACGGCTATCCTTCGACAGGTTCAGGGCGAACGGACTTGCTCAAAGTGCCGGAATCTGCCGACACCCCTTCAACCGCTCCGGTTGCCAATGCTCCACCGCCCACCCCAATACCTCCTCCACCCTCCCCTGCCTTAATTCCGCAGGTGGTTGCTGGCGCAAGAATTCCAGCACGGCAATCAGTGTCGCGACCGCATCATCCGCCGTAACGGCAGGCGCGAGGGTCTGCTTGCTGAGCTTCTCGCCCTGCGCGTTTACCGCAATGGGCAGGTGCATGTAATGCGGCGTGGGTAAACCGAGCAGGCGTTGCAAATAGATCTGGCGCGGCGTGGAGTGCAGCAGATCGGCGCCGCGTACCACATGGGTGATGTGCTGGGACGCATCATCCACCACCACTGCGAGTTGGTAGGCGAACAGGCCATCAGCGCGCTTTACGACGAAGTCGCCAATTTCGGTTTCGAGATGCTGGATGAGGTGGCCTTGCAGAGCGTCATCGAATTGTGCAACCACTTCAACAGCCTCATTAGATACGATATCCCCTCCCCTTTGCAGGGGGAGGGATAGGGAGGGGGTAAAAACATGGCTTTCACGCTTCTCTACCCCCATCCTAACCTTCCCCCTGAAAAGGGGAAGGAACGCGTAGTCGGTGCGCACCCGCCATGCCCTGCCTTCGCGCCCTGCCGGGATACCGTTGCGGCAGGTGCCGGGATAGACCGGCCCGTCGATACCGTGCAGCGCCGAATCAGCGATCTCGCGGCGCGTACAGCAGCAGGGATAGACTACACCGCTGTCTTTCAGTCGTTGCAGTGCTTCTTCATAGGCAGCAGTATGCTGGCTCTGGTAGAGGATTTCTCCGTCCCAATGCAGTCCGAATGCTTCCAGCGTGTGCAGGATGTCGTCCGCCGCGCCCGACACACAGCGCGGCGCATCGAGGTCTTCCATGCGCACCAGCCATGTGCCGTGGTGCTTTTTTGCGTCGAGGTAGCTACCGACGGCAGCAGCGAGAGAACCGAAATGTAAGGGGCCGGTCGGTGAGGGGGCGAAACGCCCCCTATATTGGTTACGATTAAAAGGCTTTTGCACAACGTAGCGAGCGCAGGTCAGGCAAGGAGAAAAGAGGCGAGAAACCGGAATGTATGTGGCAATACATGAGGATTTCGAGCCTCTTTTCGACGCGGCATCACCAAGCACAGTAGTTGTGCAAATGCCTTTTAGGCAGGGACAGCCTCTTTCGCAAACTCCAGCATGACTTTGCCGTTCTTCACGTCCACAGTGACCTTGCCGCCGTTCGCCAGCCTGCCGAACAGCAGTTCGTCGGCGAGTGCTGCGCGAATGGTGTCCTGGATCAGGCGCGCCATCGGGCGCGCGCCCATTTGCGGGTCGAAACCGTGTTCGGCGAGATAATCCTTGAGCGCATCGGTAAATACCGCTTCCACCTTTTTCTCGTGCAGTTGCTCTTCTAGCTGTATCAGGAATTTGTCCACCACGCGCAGGATGACTTCGCGGTCCAGCGGCGCAAAGGAAATGATGCCATCCAGACGGTTGCGGAATTCCGGCGTGAACATGCGCTTGATGTCGGCCATCTCGTCGCCGACGGCGGATACCTTGGTGAAGCCGATCTGCGTTTTGTTTAGTGCTTCCGCACCCGCGTTGGTGGTCATGACGATGACCACATTGCGGAAGTCGGCCTTGCGCCCGTTGTTGTCGGTGAGCGTGCCGTGATCCATCACCTGCAGCAGGATGTTGAAGATATCCGGGTGCGCCTTTTCGATCTCATCGAGCAGCAATACGCAGTGCGGCTGCTTGCTGATCGCCTCGGTAAGCAGGCCACCCTGGTCGAAACCGACATAACCCGGAGGCGCACCGATCAGGCGCGACACGGCATGGCGCTCCATGTACTCGGACATATCGAAGCGGTGCAGCGGCATGCCCATCGCATAGGCGAGCTGGCGCGCGACCTCGGTCTTGCCGACGCCAGTAGGGCCGGAGAACAGGAAGCTACCGATCGGCTTCTGCGGATTGCCGAGGCCGCTGCGCGACATTTTGATCGCGGTGGTGAGTGCATCGATGGCCTTGTTCTGGCCAAACACGGTAGCCTTAAGATCACGATCCAGATTCTTCAACACGTTGCGGTCATCATGCGACACAGTGCGCGTCGGGATGCGCGCGATCTTGGCAATAATTTCCTCGATTTCGTGTTTGCCGATAGTTTTCTTCTGTTTCGATTTTGGCAGGATGCGCTGCGCGGCACCAGCCTCGTCCAGCACGTCGATGGCCTTGTCAGGCAGGTGACGGTCGTTGATGAAGCGCGCGGAAAGTTCCGCCGCGCTGGTCAGCGCCGCTGCGCTGTATTTGACGCTGTGGTGCTCCTCGAAGCGTGAGCGCAGGCCGCGCAAGATTGCGATGGTCTGCTCCACCGACGGTTCCGGCACATCGATTTTCTGGAAGCGCCGTGACAGCGCATGGTCTTTCTCGAAGATGCCACGATATTCCTGATAGGTGGTCGCACCGATACACTTCAACTGGCCGTTCGACAATGCTGGCTTGAGCAGGTTGGAGGCATCCATGGTGCCGCCGGAAGCCGCACCGGCGCCGATCAGGGTGTGAATTTCATCGATGAACAGGACGGCATGGGGTGTATCGGCCAATTCTTTCAAGACCGCCTTGAGGCGCTGCTCAAAATCGCCACGGTACTTGGTGCCCGCCAGCAGTGCACCCATATCCAGCGAATAAACACGCGCGCCCTTGAGTATCTCCGGCACATTTTCTTCAACAATGCGCCGCGCCAGGCCTTCGGCAATCGCCGTCTTGCCAACCCCGGCTTCGCCGACCAGCAGCGGGTTGTTTTTGCGGCGGCGGCACAGCGTCTGGATCACACGTTCAAGTTCAAGATCACGCCCGATCAGCGGATCAATCTTGCCGGCCAGCGCCTGGGCATTGAGATCCAGCGTGTAAGCCTTTAGTGCGCTGTCGTCGCCATGCGGTTCGGCTTCATTGTCGCTTTGCGCAGGCGCTGTGCCGCCGGGCTCGTTTCTGGCAATGCCGTGCACGATGTAATTTACTACATCCAGACGGCTAAGACCGCGCTCCGTAAGAAAGTGGACCGCGTGAGAATCTTTTTCCCCGAACAGCGCAGCGAGGATGTTGGCCCCGGAGACCTCTTTTTTATTGGCGGATTGCACATGCAGAATTGCACGCTGAATGACGCGCTGGAAACCGACGGTAGGCTGCGTATCCACATCCCCATGGCCGGTGACAACCGGGGTATGCCGGTCGACAAAATCCGCCACGACCCGGCGCAGCCCGTCAATTTCCACATTATTGGCGCGCAACACCTGCGCAGCCGAGGTGTTATCCAGCATGGCAAGCAACAGGTGCTCGACAGTGATGAACTCATGACGCTTCTGGCGCGCTTCGACAAACGCCAGGTGCAGACTAACTTCCAATTCTTGAGCAATCATTTCGTGGCACCTCTCAAAATTCACACTTCATTCCAACTGCTGCGTTACGGGAAAAATTTCTTGCCTACCTATCCAACCATATGCGGTGCGGCTAAATTTTTTCCGCGCCTTGCATTTTGGCGAACTCTAAATTTTTAGAGGCGCCATTCAGTTCTCCTCCATGCTGCATCGTAACGGATGCCCGTGTTGTTTTGCAAATTCCGACACCTGTGCAACCTTGGTTTCGGCCACATCCAGCGAATACACCCCGCATACTGCCGAACCCTCGTTATGCACTTTGAGCATTATTTGCATCGCTCGTTCGCGGTTCATGGAAAAAAAACGCTGCAACACCTCAATTACGAAATCCATTGTCGTGTAATCGTCGTTGAACAAAATCACTTTGTACATACGCGGCGGCTTCGCTTTTGCACGTTCCGGTGCGAGCACCGAACTATCATGGGTTTTGGTTGGCATGGCTCTTGATACGCATTCTGTCACCTTTCGCTGCCGGTGTACTTGGCGATTAAAGCTGCTTTTTCAAGCCTAATCACAAAAATATTTCAAAAACCCCTTGACGATTCCAACTAAACGGGGGTAAAAAGCGCGCAGGTGTTTGATTCAAAGTATCTGCAGTACCGGTTTCGCCGTGTGCGGTCTCTGTTTCAAACAATTTAACGGGAGCAATCCCGGTTTTTTAGTAAGGAAGCAAACACATGGCAACTGGTACTGTAAAGTGGTTCAATGACGCAAAGGGTTTTGGCTTTATCACTCCCGATGACGGTAGCGAAGATCTGTTCGCACACTTTTCTGCAATCAATATGAACGGTTTCAAGTCACTCAAAGAAGGCCAGAAGGTCAGCTTTGAAGTGGTGCAGGGACCTAAAGGCAAGCAAGCCTCCAATATCCAGACTCCTTAATCGGTTTCTGAGTTGGTCAGAAAGCCCGGCATGCAAATGCCGGGCTTTTTTATCGTCCATAAGCACCGGATCATGCTTCACCAGTATCGGCTATCTTTTTTGAGCTTAAGCTTTTTTCCTTGCAAAACGTGGCAATCCTGGATGCAGATTTTCGGCATAATCATTTCAGTGTTTCCAGTGTTTGCGTAACCGGCGTTATGCGGGAGCACGCCCCGGCACAGGCGCTCCCAGTGCCTCAAAGCCGGCAATGACATCGAATAATTCCTCGTCGATACCGCTCTGGCGCAGGCGGTGGAAGGTTCGGTTCAGATCCTCCAGCAATTCATCGATATTCTTTTCAGCGCGTTGCATCGCGGCCAGGCGGCTGGCATTTTCACTTGCCAGGGATTCGGCACACGCTCTGAAAAGCGATACGAAAAGATATTCGCGAACCAGTGCCGGCAACACCTGCTCCCCACCATTCATGACCTCGGGCAAATTGTTGGTTGGCCAACGGATAGCCGCCAAATCACGTTGCCACAGGTCATCCAGCGGCAGTAGCCGTTGGCTCACTGAAGTATAAACTGCCCCGGATTTGGGGCGGTTGTGGAATAGATAAACCTGCGTGATCGCCCCTTTTTTACGCTGTGCTTCCATTTCGGTCAGAATATTTCCAACCAGCGGCGTAACCGCGTTAATGGAGTTGGGCAGGACGAAGCTTTCCTTCGCCAGCAGGCCGGTATCGGCAAAGTGCGATTGAATGCGTTCACCGACTGCCCAGACCATTTTTTTACCGGGTAAATTTTTCAGCGCCTGCACGACAAATTCCGTCATGACATCGTTGAATTGCCCAACCAGTCCCTGGTCGGAACCAAACACGACCGCACCAATCGCCCCGCTATCGCTTTGCGATACGCTTGTCGCGGCAGCAGCGGGCGCACCCTGCCGAAAATTTGCGGCCAGCCCCAATTGCACGGTCTGATAATAGTCATCCAAAGCGCGCACGGCGTTCTCGTATTGCTCGATGTTCGATGCGGCCATGGCCTTCATCGTGCGCACCACGGATCCGAGATCACCAGCACCGGCAATTTTTCGGCGCAGGCTCGCGGCAGAGCCACTCATGATGGCTTCTTGAGTGCCAAATTGGCATTCGGCCCGGACGTGAACACCCCGAGTGCCTGGCGCGCAATTGTGATAATTATTTTGCGATCCTCGTCGCTCAATTTACCGGCGCTGTCGAATCGTGCAACCACCTCATCCGGAATATCCATCGCAGCCTTGCGCACGACACGCTCCGCATCATTCATCCGGTCAAGCGGCACACTGTCAAACAGCCCGGCCGTCAATGTCAGCAGCACGGCAATTTGCGCGGATACGGAAACCGGAGAAAATTCCGGCTGTTTAAGACAAGTGCGGATGCGTCGCCCGCGCTCGATGAGCTTGCGGGTATCTCCGTCCAGGCGGGCACCAAACCGGGAAAATGTTTCGAGTTCCTCGAACTGGGCGTAGGCGAGTTTAAGGTCGCCGGTCACGGCACGATAGGCGGCACGCTGCGCCTTGCCTCCGACACGTGAAACGGATTTTCCGACATCGACCGCGGGCAGCACGCCCAATTGGAACAGCGACGGCGAGAGATAAATCTGTCCATCGGTGATGGAAATCAGGTTGGTTGGAATGTAGGCGGAAATATCCTGTGCCTCGGTTTCGATAATCGGCAGCGCGGTGAGAGAACCGCCGCCAAGCTCCGGGCGCAAGTGTGTTGCGCGCTCCAGCAGCCGCGAGTGAATGTAAAAGATGTCGCCGGGAAACGCTTCCCGCCCGGGTGGACGCCGCAGCAGTAGGGACAACTCTCGATAGGCGCGGGCATGATGCGTGAGATCGTCGTACACAACCAGTACATCGCGGCCTTGCTCCATGAAATACTCCGCGATGCTGGTCGCGGCGTAAGGTGCCATGTAGGCGAGGCCGGGCGGGTCGTTACCTTCGGTGACGACCACGATGGTGTATGCCATCGCGCCATTTTCACGCAAGGTGGCGACCACTTTGGCCACGCCGGACGCACGCTGGCCAATGGCGCAATACACGCACAGCACATTCTGGTCATGCTGATTGAGAATCGTGTCGAGTGCGATGGCAGTCTTGCCGGTCTGCCGGTCACCGAGAATCAACTCACGCTGGCCGCGCCCTACGGGAACGAGCGCATCAATAACCTTGATACCGGTTTGCAACGGTATCGTGACGGGCGCGCGATCCATGATCGGCGGTGCCGGGCGCTCGACGGGCAGGCGCGTAGCGGAAACCACCGGGCCCTTGCCGTCCAGCGGTCGGCCCATTGGATTGATGATCCGTCCGATCAACCCGTCTCCCACCGGAACATCCACCACGTGATCTCTGCGTTCGACTTCGTCACCCGCTTGCAAGTGCCAGTAGTCTCCCAGCAGCACAACGCCGATTTCGGCTGCGTCGACGTTGAATGCGATGCCATACATGTCGCCGGGAAACTTCAGCATCTCCTCGAATCCCACGCCCGGGAGGCCGGAGACTTTTGCGATGCCGGTGGCGATGCTGGTAATCGTGCCCACTTCCCGTGGCCGAAGTTGAGGTATAAAGGCTTTTCGCACCTGACTAATGCCAGAAATCGCGTTATCGAAAACGCTCTGAAGACTTTCAGGTTCCTTGTTCATGTGCTCTTTATCCGGTGCTGGAATCGGTGTGGGTTTCGGGCTCGTCCCGCTTCTTCAGCAGGGCATCGACTCCTTTTTCCAGCGATGCCAGATAGTCGGCAATGCTCCATGCCAGTTTTTGTCCATTGCTGGTGAGTTCAATGCCGCCGATCAAGTCTGGTGCAGTCTCGAAGCGGATCGGGATTTCAACCAAAAAGGTTTCATTAAGCACCTTCTGGATAGCGGCACGTTGCGCCGCAGGCAAGTCAAACGCACTGCGAATAATTGCGGGGGTAGTGGCTGATTTGAGGACCGCGCCGAGGTCAGCTATGGACGGGCCATCCAGCTCCCGCAAGCGGCGAATAAACACCTCGCCCATGCGTTCTTCCAGACTGGTTCCGGCGAGGTCCGTCAACGCCTTTCTCGCGATGGCGAATACTTCCTGTTGGACCCGGCGATTGACGGCCTGATTCAAGTTATGTGCGTTGCTTCTCTGTTCTTCCTGTCGCTTGGCGCCCAAGACCTCGGCTTCCTGCCGCGCTTCACCCATGAGCCGCAGACGCTCGGCTTTCGCCTCGTCCACCGCCTGGCGCAAGAGTGTGGCGCGTTGTTTGTCGAATGCTTCATTCTTGTTCTGGAACGTGTCGCGCTCCTGTTGGGCTTCGGTCTTTTTTGCGTCAGCGTCTGCGAGTTTCCTGGCGATCCGCTGTTCACGCGCGTCGATCGCATCGAGAATGGGGCGGTAAAGGAATCGCTTCAACAACCATACCAGGATGAGAAAGTTGACGATTTGCGCCGCGACAGTAAACCAGTCGATCAGCATCGCTAATTGCCTGCAGCTTGGGCGATAACATGGTTCCAGAACGGATTGGCGAAGATCAGAATCATCGAGACTACAAAACAGTAGATGGCTGTAGATTCAATCATTGCCAGACCGACAAACAAGGTCCGGGTGATGGTTGCAGAGGCATCGGGTTGTTGTGCCAGTGAAGTCAATGCCGTGGCGACTGCCCGGCCTTCGCCGAGTGCCGGACCAATGCTGCCCAGCGCGATTGTCAGTCCGGCGGTAACGATTGAGGCGATTGCGATGAGCGTCATGCTATCCATAGTGTCTCCTTGGGTTGTCGTGATTCATGCTTCAATACTTTGTGCCGTGTTCCGGTTTGGGTTTGTGGACGCTGGTGGCGGCCGCGATGTAAACCGTGGCCAGAATGCTGAAGATATAGGCTTGCACCATACCGGTCAGCAATCCTAATGCGCTCATCACGACCGGGAAGATGAAGGGGGTGATGGTCAGCAAAATGGCGAGGATCATCGTGCCGCTCATCATGTTGCCGAACAAGCGAATGGCCAGGGCCAGCGTGCGCGACAGTTCACTGATGATATTGAACGGCAGCACGATAACCGTCGGTTCCAGATAGGCTTTGAGATATTTACCCAGCCCGCTCTCCTCGATACCAAACAGCGGCACCGCCACAAACACGCAGATTGCCAGTGCCGTCGTGGTCGAGAGCGAACCGGTTGGTGGCTCATAACCGGGAACGATGGTGAAGAGGCTCGCCATTGCGACAAACAGAAACAGGGTGCCCAGAAAACCCAGATATTTATGCGGCTGACCAATGCCCACTTCTTCAATCTGTTTGCCGATACTGGTGACGACGATCTCCAGCAAGTTTTGCCAGCGCGAGCGTTGCAGACCTTTGGAAAGTTTGCGCGTAACCAGTATTGAACCGACCGTCAGCACGAACATCAGCACCCACGTATATATGATCGTGGCATTGAGTTTAAAAAATCCATATTGCCAGTAGATGATTTCGTCTGGACTAAGATGCATGACCCGCCTCCTGCGCCATCTTTCTGCTCTGCTCTGTCCCCCGGATGAGTCGCATCACGACGGTACGCGCGACGATGAATCCGAACAGACCCGCGAGTAGCCTCTTCCAGTCATCGCCCAACATGAGATAGAATCCTAGCACGACGATGGACATCCGAATCAGCATACTGCCGAAGAACCAAAGCACCGACTGTTTGGACGAAAGACCCTTGCTTATTGTCCACCAAAGGCCACTGAAAAAAAACACACCGAGCACAATGCCGCCTATTAAGGCGACTGCCAGGCTCAAAGGTTCACTCATTCTTGCTCTCCTCCTGCTCGTGTATTTCACGGTCTTCCTTGGTTACCCAATGCCAGGCATTGGCGCAACCCAAGCCTAAACCGATTGCCAACAGCATGAGTGTCCAGGAATGGTTTCCGGCATAATGTTTGTCCAGAAAAACACCTAATGCTGCACCGAGCAGCGTGGGTGCCGCCACAGACCATCCAATCATCCCCATCATGCCCAAGCCGGACCAGACAGTCTGTGTGACATGACGTTGCGCCTTGAGCTTGCGTGCCGCCTTCTCGCCCACTTGCCGGCTGAATTCCGTCTGGCCCGGCGCGGGTCCGGTTTCCGGCACTTCACTCATGATGAAACGCCGCGAAGTGACGAATGAACCCGATTTCCAGTTTCGCCAGAACCGAACGCACGCTCTTCTCCTGTTCGTCCAGGCTCAGGAATTCCTGTTCGACTGACACGCGCAATTTGCCGAGGTCGTCTCCGCTAATTGCATTGCGCACGGAGACCAGAACCTCGGTGCCGGTTTTGACCAGAATACCTTCATCGATAGCCATATAAACCTCTCCATCTGCTGCGGTTTCGAAAATCAGTATCCCCGGCACGAGCGCGGCCACGCAGTCGAGCCGGTGCGGCAGTAGCCCGAACGCTCCTTCGCGTGACTCCGCGACAATGCGTGACACGCCGGTTTTCTCGACAAAAACTTTGAAGGGCAGGAGAACTTTAAGATTCATATGTGCTGGCGTCATGCGCGTCTGCGGGTTGGGCCGCCGATTCAGCCTGGGCTTTGGCTCTCGCTTCGGTGATTGTCCCGATCATGTAAAGTGCGCTCTCTGGCATGTCCTTGAACTCGTCACGCAGGATGCGTTCACAGCCATCCAGCGCGTCGTCGAGGCTGACCAGCTTGCCCTCAAGGCCGGTAAACTGCTCGGTGGTAAAAAACGGCTGAGTGAGAAAGCGCTCCAGCCGCCGGGCGCGGGCAACCACATTGCGATCTTCCGGCGAGAGCTGCTCCAGGCCCAGCATTGCGATGATGTCTTTCAGGTCGGCGTATTGCGCGAAGGTGCGGCGGATTTCCTGTGCGAGGGCATAGTGCCGCTCGCCGATGACGCCGGGCGTGGCCATTTTCGAGCTGGACTGCAACGGATCGATGGCCGGAAAAAGTCCCTCGCTCGCGCGTTTGCGCGACAGCACGATAGAGGCGGACAGGTGTGAAAAGGTATGCACCGCGGCCGGATCGGTGAAGTCATCCGCCGGCACATACACCGCCTGGATCGAGGTGATGGCGCCAGTATCGGTGTTGGCGATACGCTCTTCCAGTTGCGCCAGCTCGGTGCCCATGGTCGGCTGATATCCCAGGCGCGACGGCATCTGCCCCATCAGGCCGGACACTTCCATGCCGGCCTGGATGAAACGGAAAATATTATCCACCAGTAGCAACACATCGCGATGCTCGTCATCACGAAAATATTCCGCCATGGTCAGCGCCGTGTGGCCGACCCGGAAACGGGCACCGGGGGGCTCGTTCATCTGGCCGAACACCATCACCATATTCGGCAGCACGCCCGCCGCCTTCATGTCGCGATACAGCTCCTCGCCTTCGCGGCAGCGCTCACCGATGCCGCAGAAGATGCTCACACCTTCGTGGTGCCCGACCATGTTGTGGATCATCTCGGTAAGCAGCACGGTCTTGCCCACACCCGCCCCGCCAAACAGGCCGGCTTTGCCGCCGCGTTCAAGCGGCATAAGCACATCGATCAGCTTGATTCCAGTCACGAAGATCTCGGACTTGGTGGAACGCCGCGCCAGGGGCGGCGGGGCACGGTGCACGCTGCGCCATTCAACATCGGCAGGTGCAGGTTGGCGGTCGATGGCATTGCCGAAAACATCGAACATGCGCGACAGTATGCCCAGCCCGACCGGTGCCTGTAGCGGCCCGCCGGTATCTTCCACCGGCATGCCGCGTGCCAGCCCTTGCGTCGGCGTCAGCGCGATGCCGCGCACCAGGTGCGCGTCAAGCTGGGAAAGCACTTCGATGGCGATCTGACCATTCTTCCCCGCGCGCAGTAATGAAGTGATCGGGGGCAAACACTCTTCAAACCGTATATCCACGACGCTGCCGCGCACCGAGACAACCACGCCAGAATTCCGGGTATCCGTGCCGCTCTTCATGCCTGCGGCCACTTTGTCGCCTGATTGTGGTACTGGCTGCATGCTCACCTCTCCCAGAACGCGTGCTGCTTTTCGAAACGTCGTATGGCCTTGCGCAATACGTCGAGCTGGCGCGACAGGCCATGCGCAATCCAGCCTTTTGCCAGCGTAACCGCTTCCTGATGCGTGGCCAATTCCGGCATTGCCGCCAGCTCATCCAGCAGGCGGTGCGCCACCGCAACATCGTTGATCTGCCCGAGCACCTCCTGCACCCCGCTCAACGCGACAATAAATGGTTTGGTTTTTTGCCGGTCGTATAACGCGGCAAAAAATTCCGTGCTGTATCTCAGCTTCTTGGCGACAATACGCAGCGCGTGCAAACGCGCCGCATCGAGGCTGTCCAGTTGCCGCCCGGCCCGGGCAAACTGCCCGGATAATTTGTGCAAACGGCGGGTAGCAAAATCATTAACCGGTGGTGCAATCTCCTGTTGCGGCCGCCAATACACGCCATTCATCCAGATGGAGAAACGCAATAATAACCGTTGCAGATCGCACGCCTGTTGCGCACCGCGCAACCCGGCATAACAGTCCGCACGTTGCCGTTCGCTGACTGCCAGTAGCGCCTGCAAACCAGCATGGCCAGCCAGCCGCGTACATATCGGCCGCACTGTCTCGGCGATAAACACATCCCAGTCGCGGATCCGTCCCAATGCAACGCACAATGCCGCGACGTCATTGCTCAACGCACTCAGCGACTCATCGGCGTGAAACTTTTCAGCCATGCGCAACACCACGCGCAGGCGCCGCAAAGCTACCCGCATTTGATGGAGATACTCAGCATCGTCGCTGCTCATCGCACCATGCAGATTGCCCTGCAAATGTGCCATGCATGACCAAATCAGCGTTTGCAGCGCCTCTGCCAGCGTGGCCTTTTTATCTATCAGCGGCACGGTGCCCTTGACCGGCTTGTCGGTATATCCCGTCAGCAACCGGTAGCCCTGCTCCGCCTTGCTGACTACTTCCAGCTCAAACGGCACGATTTTCAGCAGCACCGATGCCAGCTCAGACAACTGGCGCGGCTCACCAGATTTTAACTCCAGCTCCAGCTCGCAGATTGCCGTGCTGCGCTGCTCGGTACGCACCTCGCCGTGATCCATGCACAGTTCGATTTGCGCACCCTGCCAATCCAGTATGCGGCTGTTACGCGAAAAATCCGTGATGAAAACCGGCTGCAATTTTTTGCGCAGCCGTAGCGGCAAATGCTCTTCCCATTCCGCCGCCTGTGGTCCCGCATTTTCCAGCCAAGAAAAATCCAGCGCGGCGCGGCTCACCGGCACTTCCCACTCATTGCGCTGATGCATTCCTGCTTTGACCGAGCCGCCACCCTTCAGGGTTTGCAGCCATTGCCGCCCGGCGCGCCGCAGGCGCAGCGCCATTTCCGATTTGTGCAGTTCGAGTTTCGGCGTGTCGTAGTAAATATTGTGCAGGCGGCGCGTGACGGGGTGCGTAACTTGATATTTCTTGAGCATGGGATGCCGCTTCAGCCTGGCAAGCTGTTGCGGGGCAATGCGCAATTTGAGTTCAGTTTCGACTGGCATGTCCATTTCAAATCAAGCGTTTAACGTGAATCTCGCGTAGCGAACCACCTGTCCCCCTCCCCCGCGTGCGGAAGAGGGGGACGGGGGTGAGGGGACGATCATGGTGCAGTCGATTCATCGTTCGGGGTGCCCTGCACCATGATCGTGAGATGCTTAACTATAGCAGGCTATCGGCGTCTGCCGGCCAACCGGGCATCGGGATGCCGCTTGTGCTACGCGAAGAATAAGGCGCTTCACTTGAACCGGAACGGCTCACCCGATTACGATTCGGAGGTCAACTATGCCACTCTTGCTTTACGCCATACAGACCGGCATCGCCACGACGGTACGCAAGCATTTGTAAAGAGGCTCCCTACTCGGCTGAATAATTTTTATTGAGCCTGAATAGTGTTTCTGGTTTTAAGCCATGCAGCCAGCATCAGAGTTGCTGCTGAAACCAGCATCAAGCTGACTATCATCAGTGGAATGGCGGGGTTGTAGCGGACGGTCGCAAAAACGAGCGGCTGCTCCGTTATGATCGCGTTGAATCGATAAACCGCACCTTCTATCTTGATTTGTGAATGTGATGTCCCGGACTCCAGCGCCATAATATGCTGTTGCTGGCTACCGTTGGCAGGCAACCACAGGAACTGCGCAAAGGAGCGCCCATTTTCAGCTTGAAACAAGCTATGCAATAGCAGATCTCCATCTCGCAAAGCCTGCGGTTTATTTTCTTCCATGCGAAATTCCCGGTTATCCCCATCACGGATGACAACCACGCCGGAGTGCATCATCTCGCTGCCCAGCAAGACCACCTGGCGCCTGCCTTTATCAAAGATTGCCGGCTGATTGTAGGCAATCATCTTGCGGATCTGCCGGCCATCGGCCTTGTTGAACAACAACTTCACTTCGGTATCCTTGAGGGAGCCGTCAGGATAGTAAATACTGTTCAATGACTCGACCTGAACTTTACCCAGTTCGGGTAACTCCACGCCCTCCGTCGTAATCTGGGCTCGTTGCGTGCTGGCATAAAAACCTTCATACAAGTGCGCAACCATCGTGACCAACAATGCGATGTGGAACAGCAGTGCCGCGATTTCATTGAGCCGACTTTTCCTGTTAGCCAATAAGCGGGCAGCCGAATCGACAATGCAGGCCAGCAGGTTGACACCAAACAGGGTGAAGGTCACAAGAAGCGCGTAGAGCCAGAAATGTGCACCGCTGACCGGGTGGAAGAAAAAATTCAGGTCCAGATTGAAGAACTTCGGGTACAGTTCCGGATAGCCGTTCATCACCAGACTGCCCAAGGTCAGATTGAGCACCACAATTATGCACAGTATGAATCCGGCATGCCGATCACCAATTATACGAATCAGATTCATCTTATTCAGAACCGGTGCATGGATTGGGAAAAGAAACTGGTGCCGATGAATGCAACCAGGATCATCACGATACCGATGGCATACAGCGGTACTTTCCAGTGCTGCAGCTTTGGTAATCTGTCGATGTGCAGCAAGTTGCCATAAAACAACCACAGGATGACAGCCCAGAGCATTTTCGGATCCCACATGAAATAGGCGCCCCACGCAAAATATCCCCAGATTCCGCCGAACAGCATGGCCAGCGTGAACGAGATAAAGCCGAGGCGGTTGAGTTCCGTCATGAGTATTGAGCGTTCCTGCAGAGTCGGGTCGTTTTTGTACCATGCGGGAATGGCATAAACAGCATTAACCCCCGCCACCAGCCAGAACGCGTAAGCCGCAAAAGACACTGGAATATGCAGGGGGTACCAGAGAGTATGCAGAAACATCGGGGGATAACTGATGACATCCACAAAGATAAAAATGACTGATGCCGCCCCCAGCGACATGACCTGCAGCGTAATGAATTCCTTGTTGGATATTTTTCTGCGGTAGACCAACGCGCATGCCAGCAGCATTACCGACAGAATGATGAATGACTCAATTTTGTCGGTGAAAGGAAAAAACTCCTTCAAATATGCGCGGATTGCATAAAAGATCGTGCACGACAGCAGGTACAAATACGAGGTAACCGTGGCCGCCCTGAATTGACCGAGAATAGAGCCAATGACACTTAAACCAAGCAGGCAGATTCCGATGTAAATACTCAGGGTTACGATTAATTGCAGTGTCATGTGCGTAATGTCATGCCGTTTTGCAGCCTCACACTGACAGCCCGGCAGCATTGCCGGAGGCCCACGCCCACTGGAGGTTGTAGCCGCCGAGCTGTCCGGTCACGTCCACCACTTCGCCGATGAAATACAGGCCGGGCACCTCGATGCATTCCATGGTCTTCGACGACAGCGCGCGTGTGTCGATGCCGCCACAGGTCACTTCCGCCTTGGTGTAGCCCAGCGTGCCGGACGGGGTGACCTGCCAGTCGTGCAGGGCGGCAGCGATTTGCTTGCGCTGTTTGTCGTTGTATTGATTGAGCGGCTTGTTTTCAATATTCGGCAACTGCGCGCACCACGCCTCGGCAAAACTCCTCGGGAACCATTGTGTCAGGTAATTGTTGAGCAGCTTTTTGCTGCCCTTCTGTTCATCCAGCAGCACCGCCATGTCGCAATCCGGCAGCAGATTAATGTGCAACGGCTGGCCATGCTGCCAGTAAGAGGAAATTTGCAATATCGCCGGGCCGCTCAGGCCACGATGGGTGACCAGCATGTTTTCACGGAACAACTGTTTGCCGAAACTCACTGTGACATCAAGGGAAACACCAGTCAAATCGGCATAGGGTTTCCAGTCATCCGGTGCGAAGCTCAGTGGCACCAGGCCCGGCTTGAGCTTGACGATGGGAACACCAAACTGCTCGGCGACGTGATAGCCGAATGGCGTAGCGCCGGTTTTCGGGATGGACAGGCCGCCGGTCGCGATCACCAGCGAAGCGGCATTGAAGTCGCCGCGCGAGGTCACAACATGAAACTTCTTGTCGCGCTCGATTTTTTCAACCTCACACGACATGAAGCGTTTTACACCCGCTGCATCACATTCGCCGCGCAGCATCGTGATAATCGTCTCTGATTCGTCATCGCAGAACAATTGCCCGAGTGTTTTTTCGTGATAGCCGATGCCGTGCTTGTCCAGCAGCGCGATGAAATCACGCGGCGTATAGCGCGCCAGCGCTGACCGGCAAAAATCCGGGTTGGCGGAGATAAAATTCTCCGGCACGGTGTTGAGATTGGTGAAATTGCAATGCCCACCACCGGAAATGCGAATTTTCTCCGCAAGTTTTTTGGCGTGGTCGAGCAGCACCACGGAACGTCCGCGCAGCCCTGCTTGCAGTGCGCACATCAGGCCCGCCGCACCGGAGCCGATAATCATTACATCTGTTTTCATATTTTTTCCATACTGCCCGGAGTGGGCGTTAATTCTCGATAGGAATATTTGCTGACGAATGCCGACACCGCATCACGGTATTCGATCCAGCCTACCGCCGCATTATTACTGTGTTCGCCGCCGTCGATCAGTACCAGCGTCCTGGGCTGCGGGGCGGCCTCGAACAATTGCCGCCCCATCTCGACCGGCACTTTTTGGTCCCAGGTGCCGTGAATCAACAGCAGCGGGATTTTCAGTTGCGGAATCTTTTGTAGCGACTCAAAACGCTGATTCAGCAACAGGCCCACCGGCAGGAAATCATATTTCAATTCGCTCATCGCCTGCATCGAAGTGAAGGTGCTTTCAACAATCAGGCCGGCCGCTTCGGGGTGATGTAACGCCAGATCGATGGCGACTGCACCGCCCAGCGAATGGCCGTAGATAAACAGCTGCTGCGATTCCACACCGCGCCGCTTGAGTAGATACTGCCAGGCAGCTTCGGCATCCTCATAGACCTTGGCTTCGCTGGGCTTGCCGCCAGTGCTGTTGCCGTAACCGCGATAGTCCACCAGCAACAAATTGCAGCACAGCGCACGATAGCGCAGCGCATTTTCCAGGTTATAGCCGATGTTGCGGAAATTGCCGTGCAGATACAGCAGAGTGGGCGCATTGGTTGTTTCAGCGGGAATCCACCAGGCATGCAGGTCGCCGCGTTCCGCGCCACTACCCGATGGAATGCGCAACTCCTCGAAGGGCGCGCCGAGCCGTGCCGGATTGGTTTGCAACGTTACTTCAGGCTCGAAGATACTGTCCCGCTGATTGCTCCAGATGTCATAAATGCGTACTGACGCATACGCCACCATCAGCAAAATGGCCAGCGCACCGATACGGCGCATGGCCTGATGGCTCATGCCGTGCCTTCGAGTTGCAGCCACAGACAGCTGCCTTTGCTCGCCTTGTCGATATCGGCAAGCTGCAGCGCATGTTCGGTGAGCTCCTCCGCGCCAGCCTGCAACACGCGCAGCTTGGGACGCGCCCCATCGGTGCTCAACACTGCGGGCTGGCGCGCCCGGGGCGCATCAATTTCGCCAAGCAGGCTTTCCTGCCCGCGCGTCATCGAAAAATATACTTCGGCAAGCAGCTCAGTATCCAGCAGTGCACCGTGCAGACTGCGATGCGCATTGTCTATTTGATAGCGCCCGCACAACGCATCCAGACTGTTCTTCTTGCCCGGATGCATTTCGCGTGCAAGCTTCAGTGTGTCCGTTATCATATTTTTCAACGGCGGCAATTCCAGCAGTTCCAGTTCACGATTAATAAAGCTCATGTCGAACGGCGCATTGTGAATGAGCAATTCCGCGCCTTCGATGAACTCCAGAAAACTGGCGACAATATCGGCAAACTTCACCTCGTTCTGCAGGCGCTCATAGGTCAGGCCATGAACCGCAGCCGCACCCGCATCGATTTCGCGCTCCGGGTTAAGATAGCGATGAAAGCGGCGCTGCGACACCTTGCGTCCGTCCAGCTCGAGCGCTGCCAGCTCGATGATACGATGCCCCTGCCTGGGGTCCAGCCCGGTGGTTTCGGTATCCAGCACGATCTTACGCATCGCCGCTCTCCTGCAGGTGCCCGGCCAAAAGTTTTTCGGCTATCAGCTCCACGCCGCGATTCGCCAGCTCGTCGGCGCGTTCGTTACCATTGTGTCCGGCATGCCCCTTGACCCACACCCATTTAACATCGTGCTGTACCGCCAGCGCATCCAGCCTGCGCCACAAGTCTTCGTTCTTCACCGGTTTCTTGTCTGCGGTTTTCCAGCCACGCTGCTTCCAGCCATGTATCCACTCGCTGATGCCCTGTTGCACGTATTTCGAATCGGTATGCAAACACACATGGCAATGCCGCTTCAACGCCTCCAGCGCCGAAATCGCCGCCAGCAGTTCCATGCGATTGTTGGTGGTATGCGCCTCACCACCAAACAATTCGCGCTCCTTGCCCTTGACGCACAGCAGCGCGCCCCAGCCGCCCACCCCGGGATTGCCCTTGCACGCACCATCGGTAAAAATTTCCACTACATCCTTGTTCATTGCGGGTCCATATCGTTACGTTGGGTAATCTTGTTGTTCAACTTCGGTGAGGCCGGCAGCAGTTTGTTCACCAGCCTCTCGTTCCATTGCGGCTTGATTACACGCATCCCGTGCACACGCTTGATCGCGTGCAAGAAATACACCCCGCCGCTCACCGCCCACCAGCGGTCACCCGCCGCCTCCATAAAAGTACAACGCTCCAGCCATTTGGTTTGGCTAAAAGGCGGTGCATACGCGGCAAAACGCCCGCCCGCCACCTCAAAGCCGAGCAATGCCAGCCAATCCTTGAGGCGCGGCAAGGCAATAAAATGGCCGTTCCATGGATAACCTTGCTTGCAGCCCATTGCGCGACGCAGGCCCCAAAGGCTGCGCGGGTTGAAGCCGCTGATGACCAGACTGCCTTCCGGCATCAGCACCCGTTCCACCTCGCGCAGTATCTGGTGCGGATGCCCGGCAAATTCGAGGACATGCGGCAGCAACACCAAATCCAGACTGGCACTGGCAAACGGTAATTCGGCGCAACACAGGCGCACGGCATTCCCCGCCCGATTGCCCGCACTAAAGCGCAACGGCATCCGGTTGCTGCGCAGAAAATCCTGTTTGGGTAAACCCAGTTGCAGCGCGTTGAAGCCGAAGATGTCGCTCACCGTACGGTCAAAAAATGCCTGCTCGCACGCCAGCACATAGCCACCCTGCTCGGTGGCAAACCATTCGCTCAAACTTTGCGCGGTTAACTTACAATTCGGCATCACTTGTTTCCCAATTCGCATCCATGTTCGACATTACCGCCATCCCCGCTCTGCATGACAACTATATCTGGGTGATTCACAATGACCGGCACGCTGCCGTGGTCGATCCCGGCGAGGCTGCGCCGCTGCTGGCATTCCTGAATACGCGCGGCCTGCAACTGGATTCCATCCTGTGCACCCACCGCCATGCCGACCATATTGGCGGCATCGCAAAATTGCGTGAAGTATACAACGTGCCGGTGTACGGGCGGCGGCATCCCGGCAATCTGCATATTAGTCACGACCTGCACGAAGGCGACCGGCTGAAACTTGACGCATTCGGCCTCAACTTCGACATCCTCGAAATCCCGGGCCACCTCAATGATCACCTCGCCTACTTCGCACCCGGTATTTTATTTTGTGGCGATACGCTGTTCGGTGCGGGCTGTGGCAGGAACTTCGAAGGCACGCTTGCGCAACTATTCCACTCCCTGCAACGCCTCGCCGCACTACCCGAGGCTACCCGCGTGTATTGCGCGCATGAATACACCGCCACCAACCTGCGCTTTGCGTTAGCCTGTGAACCGCATAACCCGGACATACGGCAACGCATCGAACAAACCACGCAACTGCGCGCCGCCAGCCTGCCGACACTACCCTCCAGCATCGCACTGGAAAAAGCCACCAATCCCTTTCTGCGCTGCACGCAGCCGGAAATTATCCACACCCTGCAGCACCGTGGTCTGACAGACACCAGCGAACTCGGCGTATTTACAACGTTGCGTGAATGGAGAAACAACTTTTAGATTACCCCGAATGGATTGCGGCAAACTTCGTTCTGGTTTATCCTGCGCGCCCTTCCGGAGAGGTGGATGAGCGGTTTAAGTCGCACGCCTGGAAAGCGTGTTTGGGATCATATCCCAACGGGGGTTCGAATCCCCCCCTCTCCGCCATACATACGATAGCCACAAACCAGCGGCCTGCGCGGCAGCCCTTATGAGGCTCTCCCGCTAACACCCCTTGAATTTATTCGCCGTGCATTGTCTGGCGAGTTCGCGCGCTTTGGCAATTTGATCGGCCGTCATGCGCCTTGCAATGGCATCACGCTGCTGGATACGCTGGTGAATAGCCATTTTCCGTCCCGGGGTGAAATCGTTGCTGGCCGCAATATCGAGCCACATGTATGCCAGCACATCATCCTGGGTAACACCCTCTCCCAGGAGGTATTTCCACGCAAGTTTTTCTTGCCCGAAAATATTGCCCTGCTCCGCGGCCAACCGATACCACTTTACGGCCTCCTTGAAATCCCGGGGGACAACTTTCCCGTGATCATATTTTGCAGCAAGATTGCACTGCGCAAAAGCATCACCCTGCTCCGCTGCCAAGCGCCACCACTTTATTACTTCCGTGTAATCCTGGGGAACGCCTATTCCGATGTCATACATGGCCCCGAGTTTTGATTGGGCTTTGGTATTACCTTGCTCTGCTGCCCTTCGATACCACTTGACTGCCTCTGTGTAATTCTGAGGAACGCCTATTCCCGCTTCATATATGGATCCGAGTATGAATTGCGCTTCAGAAACACCTTGTTCCGCCAAGGGCTCACAGATCTTTTCCACTTTGGCAAAATCTCCCTCGGCGTAGGCACGCTTCGCCTCCGATAGAGAGCCGGCTACGGGTTTGATTGACAGGTCCGGAGATTTGACAATTGCGTGTCCTGACGACGCAAACAGGCACAAACAAACCAGCAACAGACGTTTTGGCAATTTATTCATTTGCTACACACTCAAATATCGACACGAGACATTGGCGCAGAATGCACCCGTTCACAACAGTGGTCAATATAGCAAATTGGGCAGACTCCCTCTATTGCACAGGTTCTGCTTGCCGGCACGGCACTATGCAAGCCCCGCCATGCAATCTTTCAATGCGGCGGGTATAGTGCATCGAAATTTACGATGCCGTCATTCTCACACCGGAGCCACGTCATGCCCAATCCTTCCGATTTATTGATGTTACGCGACAAGCTGCGCGTATTCGCCGGGGCGCGCGACTGGGATCAGTTCCATTCGCCGAAAAACCTGAGTATGGCGCTGATGGTGGAAGTCGCCGAACTGATGGAGCATTTTCAGTGGCTGACCGAAGCGCAGTCAGCCAATCTTTCCGCCGAAAACAAACAAGCGGTCGGTGAAGAGCTGGCCGATATTTTGCTGTATCTGGTGCGCCTGTCGGACAAGCTGGACATTGACCTGCCCGATGCCGCGCTGCACAAGCTGGAAAAGAACGCGGTGAAGTATCCGGCAGACAAGGTGCGTGGCAGCGCAAAAAAACATTCAGGTTACTGATACGCGCGGTGCGCCCTGTCGCATCATTCCGATCACCGCCGCCTGTTCAAAACCGCTGCGATGAAAGATGTCCAGCACCTCGTTCACCGCCCCTGCTGCGACACTCGCCAACAGGCCACCGCTAGTCTGCACATCAGCCAGTAAGTGGCGTTGCCAGCCTTGCAATCGCGCATCGAAGTCCACCTCATGCCCATAGCTCGCGAGGTTGCGGCCGGTCGCACCGGGGCCGCAGCCCTGTTGCGCCAGCGGCAGAGCGGCAGACAAGAAGGGTATTTGCTCGAATTGCAACCCGGCACCCAATCCCGACCCGCGACACATCTCCAGCAGATGCCCGAGCAGCCCGAATCCGGTCACATCAGTCAGTGCATGCACATCCTCCAACGCGGCCAGTGCGCTGCCCACCGTGTTGAGTTGGGTGGTGGTGGCAATAAGCTGCACATAACCCTCGGCAGACAACACGCCCTTTTTCAGCGCCGCTGCCAGCACGCCCACACCCAGTCCCTTGCCAAGAATCAGCACGTCGCCCGCGCGCGCACTGCTGTTCTTTTTCAACCGGCCCGGATGCACGATGCCCAATGCCGCCAGACCGTAGAACGGCTCGGCTGAGTCGATGGAATGCCCGCCCGCCAGCGGAATGCCGGCGGCTTGGCATACCGCTTCGCCGCCTTGCAGAATCGCGCGGATGACCTCGACCGGCAGTGTGTTGACCGGCATACCGACGATTGCCAGCGCCATGATTGGTGTGCCGCCCATCGCATACACATCGGACAGCGCGTTAGTCGCGGCAATGCGCCCAAAGTCGAACGGGTCATCCACGATCGGCATGAAAAAATCCGTGGTTGCGATGATCGCCTGCTGATCGTTGAGACGGTATACCGCCGCATCATCGCTGGTCTCGGAGCCGACCAGCAGGTCGGAGAACGGTAATTTCCCCCGCGCTTCACCCAGAATAGCTTGCAGCAGCCCCGGCGCAATTTTGCAGCCGCAGCCGCCGCCGTGCGACAATTGGGTCAATTTCATTTCCGGCACATCTACTCCCTGTTCACCAATGCTTTTCAGAACCGCAAACCTACCACAGCCCGGGGAATTTGACGAAATTATCGATGTGCGCACCCCGGCAGAATTCGCCGAAGATCACATCCCCGGCGCGATCAACTGCCCGGTGCTGTCCGACGAGGAGCGCATTAGCGTCGGCACGTTGTATAAACAGGTGTCACCATTCGAGGCGCGCAAGGTCGGTGCGGCGCTGATCGCAAAAAACATTGCAAAATATCTGCAAACCTCTTTTCGTGATCATCCCAAATCGTGGCGTCCTTTGATCTATTGCTGGCGCGGCGGGCAGCGTAGCGGCGCGATGTCCATCATTCTTGCGCAAATCGGCTGGGCGGCGCACAAGCTGGAGGGTGGCTACAAGACCTATCGTCGCGATGTGCTGGAAAAACTTGAAGAACTGCCGCAGCACCTGGACTTTCGCGTGATCTGCGGCCCGACCGGATCGGGCAAGAGCCGCCTGCTGGCAGCACTGGCAGACAGCGGAGAACAAACGCTCGATCTGGAAATGCTGGCGCAGCATCGCGGCTCGGTATTGGGCAGATTGCCGGGACAGGCGCAGCCTACGCAAAAATGGTTCGGCAGTATGTTGCTGCAAGCCCTGCAAAAACTCGATCCGGCACAGCCTGTGTATGTGGAAGCGGAGAGCAACAAGATCGGCAGCATAACCCTGCCCGCCGGATTGGTTGCCGCGATGCACTCCGGTAAGTGCCTGTTGCTGGAAGTGCCGCTGGAGAAGCGCGTCACCGAGCTGATGAAAGAGTACCGGCATTTCATCGAAAACCCTGAAACCCTGATCGAGCACCTGCAAGCTCTGCACCGTTTTCACGGCAGCAAGCAACTGGAACACTGGACTTCCCTGATTCAGGCCGGAGATTTTGCCGCCTTTGTGTCCGAACTGCTCGCACTGCACTACGACCCAAGCTACTTCCGCGCGACCTCGCGCCACTACGTGCACCTCGACAAGGCACAACATATTCCGCTTAACGATCTATCGCAAAATACGCTGAAGGAAATTGCCGCAAAAATTTCTCGGGAGTAACTATGGAATACCGACAACTGGGTGAAAGCAATTTACAGGTATCGTCACTGTGCCTTGGCACAATGACTTTCGGTGAGCAGAACAGCGAGGCCGATGCGCATGCGCAGCTCGATCTCGCCACATCGCGCGGCGTGAATTTCATCGACACCGCCGAAATGTATCCCGTTCCACCGCGCGCCGAGACTGTGCATCGCACCGAGAGTCACATCGGCTCGTGGCTCAAACATCAAGCGCGCGACCAGTTTATTATTGCCACCAAGATCACTGGTCCGGCGCGCGGCTTTTCGTGGATACGCAACGGCCCGCGCATCGACCGCGCCCAGATCCATGCGGCGATAGACGGCAGCCTGCGCCGCTTGCAGACCGATTACATCGACTTGTATCAGATTCACTGGCCAGACCGTTACGTGCCAATGTTCAGCGCGACCGGCTATGACGTAACGCAGGAACGCGACAGCGTAACCATCGCCGAACAGTTGCAAGCCCTCGGAGAACTGGTGCAGGCCGGCAAGGTACGCCACATCGGCCTGAGCAACGAAACACCGTGGGGGGTGAACGAGTTCGTTCGTTGTGCGACGCAACTCGGCCTGCCGAAAATTATTTCAATACAGAACGCCTACCACCTGATGAACCGCACCTTCGAGGCCGGCCTCGCGGAAATGTGCCACCACTCAAACGTCGGATTGCTCGCCTACAGCCCGCTCGCGTTCGGCTGGCTTTCCGGCAAATACCTCGCCGACCCGCAGGCGAAAGGGCGCATCACTTTATTTCAGGGATTTGGCCAGCGCTACGCCAAACCCAACGTACCCGCTGCCACACGAGAGTACGTGCGCATCGCCAGAGAAGCGGGATTGAGTCCGGCGCAAATGGCACTGGCCTTTGCCCGCACGCGCTGGTTCACCACCAGCGTCATCCTCGGCGCAACCAGTCTGCAACAGTTGAACGAGAATCTGGACAGCGCAGAAGTGAAGCTATCGGATGAGATGCTGAAGCAGATCGAAGCGGTGCACAAACTGTATCCGAATCCGGCACCGTAATGCGCTGCACCACAGTCTGTTTTATGCCAGTTGCGGTCACTGGCGCAATAATGAAATCGCTCTTACGACTGTCCGGTCTACTCACGACAGGAGACCTTCATGAATGCAGATGCTATGCCGGGTCGTCGGCATAACAAAGGAGTAAGATACCGCTTACTTTGCGCCGAAGCTGCCAAAAAAAGAGATTCGGCTACTTTCACTTCATGGCAGATACAGACGCAACTTTTAGTTTCGTTGCGTCAGGCCGTAATCAATAATTACGCGATTTTAATCTCTGACACAAATCTATTCGTTGTGCGGAACTCTCACCGAGCGGCAGCCAACTTGGCAGACTGTTTTATCATGCCACTAAATATGGATTCTGCTATATCCATGGGATAACCATCCGGCAACATCCCGCCCACTTCCTCAATTATGGGTTCTGTTGATTCGATAACGTCCTCAATTAATCGCTCTGCCACCTCAGCCGAGAACCTGGTTTGCCGTGCTTGGGCAATCCAGTGCCGCCGCTGGATTTTTTCAATAAGGTAGTAATTGGTGCTTCCCCGCACTGCCATGGCAAGTTTGGCCTTATGTGGGGAAATTTTATTCTTTCCTTTTCCGATGACGGGATGGGCCGAAAGCACGTCATAGATCGGCGTAGCGCGGTAGCCGTGACCAGGGAGATGGGCGATGCTGAAATTCTTCCCGTGACCATCGGTAGCGGCCAGCACCCAAAAAATGATCTGTGTTTTGAAGAAATTATTCCGGTCCCGCTCAGCATCGTTCGACCCAAGAAGTAATTCCATGATTTGAGCAATGCCCGGGCCGCCGTCCGACTGATATTTACGCAATGGCGATGTACCCGTTGCTTGACACATGTCTTCTTGGGGCAGTCGGATGATCCAGCTTCCATCGCTTGATGGGGTGCGGTCAAATCGTTCGACGATGAGGGCTTTCTGGCCTTCGAAATGCTCGATTTCGCACCGCGCGATAGGAATTTCGTAGGCCGCCATGATTTTCGAGCACAACCATTCGTTCTCCACAGAGGTGCGCATATCGGCCTGCATATGACCGACCAAGCCCATTGGCAGTTTAAAGATGTGCGTTGTCGGGGTACTCCCATGGGGCAGAAGCCATTTGCCCTCATGGCGTAGTAGTGCTGTTTTCTCCTGCGCACCTGCAATGGACAACCTTAAATAATCATCGTTACCGTGTTGCCCCATGGCTTGACCCGATGTGGTGTTGCGCAGTTGTTGAGCAACCTCTGCTGTGTTCAATTCCTTACCATTAATTTCATAGACATCCGATGGTTTCTCATCTTCGGGGAGGAGTTGTATTGCGCCAACGCAATCCCGTCCCAATTTTGCTAGCAGTTGAAACGCATCAGTACCTCCCGCTTGGTGACGTTGTGCCAGGCGACGGCGAATGACATCATTGTCGGGTAGAAGGTTGTCGAAATAGTCAGTAACGACCTGCCCTCGGTAAGGTGCATTGCCTGGCAAAAATGGAAGTGACAACGACAAAGGGCGGGCCTGCTCGTCCGTGAGCCAGTTATCGAAGTAACCAAGACGCTCGCCTTGTCGAGTAGTTTGCCAATAACCAACAGGGATGCCGTTCATCCAGATGATCAGCCTTTGTATCTTTGTGCGGCGCCTCATGATTACCAACTTTCCTTCTTTCCTGCACTGGCAACAATACGGATCACGTTGACAACGTCCGATGGCTTGGTCTTCCTGATTACTGCGGTGCTGGGTTTTTTGATGCTCTTCCTGTCGATAGTCTGGGCCGTAGACGGGCGTTTACTGGCTAACTTGGTGGAAGATGTAGCTCTCTTGCTGGCATCTGGAGCAGTTTGATTCAACGAAATTTCAACACCCAGCATTCGCAGTACTGTGAATAGCCTTTCAAGCGTTGCTGTCGCTGGATTGGCTTCAAAGTAGGCATAACTTTGCTGAGTTATATTCAGCCTTTTGGCCATGGCTGCCTGAGTCAGGCCCCTTTCTTTGCGAAAACCCTTGAGGACCAGAGGTAGCTGGCTAAGAGTCTTGATGGGATAAATCACTTTTTGCCTCCATTCGCTAGCCTTGATGAAATACAAATTTCATACTGTAAATATCGTTAACAGCCCTGCATTTGTTTATTCAAATTACATACTACAGAATGTAAATACAATATACAATCTATAGCCTGTATTTCATCTCTTTAGTTACACTGTTGGCACAATCTCACTTTTGCTCTTCCGCACTACTGGACCATAGCCTATGCCCGCTGGATAACCCATAACAGTCATTTATAGCGTGGCGAAAATGACCAAGGGTCGGAAGCGGCCCGCTCAGGATAGGCTTACTGCGTCCTACATTTTCACTGGCTTCACCTTTCCCGCCGCCAGTTTGGCGCGCTCCCGAGCCTCATCCGTATTCACACCATTCGCCAATGCCACGCCCATACGGCGGCGGGTGAAAGACTCCGGTTTGCCGAACAGGCGCACGTCGGATTGCGGCACGCGCAACGCTTCGTCCACACCGGTGAAAGCGATGTCTTTCCCCTCCAGTTGCCCGTAGATCACCGCACTCGCACCGGGCGCACGCAGCGAAGTATTCACCGGCAGGCCGAGAATGGCGCGGGCGTGCAGCTCGAATTCGCTCTGCACCTGGGAACACATCGTCACCATGCCGGTGTCGTGCGGACGCGGACTGACTTCGCTGAACCACACATCATCATCCTTGATGAACAGTTCGACGCCGAAGATACCAAGGCCACCGAGATCATCGGTGACCCTCTTCGCAATCTCGCGCGCACGTTGCAGCGCCAGCGGCAACATGGCTTGCGGCTGCCAGCTCTCGACGTAATCACCGCGCTCCTGCAAATGGCCAATGGGCTCGCAGAAATGTGTCTCGACCTGCCCATCCGCGCCCATCGCGCGCACGGTGAGCTGGGTGATTTCGTAATCAAAATGAATCATGCCTTCGACGATAACGCGTTCCTGCATGACGCGTGAACCACTGGCAGCGTAGCCCCACGCGGCCTCAATTTCACCGGCGTTATCCACTTTCGTTTGGCCCTTGCCGGAGGATGACATCAACGGTTTGACGAAGCACGGGTAGCCAATAGCTTCAATAGCAGCGCGCAATTCTTCCAGGCTATTGGCAAAGCGGTACGGCGAGACCGGCAGTCCCAGCGTCTCAGAAACCAGGCGGCGAATGCCTTCGCGGTTCATGGTGAGCCGCGCGGCGCGTGCGGTGGGAATGACACGCGCCAACCCTTCACGCTCGATTTCTTCCAGCATGTCGGTGGCAATCGCTTCGATTTCCGGCACGATGAGATGCGGTTTTTCCTGCTCTACCAACGCACGCAGTTGCGCCCCGTCCATCATGTTGATGACGCGTGCATGGTGTGCTACCTGCTGGCCGGGCGAATTGGCGTAGCGATCTACGGCAATGGTTTCCACGCCGAGGCGCTGCAATGCAATGATGACTTCCTTGCCCAGTTCGCCACTGCCGAGCAGCATGACGCGAATGGCGGAGGGGGTGAGCGGTGTGCCGATAATCAGCTTGTTGGTTTGATTGTTCATGCCACACAGTAAAAAAATGTTCCAGGTACGCAAAATTATACACAAGCGGAAGTTTTTCCCTGCATGGCACATAGGGTAATATGCCGGCACGATTCCCACCATCAGGAGATAGACCATGACGAACATTGCGCAATTACTGGGTGATGAAGCCGAGTATCTGTTGAAATACCGGTGTGCCGGTATTCCGAAAGAATCATTGCATCTTCCGGGGCCGGATTATGTCGACCGCGTGGTGGCGATGAAAGACCGCAAGACTGGTGTGCTGCGCAGCCTGCAAACGCTTTATGGGCACGGGCGGCTGTCAAACACCGGCTACCTGTCACTGCTGCCGGTGGATCAGGGTGTGGAGCATTCCGGAGCTGCGTCTTTTGCGCCGAATCCAATGTATTTTGACCCGGAGAATATCGTCAAGCTCGCCATCGAAGGCGGCTGCAACGGTGTGGCCTCGACACTTGGTGTGCTGGGCTCGGTGGCGCGCCGCTACGCGCACAAGATTCCGTTCATCGTGAAGATCAACCACAACGAACTGCTCACCTACCCCAACATGTTCGACCAGACGCTGTTCGCCAGCGTGGACCAGGCATTCGACATGGGCGCGGTGGCGGTCGGCGCGACGGTGTTCTACGGCTCGGAGCAATCACGCCGCCAGATACAAGAAATCTCCGATGCCTTCGAGCACGCACATGAGCTCGGGATGGCCACCGTTCTGTGGGCCTATTTGCGCAATCCTGCATTCAAGGTCGGGGACAAGGATTACCATGTATCTGCCGATCTGACCGGGCAAGCTAATTATCTCGGCGTGACCATCAACGCCGACATCATCAAGCAAAAGATGGCCGAAAATAACGGTGGCTACAACGCCATCAAGTTCGGCAAGACTAATCCGAAGGTTTACAGCGAACTGACCACCGACCATCCGATTGATCTGGTGCGCTACCAGGTGGCGAACTGCTACATGGGTCGCGTCGGCATGATCAACTCCGGTGGTGCATCCGGAAAAAATGATTTACAGCAAGCAGTACGCACGGCCGTGATCAACAAACGCGCCGGTGGCATGGGGATGATCTCCGGGCGCAAGGCGTTCCAGAAGCCGATGCAGGATGGCGTGGCGTTATTGAATGCGATTCAGGATGTGTATGCGACGAAGGAAGTAACGGTGGCGTGACAGAATACCGGGCAAGTCACTATCAAGAGCTTCGTCATTCCGGGCTAGAATTTCAGCAATAAACAATAACGGCGCGCTTTGCGCGCCGCTGAATGCCGACAAGGGCCGGTATGATGGCATCACAGCTTTCGTGCGGAAATTTGGAAAAAATATATCCTGTTTACTAACTGCGATGCAAAGGGCAGAAGATATCGGCTCGCATAATATTTGGATGCCCTGCAAGCAATTGAATAATGAAAAAACAAAAGAATTTACCCTGGAGCTTCCTCCTGATTGTCGTGGAGGTTTTGCTTGTCACCTTCCTGAATTATGCGTTGGCAGAGACCTATTACTCTTTTGATGTATTTTATTGCCTGCCGGTCATCCAGGCCGCGCGATTGGGTGCAATCCAGGCCCTGCGCCGCTCCGATACACTGCTGCCCGACCTGGTAGGATTTTTTTCGGCTGTTGCATGGAGCCTTGCGGAAGCATCTATTTCTTTCTCAACTTTTCCTATCAGCGCGCTTGTATTGAATATTTTTACCCGCAGCGTCGCCTTTACGGTTATCGGAAGGGTGGTGGTCAAGTTATGGAGAGAAAGAGAATATGCACGCAAGGATATATTGACAGGACTGGCAAATCGCCTGGAGTTTTTCGAAAGGTTTGAGAGGGAGCAATTGCGCAGTGAACGCTCGGGCAATCCTTATTCCGTGCTGTTTATCGACATTGACCAGTTCAAGACATTGAATGACACCTATGGTCATCATGTCGGCGATGTCGCCCTGAAAAAATTGGCCGATCTGTTAATGATGAATTCCAGAAAAGTTGATACCGTCTCCCGCATCGGCGGTGATGAATTCGCGTTGCTATTCCCTGAAACAGATGAGCAGTCCTGCGAAATGATGGTTAACAGGATCGGGACGGCCTCGGACAAGGAGTTTCAGAGCTTGGGCTGGCCAATATCTTTATCAATAGGCTGCGTAACCACGACCGGCAAGAAACAAGGCGCTAACGAGATTTTACGGGAAGCTGACGAAAGAATGTATTCAACCAAAAGAGGGCAGTAGTTACAACCGTGGATAGCATTTTTGGGGCGAAGGACAATACCTCTCACGAATGGAATAAAATTAGCATCGTATCTTGATGCTCAGCATTGCCGATTCGCCAGACAGCTCACCGCCCCCCAGTAGAGATCAGAGCGAAACCCAGCCCATAAAAATATTGATCTCCGAACCAAAACTTTATCAGCAGTAGCCTCTCACCCTGAACGAATGCTACTGCTTCACTGATTCAATTTTCCGGACTATTTTGCCTTCTTCCCAGCTGCATCCCGCGCAGCGGCCAAAGAAGATTCGATAACCACGCCCCCTTTGTCATAATCAGAATAAATAGACTGAACAATCACGCGAGAGCCTTGGTCATCCACCCAGACAAAGGCCTCCCTATCAAGCTGGCTTTCTTCCGTTTCTTTTAATTCAAAACTCCCCGTATCAAGCAGGATTCCAATCGCCTTTTTCACCTTTCCCTTTTTCTTCAGCGGTTCCCCGTATTTTTTCTCAAGCGCTTTGGCAAGCGTCAGCATTTCCTGTGTGGAGCCGTCTATCTCGACCCTGATGAGCGCTCCGTTGTTGTCCAGAACAATCACTGCAAAAGCGTCAACCAAAGTTTCATAGTCAAGCAATACCATGATGCTTTCGTCCGTAAATGAGCATCTGTCATGCATGGTGTTGAACTTTTTCACCGCACACATTTTCTTCAAGGTATCTATTACTCCCGGCTTGCCAAGAGGGATGTCCTTAAAAGAAATCACCTGATTGGTGTTGCTGGAGATTTGCTTTTGTGGCTGGGATTCAGCATTACCATAACCTGAAAAAAGTAACGCTCCGGCCATTGCGATAACCGACAACAAAACTTGTTGTTTCATTTTATTAAGTCCCGATAGTTAAGAGTTGTGACGCCATTATAAATAAACTACGCCCCGCTGGTAAGACGCTTCGTGGCGGAATACAGTTCCTTTTCCCGGCAAACTTCAACTCACTTGAGCGGGTCAATATGCAACCTGCCCGACAGCAGGCTGGCGGCAACTATGAGCAGCGCACCAAACCATTCACGCAACTGCATTGCTTCGTCGGCGAGAAAATAGGATGAAACTGCGGCGACCACCAGTTCGAACAGGAACAGGGCGATGGCGCGGTTGGCGGGTAAATGGGCGAGAGCATACTGCACTGCGAAGCTGGTAGCACATATCACGATACCGAGCAACGCCAGCATTAGAGCGGCCTGCGCATCAATTGTCAGCAATTGATCCGGCAGACCACCCTGCCACCACAGCAACGGAGCGGTCAGCATGGCAGTGCCCAGCCAAATGACATAGGATTTCGAACCCGGACTCAGATGCGTGGCGCGACGTGACACCACGTTGGATAACGCGAAGCCCATGCCCGCCGACAATCCGATCCATTCGGCAAAGCTGCTCGGCAACGGCAGGCCGAGCTGCGGCCGCCATAGCATGGTGAACGCGCCGCCGAAAGACAGCGCAATGATAAAGTAGCCATAGCGGTTGAGCCGCTCACCCAACAGCCAATACGAAAACAGGATCGTCCACAGCGGCGCGAGGTAGAACAGTAACAGCACGCGCATCACCTCGCCATACAGCACCGCCAGCACGTAGCCAAGATTTGTCCATCCAGCACTCAACAACAGAACTACTACCCACCAATCTGCCTTGGTTTTGTTACGCGAGCACAGTTCACGCCACACACGCGGCAACATGAATGCGCCACACAGCATTGCCAGTAAATAGATGATGAATGTTGCCAGTGCGCCGGACATACCGGCATCCTGCAATACACGATAGGGATACCAAATCAGTCCCCATACCAACGCGCTGCTCAATACGCCGAAAACCGGCGCCAGATTTTGTTTGGATGGCACTCGCCCGCCCCTTATAATGCGCAATAATTTTGCGCTCCGAGATAGCAAATGAACCCGGATTTACAACGACTCCAGCCATACCCGTTTCAGAAACTTGCCGCTCTGTTTCGTGAAGTTCAACCAAACGTGGGCTATCGCCCGATCAACCTGTCCATCGGCGAGCCGAAACATGCCACGCCACAGTTCATCAGAGACGCGCTGATCGCCAACCTCGAAGGGTTGGCGAATTATCCCACAACCGCCGGCAGCGACGCGTTGCGCAATGCCATCGCAAACTGGCTGGCGGCACGCTATGGCATTCCACTGCCGGATGCAAAGACCCAGGTGCTGCCGGTAAACGGCAGCCGCGAGGCGTTATTTGCTTTCGCCCAGGCAGTAATCGATCACAGTAAAAATAACCCGATTGTGGTCTGCCCCAATCCGTTCTACCAGATTTACGAAGGCGCGGCGCTGCTGGCGGGCGCGACACCGTATTTTCTCAACACGCTACCGGAAGACGACTTCGCACTGAATTTTGGGCAACTGCCTGAAGCCGTCTGGCAGTGCGCACAACTTGTTTACGTCTGCTCGCCCGGCAATCCGACCGGGCATGTGATGCCGCTGCAGGAATGGCAGACACTGTTCGAAATGTCAGATCGCTACGGCTTCATCATCGCTTCAGACGAGTGCTATTCGGAAATCTATTTCGGTGATGGCAAACCACTGGGCGCGCTGCAGGCCGCGCAACAACTGGGGCGCGGCGATTACAAAAATCTAGTGGTGTTCTCCAGCCTGTCAAAACGCTCCAACGTGCCGGGAATGCGTTCCGGTTTCGTCGCGGGTGATGCGGCAATCATCGCAAAATTCATGCTGTACCGTACCTATCACGGCTGCGCGATGAACCCGGCAGTTCAGGCTGCCAGTGCCGCCGCATGGAGCGATGAAGCGCATGTCGCGGAGAATCGCCGCCTGTATGCGGAAAAATTCGCACAGGTTGCTGAGCTGCTGCAATCCGCGCTACCAATCAGTCTGCCGGATGCGGGTTTTTATTTGTGGATACGCACGCCGGTTGCCGATACCGTCTTCGCGCAAGCCTTGTATCGCGACTATAATGTGGCCGTTCTGCCGGGCAGCTATCTGGCGCGTACAGCGCAAGGGGTAAATCCCGGAGAGCACTACGTGCGTCTGGCGCTGGTCGCAAATCTGGAAGAGGCTGTGGAAGCCACGCAAAGAATAGCCAGCTTTGCCTCGACACTTAATTGAATTCAACCGGAAATTATCATGGACAAATTGCAGCCAATTATTGAGCAAGGTTTTGAACGCCGCGCCGAAATCACCCCGCATAATACCGATACGCAGCTCAAGGAGGCAGTCGATGCCGTCATCACCCGGCTCGATCAAGGCAAACTGCGTGTTGCTGAAAAAATCGACGGGCAGTGGGTGACGCACCAATGGCTGAAGAAAGCCGTGCTGCTGTCGTTCCGCATGGAAGACAATTCTTTCATCAAGGGCGATTTCACCAACTACTACGACAAAGTGCCTTCGAAATTTGCCGACTACAACAGCGACGATTTCCGCGAAGGCGGCTTCCGCGTGGCACCACCGGCGGCGGCGCGCAAAGGCGCGTTCATCGCAAAAAATGTGGTACTGATGCCCTCTTATGTAAATATCGGCGCATACATTGACGAAGGCACCATGGTGGATACCTGGGCGACGGTCGGCTCTTGTGCGCAGATCGGCAAAAACGTGCACTTGAGCGGCGGCGTCGGCATCGGCGGCGTGCTGGAACCGGTGCAGGCAAATCCCACCATCATCGGTGACAACTGTTTCATCGGTGCGCGCTCGGAAGTCGTGGAAGGCGTGATCGTGGAAGACAACAGTGTCATCTCGATGGGCGTATTTATCGGCCAGAGCACAAAAATTTACGACCGCGAAACCGGCGAAGTAAGTTACGGCCGCGTACCGGCCGGATCGGTAGTGGTCAGCGGCAGCCTGCCTTCCAAAGATGGCAGCTACAGCTTGTATTGTGCGGTGATCGTCAAAAAGGTGGATGAAAAAACACGTGCCAAAGTTGGCATCAATGAACTGTTGCGCGGGATTTAATCAAGTTTCAGGATTCAGGATTCAGAACTTGGGATTGAACAAAGCATAGGCTTCTCACAATCCACGACCCTTTCTATAAGGAGTTCACGATGATCGTCACACCATTACTGCAACTGGCCGCCGACAAACAGGCTTCCGATTTGTTCTTTTCGGTCGGTGCGCCGGTCAACATCAAGATTGACGGCAATGCTGTACCGGTCAACGCGCAACTGCTGGATGCCGCGGTCATCAAGCGCATCGCCTATGAGCTGATGAGCCCGAAAAGAATCGCCGAATTCGAATCTAGCATGGAAATGAACTTTTCATTTCACTCCGAAGGAGTCGGCAATTTTCGCGTCAATATTTTCCGCCAGCGCGGTGATATTGCCATCGTGATCCGCTATATCAAAGGCACGATCGACAAGGTGGAGAATCTGCATCTGCCCGCCATGTTGAAAGAACTAATCATGGAAAGACGTGGCCTGGTGCTGGTGGTTGGCGCAACCGGCTCCGGAAAATCCACCACGCTGGCCGCGATGCTCGAGCATCGCAACAGCACCCAAAGCGGCCACATTCTGACTATCGAGGATCCGATCGAATACATTTTCAAGCATGGTAAATCCATCGTTAACCAGCGTGAAATCGGTACCGACACCCTCGCCTACGAGAACGCGTTGTCCAGCGGGATGCGCGAAGCTCCGGACGTGCTGATGATTGGCGAAGTGCGCGACCGTGACACGCTAAAACACGCATTGATTTTTGCACAAACCGGCCACCTGTGCCTGACCACGCTGCACGCCAACAACAGTTATCACGCACTGAACCGCATCGTGAATTTCTTCCCCTATGATTCGCGGCAAAGCGTGCTGTCCGATCTGTCGATGTGCCTGCGTGCGGTGATATCACAACGTCTGGTGCGCAACGTGCAAGGCAAACAAACCCCCGCAGTGGAAGTGCTGCTGAATACTTCACTGATCGCCGATTTGATCAAAAACGACGAAATCGACAAAATTCGCGATGCCATTGAGAAAAGTGTTTCCGCCGGTTCACAGACCTTCGAGCAGGCACTGTACAAGCTGTTCAAAACCGGACAAATCACCAAAGAAGAAGCAATGCGCAACGCAGATTCGGCCAGCAACCTGTCCACCCTGATCGATTTTTCTGAGCGCACCAACACCATGAAAGTACCGGTGTTCGACCCCAGCAAGGTTCCACCAAAAAACGTGACAGCAGAGTCTGATTTCAGCGGCATCAAGCTCAATCTGGACGAACCCAAATAAAATTTCTTCCACCATGCCCGAAACACTGCAACTCGCCAAACAACTCATCTCGCGCCGCTCTCTTACACCGGCAGATGACGGCTGCCTCGATATCATCGGCGCACGCCTTGCACCATTCAGTTTCAGCCTGGAAAGAATGCGTTGCGGCGAAGTGGACAACTTATGGGCACGGCGCGGCAACACTGCACCGCTGGTGTGTTTCGCCGGGCATACCGATGTAGTACCGACCGGACCGGTCGACCAATGGAGCAGCGATCCGTTTGCACCCACCGTGCGTGATGGCGTGTTGTACGGGCGCGGTGCGGCAGATATGAAAGGGCCTCTGGCGGCATTCATCACCGCAATCGAGAAGTTTGCCGCCACCCATCCGCAGCATCACGGCTCCATCGCCGTGCTGCTCACCTCGGATGAAGAAGGTGTGGCGGTGAACGGTACAGTGCGCGTGGTTGAAGCATTGCGGGAACGCAACGAACTGATCGACTACTGCATCGTCGGCGAACCAACCTCGGTCGCAAAAACTGGCGACACCATCAAAAACGGGCGGCGCGGTTCGCTGTCCGGCACACTCACCGTCAAGGGCGTGCAGGGACATATCGCCTATCCGCATCTGGTCAAAAATCCCATTCATCTTGCCGCACCCGCAATAGCCGAGCTGGCCGCGACAGTATGGGATCAGGGCAATGAATATTTTCCGCCAACCTCGTGGCAGATTTCCAATATCCACGGCGGTACCGGCGCTACCAACGTGGTACCCGGTACGGTGGAAATCCTGTTCAACTTTCGCTTCTCCACCGCCAGCACGGTCGGTGACCTGAAAAGCAGAGTGAATGCGATACTCGATCAACACGGCCTGAAATATGACTTGTGCTGGGAGCTATCCGGCAACCCCTACCTCACGCCACGCGGCAATCTGGTGGATGCGGTCAGTGCGGCAATACGTGAAGTGACCGGACTGAAAGCTGAACTCTCCACCGGTGGCGGCACTTCCGATGGACGGTTTATTGCCGACATTTGCCCGCAGGTAATCGAACTCGGCCCACTCAATGCCACCATCCACAAGATCAACGAATGCGTGGCGGTAGCCGACCTTGATGCGCTGTCTGAAATTTACTACTTGACGCTGGTCAAGCTGCTGGCCACTTATGATGAGTAGTAAGTTGTAAGTGGCAAATGGAAAAATCGTCCACACTTATCACTTACAACTTACCACTCGTCGAGGTCATTTATGAGTAGCCATTTTTCCGGCGCAAACCACAATCTTCATACCGTGCGCGATTGGCTGCGCTTCGCGGTGAGCCGCTTCAATCAAGCCAAGTTGTTTTTTGGTCACGGCAGCAGCGACGCCTACGATGAGGCCGCCTACCTGATTCTGCACACGCTGCATCTGCCACCGGATCGCCTTGATCCGTTTCTCGATGCACGACTGACCGAGATTGAGCGCGCCGAAGTGCTGAATATTATCCAGCGGCGCGTCGAGCAGCGCATACCGGCGGCTTACCTGACTCACGAGGCCTTCCTTGGAGAGTTCAGCTTTTATGTGGATGAGCGCGTCATCGTGCCACGCTCGTTCATCGCGGAATTACTGCACGACCAGCTTGCACCGTGGATTGCCGAACCGGAAAAAATCACCAGCGTACTCGATTTGTGTACCGGCAGCGGCTGCCTTGCCATTCTTGCCGCACATGCTTTTCCTTACGCCAGCGTGGATGCAGTGGACTTGTCGGCAGCTGCCCTGTCCGTTGCGGAACGCAATGTTGCCGACTACAATTTGCAGGATCGCATCCACCTGATCGAATCCGATTTGCTCGCCAAGTTGGGTGGTGAGCAGTACGACCTGATCATTTGCAACCCACCCTACGTGGATGCCGCGTCGGTCGCCGCGCTACCCCAGGAATATCTGCACGAACCGAAGCTGGCACTCGGCAGCGGCCATGACGGGTTGGATGCGACGCACATCATCCTCAAACACGCCGCACAACACCTCACCGAAAATGGCATGCTGGTCATGGAAATTGGCCACAATCGCGAGATACTGGAAGCCGCCTACCCGAACCTGCCGTTCACCTGGCCGGAGGTCAGCGCGGGGGATGAGTTTGTGTTCATGCTGCATCGCAATGACCTGCTGTAATCTGGAATCTTAATGTCCGTCGATCATTACGAAAACTTTCCGGTCGCCTCGATTCTGTTGCCCAAGCGGCTGCGCAAACCGGTGGCGGCAATTTACCATTTTGCACGCGCGGCAGACGATACCGCCGATGAAGGCAACTTGCCCGACGCGGAGCGCCTCAGCCAACTCGATGCGTTCCGTGCCGAACTGGCACGTATTGCAGCCAGTGAAGTGCCGCTCACACCGCTGTTTCACAACCTTGCCGCCGAAATCCGACAACACGCACTACCGATGCAGCCATTCTATGACTTGCTTGATGCTTTCTCGCAGGACGTGATAAAGAAACGCTACACGAATTTTGACGAACTGCTCGACTATTGCCGCCGCTCCGCCAATCCGGTCGGCACGTTGCTGCTGCATCTTTATGAAGAGGCCACGCCGCAAAATATCGCTTTTTCGGATGCCATCTGCACTGCGCTGCAACTCATCAATTTCTGGCAGGATGTCGCAAAGGATTACGCCATTGGGCGCATCTACCTGCCGCTGGATGACCTGGCGCAATATGGTGTGAGCGAAGCACAGATTGTGCTGGGCAGCAGCGACGCCAACTGGCGCGCGCTGATAAAATTCGAAGTGGCGCGCACTCGCACCATGATGATCTCCGGCGCACCACTCGGCCGCATCCTCACCGGGCGCATCGGACTGGAGATGCGCATGATCATCGCGGGTGGATTGCGCATCCTCGACAAACTGGAAGCCGCCGATTACGACATGTTTCGCCGGCGCCCGGTATTACGCCCGCTCGACTGGGTTATCATGCTGCTGAAAAGCGCACCATTTAGTTATTGATATGACCCCAGAAGAATATTGCCAGAACAAGACTGCAAAAAGCGGCTCCAGCTTCTACTACAGCTTCCTGTTCCTGCCATCCGACCAACGCCGCGCCATCACCGCACTGTATGCTTTCTGCCGCGAGGTGGACGATGTGGTGGACGAATGTTCCGATGTGAATGTGGCGCGTACCACACTCAACTGGTGGCGCACTGAAATCGCGGCCATCTACACAGGAAAACCGCAGCACCCGGTCTGTCAGGCCCTGGTGCCGGCTGTCCAACAGTTCAACCTGGCACAGGAACACCTGCTGGAAATCATTGACGGCATGGAGATGGATATCGACCAGCCGCGCTACCCGGATTTCAAGTCACTGCAACTGTATTGCTATCGTGTCGCATCGGTAGTCGGGCTGCTGACCGCGGAAATTTTCGGCTACAGCGACCGCCGTACGCTGAAATACGCGCACGACCTCGGTATCGCCTTCCAACTCACCAACATCATTCGCGATGTTGGCGAGGATGCGCGGCGCAACCGTATCTATTTGCCAATGGATGAAATGCAGGAATTTGGCGTGGCTGCAGCCGACATTCTCAACGCGCGTGAAACGGAAAATTTCCACCAGCTGATGGCTTTTCAGGCCGAACGCGCGCAACACTATTACCGGCAGGCGCTCGACCATCTTCCTGAGGCAGACCGCAAGGCGCAGCGTGCCGGTCTGATCATGGCGGCAATCTATCGCGCCACACTGGATGAGGTGATTGCCAGCGGCTGTCACGTGCTGCGCGAGCGAGTCTCACTCGGTACCGGTTACAAACTTTGGCTGGCTTTCAAAACGTGGCTCAGGAATTAAAAAGAACGCCCTCTCCCCAACCCTCTCCCGCCAGCGGGAGAGGGAGCAATCGTGAAAGGCAATCCATTAACCCTGCCATCATCGGCGGCGGCTATGCGGGTATGACTGCAGCTGTCGCACTAACTGCACGCGGCATTCCCGTTAGTGTATTCGAGAGCGCCAAACAACTGGGCGGGCGGGCGCGCGGCGTGATGCACAACGGCACGCAACTGGATAACGGCCAGCACCTGCTACTCGGCTGTTATCGCGAGACTCTGCGTTTGATCGAACAGGTCGGTGGCAACCCGAAACAGGATTTTCTGCGCCTGCCGCTGCAACTTGATCTGCATGGCAAGTTTTCCTTCCGCGCCCCGCGCCTGCCCGCACCGCTGCACCTTCTGGCCGCGCTGCTCGGCGCGCAAGGCCTGCCATTCGGCGCGCGCCTGAAAGCCGTGCGCTTCATGCTGGCGCTGCGCCGCATGAATTTTCACTTACCCAAGGACATGACAGTTGTTGATCTGCTCGCGCAGTACGGCCAGCATGCCGAGCTGACGCAGAAGCTCTGGGAGCCGTTGTGCATCGCCGCACTCAATACGCCGATCCATAATGCCTCCGCACAGGTGCTGCTCAACGTACTGCGCGACGCGCTGAACCGGTCGCGCGCCGACAGCGACATGCTGTTGCCGCGCATAGACTTCAGCGCGCTGTTTCCGCAGCGCGCTGCGAGCTACGTCGAACAGCGTGGTGGCACGGTATTCACCTCGTGCGGCGCGGAAACGCTGCGCCCGGTCGAAAACGGCATCGAACTGACCAGCATGCATGGCGTGGAACGGTTCAGCCACGTAATCTGCGCCGCACCGCCGAGCGTCGCCGCCGAGCTGTTGCGCCCGATTGCGGGACTTGAAAGTGCCGTGGCACAAATCGAAGCCTTGCAGCATCAGCCGATCTACACGGTTTACCTGCAATACCCACCGCAGGTACGCCTGCCTCACCCGATGATCGGCCTGCATCGGCGCTTCAGCCAGTGGTTGTTCGACAAGGGTCAGATTGCCGGACAGCACGGTCTGCTCGCCGCCGTCATCAGCGCGGAAGGCATCCATCAGGAATTGCCGCAGGATGAACTGGCGCATAAAGTGATCGGCGAACTGTGCGGTGAATTCGGCATCGCCGAAATACCGCAATGGTTCAAGATCATCGCCGAAAAACGCGCCACTTTCTGCTGCGCACCCAACCTGCGGCGCCCAACACAACACACCGCTTTACCCAGGCTGCTGCTGGCCGGCGATTACACTGCGGGTGACTATCCCGCCACGCTGGAGGGTGCGGTAGCAAGTGGAGTGCGCTGTGCCAGCCTGATTTCGGGGTCGGGGTGATGCGTCACCGACATCTGTTTTATTGCTATAATAGGCGACCTTAATACTCAACTTATAACCCGACCTTCGATTGAAAAGTGGTTATGCCAGAAGCACCTTTCAGTCATTTACTACAAGGAAACCGATATGAAAACCATTGCAGAATTTATGACCGCCGATCACAGTGCCTGCGACAATGAGTTTGCCGTTGCCGAACAAGCCGCCCTCGCCGGAAACTGGAGCGAAACTGAAGCCGCTTTCAATACCTTTCGTGACGACATGGCGCGGCATTTTCGTATGGAAGAAGAAGTGCTTTTCCCCACACTGGCTTCTGCCGGCGGCCCCGCCGGGCCGGTACATGTCATGCTCATGGAACACGAACAGATCAAAGAACTCCTCAAGCAAATGGGTATGGCAGTTGAACGCAAGGATGCGCAGCAATACAGCGGCCTTTCGGAGACTCTGCTGATGGTGATGCAGCAGCATAACCACAAGGAAGAAAATATCCTCTACCCCATCACAGATCAGATTCTGGCGGCACAACGGGAAACGCTACTCGGCCAGATGCAGGCAGTCTGACAATCATGCCGCAACTCGATGTACGCGGCCTGCCGCCGCCGGAGCCATTCGAAAATATCATGCGCGCGCTGCAAACCCTCCCTGCCGGAGAGACCCTGCACGTGCATATTCACCGCGAACCCTACCCGCTCTATGAAATCTTGCGTGACAACGGCTATCGCTGGCAGGCCACCACGCTGGCGGAAGATGATTTTGAAATCCTGATTACCCGCGCCCCATGAAACTAGCGTCACTCAGCCCCGATCAGGCACCTCCTATCAGCGTGCCGCTACGCTTTTTCGCCATGGCACCGGCTTTTCTGGTGCTGGCCGCACTGCTGCTGGTAACTGCCGACGGTAATCCGTTTGCTGACTTGCGCTCCCCCGCACAGGTCGCCGCCACGCATTCCATCACGCTGGGGTTCATGGCAATGATTATGCTCGGTGCAGTCCAGCAATTGTTACCGGTAGTGATCGGCAGCCCGATGCCGGCTCCACGGCTGGTGACCTGGTTCACCTTTTTGCCGCTGGTTGCCGGGGCGCTGTTACTGTCTGCCGGTTTCACACTGAGTGAACCGACGTTGCTCAATCTTTCCTGGCCGCTGCTGGTGCTGGCCTTTCTGGTATTCATCTTTGCCAGCCTGGTCAGCCTGATACGCGCCAGTGCAAAGAATGCGACAAAAACCGCCCTGCTGCTGTCTATTCTCTCGCTCGCTGGCGCCGTCACGTTTGGCGCATTGTTGGCCGCAGGTCACGCCAACGGCCTGCCACTTCCCTACAGCAAGCTGGCAACAGCTCACATCACCCTCGCACTGGGCGGCTGGGTGATGTTATTGATTGTCGGTGCGTCCTATCAGGTTGTGCCGATGTTCCAGTTGACGCCCAACTACCCAAAATGGATGACCACCAGCCTGGCCCCGGCTATTTTTGCCGCCCTGTTGCTGAATCTCCTGCTGCTCCTGCCGGAATCCGTGCCAGACTGGGCCGGGTTCATCGCGGAAAGCATTTTCTGGTTATTGGCCGGCAGTTTTGCCCTGGTCACACTCAGGCTGCAAAGCCAGCGCCGCCGCCGCATTCCGGATGCACCGCTGAATTTCTTTCAGGCCGGCACGATATCGCTGCTGCTTGCTGCGGCATTTTCGCTGGCAGCGCTGCTCGCTCCGGCACTTGGCGATGACCTGCGAACGCTGTCTGCACTGGCTTTCCTGCTGGGTTTTACGCTATCCCTGATGCAGGGCATGCTGTACAAAATCATTCCCTTCCTGGTCTGGTTTCACCTGTTTCGCGGCGGGGCAAAAGCCATCAGTGTCGGCATTCCGAACATGAAGGAAATCATCCAGGAACCCTGGATATGGCGGCATTTCTATCTGCACGTGATCACACTGCTGGCGGCGCTGCTGGCGCCCTGGTGGAATGCGGCGGCTTGGCTGGTCGCACTTGGGTTGTTACTGCAGGGAATATTGCTGGGTTACGCCACCTTCACCGGTGTCGTGGTTTACCGACGCACATTGCAACGTATCAAAAAGGCCGAATCATGAGTTTCATGCTGCTCAAACACATTCATGTCACCAGCGTTGTCCTCAGCTACGCACTGTTCTTCCTGCGCGGCATCTGGAGTTTCAACGCTTCGCCGATCATGCGGCAGGGCTGGGTCAAGGTAGTGCCACACTTCGTGGATACGGTGCTGCTTGCCAGCGCACTTGCCATGGCCTACCTTATTCAGCAATACCCCCTAGTGGATGCGTGGCTGACCGCCAAATTTTTCGGGCTGCTATTGTTCATCGCACTCGGCTCTATTGCGCTGAAACATGGCAAAACCATATCCGTACGCATTGCCGCATGGCTGGGGGCACAGGTGGTATTTGCCTACGTCGTGCTGGTTGCCATCAGCCACAATCCTTTACCATTCATTACCTGAGGCTGACATGATTTCTCTTGGCTCCGGCGGCGCGGCCGCTCCCAGTTTCGATCACCCGCTGGAAATGCTGCATGCCTGCCACGGCAAAATTCAGCAGCAGCTCAACACCCTGCAAAAAATTGCCACCCATTTGCCTGTCCACGGTTGCGATCAGCAAGTGCAGCAGGCTGCACAGGGTATTCTGCGCTACTTCGACACGGCCGGACAGTTCCACCATCAGGACGAAGAAGAAAACTTATTCCCCACCCTGCTTGCTTTGAATGTCCCCGAAAAAGCTCAGGTGGAAGCTCTGATTGAACGCCTGCTCGCACAGCACGCCATCATGTTCGCCGCCTGGAGCGAGGTACGTGCGGTGCTGGTAGAGCTTGCTGAAGGAATAAACACGCCACTGCCAGAAACATTAATCGAGAAACTGGTCGGCAGCTACACTCCGCATATCGAACTCGAAGAAGCCGAATTGCTGACACTTTCCGCACGTCTGCTCAGCCCGCAGCAAATCATGACACTAGGAAGAAGCATGGCGGAACGACGCGGTGCGAAATTTCCCCCTCTTCCGGCTGCCTGAACCTCACTAAAAACGCAAATCACCCTTGCGCTGATGTTCGAAATGCGGCCTTCAATGTTCAACCAGGGGGGTAGCGGCTGCTCCGACATGTACGGTGTGCGTCGGAAAGGCAATCCGGGCACCGTGCCGACCGATGATTTCAGCCACCTTTATTAGTACATCCTGCTTCACTTCATGGAAGTGGACCCAGACTGTGGTTTTGGTGAAGGTGTAGATAAAAAAATCAAGAGACGAGGGGCTAATGGTGTTGAAGTTGACGATCAGGGTCTGGGTCGCATCAATTTCCTCATGATTCCGCAGCATGGCCTTTACGTCGGCCACGATGGCACCCATCACGCCGAGGTCTTCATGGCGGATACCAATGGTCTCCTTGATACGCCGATGAGACATTCGCGAGGGGTTTTCCACCACGATAGTGGTGAACAGGGCATTCGGCACGTAGATGGGATTCTTGTTGAAGGCGCGGATGCGCGTGTGGCGCCAACTGATATATTCCACCGTGCCCTCGATTTGCTTATCCGGCGACCTTATCCAGTCACCCACACTGAACGGACGGTCCAGGTAAACGGTGAGTCCCCCAAAAAAGTTGGCCAACAAATCCTTTGCTGCAAAACCGATGGCGATACCTCCGATGCCACCGGCAGTCAACACTCCCGAGATGCTGAAGTCCAGAGTTTGCATCGCCACGAGAGTGAAAACGGTGATTACTGTAAGACGGGCGAGTTTGGACAGCGCATCAATCGTGGTGAAATCCACCTCCTCACCTTTTTTCTCGCGCATCGCGACTATGTTGTCGGTGAAGTTGTGAATGAGGCGTATCAGGAACCAGGCCATGCAAACCACCACGCCCACATTGCGCATGGGCCGCACGGCATCAAAAATGGCAGCGCCGGTCTCCTTGCCAACGATGCTGGCGGCGAAGGCAATACCAACCAGCCAGATGATAATGGGTAACGGCCGTTTCGCGGATCGGATGAGGGCATCATCCCAGTTGTTACTGGTCTGCAAGGCTATCTTCTCGGCATAGCGGAGCATGAATTGGGCAACAACACTGACCAACACGGCGACCATGGCCACCAGGAAAACCTGTATAAGCCACGGCTCCGCCAGAGAGGAGAGTCCCAGTTTGTCTGATAGTGCTTTCATATCCATTGGAGTCGCGGGCCAGCAGGAAAAAAGTGAATTTGCATTCTAGCAGACCGCATCATCAACCCGGCCTCACTGCTACAAACAACCATCCGGCGCTCACTGCATTTTTCATTTTCTAGCAGGTAATACTCACGTAATCGGTTTTTAAAATTCTGGAGGTAGCTACCCACCACGCCTTCCAGCCTTCAAGCAATTTATTGAAATTTTCGCAATTGAAGACAGGGCCGTATCATCAAGAGTGGTATTGGGAAGATGGAAAATCTGCCACATCATCCCCGCGCGGGCGGGGAACACCGCCTTCAGCTCGGTGAGGCGCGTCTTGCTTTCACATCATCCCCGCGCGGGCGGGGAACACAATTCGCAAAGCCAGATTCATCTATTGATATGCGGTTCATCCCCGCGTGGGCGGGGAACACGATTGATTTATTTTTTTCACAAATGCTCAACCACGGTTCATCCCCGCGTGGGCGGGGAACACTTTCCAAGAGTGGGGAGCATGATGTATATGATCGGTTCATCCCCGCGTGGGCGGGGAACACAGCGTGGGAATTACTCCAATTGTTTCCATTACCGGTTCATCCCCGCGTGGGCGGGGAACACTGAATGCGCTTGATGGCTGTATCAAAGTAATCCGGTTCATCCCCGCGTGGGCGGGGAACACTCAATGTCCCGAAGCATAAAATCATGGCGTATCGGTTCATCCCCGCGTGGGCGGGGAACACTAGGTGTGTGGGCGGTAGATCATAGCGCACCCCGGTTCATCCCCGCGTGGGCGGGGAACACCAGAATATACAGGGCCGCGCCGCGCGGATCACCGGTTCATCCCCGCGTGGGCGGGGAACACTCGTGATCATCCTTCGCTGCTAGGCGTATATTCGGTTCATCCCCGCGTGGGCGGGGAACACCGCAGTACATATCAGCAGGCAAGCATCCGCGCCGGTTCATCCCCGCGTGGGCGGGGAACACTATGACGCGCTCAACGCGATTCTGCTGGAGAACGGTTCATCCCCGCGTGGGCGGGGAACACTAAAGATGTGGTCGCCAAGGTAGTCCAAGCGGCGGTTCATCCCCGCGTGGGCAGGGAACACGAGTTCTGTGATGTCGGTCATGACAGGTGATCCGGTTCATCCCCGCGTGGGCGGGGAACACTGTTTCTGCTGGAGTGCCTGCTCGGCCGATCTACGGTTCATCCCCGCGTGGGCGGGGAACACGCAATGCGCATTTCCTGCTGATTGCTGTACGGCGGTTCATCCCCGCGTGGGCGGGGAACACGCGTTACGTTTTTGCCGGATGCGGACAGACTGCGGTTCATCCCCGCGTGGGCGGGGAACACTCCGCGCTGGCCACCAGCTCGCCGACGTGTGCCGGTTCATCCCCGCGTGGGCGGGGAACACGATTAGGCGCTTCTGTTCCAGCAGTAGGTATCCGGTTCATCCCCGCGTGGGCGGGGAACACCACTGAACATTCCGTGTTAAATAATCCGTCGCCGGTTCATCCCCGCGTGGGCGGGGAACACCTGATGCTGGTGGGCGCGTTGATTGCATTGAGCGGTTCATCCCCGCGTGGGCGGGGAACACTATTTCTATGCACTCCGCATCGTCGTGTGTAACGGTTCATCCCCGCGTGGGCGGGGAACACTGGAGACTGGTGGAACTGATGACGACGATAATCGGTTCATCCCCGCGTGGGCGGGGAACACAACATTGAAGTCGGCTCGCGTCAGGATTAACGCGGTTCATCCCCGCGTGGGCGGGGAACACTGCATTGCGCGAGGTTCAGATGTTTCGCTGGCCGGTTCATCCCCGCGTGGGCGGGGAACACGCAGACGACGACACATTACCGTTCGCAACAATTCGGTTCATCCCCGCGTGGGCGGGGAACACGTCGCATCGGATGGTGAGGACGAACAACCTGCCGGTTCATCCCCGCGTGGGCGGGGAACACATTCTCAACTGGTATTTTCATCTCACGATCTCCGGTTCATCCCCGCGTGGGCGGGGAACACGTTACTGTAACTGTTTTATGTAACGATCTATGCGGTTCATCCCCGCGTGGGCGGGGAACACTGAAAAACAAATTCAAAGTGCGCATGACAAGGCGGTTCATCCCCGCGTGGGCGGGGAACACTTAGAAACCGGAATTCAGGACTACAGCGCCAGCGGTTCATCCCCGCGTGGGCGGGGAACACTTGGCAAGCATCGCCCGCAGTTGTCCGGTGGTCGGTTCATCCCCGCGTGGGCGGGGAACACTTTGCGCGTGATGCTGTAACGTCTGACCATGCCGGTTCATCCCCGCGTGGGCGGGGAACACTCAGCATAACCTCGCGTGCGGTCGCTTTGCGGCGGTTCATCCCCGCGTGGGCGGGGAACACCATGCCTAACGAATAAGGTTAGATCGTGCTTGCCACGATCTGAACCGTTTGTTGGACGAGCCCGGCCTCGAGTGCCGTAATAGCCTCATAGAAAATATCTTTTTGGGAATGGCTCCGGTTTGAAGTTCCACCGGGATACCGGGCGGTTGATCACCCGTTTCAGGAAGGATGTTGGCGCAGACGCTGGCCGAATCGGGCGTTTACCTGTCTATTTCGCCCGATTCCAGACGAGCGCATCTCTCAGCTTGTGGGCACTGATATCCCGACATCTGCCTATGGTGTGGTGCGCTCACATGATCAGCATGTACCCCGAGCGACGTGTGGGGCGGGCATACCTCCCGATAACGTAGATCTGATCCGCGTTCGCACGATCTTCATCACCGCCCCGCAGCAGGCGCACAGAATCGGCGCGCGTTCCTTGATCCAGTCTGATGCCCGGCCCGGATTGAACTTCAACACCACATGCAGCAACGCGATCAATCGCTTGCAATTGGAGTGCAAGAAGCCAAAATTGCGCGCCCGCCGGAAACCTTTTGGCAGCACATGCTGCAACACCAGCCACAGGAACTGCGCGCCGGGAACGGTGCGCCGTTCCATCTTCCCCGACCTGGCGTTGCGATAGCGAAACGTCACCTGACCGTCGTCGCAGGCGACGATATCCTTCTCCCGGATCACGCCCCGATAAAGGTAGCGCCCAAGATAGACCAGCGCCTTCTCGCCACTGCCGACAAATTTGCAATCCACCACCCATACCTTCGGATAACGGCTGGGGAGCGTCAATCCGGCAGCCTCGATGCCCGCCAGCAACTTCGCCCGAAAAACCTTGGCCAAGGCCTTGTGATTGAACAGATAGCTGCACTTGCCGCGCCGCTTGGTGCGCCATTGATTCTGTTCGAGATCGACCGCCGCCGCCGGCATGACCAGATGAACGTGCGGGTGGTAGTCCAACTGGCGCGTGTTGGTATGCAACACCGCGATGGCACCGGGCGTGCCGCGCAGCTGCTTATCGTTCTGGCTGAACGTGCGCACCGTCTCCCAACTGCAACGCACCAGCAGATCGTAGATGACGTTCTGATGCATCCGAGCCAGCCCCCTGAATTCTGCGGGCAGGGTGAACGTCAGCAAAAAGTATTCGGCGGGTACCTGTTTCTGCAACTGGCGTTCCAGCCATTGCTGGCTTTCGTGGTGCTGGCAGTGCGGGCAGTGGCGGTGGCCGCAGGAGTGCGGAACCAACACCTGGTGCTCACACCCAGAGCACTGCACCTGCATCTTGGGGCTGGCCTGCGTGCGGCAGCGTTGCATGGCCGCCAGCGCCCGCGTGTGGTCTGACGTCAGCTTGTCGCGGTATTGCGCGAAGAAGTCGGGCGCGAAGGTGTCGATGACGGAAGACAGCCGGATCATTTGACCTTCCCCCATCCAATGGCGAAACCGTCCATCAAGCCGTTGATGCGCTCGATGGCGTGATGCTTGGTCTGGTCGGTCAGATGGGTATAGCGGGCGGTGGTGAGTATGGAGTGATGGCCGAGAAACTTCTGCACCTCGATCAGGTCGACCCCGGCCTCGATCAGGTGGGTTGCGTAGCTATGCCTTAAGCTGTGGGGGCTGATCTTTTTTTTAGGCCGCATGCTTCAGCCACCTTGTGCAGGGTGACCTGCACGCCGCCGCGATCCAGTGGCGTCCTGGCGGTTGCGGCCCCTTGCCTGCCCGCCTGGCGGTTGGGGAACAGCAGCACCGGGTTGCGGTGCGTTTGCCAGAAGCGACGCAGCAGCATGAGCGTCGTGGTCGGTAATGGAACAAAGCGATCCTTGTTGCCCTTGGCATCGCGGATATGCACGCGCGCGCGTGCCGCATCAATATCCCCCAGTTGCAGTCGTAGCCCTTCGCCCAGACGCAGCCCCAGGCTATACAGCGTGAAGAAGAACACCCGGTAACTGACGACGCGCGTGGCGGCGAATATCCGCCGGGCCTCGTCGACCGTGACGATGTCCGGCAGGTGTTGCGACCTGGGCGGCTTGATCAGTCCGGGTGCTGCCCAGGGCTTACGCAAGACGTGCTGGTAGTAAAACTTCAAGCCGTACAGGTCGAGTTTGACCGTACTCCACGAATGCGATGCCACCAGTTCGGTGAAATAGTCTGTCAGTTGCGCCTCGGTCAGACTGTCGATTTGATGGTTGAAGCGTGCGCCGATGCGGCGGATGGTGCGCGAGTACGCCTCAATGGTCTTGGGTTGCAAACCCTTGAGTTTGAGATGCTTGAGATGTGTCTGGTATTGCTGATCGAAGTGCGATTGCGATGGAGATGTTGTGTTCATGCTGGCGTGTCCTCACGATTGTGTGCAAAATCAACCCCTCATGAAACGAGGGGACGAAGATGCAGCATAAATTGTGGGGCAGCAGTTTGGGTTTCCTCCGCGTAGCGGCTTCGTCCAACCCTCC
>DATKVZ010000037.1:0-15876 GCA_035529795.1 Gallionella sp. | reverse complement strand
CCCTTGGCTTCACCGCCAAACTTCTTGGACAAGACGATCGTGATCGCCGCTGTCAGTGTGGTCTTGCCATGGTCTACGTGGCCTATCGTGCCGACGTTGACGTGCGGTTTGGTTCGTTCAAATTTGCTCTTTGCCATGATTCTTGCCCCTTAACCAGATAATTTATTAATATTCTTTGGAAATTATTTCTTGTTCATGATCGCTTCAGCGACGCTCTTCGGTGCTTCAGCATAGTGCTTGAATTCCATCGTGTAAGTCGCGCGACCCTGCGTTGCGGAACGTAATGCGGTAGCGTAGCCAAACATTTCCGATAGTGGCACTTCTGCCTTAACCACTTTGCTGCCGCCTACCATATCGTCCATACCCTGCACCATACCGCGGCGTGAAGACAGGTCACCCATCACCGTGCCGGTATAATCTTCCGGTGTTTCAACTTCCACCGACATCATCGGCTCCAGCAGCACTGGATTGGCCTTGCGCATACCGTCCTTGAATGCCATTGAAGCCGCCATCTTGAAAGCATTTTCATTGGAGTCCACATCGTGGTAGGAACCGTCGAACAGAGTCACTTTCACATCCACCACCGGAAAACCGGCCAGCACACCATTCGGCAAAGTATCCCGCAAGCCCTTTTCCACCGCCGGAATATATTCGCGTGGCACCGTGCCACCCTTGATCGCATCGACAAATTCAAAACCCTTACCAGCTTCATTGGGCTCCATCTTTATCCAGACGTGGCCGTACTGCCCGCGACCGCCGGATTGTTTGACGAACTTACCCTCGATTTCAACTAGCTTCCTGATTGCTTCGCGGTAGGCAACCTGTGGTGCGCCAACATTGGCTTCCACGCCGAATTCGCGCTTCATGCGGTCCACCAGGATTTCCAGATGCAATTCGCCCATGCCGGAAATAATGGTCTGCCCCGACTCTTCATCGGTGCGCACACGGAACGACGGATCTTCCTGTGCCAGACGGCCCAGTGCGATGCCCATCTTTTCCTGATCAACCTTGGTCTTCGGCTCGACGGCCACGTGAATCACCGGCTCCGGAAATATCATGCGTTCGAGAATAATCGGGTTATTCGGATCGCACAGCGATTCGCCTGTAGTCACTTCTTTCAGACCGATACAGGCAGCGATATCGCCTGCCAGAATCTCGTCAATTTCCACACGATTATTCGCTTGCATTTGCACGATGCGCCCAATACGATCTTTCTTACCTCTGACGGGGTTATACACCGTGTCGCCTTTCTTCAGCACACCGGAATACACTCGCACGAAAGTCAATTGGCCCACGAACGGGTCAGACATCAGCTTGAAAGCCAATGCGGAAAAGCTTTCACTATCATCTGCCTTGCGCGTAATGTGCTCGCCTGTCTCGGTCTCACCATCTATATCAGGGATGTCTACCGGCGAGGGCAGCAGTTCGATTACCGCATCCAACATGCGCTGCACACCCTTGTTCTTGAATGCAGAGCCGCAAAGCATTGGCTGAATCTCGCATGCGATGGTGCGTGCGCGCAGGCCACTGACAATCTGCGCTTCCGACAACTCACCATTTTCAAGATAGCGATCCATCAACTCTTCGGAAGCCTCAGCAGCCGATTCGACCATCAGCTCGCGCCATTTTTTGGCAGTCGCCAGCAAATCGGCAGGAATTTCCTTGTATTCAAACTTCATCCCCTGGGTTGACTCATCCCAGAGAATCGCCTTCATTTTGAGCAGATCTACCACACCCACAAAACCTTCTTCGGCACCAATCGGGATTACGATTGGAATCGGGTTGGCATTCAGTCGAGTCTTCATCTGCTCGACAACCTTGAAGAAGTTCGCGCCAGAACGATCCATTTTATTGACGAACGCCAGACGCGGCACTTTGTACTTGTTGGCCTGACGCCAAACAGTTTCGGATTGCGGCTGCACACCACCCACCGCGCAGTACACCATGCACGCGCCATCCAGCACCCGCATCGAGCGCTCAACTTCGATGGTGAAATCAACGTGCCCCGGCGTATCGATGATATTGATACGATGCTCGGGCATGGACATGTCCATGCCCTTCCAGAAGCAAGTTACCGCGGAAGAGGTAATGGTAATGCCACGCTCCTGCTCTTGCTCCATCCAGTCGGTCGTAGCCGCGCCGTCATGCACTTCGCCGAGCTTGTGACTCACCCCGGTGTAAAACAGGATGCGCTCGGTAGTGGTCGTCTTGCCCGCATCTATGTGTGCGGAAATACCGATGTTGCGGTAACGGCTAATTGGGGTTTTACGTGCCACGGCGGATACCTAACTATAATTTTCTGGTTAAACTACGCTAATTCGATTCAGAAGCGGAAATGTGAGAACGCCTTGTTCGCTTCGGCCATACGGTGCACCTCTTCACGCTTTTTCACTGCACCGCCGCGTCCTTCGGATGCGTCGATCAACTCGCCGGCCAGACGCAAACCCATGGATTTTTCACCACGCTTGCGCGCAAAATCTTTCAACCAGCGCATTGCCAATGCCATGCGCCGGGAAGGCCGCACTTCGACCGGCACCTGGTAGTTTGCACCACCAACACGGCGACTCTTCACTTCCACTTGCGGCTTAGCGTTGGTCAACGCAAGATTGAACACCTCGATCGCATCCTTTCCGGTTTTCTTGCCAACCTGCTCCAATGCGCCGTACAGAATGCGCTCAGCAACTGACTTCTTGCCGGCTGTCATCAATACATTTACAAACTTGGACAGATCCTGATTGCCGAATTTAGGATCCGGCAAAACTTCACGTTTGGGGACTTCTCTACGTCTTGGCATATCAACCTCGAATTAATTGCTAAAAATTACGCCTTTTTGGCGCGTTTCGATCCGTACTTGGAACGACCCTGTTTGCGATCTTTCACGCCAGCCGTATCCAGGCTGCCGCGCACCATGTGGTAACGAACACCCGGCAAATCCTTTACACGACCACCGCGCAGCAGCACCACCGAGTGCTCCTGCAGGTTGTGCCCCTCGCCACCGATATAACTGATCACCTCGAAGCCGTTGGTCAGGCGCACCTTGGCCACTTTACGCAACGCTGAGTTGGGCTTCTTCGGAGTGGTGGTATACACGCGGGTGCATACTCCCCTTTTTTGCGGAGAACCCTCAAGAGCAGGTACTTTGCTCTTTTCTACGATTACAGCACGCGGCTTGCGGATCAACTGGTTAATAGTTGGCATATCTGGACACCCTAAAAAATTCTGAAATTTTGTTAAAAATCAAATCTATAAAAAAACATACCGTCGCAGCGTGACTCAATGAGTATCCGCTGCGACGGAAAAAAGGTTGCGAATTCTATTGAGAAACGCCAGGAGTGTCAAGCAATTCACCCGGAGCGACCTCATCCATCCCCTGCAATTCACGCCCTTCTGCCATATCAATGCCCAAACTCTGTTTACGTCGTGTGGTGTGGTAGGCCAATCCCGTGCCGGCCGGAATCAAACGACCCACGATGACGTTTTCTTTCAGGCCGCGCAATTCATCCCTCTTGCCCATGATAGCGGCCTCGGTCAGCACCCGCGTGGTTTCCTGGAAGGAGGCCGCGGAAATAAATGAATCGGTGGACAAAGAAGCTTTGGTAATACCCAATAACATGTAATCAAAAGATGCCGACTTCTTGTTTTCGGCGAGCATGCGCTCGTTCTCCTCCAGCAGATCGGCGCGCTCCACCTGCTCACCCATAATAAAGCGGGAGTCACCCGGGTCGGAGACCTGCACACGGCGCAGCATCTGGCGCACGATCACCTCGATATGCTTGTCGCTGATCTTCACGCCCTGCAAACGGTAAACATCCTGCACCTCGTCGGTGATATAGCGCGCCAGTTCAGCCACTCCCAGCAGACGCAGAATGTCATGCGGATCGGCCGGGCCATCCACGATCATTTCACCGCGGTTGACCACTTGGCCGTCGTGTGCCAATACATGCTTTTCCTTGGAAATCAGAAACTCATGAGCTACGCCTTCCACATCGGTAATCACCAGACGCTGCTTGCCCTTGGTGTCCTTGCCAAAGGAAACTGTACCAGTCACCTCGGCCAGCGTACCCGCGTCCTTGGGTACGCGCGCCTCGAATAGCTCGGCTACACGCGGCAGACCACCGGTAATATCGCGTGTCTTTGAAGACTCCTGCGGAATACGCGCCAGCACATCGCCAATACCGACAAGCTGACCATCCTCGACGGTAATGATACAGCCGGTCTGAAAAGTGATACTGACCGGCGTTGCGGTTCCCGCTAATGTCACTTCATGGCCTGCCTTATCGATCAAACGCACCATTGGGCGTACGCCCTTGCTTTGCGCCGTGGAACGCTTCGGATCAATCACCACTAGCGTGGACAGGCCAGTTACTTCATCAATCTGCCTGACAACCGTCGCGCCCTCCTCAACGTTCTGAAACTGCACCTGACCTGCATACTCGGTAATAATCGGACGGGTATGCGGATCCCAGGTCGCCAGCAGCACACCAGCACGCACCGTTTCGTCCTGTTTGACTGTCAGCATCGCTCCATACGGCACCTTGTGGTGCTCGCGCTCCCGACCATGATCGTCAACGATACTGAGTTCGGCACTGCGTGCCACCACGATCACTTCGCCGCGCAGGGTGGTTACCACACGCATGTTCGGGCTGTACTTTAACGTACCATTGGATTTGCTTTCCACCTGGCTTGCCACCACGGTACGCGATGCCGCGCCGCCGATGTGGAAGGTACGCATGGTCAGCTGGGTACCCGGTTCGCCGATGGACTGCGCGGCAATCACACCGACCGCTTCGCCGACATTGATCATTCCACCACGTCCCAAATCACGGCCGTAACATTTGGCACATAGCCCAAAACGGGTTTCACAATTCAACGGAGTACGCACGCGTACTTCATCAACACCCAGCGCCTCGATACGCTCGACAGCGGCTTCATCAAGCAGGGTGCCCGCCTCGTACAGTGTTTCCGCTGTATCGGGGTTAATCACATCGGCACTGACCACACGGCCGAGAATGCGCTCACGCAATGCCTCGATAACTTCACCGCCTTCAATAATGGCTTTCATTGCCGTACCGTTTTCGGTACCGCAATCATCCTCGATCACCACCAGATCCTGTGTGACATCCACCAGACGACGTGTCAAATATCCGGAGTTGGCAGTCTTTAACGCGGTATCTGCCAAGCCCTTGCGCGCGCCGTGCGTGGAAATGAAGTACTGCAGCATGTTCAACCCCTCGCGGAAATTCGCGGTGATCGGAGTCTCGATGATCGAACCGTCCGGCTTGGCCATCAGGCCGCGCATTCCGGCCAGCTGGCGAATCTGCGCGGCGGAGCCGCGTGCGCCAGAGTCAGCCATCATATAAATGGAATTGAACGATTCCTGCATCACCGGCTTGCCCTTTTCCAGGCGTGGCTTTCCTGTGACCCGATCAATCACCGGCTCGCTACCAAGCTGCTCCATCATCGCCTTGGCAACTACGTCACCGGTACGCCCCCAAATATCCACCACTTTGTTATAACGCTCGCCATCGGTAACCAGGCCGGAGGTGTACTGGGTGTGAATTTCGTGCACCTCTTTTTCTGCTGCACCGATCAGCTCATTCTTCTGCGGCGGCATCAGCATGTCGTCAAGACATATTGAAATGCCGGCGCGGGTGGCATAACTGAATCCGGTATACATCAGCTTGTCCGCCATGATGACCGTGTCGCGCAAACCGCACTGACGGAAACTGGCATTGATCAGGCGGGAAATTTCCTTCTTCTTCAGCGTTTTGTTGATTAGCGCAAACGGCAAACCTGCGGGTATCACTTCGGATAGCAAGGCGCGGCCAACGGTGGTTTCGTAACGAACCAGCTTCTCCATCGGCTGCCCCGCTTCGTCCGTGTGCACCTCCCTGAGACGCACCACCACTTTGGCCTGCAACTCGATTTCGCGCGTCTCGTAGGCGCGCGACACTTCGGCAATATTGGCGAATATCGAGCCTTCGCCTAAAGCACCGATTTTTTCGCGGGTCATGTAGTAAAGACCCAGCACGATATCCTGCGACGGAACAATGATCGGCTCACCGTTGGCGGGCGACAGCACGTTGTTGGATGCCAGCATCAGAGTGCGCGCCTCCATCTGCGCTTCCAGCGATAGCGGCACGTGCACAGCCATCTGGTCACCGTCGAAGTCGGCATTGAACGCGGAACAGACCAGCGGATGCAACTGGATCGCCTTGCCTTCGATCAGGATCGGCTCAAATGCCTGTATTCCCAAGCGGTGCAGCGTCGGTGCACGGTTCAGCAGCACCGGGTGCTGGCGGATCACTTCTTCGAGAATGTCCCACACAATCGGCTCTTCTGCCTCGACCATACGTTTGCTGGCCTTGATGGTGGTTGCCAGACCCATTGCTTCGAGACGGCTGAAAATGAATGGCTTGAACAATTCCAGTGCCATTTTCTTGGGCAAGCCACATTGGTGCAGCTTCAGCTGGGGTCCAACGACGATAACCGAACGGCCGGAGTAGTCAACGCGTTTGCCCAGCAGATTCTGGCGGAAGCGGCCACCCTTGCCCTTGATCATGTCAGCCAGCGACTTCAACTGGCGCTTGTTCGCACCGGTCATCGCCTTGCCACGGCGTCCATTGTCCAGCAGGGAATCCACCGACTCCTGCAACATACGCTTCTCGTTGCGCACGATGATGTCCGGCGCTTTCAGTTCAAGCAGGCGGCGCAGACGATTGTTGCGATTGATCACGCGACGATACAGATCGTTCAGGTCGGAGGTGGCAAAACGGCCACCGTCCAGTGGCACCAGTGGACGCAATTCCGGTGGCAACACCGGCATCACCTCCATCACCATCCATTGCGGCTTGATTCCTGAGGTATTGAACGCCTCCAGCACCTTCAGGCGCTTGGAGTATTTTTTGATCTTGGTTTCAGAGCCTGTTGCTGCCAGCTCGGCACGAATGATTTCGATCTCGCTCGTCACATCCAGATTGGCCAACAACGCGCGAATACCTTCCGCCCCCATCATCGCGGTAAATTCGTCGCCGTATTCCTCGGTTTTTGCCAGATAATCGTCTTCCGAAAGTAACTGGCTGCGGTTCAACGGTGTCATGCCGGGATCGGTCACCACATAGGCCTCAAAGTACAACACGCGCTCGATGTCGCGTAGCGTCATATCCAGCACCATACCGAGGCGCGAAGGCAACGACTTCAGGAACCAGATGTGCGCCACCGGGCTGGCCAATTCGATATGCCCCATACGTTCGCGGCGCACCTTGGACAAAGTCACTTCTACGCCGCATTTTTCACAGATCACACCGCGATGCTTGAGACGCTTGTATTTGCCACACAAGCACTCGTAGTCCTTCACCGGGCCGAAAATCTTGGCGCAAAACAGGCCGTCACGCTCCGGCTTGAAAGTACGATAATTGATGGTTTCCGGTTTTTTGACTTCACCGTAAGACCATGAACGAATCTTCTCCGGTGAAGCTAACCCGATTTTGATCGCATCGAATTCTTCTTTTTGCGTAACCTGCTTGAACAAATCCAGCAATGATTTCATTATGAGACTCCTAAAATCTGGTGAGTGGCAAGTGGCGGGTAGCTAGTGAGAAAACCGACTTCCCACTTACTACTCACCACTCCCTAATTTTCAGTGGCGCACGAAATCTATATCGATACCCAGGGAACGGATTTCCTTGATGACCACATTAAAGGATTCCGGCATGCCGGCATCGATCTTGTGGTCGCCCTTGACGATGTTTTCATAAACCTTGGTGCGCCCCGCCACATCATCCGACTTAACCGTCAGCATTTCCTGCAAGGTGTAGGCAGCGCCATAAGCTTCCAGCGCCCACACTTCCATTTCACCGAAACGTTGACCGCCAAATTGCGCCTTGCCGCCCAGTGGCTGCTGGGTCACCAGGCTGTACGGGCCGGTAGAACGCGCGTGCATCTTGTCATCGACCAAATGATGCAGTTTCAGCACATGCTTGTAGCCGACCGTCACCTGGCGATCAAATGCCTCGCCGGTACGGCCATCGTACAGCGTGGTCTGCCCGGATAATGGCAAATCCGCCAATTCCAGCATGTACTTGATTTCTTCTTCACTGGCACCATCAAATACCGGAGTTGCGAATGGCACACCATGCTTCAGGTTACGGCATAACTCGACAATTTCATCATCATTTAACGAATCCAGATCAACGACCTGGCCGTTGTGATGGTTGTATATTTTGTTGAGAAACTTGCGTATCTCGGTGACCTTGGCGTTGGCTTGCAGCATCTCGTCGATTTTCCTGCCCAGGCCTTTCGCCGCCCAGCCAAGATGCGTCTCGAGAATCTGACCAATATTCATTCGAGACGGCACACCCAGCGGGTTCAGCACCACATCAACCGGCGTGCCATCCGCCATGTATGGCATATCTTCCACTGGCACAATACGCGATACCACGCCCTTGTTACCGTGACGACCCGCCATCTTGTCGCCAGGCTGCAAACGGCGCTTCACCGCAACACAGACCTTGACCATCTTCTGCACGCCGGCCTGCAGTTCGTCGCCCTGCGTCAACTTCTTCTTCTTCAACTCAAATGCGGCATCAAATTCAGTACGATTTTGCGCCAGCCCTTCTTTGACTTGCTCCATCCGTGCGGCCACTTCCTCGTCGGCCACACGAATATCAAACCATTGATGATGCTCGATGCTGTGCAAATAATCCTTGCTCAGCTTGGTGCCCTTGGCCAGCTTTTTCGGTCCGCCGTTGGCCACCTTGTTATGCAGCAGTTTTTCCAGACGCGCGAACACGTCGGCTTCCACGATACGCATCTGGTCGGCCAAATCTTTTTTATACCGATTCAATTCATCATCAACAATTTGCTGGGCGCGCTTGTCACGCTGCAATCCTTCACGGGTAAACACCTGCACGTCGATTACGACTCCAGAGCTGCCGGCCGGCACACGCAAGCTGGTATCTTTCACATCCGATGCCTTCTCGCCAAAAATCGCACGCAGCAACTTCTCTTCCGGTGTCAGTTGAGTTTCACCCTTGGGCGTTACCTTGCCAACCAGCACATCGCCCACCGCGACTTCCGCACCGATATGCACGATGCCACATTCATCCAGGCGTGCCAGTTGCGCATCGGCCAGATTCGGGATATCACGCGTAATTTCTTCCGGGCCAAGCTTGGTATCGCGCGCGGCAACGGTCAATTCTTCGATATGGATGGAGGTGAAGCGATCCTGCGTCAGAACACGCTCGGAAATCAGAATCGAATCCTCATAGTTGTAACCGTTCCACGGCATGAACGCGACCAACATGTTCTGGCCAAGTGCCAGCTCACCCATATCGGTCGAAGCCCCGTCGGCGATTACATCGCCGCGCGCAATCACATCGCCCACTTTCACCAGTGGACGCTGATTGATGTTGGTATTCTGGTTGGAACGGGTATATTTGGTCAGATTATAGATATCCACACCCACTTCACCGGCAGTCGTTTCATCGTCGTTAGCACGCACCACGACACGGCCTGCATCAATGTAATCGATGCGCCCACCACGCCAGGCTTGCACGGTCGTGCCCGAGTCTACTGCCACGGTACGCTCAAGGCCGGTACCCACCAGCGGTTTTTCCGCACGCAAACAGGGCACGGCCTGACGTTGCATGTTGGCGCCCATCAGCGCCCGGTTCGCGTCGTCGTGCTCCAGGAACGGAATCAGCGAAGCCGCAACCGACACCACCTGTGAGGGTGACACGTCCATGTATTCCAGTTTATCCGGCTCGGCCAGAACAAATTCGTTGTGTTGACGCGCTGACACGATGTCGTTGGTGAAGTGGCCTTTCTTGTCCAGCTCGGCATTCGCCTGAGCGATCGTGAATTTGCCTTCTTCAATCGCGGACAAATAGTCAATTTCATCAGACACCTTGCCTTTGTTCACTCTGCGATAAGGTGTTTCGATGAAGCCGTACTCATTGGTGCGCGCATACAATGCCAACGAATTGATCAGACCGATATTCGGGCCTTCCGGCGTTTCGATCGGGCACACACGACCATAATGGGTCGGATGTACGTCACGCACTTCGAAGCCAGCGCGCTCACGCGTCAGGCCTCCAGGTCCGAGTGCGGAAATACGGCGCTTGTGGGTGATTTCAGACAATGGATTAGTCTGATCCATAAACTGTGACAACTGGCTTGAGCCAAAGAATTCCTTGACTGCCGCCGAGATTGGCTTTGCGTTAATCAGATCATGCGGCATCAGATTATCGGTTTCGGCCTGACCGAGGCGCTCTTTGACGGCACGCTCCACGCGTGCCAAGCCGGCACGAAACTGGTTTTCCGCCAGCTCTCCCACGGCACGCACGCGGCGATTACCGAGGTGATCGATATCATCGATCTCTCCACGGCCGTTGCGCAACTCGACCAGAATCTTCACGACCTCAACGATGTCCTCATTGGACAAAATCGATGCACCAGTTAACTCTTCGCGACCAACGCGACGGTTAAACTTCATGCGGCCGACGGCAGACAAGTCGTAGCGATCCTCGTTGAAAAACAGCCCCTGAAACAACCCCTCGACCGCATCCTCTGTTGGCGGCTCGCCGGGGCGCATCATGCGGTAAATCGCCACGCGTCCCATCCATTGATCGGTGGTTTCATCGGCACGCAGGGTTTGCGAAATGAATGCGCCGTGATCCAGATCATTGGTATACAGTGTCTGTATCTTCGAAATACCTGCGGTTTGCAGACTCGCCAGCAAGGCTTCGGTGATTTCATCGTTGGCATTGGCAATAATTTCGCCGCTATCCTTATCCACCACATTGGTCGCAATTACGCGGCCGATCAGGAAATCCTCTCCGACCGTCAGCTTGTCGATGCCGGCTTCCTGCATCTCGCGGATATGTCGCACGGTGATACGTTTGTCTTTGGCAACAATAACCTTGCCGCTTTTGCCGGCGATATCAAAGTGTGCGACATCACCGCGCAGGCGCTCCGGCACCACCTCGAACTGAATACCCTTCTTGCCCAAATGGAAAGAGTCAAATTCGAAGAATATCCTGAGCATGTCTTCGTTGCTGTAACCCAGTGCGCGCAACAGGATAGTGACCGGCATTTTGCGGCGGCGGTCAATGCGGAAATACACATAATCCTTTGCATCAAACTCGAAATCCAGCCATGAACCGCGGTAAGGAATGATGCGTGCAGAGAATAACAGCTTGCCGGAAGAGTGTGTCTTGCCGCGATCATGTTCGAAAAACACGCCGGGTGAACGGTGCAACTGCGAGACGATGACGCGCTCGGTACCATTGATCACGAATGAGCCGGTGTGGGTCATCAGTGGAATCTCACCCATGTAGACTTCCTGCTCCTTCACCTCCTTGACCGTCGGCTTGGATGCCTCCCTGTCCATGATGGACAGGCGCACACGGGCGCGCAACGGCGACGCATAGGTCAGGCCGCGCTGCTGGCATTCCTTCACATCAAACGGCGGCATACCAAGTTGATAGCTGACGAAGTCGAGACGCGCATTTTTGGAATGGCTCTCAATTGGAAAAATGCCATTGAAGGCAGCTTGCAAGCCCTCGTTTTTACGCTGTTCCGGTGGCGTATATGCCTGCAGGAAGGCGGCAAACGATTCAAGTTGAGTGGACAGTAAAAAGGGAACCGGCAGCGCGCCAACACGCTTGGCAAAACTTTTACGGATACGTTTTTTTTCGGTAAAAGAGTAGCTCATATAATCTCCACGATCGAGGAAAACGAAGTTTCAGAACAGACCAACCTTGAGGTTGAGCCGGGACTAAAAAGACAGGGGGCAGAAAATATTTTGCGGACAGCCGTCTTTTGACTTGTCCGCTTAAACCATTTCCAATTTTCTGGCCGCTGGCTTCTTAAAGCTGCAGAAGGCTGGCGGTTTACCGTCAGCCTTCTGCGCGTACGACTTTACTTGATTTCAGCCTCTGCACCAGCCTCAATCAATTGCTTCAATACTGCGTCAGCGTCAGCCTTGGATACACCTTCCTTGACTGCCTTTGGTGCACCATCAACCATGTCCTTGGCTTCTTTCAAACCCAGACCGGTAATAGCACGAACCACTTTAATCACATTCACTTTAGCCTCACCTGCCGACTTCAGGATCACGGAAAATTCAGTCTGTTCGGCAGCGGCAGCAGCACCGCCTGCAGCACCGCCCGCGGCTGGAGCCGCCATCGCAGCGGCAGAAACACCAAACTTCTCCTCAATTGCCTTTACCAACTCGTTCAGTTCCAGAACAGTCATACCGTCCAGAGATTGCAAAAACGCTTCTTTATCGAATGCCATTTTGTATTTCCTAACTTTTAAAGATTAATTATAGATCGTTAGCATCGTATAGCCACTCGACCAAGGCAGCAAAAAGCTACCCAAGCCACTTGGTTAAGCCGCTGTTTTTTGTTCAGCCACAGCGCCCAGCACACGAGCCAGACCGGAGATTGGTGATTGCAGCAAACCACACAATTGAGCCAGCAACACTTCTTTGCTCGGCACCGTAGCCAGCGCGTTGACGCCAGTCACATCCAGCACCTTGCCGTTGTAAACACCGGCTTTGACCACTAACTTGTCATTGGTTCTGGCAAAGTCATAAACTACTTTTGCTGCAGCCACGGCATCGGCGCTGATGCTATACACCAGCGGCCCAACCATTTTTTCAGTCAGCCCCTCGAAAGGCGTGCCCTGCACCGCGCGCCGTACCAGCGTATTTTTCAGTACATGAAAATACACCCCGGACTTGCGCGCATTGGCACGCAACCTGGTGATATCGCTGACTTTGATGCCACGATACTCTGCCAAAACCATGGTTTGCGCCTGCGCCACCTGTGCGCTGACTTCAGCTACCACTGCCTGTTTCTCTTGCAGACTAAGACTCAAGTCTTCCTCCATCTCAATCCGGAATGCTTGCGCATCCCGAGGTTAACAACCGCGACTCACTTCAGGAAAATGCTCCTGCGGACAAGCCACACCATCTACGGGGGAATCTGAGGACAGACGACGGGCACAGAGGGCATGAAACCCTCAACACACCATCAACCACCTGCCGAACATTAAGCCTTGCGGCTCCACCGGTCTTTGATGCTGCCGGCATGCCGACAGTCCAAAGATTGGAGGCGACAAGGATCTGCATCCTGCCGCCAAATTTAAAATATTACGCAGTCAGACTGGCCTGCTCGATACGGATACCGGCACCCATGGTGCTGGAGATAGACACCTTTTTCAGGTATATCCCCTTGGATGCCGCCGGCTTGGCCTTGTTCAGCGCATCAATCAACATCAACAGATTCTCGCGCAATGCTTCCGGCGCGAATGAAGCGCGGCCGATGGTGCATTGCACGATACCGTTCTTGTCGGTGCGATATTGCACTTGACCAGCCTTGGCATTCTTCACTGCACCCGCCACATCGGCGGATACCGTGCCCACCTTTGGGTTAGGCATCAAACCGCGCGGACCGAGAATCTGGCCCAATTGCCCGACCAGGCGCATCGCGTCAGGGCTGGCGATCAGCACATCAAAATCCAGGTTGCCACCCTTGATGGATTCGGCCAAATCGTCGAAACCGACGATGTCCGCACCGGCAGCCTTGGCTTCTTCGGCCTTCGCGCCCTGCGCAAACACTGCCACACGCATGGTCTTGCCGGTGCCCCTGGGCAACACTACGGAACCGCGCACCAACTGATCCGACTTGCGTGCATCAATGCCAAGATTGATCGCAACGTCGATAGACTCATCGAATTTTGCCACGGCAGTTTCCTTGACCAGACCCAGCGCGTCGTTCAGAGGATACAATTTGTTGCGATCAACCTTGGCCGCAATTGTCTTATAGCGTTTGGACATGTTATACGCCCTCCACGGTGATACCCATGCTGCGTGCGCTGCCGGCAATGGTGCGCACAGCGGCATCCATGTCAGAAGCCGTCAGATCGGGCATTTTGGTTGTTGCGATTTCTTCCACTTGCTTGCGGGTCAACCTGCCCACTTTGTCGGTGAGCGGCGTCTTGCTGCCTTTCTGAATACCGGCGGCTTTCTTGATCAGGATGGTTGCGGGCGGAGTCTTCATGATGAAGGTGAAGCTCTTGTCCGCGAATGCGGTAATTACTACCGGGATCGGCAGACCGGGTTCAACCCCCTGTGTTTGCGCATTGAATGCCTTGCAGAACTCCATGATATTCAGACCGCGCTGACCCAATGCCGGGCCAATTGGCGGACTTGGATTTGCCTTGCCCGCAGGCACTTGCAGCTTGATATAGCCGACTACTTTTTTTGCCACGTTGATACTCCTTATCAGTGGGTATAACGCATACCGTTGTTATTCCGATACGCTCCCCGTTAAACAACAATTACCGCTCTTTCACTCAGCCCCGGGTTCTCAATCCCCAGTCCTGTATTTTTCAGCTCTTTTCTACCTGGCCGAAATCCAGCTCCACGGGTGTCGAACGACCGAAAATGGTCACCGCCACGCGTATTTTGTTCTTGTCGTAATTGACATCTTCCACTGTGCCATGGAAATCTGTAAACGGACCATCCTTGACACGTACTGCCTCACCCACTTCGAACAGCACCTTGGGCCTGGGTTTCTCAACTCCGGCCTGCATTTGCTGCATGATGTTCTGCACCTCTTTTTCACTGATCGGCGTGGGCTTCATCGCTGACCCCCCCAGAAAGCCGGTGACCTTGGGGATGCTCTTTACCAGGTGCCAACTCTCGTCAGTCATCTCCATCTCGACCAACACATAGCCGGGGAAAAACTTTCGTTCCGTAATGCTCTTCTGCCCTAACTTCAGCTCCACCACCTCTTCAACCGGCACCAGAATCTGCCCGAATTTATCCTGCATTCCCTCGCGCTGAATGCGCTCGATCAATGTGCGCCGCACACTTTTCTCAAACTGCGAGTACGTATGAACAACATACCAGTTCTTGCTCATCATCCACCCCGCCCCATCAGTTTATTCACCGTCATCATCAAGCTGGCATCCACCGCCCACAGAAACAAGGCCATGATGACGGCAAACACAATTACGATACCGGTAGTCTGTAATGTTTCCTTGCGTGTCGGCCAAACCACACGCTTCGCCTCGGCCACGGAATCCTTGCCGAATGCAAAGAAACGCTTGCCCGGCTCACTGGTGTAGGCCGCAACAGCGGCCAGCACCACGCCCGCCAGCACCGAAATCAGCCTGATCACTGCGGCGCTGTCACTCAAGTAGTAAAAGCCCGCGATACCCGTTACAACCAGCAAAAATGCAACGAGTAACTTGATTTTATCCGCCATGCGTATTTTCCGATCAATCCTACTTATTTTTGGCAGGCCAGGAGGGTCTCGAACCCCCAACCCTCGGTTTTGGAGACCGATACTCTACCAATTGAGCTACTGGCCTATAAAACAGTTGCAGACGTAAGTCGCAAGTCGCAAGTTGATTTTGTCCGCTGCGCGGGCTTTGCTTTAACTTACGTCTTACGTCTCACGTCTCACGACTGGTTCTTACTCGATAATCTTTGCAACCACCCCGGCACCGACGGTGCGACCGCCTTCGCGAATAGCGAAACGCAGACCCTCTTCCATCGCGATCGGGTTGATCAGGCTGACGGTGATGCTGACGTTATCGCCCGGCATGACCATTTCGGTCCCCGCCGGCAGCTCGACCGCGCCGGTCACGTCGGTGGTACGGAAGTAGAACTGCGGACGGTAGCCCTGAAAGAACGGGGTATGGCGTCCGCCTTCATCCTTGCCCAGCACATAAATCTCGGCAGTGAATTTGGTGTGCGGTTTGATTGAGCCGGGCTTGCACAGCACCTGACCGCGCTCGACTTCTTCGCGTTTGGTGCCGCGCAGCAATACGCCGACGTTGTCGCCCGCCTGACCCTGG
>DATKVZ010000036.1:0-10334 GCA_035529795.1 Gallionella sp. | reverse complement strand
ACAAGATCCGAGTCATCCAGCGGCGCGCATATGGGTTGCGCGACGAGGAATATCTGCGGCTGAAAATCCTCACGTCCATGCTCCCAAAATTGTGATTCTGATGCCATTTTTACCCACACTCTCACGCGAAGAGCCAGAAATGTTATGCACGAATTAAGAATGTTGCTGCAGAAGATTTTATGCCGGGAATGACGGCTCATCTGGTCGTTACCCGAGATGGGGTGACGTTACCTGATTCCCAGTGCACACACCTTTCGCCAACGGCTAGCAGAAACTGCGGCTTTTCTTTTGGCTGTGATCCGAATCAGGCTATTTACTTCACAATTTTTAAGTGTGGCTTTCGCGACGCCGACTTGTGCTCTGCATCGCCACTATTTGCGGTCGGCGGTGTTGGTTGCGGGTCACCGCCCTGAAATACCAACCCCTGGCCGGTTTCCTTGGCAAATATGCCGATGACCGCCACGACAGGCACCATGACATTAAATGGCACGCCGCCAAAGCGCCCGTTGCAGGTAATCATTTCGTTACCCATTTCCAGGTTGCGCACCGCGCCCTCGCTCAGGTTCAGGACAATTTCACCGTCCTTCACAAAAGCATGTGGCACCTCGGTGTGTTCGTCGACGCGTACCGCCAGATAAGGGGTCAGGCCGCTATCCACGCACCACTCGTGGGTCGCACGGATCAGGTATGGGCGCGTGGACAGGTCGCTCACAAAAACCTTTGCACGACGTGGCGAGTGCCGGCGAGACAAGGAGAAAAGGGACAAAAAACCGGAATGTATGCGTTTATACAGGAGGATTTTGAGTCGCTTCTCGACGGAGTATCGCCAGGCACAGCAGTTGTGCGGGAGCCTTTCACTTGCGCATCGCCCTCTCGGAAGGGGTCAACGCATCGATAAAGCCCTGCCGGGAGAACAGCCGTTCGGCATATTTCATCAATGATACGGCGTCCTTGCCCATCTGAATGCCGTGGTGCTCAAGCCGCCACAGCAACGGCGCGATCGCCACATCCAGCATGGAAAACTCGTCGCCCAGCAAAAATTTCTGCTTGGTCAAGATCTGCGCAAGCTGGGTCAGATTGTCGCGGATGATGGCGCGCGCCTTGTCGGCCGTCTTGCCGCCCTGCTCTATCACATCTACCTGGCTGTAAAGCTCCTGCTCAAAACGGTGCAGGAACAACCGGGCCCGTCCACGCATGACGGGATCCGGCGGCATCAGTTGCGGATGCGGAAAACGTTCATCAATGTATTCATTGATGATGTTGGCTTCATACAGGATCAGGTCGCGTTCAATCAGTACCGGCACCTTGTTGTAGGGATTGATCGCCGCAATATCCTCGGCGCGACTCATTAAATCTATATCAATAACTTCAAAATCCATGCCTTTTTCGTACAGCACAATCCGGCAGCGGTGGGAGTATGGGCACGTCGTGCCCGAGTAGAGTCGCATCATATAAGTAACCTGCTATCAAAATAAACTGAACGGAAAACCAAAAGGCAGAGCCGACAGCCCCGCCATCATGGCATTTGGCAAAACAGTTGGAAAGCTACCACAAGCGACCAACAGAATTCAACCTGTTAGTGAGTATCTCCCCGTATTTACTGGCTTTCCCTGGGTTCCCCGAATTCATCCGGCAAGGGGCTGCACCGCGATTTTGAAAATTATCTTGCGAATGTTCCCTTCACTCACCAACGGTGCGTGTGCGTCATCGGGGAAAAAAATGCAGAAATGACCCGGCGGCGTGGCGATCCATGTTGCTGGCGCATCGTGGAAAAATCGGATGTCCTTATCCACACTGTAATCATTCACCGGCTCGCGACAATCCGCCAGTGCTTTCCAGCCCATCTCGTCCGTGCCTTCCAGCACCAGCTGAATATCGATGTACTTGCGGTGGCATTCCAGCCTGGCCGTCTCGCGCGTGCGTCCCGGCACGCTCTCCACGATGGCGAATAGCTCGTCGCCGACAATGGGATAGCGCCCCGGCGCAAGCGCCAGCAAGTCGGTGTCGCACATGAACCCGGAGACGTGTGGAAACAGCGGGTGCAGGGCGGCGTAGCGTTCGGCTTGGGAGATGTTGGCAAAAACCATGGCCGTTTTATTTTCGCTCCGGCAGCATCAGTGTCAGGGTGTTATCACGCAGAAACAAGTGATGATACAAAGCTGCCACCACATGCAAGCCAATCAGGTAATACCCCACGGTGCCGATAACTTCATGCAACTCCTTGATCTGTTTTGCGAGGCCTTTGTTTTCACCAATCAGCGCGGGCAACTCAAGGCCGAAAAATGGGATCGGCTTTCCGGCTGCACTGAGGGTCAGCCAGCCGAGCAACGGCATGACGATCATCAATCCATACAGCGCCAGATGACCCAATTTGGCGGCCAATTCCATCCAGCCCGCCGGTTTCGGCCTGATAACGGGAGTGGGTCCGGAAAAACGCGCGGCCAGACGCGGCCATACCAGCACAAAAATCAGCATGCCGAGCATGAAATGCCACGTCTTCATCACCTCGCGCGGGTCACTGCCCTTGGGGAATAGCTCACGCAATTCTATGAAGGCATATACCGCAATGAATAACAACAGCATCAGCCAGTGAATTCCGATCGAAAGCGACCCATACCTATTCGTAGTATTTTTCCAGTTCATCATTTCTCTCCTTGATCACATGAGTAACGGCAATTTGTTGTTGCCTTGAGTTGCGCGCGCCTGTAAACAATTATGGCAGCCATTCCTTAAGCCTCGCTTAAATCGAATGTGGTTGCCGATTCACAACTGCTGATGCGGTACTTTCCCCTGCTGTCTACACAAACCGCGCCACCATGCCGCCCGCCAGATCACCCTGCAACGGTATCTGCACACGATGGCCACTACCCGGCGCAACCTTGATCGCAGCACCCGTGAGCGTTTGCATCCCGGCAAGTTCCATGACACGGTTGCCCGACGGATGGATGATTTCGAGCTTGTCGCCGACCTTGAATTTATTCTTAACGTCGATCTCGGCGCTGCCATTCTCGCAACTCACGATGTCACCAACATATTGCTGGCGAAAATTTTCAGAATGACCGCGCATATAGTTCTGTTGTTCGTGGGTATGGTGGCGTTCGTAGAAGCCATCGGTGTAACCGCGATTCGCCAGCGCATCGAGCGCGCCCAGCAGGCTCAAATTGAACGGGCGCGCCGCTGCCGCATCGTCGATCGCCAGGCGGTAAACTTGCGCGGTGCGTGCCACGTAGTAAACGGACTTGGTACGGCCTTCAACTTTCAGCGAGTCGATACCGATTTTGACCAGCCGCTCGACATGCTCCACCGCGCGCAAATCCCTGGAATTCATGATATAGGTGCCGTGTTCGTCTTCCAGCACCGGCATCAGTTCTTCCGGATGATCCGGGCGTGAGATAAGGTAGACGCGGTCGGCCAGCGGATGACGCGGTTGCGAACCGCAGTCGGATAGCGTGCTTTCGCTGAGCGCTTTATCGAAGTCAAAATCGATTTTCTGAATATCCCCGGTGCCATCTTCGGTGGCGCTTTCCACCTTGTAATCCCAGCGGCAGGAGTTGGTGCAGGTACCCTGATTCGCGTCGCGGTGATTAAAGTAGCCGGACAGCAGACAGCGTCCGGAATAGGCCATACACAGCGCGCCGTGGATGAATACTTCGAGTTCGATATCCGGACATTCCTGGCGGATTTCCTCGATCTCATCCAGCGACAGTTCGCGTGACAGAATAATGCGCGTGAGTCCCAGCGATTGCCAGAATTTCACCGCCGCATAATTGATGGTGTTGGCTTGTACCGAGAGGTGAACATCCACTTCCGGCCAGCGCTCGCGCACCATCGCGATCAGGCCGGGATCGGCCATGATCAGCGCATCCGGTTGCATGCTGATGACCGGCTGCATGTCGGCCATGTAAGTCTTGAGCTTGGCGTTGTGCGGCATCAGATTGCTGGCGACGTAGAATTTTTTACCGAGCGCATGTGCTTCGCGAATACCCTGTTCGAGCTGCTCCAGCCCGAATTCGTTATTACGCACGCGCAGCGAATAGCGCGGCTGTCCGGCATACACCGCATCCGCGCCATAGGCGTAGGCGGTGCGCATTTTCTCCAGTGAGGCGGCAGGCAGTAGTAGCTCCGGAATCACGACAGCCCTAACCGCTTGCAGATTTCCAGCGACGGGCCGGCATGATTCAGCGTGTAGAAATGCAGGCCCGGAGCACCGCCCGCGAGCAGTTTCTCGCACAGTTGCGTGACCACATCAAGGCCAAACGCCTGTACCGATTCGCTGTCATCACCGTAACCTTCCAGTGTCTTGCGTACCCAGCGTGGAATTTCCGCACCGCACATATCCGAGAACCGCGCCAGTTGCGAAAACTTCATGATGGGCATGATGCCGGGCACGATGGGAATAGTGACGCCGATTTTGCGGCATTCCGCGACGAAATAAAAATAGCTGTCGGCATTGTAGAAATACTGGGTAATCGCCGAGTCGGCCCCGGCTGCAACCTTGTGCTTGAAATTGACGAGATCATTACGTGCCGATCTGGCCTGCGGGTGAACTTCCGGGTAGGCTGCCACCTCGATGTGGAAATGCTCACCGGTTTGCGCGCGAATAAACGACACCAGCTCGTTGGCGTAGTGGAACTCGCCGGTAGTGGCCATGCCGGAAGGCAGGTCTCCGCGCAGCGCAACAATACGCCTGATACCGAGTTGCTGGTAGGTTCGCAGGATGTCGCGGATATTATCGCGCGTCGAGCCGACACAGGACAGATGCGGTGCAGCTTCAAACCCTTCCATCCGGATTTGCTGCACGACTTCCAGCGTGCGCTCGCGTGTGGAACCGCCCGCGCCGAAGGTGACGGAAAAATAAGCCGGATGGAGTGCCGCCAGTTGTTTGCGCGTGATGGTAAGTTTTTCCGCTCCCTCCGGCGTCTGCGGCGGAAAAAATTCGAAACTGATGGCAGGTTTATTCATGGTGTTTCCTTGTGATTTGCCTGCCCATGATCTGCATTGCAGCGGCACTAAGTCCCCACGAAAAAATACTGTACAGGACTGCACCGAATACGCCGTACCAGAGGCCGTCCACGACGAAGCCGCGCAATACCGAGCCGACAAACCAGAACAACAGCCCGTTGATGACGAAGATAAACAACCCCAGCGTGAGCAGCGTGACCGGCAGCGTGAGCAGCAGCAGCAACGGGCGGATCAGCGTATTGACCAAGCCAAGGAAGAACGCGGCGATCAAGGCCGAAGCAAAGCCATCGACATGGATGCCGGGAACAAAATTTGCCACGGCCAACAGGGCCAGCGCATTCAGTGTCCAAATCAGGATAAGCCACATACGAATCTCCTTTATCGTGAGCGGTGATCAAACAATGTCAGATCCCCGCCTCTCAATCCCTGCCTGCTTTAGTAGCGATAATGATCGGGCTTGTACGGCCCTTCCTTGGGCACCCCGATATAGGCAGCCTGTTGGTCGGTCAGCTCGCTCAACTGCGCATTCAGCGTGGTCAATTGCAAACGCGCCACTTTTTCATCCAGATGCTTGGGCAAGGTATACACACCGACCGGGTAGTCCTTGGTGCGGGCAAACAGCTCGATCTGCGCGATGGTCTGGTTGGCGAACGAGCTGGACATCACGTAGGACGGATGGCCGGTACCGCAGCCAAGATTCACCAGGCGACCCTTGGCCAGCAGGATAATCCTTTTGCCGTCCGGGAAAATGACATGGTCGACCTGTGGCTTGATTTCATCCCACTGGTATTTCTCCAGCGAGGCGACGTCGATCTCGTTGTCGAAGTGGCCGATATTACACACGATAGCCTGGTCCCTCATTTTCGCCATGTGGTCATGCGTGATGACGTGGAAATTGCCGGTGGTGGTAACGAAGATGTCGCCCTTGGCGGCGGCGTATTCCATGGTTACCACGCGGTAGCCTTCCATCGCGGCCTGCAACGCGCAAATCGGGTCGATTTCGGTGACCCATACCTGCGCGGACAGTGCGCGCATCGCTTGCGCGCAACCTTTGCCCACGTCGCCGTAACCGATAATCACCGCGACCTTGCCCGCGATCATCACGTCGGTGGCGCGCTTGATGCCGTCTACCAGCGATTCACGGCAACCGTACAGGTTGTCAAACTTGGATTTGGTAACGGAATCGTTGACGTTAATCGCGGGAAATTTCAGCTCGCCGCGCTCGTGCATCTGGTACAGGCGGTGCACACCGGTGGTGGTTTCTTCGGTGACACCCTTGATCTGTGCAAGACGCGTTGAATACCAGGTTTTATCTACTGCCAGTTTGGCCTTGATCGACGCGAACAAACAGGTTTCCTCTTCCGAGGTCGGTTTGCTGATCAGCGAAGCATCTTTTTCGGCGCGCGCACCGAGATGCAGCAGCAGCGTGGCATCACCGCCATCGTCGAGAATCATGTTGGAGTAGCCGCTGTCCGGCCATTCAAAGATGCGATGCGTGTAGTCCCAGTAGTCGGTCAGTGATTCGCCCTTGACCGCAAACACCGCAATGCCGCCTGCAGCAATCGCCGCAGCGGCGTGATCCTGTGTCGAATAAATATTGCATGAGGCCCAGCGCACTTCGGCACCGAGCGCGGTCAGCGTCTCGATCAGCACCGCGGTCTGGATGGTCATGTGCAGCGAACCGGTGATGCGTGCGCCCTTGAGCGGCTGAGTCTTGGCAAATTCTTCGCGAATCGCCATCAGGCCCGGCATCTCGGTCTCGGCAATGGCGATTTCCTTGCGCCCCCACGCGGCGAGGGACAGGTCGGCGATTTTGTAATCGGTAAAAGCGGCGTTCATAAAGCACTCCATTCATAAAAGATTAATGAATAGGTGCCGTTGAAACGATTGCGACTCCGAGCCTGACGGGGGAATGGTGATCAAACCCGCTGCAGCACCTCTCGGAGGACGCGGATTATAAACGCAATAAAGATTTTTTGCTTGAATCAGCCGTTTCTGATGACAAAAATCAAACCCGAAATTTTGTGAATGGTGGCGACGAGGAGAACCGGATTTCCGACCTTCACATTGCGAACGCAACGCTCTCCCGGCTGAGCTACTTCCTCACGGCAAGTGAATGCTAAACAGAAGCCCGTTGTCCGGAAAATAGCAAATCAGCTGAATTGCAGAAAGCTGGCAGTTCAATTACCGGTTACTGATCAGCCTGCCTCCGGTGCCGCAACGAATCCGGCTATCTGCCGCAGCAATTCATCTTCCTGATAAGGTTTGCCGAGGTAGGCATTCACACCCAGTTGCATCGCGTAATCACGGTGTTTATCCGCAGTGCGCGAAGTAATCATGATGATCGGCAGATTTTGTGTTTTGGCATCGTGACGCAAGCGCTTGGCCAGCTCGAAACCGTCCATGCGCGGCATTTCAATATCGAGCAGCATCACGACCGGGTTGATATCGTTGAGCTGCTCCAGTGCATCCACGCCATCTCTGGCGGTGACGACCTGATATCCGGCGCGTGCCAGCAGGCGTGTGGTGATCTTGCGTACCGTCAGCGAATCGTCGACCACCATCACCAGCGGCTGGATGTGCAATGTCTCCGGCACCGTTTCGATAGCCGTGGGTGCTGTCGCAATGCTGCGCTGCACCAGTTGTGCCGGATTGAGAATCAGTGCCGCCGCGCCATTCCCCAGTATGGCCGCGCCGGCAATCCACGGCAGCCTCGCCAGTTGCGGGCCGACGTTCTTCACTACCGCTTCCTGATTTCCCAGCAATCCGTCAACATGCAAGGCGATGTGCTGATCGCCGCTGCGCAGCAGCAACACCGGATTATGTGGCAAATTTTCCGGGATGCGTCCGGTATCACCCAGCAAGTGCGGTAGATAATGAAACGAATAGTTTCTGCCCTGCCACTCGACCCGGCGCTCGCCATAAAGTTGTGCCAGTTCCGCCGATTTTACCTGGCGTGCCTGCTCGACCATGGTGGAAGGAATCGCATAAGTCGCTTCGCCGGCGCGTACCGCCAATATATGCGCGACTGCCAGGGTGAGCGGCAGACGAATGATAAACTGTGTTCCCAGCCCTTTCTTCGAGCTCACGTCAATACGTCCGCCCAGTGCGGCAATTTCGCTGCGCACCACATCCATGCCAATACCGCGCCCCGCCACCGCAGTCACCTTGGTGGCGGTGGAAATACCCGACACAAAAATCAGTTGCGCCAGACGATCATCGTTGACCGCTTCATCCGGCTGCAGTAAGCCCTTGATCAGCGCCTTCTCGCGCAATGCGGCAAGATTCAACCCGGCACCGTCGTCGCTGAATTCAAATACCACCTCGTTACTTTCATGGCGCAGGCTCAGGCGAATTTCGCCAATGGGGTTTTTACCGCTCTGAGCGCGTGCCCGGCTGTCTTCGAGACCGTGCACCAGGGCGTTGCGCAACAGGTGCTCGAACGGCGCGGTCATCTTTTCCAGCACGCTACGATCCAACTCCGCATCCGTACCGAGCAACTCGAGATTGGCGCGTTTATCAAATTCTTTTGCCGTTTGCCGCACGATGCGGTAAAGCCGTTCGCTGATGCTGGCAAACGGCACCATGCGCACGCTCATCAGGTTCTGCTGCAATTCGCGGCTAAGGCGCGTCTGTGCCGTTATTGCGGCAGCTGTTTCATCAAAATTTCTCAATAGTGCCTGCTGCACGGTCTGTACGTCATGCACGCTTTCGTTCATGAAGCGCACTAACTCCTGCAAGCGGGTAAAGCGGTCGAACTCGAGCGGATCAAACTGCTCCTCACTGTCCTTGACCAGTGAGGCGCGCGCCTGCATCTGGCTTTCCGCCTGGATTTCCACTTCACGCAGTTGCTTGCGCAAGCGCGTTACACTGCCGGTCAGCTCCTGCAAGCCCTCCTTGAAGGCGCGCATTTCGGTCTCCATGCGCGATCGCGCCACGCTGATCTCACCCGCCTCATTCACCAGCTGATCGATCACAACGGAACGCACCCGCAGCATATTTCCGGGCAAAATATGTTCCGTCCCTGCCTCAGGCACGCGGCGCTCAGCTTCGGACTTGATAGCACGCAGGCCCTCCAGCTTGGCGCTGATACTGTCAAAATCATTTTCCAGCGCATCCAGAAGCTCCGCCTCGGGATTTGCTTGCGCCACAGACAGGATGCGCTCTTCCATCTGATGGACAATCTCGCCGATATGCATTGCGCCAGCCATGCGCGCACTGCCCTTGAGCGTGTGCAACAGCCGTTTCAGCAATTGCGGCTGCTGTTCATCGCCCGGCCGCTCACGCCACAAACGCAGCCCTGCACCTATTCTGGGGAACAATTCGCCCGCTTCCTCCAGGAATACCAGCAGCAACTGCTCGTCTACCTCATCACGAATTTGTGGCTTCTGTGCCTGGGTGAAACGCCCAGCTGCACCCATCGCGGGTATTTCCACCCGGGTAGACACGGCAAGCTCGCCGCCCAATTTATCCTTGCCGGCAGTCAACTGCCTTACCAGACCGGGATGCGACGCCGACATCTGTTTATCGCAGATACTTTGCGCCATTGTCTCGAGCGCATCGACTACCTGTTCCAGCAGCGCCAGCCGAAGCGCATCGAGCGCGACTTCCCTGTCGATATGCACCTGCAACCATCCCTCCAGGGCGTAAGCCAGTTCTGCCACGGCGGCAAATCCCATGGTGCGATTCACACTGGCCAGCGTGTGTGCGGCGCGCATGAAATCGTAGTGCACCCGCGCCACTTGCCCGGCGCGCAACCCGTCGAACTGCTGGCGCAGAACGGCGGCATTTTGTCTGGCCTCGGTACTGGCTATATCAAACAATGCCACCGGCAGTGTCACCTCGCCGATCACCAGCATCTCCTCCGGCGGCGGCGCAGGCGCAACCGGAGCGGATGGTACAGATTGAGACTCGGTGTCGGCTGGCTGATCCGGCAGGCCGCCGCTCTCGATTTGCTGTGCGGCGGCGATCAGCTCCTCCGCTTCAATGCTCGCCCCACCCTGACTATTGAGCGCATCGACCCAGCCGGTAAATTGCCGCGCCGCAGCGGTGATGAAACGCAGCAATCCCGGGGTGGCTGATTTATTGTCCTGTAACCACTTGTTCAGCGCGCGCTCGACACACCAGGCAACTTCGCCCAGGTCGGTCAAACCAACCATGCGCCCGCTGCCTTTGAGAGTGTGGAAGCCGCGCCGGATGATCACCAATGGCTCGCGGCTATCCGGATTCATCAGTATTTTCCAATACTGAAATGAGCCTGAACAAAGGTGCTTATAAGATGTAGTTCAGGCGGCGCGTTGTTGGGATTTATTTATCAGTTTAAAAAGTTTAGTCCTGGCCTCGTTGAGAAGTTTGGCGGCGTCATTATCGCT
>DATKVZ010000035.1:0-69551 GCA_035529795.1 Gallionella sp. | reverse complement strand
AGCGATAATGACGCCGCCAAACTTCTCAACGAGGCCAGGACTAAACTTTTTAAACTGATAAATAAATCCCAACAACGCGCCGCCTGAACTACATCTTATAAGCACCTTTGTTCAGGCTCATTTCAGTATTGGAAAATACTGCCAGAGCCTCTTCTAAATATTAGCGCCAAATAGTAATGTCACCGGCTCCCCAATCGCCGGATAACCTGCGACGGCTCCCGCTGCCCTGTTTATGTTAATCTGCGCGGATATTTTTCAGGCAATTGGTCATGAACGGTTATTTAAAACGCATCCTCAATGCGCGCGTGTATGACGTGGCAATTGAAAGCCCGCTGGAGCCGGCACCCAATCTTTCTACACGTATCGGCAACACGCTGCTGCTCAAGCGCGAAGACATGCAACCGGTGTTCTCCTTCAAGCTGCGCGGTGCCTATAACAAAATGGTGCAGCTCACGTCTGAACAACTCAAGTGCGGCGTAATCGCCGCCTCGGCGGGCAATCATGCACAAGGCGTAGCGTTGTCCGCGCAGAAGCTCGGCTGCCAGGCAGTGATTGTGATGCCCGCCACCACCCCGCAGATCAAGATTGACGCGGTCAAGTGCCGTGGCGCAAAAGTGATACTGTATGGTGATTCGTATTCTGATGCCTGCGCACACGCACTGGAGTTGGGAAAACTTGAAGGGATGACCTTTGTGCATCCCTACGACGATCCCGACGTGATCGCCGGGCAGGGTACCATCGGCATGGAAATCTTGCGCCAGCACACCCGGCCGATTCACGCGATTTTTTGCGCCATCGGCGGTGGCGGGCTGGCTGCCGGTGTGGCAGCTTATGTCAAACAATTGCGTCCCGACATCAAAATCATCGGTGTGCAGCCAGCCGATTCAGATGCCATGTACCGCTCGCTGAAAGCCCGGCGACGCATTACGCTCGAACATGTCGGGCTGTTCGCCGACGGCGTGGCGGTCAAGCAGGTCGGGCAGGAGACTTTCCGCCTATGTCGCAAGCTGCTGGATGAAATCATTCTGGTCGATACTGATGCCACTTGCGCCGCAATCAAGGACGTATTCGAAGACACACGCTCCATTCTCGAGCCGGCGGGTGCGCTCGCCATCGCCGGCGCCAAGCTGTATGCCGCACGCGAGAAGCTAAAGGACAAGACGCTGGTCGCCATCGCCTGCGGCGCAAACATGAACTTTGACCGCCTGCGTTTCGTCGCGGAACGCGCCGAGATCGGCGAGCAACGCGAGGTGATTCTTGCCGTCACCATTCCCGAAACACCCGGTAGCTTCCGCAAATTCTGTACGCTGCTAGGCAAGCGCAACATCACCGAATTCAACTATCGCTACGCCGACCCGAAAGCGGCGCAAGTATTTGCCGGCATCCAGGTGCGCAATCAATCCGAAACCATGGAACTGGTGGATAAATTACAGCGCAACAAACTACCCACGCTTGATTTATCCGGCAACGAGATGGCCAAGCTGCATTTGCGCTACCTGGTCGGCGGACATGCGCCTGAAGCAAGAGACGAGATCCTGTTCCGCTTCGAATTTCCGGAACGCCCCGGTGCGTTGATGAACTTCCTCAACAGCATGAGCCACAACTGGAACATCAGCCTGTTCCACTATCGCAACCACGGCGCCGACTACGGTCGCGTGCTGGTTGGCATGCAGGTGCCGCACCACGACAAGAAGGCGCTAAAAACCTTCCTCGACACCCTCGGTTACCGTTATTGGGACGAGAGTGACAATCCGGCGTACCGGCTGTTTCTTGGATAACGTGTCAGACCAAAGCAAACCGACGAGATAAATTATTCAGGGTCAAACTTTGACCGCCCTGCATCCCTGCGCATCGCAATACAATGCCGAACCTTGCTGATTCCAGTCGCCCAATACCCATCGTTTGCAACGATGCCCGTCCACAATATGTTCATGACAGGCAGGCCGGTGGGTGTGACCGTGAATCAGGCGCGGGTAGTGATATTCCCGCAGTAGCGCAGCAACAGCGCTATCGCTAACATCCATGATCGCACTGTCTTTATTTCGCTTTTCCAGCGTGCTGCGCAAACGCAATTGTTCAATATAGGCTTTGCGCTCTGCCAACGGTTTGGCAAGGAAGAGTTGCTGAAAAGTTGCATCGTGCACCTGCGCGCGATAACGCTGATATTCGGTATCGCGGGTGCATAATATGTCGCCGTGACTGAGTAACGTCGGGGTGCCATACAGATCAATCAATATCGGGTCACGCAGTAACGTGGCATGGCAGGCTTCCGCCAAGGTTTTTCCCATCAGCAGGTCACGGTTGCCGTGCAACAGATAGACCCTGGTGCCGTACTGTGCAAGATTGCGCAACGCGGCAATTACCTGAGCAGGTAATTCATCCCACAGATCATCATCACCCGCCCAAAACTCAAACAGGTCACCGAGAATATACAGCGCTTCCGCCTGTGGTGCGTATTCGGCAATGAAACGCCGGAACAAAACCATACTGCCGGGATGATCGACACCGAGATGCAGGTCGGAAATAAGCAGGGTGTGCGGCATAACACAGAGCGGCGCGTTACGCGCCGATGTACTGTTACTTAACTACTTCCGCCTTGGTGATGATGACGTCCTTTTCAGGAACATCCTGGTGGCCACTGCGGAAACCGGTTGGCACCTTGCGAATTGCATCTACCACATCGGTGCCGTCCACCACCTTGCCGAACACACAGTAGCCCCAGCCATCCTGACCGGGGTGATTGAGGAAATTATTGTTGCCCACATTGATAAAGAATTGTGCACTGGCAGAATGAGGATCTGAAGTTCGCGCCATGGCAATCGTATATATATCATTACTTAAACCGTTCGCCGCCTCATTCTTGATCGGCGCACCAGCAGATTTCTGTTTCAAGCCGGGCTCGAAGCCGCCTCCCTGAATCATGAATCCGTCAATCACACGGTGAAAAATAGTATTTTCATAAAAACCGCCATTTACATAACCGAGAAAATTTTTCACGGTATTCGGAGCTTTTTCGGCGTCCAGTTGCAGTGTAATGACGCCGTGGTTGGTATGCAGTTTGACCATGGTTTTTTTGCCTTGAGTTGATGAATAGGAGGATTGCATCGCGCAACTCAACAATAGCGCAAGCAGTGTTGTAAACAAATATTTCATATTATGCGGCCCCTTCATAAATGATTTGCCAGCGATCATTTTGCCTGATCCAGTACTGGCGTTTTTCCATGCGGTTGGACAGGTTGCTGCTGTTGTAATTCTGCTCGAAATTGACCACGGCCATGTTGGGCTGCCCCGGATAAGTAAATACGCTGATATTCGAGATGTTGACTTTGATCCAGGATTTTGTGCTGTTTATCTGATGTTTCTGTTTTACCCACGCCGCATAATCCGTGCGGTCACTGGAAAAATTGTGCGAGTAATGCTTGAGGTAGGTGCCGGTATCGAGGCTGTCCCAGTCCTTGCGCCATTGCTCGACTGTTTGTAGCAGCGTGTCTCGCTCGCTTTGGTTCTGCTCGTGGCTCCAGTCCATCCGGTTGGTGATGATGACCGGAGTAATACCGACTTGCAGGTACGGTGCCAGTTTATTCAGATCTTCATTAGCCAGCACCACACAGCCATCGCTGGCGCGCGGTGGGCGGCTATAGGTATCGCTGGGCGTACCGTGCAGCCAGATGCCACTGCCGGTACGTTTGTTTTTACGATCCCATTCATTCGGGTAACTGAGCGGATAGGCACCGCTACCATACATGTCGGAAAGTTTATTCTTCGGCAAATCGGCCTTGATAAAATAAACCCCGATAGGAGTACGCTTGTCGCCCTCGGAAATTTTTTCCGTGCCGAGCTTACCGATGGTAATGTAAAAGTCCGTCACATAGCGCGGTTCCCCGTTGACGTTTTCATAAACTATCAACGTGGCACGACTGGTATCCACCACCAACGCATATTTTTGTCGCTTTTCCAGTTTCCACAAGAAGCGTGGTGCAAGCTTGCTGTCCGGCTGCGATAAAACACGTTGCAGACGCACCCGCGCCTCGTCACGCAAATCTTCGATCTTGTCTCGTGGCGCATTGGCCGCACTGCCAAAATTATCAATTGCACCGGCACGCGCCATCAGCACATCACCTTTGACCAGGTGCGCCAGCTTGAATTTCGGGTTGACGCGCAGCAAACTATCCACCTCATTGAGTGCGATATCGAGGCGGCTATTTTTGATAGCCTGCAGGCTTTTGGCCAGTTGTGCTTCTGTACTGTGTGAGTCCCGGGTAAGTTGCAGCTGCTTCTGATCAATGCTGGCAATAGTCAGTAGCGGATGCGCTGAATCGGGTGAAGTATGAGCCGCGCTGATCAGCAGGCTGCATAACAAAGTCGAAATCAGTGCCCGGCTTAACATAGTCAATTGGCACGCTCTTCCTGAATCAGCCAGTTATCACCATTTTTTACCATCAACAAAGTTTTGTCTCCGGAGGTTTTTAGGTGACTGGCCTGGTATGCCTGGCGAAATTTGACGGTGGCATGGCGGCTGTCGCTAAACTTGACGTTCACCTTGCTGATATCTACCTGAATAAATTTTGGTTTGCTGAGGCGCTCTTGACGGGTTGATTCCCAAGCTGCATGACTTTCTCCATCCGGAGTTTTGAAGTCAACTGCATAGAACGACAGATATTTGTTTACATTTTTGGCTGACCATGCAGCAGCCCATGCATTAACGGTTTTCAAAACTTCGTTGCTGTTGTCTGCTTCGGGTAAAACTACAGGTTCAGCAACTTTCACTGCTGAAGCAGGCTTTTCTACAACAGGCACAACGACTTCGGCTTTGGTAGGCTCAGGCTTGTTTGTTGCCGCACCAACCGCCGCCTCAGTGCTGCGTGCGGGAGCCGATTTGTCGCGGGCGCTGCCGGCAAACAGATCCTGAATCATTGCCAATTTGGTTTTGGTAACGGTGTTGCTACGATCCAATTGCAACGCGCGATCATAAGCCTGGCTGGCCATTTTGGCATAGATATCACCGAGGTTTTCATGTGCGGTAGCATAACTTGGGTGGGTACGTATCGCCATTTCCAGTGCCAGTTTGGCCTTGTCATATTGCCCTTGGCCCGCATACAACACCGCAAGATTGTTATAAGGTTCAGGCAATTCCGGGTAGTCTTCGGTTAACGTCGAAAATACCTTGATGGCTTCAACGGTCTTGCCTTGCTCGGTAAAAATCAATCCCTTGAGAAAGCGTGCTTGTGCGTCTTTGGGATTGTTGGCCAAAAATTCATTTACCTTTTCCAGGGCTTGGCTATGCTGACCCTGTTTGAAGAGCCTGTTTGCAGCCTGAATGTCCTCGGCATAGGCAACAAGGCTGGCGCATGACAGCCAGGTGCACAGAATCAGTGCGGCGTAATGATGAGAGCATTTGAACATATTCATCTTATGGTTTGGTTTCTTGGACATACGGTTTCAAATAACGGCAGATTCTACCAAATTACCCACGCATTTTCACAGCTTATGTTTATTGGCACCCCAGCCTAACGGATGTTTTCGGGTAAAATCTACAACGTATACTACAAACTTGTTTTGAAAACGAGAAATTCAGCATGAGCAGCAACCCACAACCCGCTACTTCAAATTTCATACGCAGCCTTATCGACGCCGACCTTGCGGACGGCAAGCACAAGAGCATTGTTACGCGCTTCCCACCGGAACCAAACGGCTATTTACACATCGGTCATGCCAAATCCATCTGCCTTAACTTCGGTTTGGCGCAGGACTATAAAGGCAAGTGCAACCTGCGTTTTGATGACACCAATCCGGAAAAAGAAAGTAATGAGTATGCGCAGTCCATTGAGGAGGACGTGTGCTGGCTTGGCTTTGAATGGAGCGGAGCCGTGCGCTGGGCATCTGATTATTTCGATGCGCTATATGGCTTTGCAATTGAGCTGATCAACAGAGGTTTGGCTTATGTGGATGATCTTACGCCGGAGCAGATGCGCGAATACCGGGGGACATTGACGCAACCCGGCAAAGATAGCCCGAATCGTGATCGCTCCATCACCGATAACCTCGACCTGTTTACTCGGATGAAAAACGGCGAATTTGCCGATGGCAGCATGGTGTTGCGTGCCAAGATTGACATGTCTTCACCCAATATAAACATGCGCGATCCGGCGATCTATCGCATCCGTCGTGCACTTCACATCCGCACCGGCGACAAGTGGTGCATCTATCCGATGTACGATTACACGCATTGCATTTCCGACGCGCTGGAAGGTATCACGCATTCCCTTTGCACGCTGGAATTCGAGGATCACCGTCCACTGTATGATTGGGTGCTGGACAACATCTCAGTTTCCTGCCATCCGCAGCAGATTGAATTTTCGCGACTGGAGCTGCATTACACCATCACCAGCAAGCGCAAGCTGTTGCAATTGGTAAACGAGAGATACGTGAGTGGCTGGGACGATCCGCGTATGCCCACTATCAGTGGCATGAGAAGGCGCGGCTATACTCCGCAAGGTATTCGCGAATTTGTGCGGCGTATCGGCGTTTCCAAAAGCGAAAATATTGTGGATATGGCAGTGTTGGAAAGTGCGATCCGCGACGATCTGGAGAACCGCTCTCCACGCGTGATGGCGATCATCAATCCACTCAAAGTCACACTCACCAACTTCGATGGCGCGCAATCACGCGAGGCGGATTTACATCCCAAGCATCCCGAATTCGGCAAGCGTATCGTATCAATCGGCCAACAGATTTTTATAGAAGCCGACGACTTCGCCGAAGTGCCGCCGTCAGGCTGGAAACGCCTAACTCCAGGCGGCGAAGTGCGGCTGCGCCACAGTTACATAATGCGCTGCAACGAAATAGTAAAAGATGCTTCTGGCAAAGTAACCGAGCTGCGCTGCAGCATCGACCACGACACCCTGGGCAAAAATCCGGAAGGGCGCAAAGTTAGTGGTGTGATTCATTGGCTTGCAAGTGAGCACGCACTATCTGCCGATATTCGTTTGTACGATCGCCTGTTTTCCGTGCCAGATCCAGACGCGGACAAGGAAAAAAACTTTCTCGATTTCATTAACCCCGCTTCGCTGACCACGGTATGTGGCTGGGTAGAAAGCTGCGTGAAAGATGCTGCACCGGAAACAAGCTACCAGTTCGAGCGGTTGGGTTATTTCTGTACCGACCGCCACGAACATCAGCCTGGCAGCAGGCTGGTATTCAACCGTACCGTGACGCTGAAGGATTCCTGGGCAAGGGAGCAAGCATGAACGATGCAATCATTGTGCACGACGAAGCAAAGATCAAATCATTAAAAAGTCTTACACAAGTCGTGTACATCCTGTACGCGCTGTCTTATTTCACCGGCATTACGGCTATCGTCGGCATCATTATCAATTATGTGAAGAAGGAGGAGACCGTTGGCACATGGCTGGAGAGCCATTTTCGTTGGCAAATACGTACCTTCTGGTTTGGCCTGTTATGGGCAGTAATCGGTGTGGCAACTGTCGTCATTCTGGTTGGTATGGCGATACTGTTCGCCAATTTTTGCTGGATCATCTACCGCATCGTCAAAGGCTGGCTCAACCTGAATGATGGCATACCCATGGCAGCTTGATTTCTTGATATGCTGAAAATTTATAATACCCTCACGCGCGAGAAACAAGAATTTAAACCTATTATGCCGAATACCGCGCGCATGTATGTGTGCGGCATGACGGTGTATGACTATTGCCACATTGGTCATGCACGCGTGATGGTGGTATTTGACATGGTCTATCGCTGGCTCAAGGCATCTGGCTACGACGTAACCTACGTGCGCAACATCACCGACATTGACGACAAGATTATCAGGCGTGCTGCAGAAAACAATGAGTCTATCTACCAACTGACGCAACGCTTTATCGACGCAATGCATGAAGATGCCAATGCGTTGGGCGTGCAGCGTCCCGATCACGAGCCGCGCGCCACGCAGTTCGTACCACAGATGCTGGAGATGATCACCCAACTGAAAAATAACGGCCTAGCCTATCGTACGGCTGATGGCGACGTAAACTACGCGGTGCGGAAGTTTGAAGATTATGGGAAATTGTCCGGCAAGTCGCTGGAAGATTTGCGTGCCGGCGAGCGCGTTGATGTTGCTGCCAACAAACACGACCCGCTCGATTTCGCGCTGTGGAAGCATGCCAAAGCAGAAGAGCCGGAAGAGGTAAAGTGGGATTCTCCGTGGGGCAAAGGTCGCCCCGGTTGGCACATCGAATGCTCGGTAATGGGCTCTGAACTGCTCGGTAAACATTTCGACATTCACGGCGGCGGTGCAGACTTGCAATTTCCGCATCACGAAAACGAAATTGCGCAGAGCGAGGGTGCACATCAGTGCAAATTTGTGAATATCTGGATGCACAACGGTTTTGTGCGAGTGGACAGCGAGAAAATGTCGAAAAGTCTTGGCAACTTTTTTACCATTCGCGAGGTGCTGAAGAAATATGACCCAGAAGTAGTACGCTTCTTCATTCTACGCGCGCATTATCGCAGCCCGCTAAACTACTCGGATACGCATCTTGACGATGCAAAAGTGGCGCTAACAAGGCTTTATACGGCGCTTAAACCTTGGTTCTCTTCCGTCTCGAATGACTTATGGAAAATGCAAACGCTTGATTGGAATGAGCCGTACACTCGGCGTTTCAGGGCTGTGATGAACGACGACTTCAACACGCCGGAAGCAATAGCAGTGCTGTTTGATCTCGCCAGCGAAGTAAATCGCAGTCAGTTATACAAAGCCGCCATCCAGCTTAAACTGCTAGCCGGGATGTTGGGCTTGTTACAACGCGATCCCCAGGAATTCTTGCAGGGCGGCGACAAAAAAGGCCTGGGTGAAACACAAATCAATGAGCAGATTGCCGCACGTATTACCGCCAAACAAACCAAGGATTATGTCGAAGCAGACCGCATTCGCAAAGAACTGTTAAATCTCGGTATTGCATTAGAGGATACGCCGCAGGGCACAACCTGGCGGCATATCTGACAACATGACTACACGTCCAGGTTTTTTACTCCCAGGGCATTTTTCTCGATAAACGCGCGGCGTGGCTCAACAACATCACCCATCAGTGTGGTGAAAATTTCATCCGCAGTTATTGCATCTTCAATACGCACTTTGAGCAGGATACGATTTGTTACGTCCATGGTGGTTTCCCATAATTGATCCGGGTTCATCTCACCCAACCCTTTGTAACGCTGAATATTTACACCCCGTTTGGCTTCTTCAAGCAACCATTCGATAGCCTGTTTGAAGCTGGTCACGGCACGCTTTTGTTCACCACGCATGATGTATGCCGTCGGCGCTATAAGTCCATTGAGAACCTCCGCTGTCTGGCGAATTTGCACGTAATCACTGCCATGCAAAAAATCGCGGTCCATGTAACTTACCGAGCGGTTGCCATGAAACAGCTTTTCCAGGCGCAAACGATATTCACCAGCCGCATCAGTTTCAACCACGACCTTAATGCTATCACCGCACGCCGCCTCCAGCTGCAGGGCACTGTGCTGTGCTTGTTGTGCATCATCTAACGACAGCGTTGGCAATGTAAGCAGCGCATGACTGGCCTCAGTAGCGGTAAAACGTGACAAACGATCAATTACTGCTTCCGCAAGGAAATATTGCTTGGCAATTTGCTCCAGCGCATCGGACTGAATCGGAGTTGCGTCTGCAGACGGATAGAGAGCAGCGTTTTTGAGTGCAGATTTGAGCATGTAAATCTTCATCTCCTGATCATCTTTAAGATAGCGCTCGTCTTTACCTTGCTTGATTTTATACAATGGCGGTTGTGCAATATAAATGTGGCCGCGCTCGACCAACTCCGGCATTTGTCGATAAAAAAAGGTGAGCAGCAAAGTGCGGATATGAGATCCATCCACGTCCGCATCAGTCATAATGATGATGCGGTGGTAGCGCAGTTTATCGGCGTTGTATTCATCCTTGCCAATGCCGGTACCCAATACGGTGATCAGGGTAGCAATTTCCTGAGAACCGATAAGTTTTTCAAAGCGCGCTCTCTCTACATTCAGGATTTTTCCTTTCAACGGCAAAATTGCCTGGAATTTTCGATCACGGCCTTGCTTGGCCGAACCTCCCGCAGAATCTCCCTCCACCAAATATAACTCGGAAAGCGCCGGGTCTTTTTCCTGACAATCAGCCAGTTTCCCCGGCAACCCCATTCCGTCCAATACGCCCTTGCGGCGTGTCAGCTCCCGGGCCTTGCGCGCCGCTTCACGGGCGCGTGCTGCATCAATGATTTTACTGACTATAATCTTTGCATCATTGGGGTTTTCCAGAAGAAACGCGCTCATTTGCTGCGCGATTAGCTCCTCAATTACCGGACGCACTTCCGAGGAAACCAGCTTGTCCTTTGTTTGTGAAGAAAACTTGGGATCGGGTAATTTCACCGATAATACTGCAGTCAATCCCTCGCGCATATCGTCACCAGTGGTATCCACCTTGGCTTTCTTCGCCAGTTGCTCTGCCTCAATATAATTATTCAGCGTACGCGTCATCGCGGTACGTAACGCTGTCAGGTGCGTGCCACCATCGCGTTGTGGAATATTGTTGGTAAAACATTGCACGCTCTCTTGGTAAGAATCATTCCATTGCATGGCGATTTCTGCGGTAATACCATCCTTTTCTCCAATTGCACAAAACACTGTGGGGTGTAGCGCCGATTTATTGCGGTTCATATACTCAACAAAACCCTTGATGCCGCCGCAGAAAGCAAAATTTTCTTCTTTGCCGGTACGGTGATCAATCAGGGAAATTTTTACTCCATTATTCAAGAAAGACAGCTCCCGCAAGCGCTTTGCCAAAATATCGAAATGGAACTCAACTAAACCAAAAATCTCCTTATCGGGAAGAAAATGGACAATCGTGCCTTTCTTGCTGGAGTCGCCCACCACTTTAAGCGGGGAGACGGGGTCTCCGTGACGGAATTCCACAAAATGCTCTTTGCCATCGCGGTAAATGTTCAGCCTCAACCATTCAGACAGTGCATTCACCACAGACACACCCACACCATGCAAACCGCCAGACACTTTATAAGAATTACTGTCAAACTTTCCGCCCGCATGCAGAACAGTCATGATAACTTCTGCGGCGGAACGCTTTTCTTCAGGATGAATATCCGTTGGAATGCCACGCCCGTTATCACTAACACTAATTGAGTTATCCGCATGAATAATAACTGAAATTTCATTACAATGCCCAGCTAATGCCTCGTCAACGGCATTATCAACCGCCTCAAATACCATATGGTGCAGACCTGTTCCATCGTTCGTATCGCCAATGTACATACCTGGGCGTTTACGCACGGCCTCAAGACCTTTCAGGACTTTGATGTTGTTGGAGGTGTATTCTTCACTCATTATTTTTTCCAGTATTCAATCTGTTTCACGTGAAACATCAAATGCGCATTGGCATGACAACATAACGAAATTCATTATTTTCTGGTGTTGTCAACAGAATGCTACTATTGGGGTCGCCGAACGAAAAAGTGGCTGTATTACTACTTATATTATTCAGTCCGTCCATTAGGTAGGTAATATTAAAACCAATATCCAGAGCCTCGCCATGATAGTCGGTTTCTATTTCCTCCTGCGCCTCCTCTTGCTCACTATTATTGCTAATAATGCTAAGGTTTTTTTCAGTTAGCACAAAGCGCACGCCGCGAAATTTTTCATTGGATAATATAGCCGCACGCTGCAAAGCCTGCTGTAAAAAAATACGCTCCATATTAAGATGGTTGCTATATTTTGGTATAACTCTCTCATAATCCGGAAATTTTCCATCAATTACTTTTGTTGTTAAAGTAATACCTGAAAATGTAGCCTTGATTTGCTGCTGTGAAAACTCCAATTCGATATTTTCATCTGTATCTGCCAGTAGCTTGGATAACTCCATCACGGCTTTGCGAGGCAAGATAATTTCCTGTTTTTCATGATTACCGCCAATGAGTCCAGCGTTGTAAGCTAACCGATGCCCATCAGTGGCTACGACTTTAAGCTTATCATCCTCCAATATCAGTAACACCCCATTCAGATAATAACGTACGTCCTGTTGCGCCATTGCATATTGAACAGACAGTAACAAATTTTTCAATACATTTTGGCACAAAATAATTTTTTTTGAGTTTTCCAACTGGTTGTTCAGTTTTGGAAAATCTTGTGCTGGCAAGGTTTGCAAGCTAAAACGACTTCTATTGGTTTTAATTTGTGCTTTATTTTCTTTAAGATCAATGGTTATTTTGCTTTGGTCTGGAAGAACCCTTAAAATTTCCTGTAATTTTTTTCCTCCAACTGTAATGGCAGTATTTTTCTCATTTTCCGTACCAGCATCAATAGTCGTTGTAATTTGTATTTCTAAATCTGTTGTAGTAAATCGAATTTTACCGTTCTGATGCTCAATTAGTACATTCGACAATATTGGCAGGGTTTGTTTTCGCTCAACAATACCGACAACTATTTGTAGCGGTTTTAGTATGGTTTCTTTATCAATTTTTTCAATAAACATAATATAAATCCTTAATAAAAACTAATAAGCAACCTTAAATTGTGTTATTAACAATAAAAAGCGTTCATAAACATCATACTAATAACTATTAAACCATGGTGAATTGTTGTTGATAAGTAATGGTCATATTGTGAAGTATTTTTGTAACTATCCCATAAAGAAGAATTATCAACAAAAATTACACATGAAGCCAACAATTTTATCCACGTAATGTTTGTAGCAACACTCTATAGTCAGCGTCAATAGAAGCGTCACGCATTCTAAAATCCCCCACCATTTTGCAAGCATGTATAACGGTTGAATGATCCTTCCCACCAAAAGCGTTACCGATTACAGGCAAGCTTTGCGTGGTCAAATCTCTGGCAAGTGCCATGGCTATTTGACGTGGCCTGGTAAGATTACGTGTCCTTTTTTTGGAAAGCATATCGACCATTTTGATATGGTAATAGTCAGCAACTGTTTTTTGTATATTTTCAATGGAAATTTGTCGGCTTTGTGCGATTAATATATCTTTTAGTGCTTCTTTTGCTGCTTCCGTAGAGATGGCGCAACGATGAAATTTTACGTATGCCTCAATTCGCTTTAGTGCCCCTTCTAGTTCGCGAACATTTGAGTTGACGTGTTTTGCTATGAAAAATGCCACGGCTTCACTGAGCGTATATCCGCTCAGACTGGCTTTTTTAAGCAGGATGGCTACACGCATTTCCAATTCCGGGGGTTCGATTGCAATAGTAAGGCCCCAACCAAAACGTGAGATAAGTCGGGTATCAAGCCCGGTTATTTCTTTGGGAAAGGTATCACTCGTCATGATTACCTGCTTGTGTAGATCTATCAGTGTGTTAAATGCGTAAAAAAACTCTTCCTGAGTTTTATTTTTCCCGGCAAAAAACTGAATATCATCAATCAACAGGGTATCGAGAGAATGATAGTATTGTTTGAATTCCTCAAATTTATTTGATTGATAAGCCCTCACAACATCCGAAATATATCTTTCGGCGTGCATATAACAGATTTTTGCTTGCGGGTTGCTCACCTTGATCTGATTACCTATTGCTTGAATTAAATGAGTTTTTCCTAATCCCACACCACCATAAATAAATAGTGGATTGTAGGATGCGCCCGGCAGTTCAGCAACTTGGGTGGCCGCCGCAAAAGCAAGTTGATTGGCTTTGCCTATAACAAAGTTGTCAAAAATCAGGCTTGGATTTAGTTTTCCGTAGCTACGGAATGATGTTTCAATTTTGGGTTTTCCGTCAGAAGCCACGCTGGTTTTTTTATGTGGAGTGATTTCTTGCGGTTTCTTCATTATTTCGGTTTCGAGAACACGAAATTCAAATGGGGGAACCTGTGGATAGACCATTCCAGCTTGTCGGCATATCTCCGGTAAAAAACGTTCTTGAACAAGTTTTAAGGTGAAGCTGTTTGGCGCGGTTAAAATTAATGAACCATTTTCACTTTTAAGAAGTAGTGGCTTTATCCATGAATTATATTGTTGTGGCGGCAGGCTCGTTTCAAAAGAGCGGAGGCATGAATCCCAAAATGAAATATCCTGCATAATCGAGCGTAAACGAAGGGTTGGCAACGGCAAAAGTGAATGCATTCTACAGTGCATAGGAAAACTTATCCACAGGCAGAAAGTCAAATTAAACTTGACACATCTCCCTTAACGTTTTGTAATAGCGCGCTTTACGATTTAACTCGTTACCAAGGAAAACCATGAAACGCACATACCAACCATCCGTAACCAGAAGAAAACGCACCCACGGTTTTTTGGTACGAATGAAAACACGGGGTGGCCGTGCTGTTATCAATGCACGTCGCGCCAAGGGCCGCGCCAGGCTTGCAGTTTAAAATACCTGCAAAATTTACCGCTGCGCACCGGCTGTTGCGCGCAGATGGTTACGATCATGTTGTTCATGCTGAAAATATCGAGGATAAATATTTTAAAATTTATTTTGTGGGTAACAGGCGGAAAAATGCCAGGCTTGGAATAATTTCAGGAAAAAAACTATTTTCATGTGCGGTAAGCAGAAATCGAGTCAGAAGAGCTATTCGCGAGGTGTTTCGTCGGCACAAGGTTAAAACGTGCAGGTTGGATATTGTTGTAATGGCGAAGCGCGCTTATGCCCAAGAGAGTGATACACATAGCGGCAGCTTGGATATATTGTTTACCCGGATAGAAAATCAATGCGTAAATTTGTAATCAAGTTGATACACGCATATCAATACTTGATTAGTCCACTTGGCCCTCCAACCTGCAGATTTATTCCCAGTTGCTCCCAGTACGCCTGCGATGCCTTTGCCAAACATGGTTTCATAAAGGGTGGTTGGCTTAGTATTAAACGATTGTTGCGTTGCAACCCCTGTAATCCTGGCGGGTACGACCCCGCGCCATAAACATTTAAGAGTTTAATCAACCTATGGACTTACAAAGACTGTTTTTGTTTTTGATTTTTGTGTTTTCGCTTGGGTTGATTTGGGATGGCTGGCAACGTTATGAACATCCTGAGCGATATATCCAGCAAAGTGCGGCAAGCAACGAGAGTGCTCAAAAAACGCAGGCACCTCCCCCCACAAAAGCTACACCTGCAACCATTGTTCAGCAACCTGCCCAGAGGACAAGCGGGAAAACGATTCGCGTCAAGACAGATATTCTTGAGGCTGAAATCAGTACTATAGGCGGAGATATTAACCATCTGGCGTTGTTGAAGCATCCTGACGGATTGGACAAGAACAAACCGTTGTTGCTTTTTCAAAGTGGCGCGGATACGCACAATTATGTCGCACAAAGTGGCCTGCTTGGGGTGGGGCTACCCAACCACAACAACCAGTTTGTTTCAGAACAGGATCAGTATGAGCTTTCCGGGAATGCCGAACAGGTACAGGTTCGGTTAGACGCTGAAAGTGATTCCACGCTGAAGGTGACCAAGGTGATTACTTTCCACAAGGGAAGTTACCTTATAGAGGTTGCTTATGAATTGGAAAACACAGGGCAGCAGGAAGTAACAGCAAGTAGCTATTTCCAGTTAATTAGAAATAGTACAGCACCAGCGGGTAGCACAAGGTTTTTGCCTACTTATGTGGGTGCAGCAATCTACACTGACCAGGAGAAATTTCAAAAAGTAGATTTTTCGGCAATCGAAAAAGGCAAGACGGACTACCCCAGGCGAGCGAATGATGGCTGGATTGGGATATTGCAACACTACTTTGTGGCGGCGTGGTTGCCCAAGGAAAACACCAATCGCGAATATTTTACACGCAAATTGGAGGGAGACCTGTATTCGGTGGGGGTGGTGTTACCTGAGCAGGCCATTGATCCAGGCCAAAAAGTGCTGATGGGAACCACACTTTATGCAGGTCCGGCTCGGGCTAATCTGGATAAAATCGCACCTGGCTTGGGATTGACGGTGGATTATGGTTGGTTGACTGTACTTTCTGCCCCGCTGTTCTGGGTTATGGCGTTGTTGCATGACTGGACACACAATTGGGGTGTTGCCATCATTCTACTTACCATTCTGATCAAGCTGGTATTTTTTCCGCTTTCCGCAGCAAGTTACCGTTCCATGGCAAAAATGCGCCTGGTTGCGCCCAAGCTGGAGAAGTTAAAACAGCAATGCGGCAGCGACCGGGAAAAACTGAACCGTGCCATGATGGAGTTGTATAAAACCGAGAAAATCAATCCATTAGGGGGGTGTTTGCCGGTAGTGGTACAAATACCGGTATTTATCGCGTTGTATTGGGCTATCCTGGCAAGCGTAGAGATGCGCTACGCACCATTTTTTGGCTGGATAACCGACTTGTCTGCTGCGGATCCCTATTATGTTTTGCCATTGATCATGGGAGCAAGCATGATCATTCAGCAGCGGCTTAACCCCAAGCCGGCCGATCCCATGCAAGCCAGGATAATGCAAATCATGCCGATCGCCTTTAGCGTAATTTTCTTCTTCTTTCCCGCCGGGCTGGTGTTGTATTCCATCGTGAATAACATTCTTTCCATTGGCCAGCAGTGGTACATCACCAAGGCAGCTGAAAAAGAGGACAAAGGTGTCGCTGCCAAGCGTTGATACTATTGCCGCCATTGCCACGGCACAAGGCCGAGGGGGAATTGGGGTGGTAAGGATATCCGGTCAGTACGTCAAAATTATTGCTGGTGAGGTCATTGGTAAACTGCCCGATGCGCGCCATGCTACCCGCAGTAATTTTACCGATAAAAATGGCGATATCCTGGACCAGGGTATCGCCTTGTTTTTTCCCGCACCATATTCCTATACCGGCGAAGATGTGCTTGAACTACAAGGGCACGGTGGAACCGCAGTACTGCAACTGGTGTTGCAGCGCTGCCTTGACCTGGGCGCGCGGCTGGCGCAACCCGGTGAATTTACGCGCCGTGCTTTTCTTAACAACAAACTTGACTTGGCGCAGGCAGAAAGTGTTGCCGACCTGATTGAAGCCAACACTACCGAGGCTGCGCGCAGTGCAATGCGTTCGCTACGCGGAGAATTTTCCATCGCTATTCACGGCTTGGTCGAGGAATTGATACAGCTGCGCATGCTGGTTGAAGCGATGTTGGACTTTTCTGAAGAGGAGGTGGACGCCTTAGACTTAAAGCGTCGCAGCCTCTTGCTAAGCAGCCTCCGGTCGCACTTGCAGCTTACGCTGGACACCGCAAAGCAAGGCAATTTGCTACGCGAAGGCGCACATGTTGCTATAGCCGGGCAGCCGAACGTCGGCAAGTCTAGCCTACTGAATCGTTTGGCTGGTGAAGACGTGGCGTTGGTAAGCGAAATTCCCGGCACCACACGTGATGTGATTCGCCAGGCGATTCAGATTCGCGGGGTACCATTTCACATCGTGGACACGGCGGGATTGCGCGAATCGGAAGACGAAGTGGAGAGCATGGGTATTGCGCGCGCCTATCAGACGCTGCATCGTGCCGACCTGATCCTTTTGTTGCTGGATGCAAGTAAAGGGCTGACGGCACAGGATGAAGCAATTATTGCTGAATTGCCGACAGATATTCCAAGGTTGCTGGTATTCAACAAAATCGACCTGCTGGGCGACAGCGCCGATTTATCCGCCAGTGTGCCGTATATACGGGTATCCGCCAAAACCGGCGCGGGAATAGATGAATTGCGCAACAAACTGTTGGAAGCGGTTGGTTGGCGTGATCAGGAAAGCGGCGCGTTCATGGCGCGGGAGCGGCATCTGCGTGCCTTGAAGTTGGCGCACACCCACTTGCTGCAGGCGCAATCCGTGTTGGATGGTGCGGAGTTGTTTGCCGAGGAGTTGCGTCTGGCGCAGCGCGCGTTGAATGAGATTACCGGAGAATTTACCCCGGATGATTTGCTGGGCGAAATTTTTAGCCGTTTCTGTATTGGGAAATAACCTCTCCTGTTTCACGTGAAACAATACGTTTTGGATCCTGCAAGCGCTGTTGTATGATGCGCGTCCCTTCAAAAATAGTGGCAACATGAATTTTCCCGATACATTTGACGTGATCGTGGTGGGTGGCGGACATGCTGGAGCGGAAGCCGCCTTGGCCAGCGCGCGCGCCGGCTGCAAGACACTGCTACTCAGCCACAACATCGAGACGCTTGGGCAGATGTCCTGCAATCCTTCGATTGGCGGAATCGGCAAGGGGCACTTGGTTAAGGAGGTGGATGCGCTGGGCGGTGCCATGGCGGCGGTTACCGATGAAAGTGGAATCCAGTTTCGTGTTCTCAATTCCAGCAAAGGCCCGGCAGTGCGCGCGACACGCGTGCAAGCTGATCGCTTGCTTTATAAACAGGCAATCCGGACACGACTGGAAAATCAGCCAGACCTCTGGTTGTTCCAGCAGGCGGTGGACGACTTGTTGCTGGACCAAGACCGGGTGTATGGAGTAGTCACACAACTGGGCTTGCGCTTCAATGCGAAAACGGTGGTGCTGACAACTGGCACCTTTCTGTCTGGGCTGATTCATGTCGGACAAACCAATTACCCTGCGGGCCGCGCGGGCGACCCGCCCTCCATCAGCTTGGCGCGACGGTTACGTGAGCTAAAACTTCCGGTGGGGCGACTGAAGACCGGCACGCCACCACGTATCGACGGACGGAGCATTGATTATTCGGTGATGCAGAAGCAGCAAGGTGACGATCCAATACCAGTATTCTCGTTTATGGGCAATGCCGCGCAGCACCCGCACCAATTGCCGTGCTGGATTACCGAAACCAACCCGCGCACCCATGACATTATCCGCAGCGGACTGGGTAGATCACCGTTGTTCACCGGGGTGATCGAGGGAGTTGGGCCGCGTTACTGTCCATCCGTAGAGGACAAGATTACGCGTTTTGCCGACAAGACCTCGCACCAGATTTTTCTCGAACCAGAAGGATTGACCACCCATGAGATATACCCGAACGGTATTTCCACCAGTCTGCCATTTGATGTGCAACTGGCACTGGTACGCTCTATCAGGGGACTGGAAAACGCACATATTCTGCGCCCCGGTTATGCGATCGAATACGATTATTTTGACCCGCGTGGGTTGAAAAGCTCGCTGGAAACCAAGGCGATCCAGGGGCTGTTTTTCGCTGGTCAGATCAACGGCACAACCGGCTACGAAGAGGCTGCCGCCCAAGGTTTGCTGGCCGGAATCAATGCGGTGTTACAGGTACGCGGGCAGGAAGCATGGTGCCCGCGTCGTGACGAGGCTTATCTGGGTGTGCTGGTGGACGATTTGATTACACAAGGCGTTTCTGAGCCGTATCGTATGTTTACCAGCCGTGCGGAATACCGTCTGCAACTGCGCGAGGACAATGCAGATTTGCGACTAACCGAGATCGGGCGCAAACTGGGCATCGTGGATGACGCGCGCTGGCAGTCGTTTGATCAGAAGCGCGAGTCCATCGCGCGTGAGCAAGAACGATTGCGCAGCACTTGGGTGAATCCACGTAACCTGCCTGCAGAGGATGCGAAGCGCGTGCTGGGAAAACCGATTGAGCAGGAATACTCACTTCATGAGTTGTTGCGCCGCCCGGAGGTAAATTATGCCAGCTTGTTGACCCTACCCGGAGCAGGTGCAGGGGTGAGTGACAAAAAAGTTGCCGAACAGGTAGAAACCCAGGCGAAATACCATGGCTATATCGAGCGGCAGCATGACGAGATCGTGCGTAATGGACAATATGAAACGCTGGGATTGCCGGGTGATCTGGACTATTGCGCGGTGCGTGGTTTGTCTATTGAAGTGCAGCAAAAACTCAATCAGTACAAACCCGAAACAGTCGGGCAGGCGGCGCGCATCTCCGGGATTACTCCGGCAGCAATTTCGTTGCTGCTGGTGCATATCAAGCGCGGCTTTCGTGCTGATCAGCAAGTACAAAAGTGCGTGTGAACCAGGTTGAAGAGTTGCAAAGAGGTATCGCGCAACTTGGAATTGTGCTGGGTGCGGAAGCACAGGAAAAGTTACTGGAATATTTAGCATTACTGCATAAATGGAATAAAGTTTATAACCTGACGGCAATTCGCGATCCGCAGCAGATGGTGAGTCATCACTTACTGGACAGCCTTGCTGTATTGCCACATTTATGGACCGGGCGGTGGTTGGATGTGGGATGCGGCGCGGGCTTGCCGGGGCTGGTACTGGCTATAGCGCAACCGGATTGGCGATTGGCCTTGCTGGACAGCAACAGCAAAAAAAGCAGTTTTGTGCAGCAGGCAGTTATCGAACTTGGATTGGAAAATGTGAGTGTTCACTGTGATCGAGTGGAAGAATGGCAGCCAACGGAACGATTCGACGGGATTATTTCACGAGCCTTTAGCGAGTTGGGCGAGTTTTTGCACAATACTCGCCATCTCGTGGCGTTGCACGGGCGTTGGGCTGCGATGAAGGGTGCGCCGGTGCAGGAATTGACAGGCGTACCGAGTGGCTGCCGGGTGGAGCGCGTCATACCATTACAAGTGCCGGGTTTGCATGCGGCGCGTAGCCTGGTCATCGCATCATGCAAGGGGAATTGAGCAATATGGCAAAAATATTAGCAATAGCCAATCAGAAAGGCGGAGTAGGGAAAACCACTACCACCGTGAATCTAGCCGCCAGTCTTGCGGCGGCTCAACAGCGCGTGTTGCTGATCGATCTGGATCCGCAGGGTAATGCCACCATGGGTAGCGGCATCGACAAACGCGATTTGCAGGCCAGTGTGTATAACGTGCTGCTGGGTAGCAAGACAATAAGCGACGCACGGGTACGCTCGGAAGTGGGGAAATACGACCTGCTACCGGCCAATCGGGAGCTGGCTGGCGCGGAGATTGAGCTGGTTGACCTGCCGCATCGCGAGGCGCGCTTGCGTGATGCCTTGCATGCCATTGCCACGGATTATGACTATGTGCTGATCGATTGCCCACCCGCACTGAATTTGCTGACCCTGAACGGGCTGTGTGCGGCTGGATCAGTAATGATTCCGATGCAGTGTGAATATTATGCACTGGAAGGATTGAGCGACCTGGTAAATACCATTCGCAAAGTACGCGCCAACCTGAATCCCGATCTGGAAATTGAGGGATTGCTGCGTACCATGTTTGATCCGCGCAATACGCTGGCACAACAGGTCTCGGATCAGCTGCAGGAGCATTTCGGCAGTAAGGTTTATCGCACCGTGATTCCACGCAACGTGCGACTGGCAGAAGCACCCAGTTATGGCGTGCCGGTGCTGTATCACGACAAATTATCCAAGGGGACGCAGGCCTATCTGGCCCTGGCCGGAGAGTTGTTGAATAATGCAGTGCGGTCAGCTGCTGAAGCTTAAAAGAGAGAGAATGTTATGTCAAAGCCACTCAGAGGATTAGGACGCGGATTGGATGCTTTGTTGTCCAGCGGAAAAAGTGAAAAAGACGAAGTGATGCGTGATTTAAATGTTGCGCTGCTCAAGCCCGGCAAGTATCAGCCACGTTCGCACATGGATGAATCCTCATTGAATGATCTGGCGGCATCCATCAAGGCTCAAGGCATAATGCAGCCTATATTGGTGCGCCAGCTGGCGGACAGCAGCTATGAAATCATTGCCGGGGAAAGGCGCTGGCGGGCCGCACAGTTGGCGGGACTTACCCATGTGCCGGTGCTGATACGCAGCGTTGCAGACAACGCGGCACTGGCAATGGCGCTGATTGAAAATATTCAGCGGGAAAACCTGAATCCGCTGGAAGAAGCCATCGGTATCCAGCGCCTGATAGATGAATTCAAAATGACGCATCAGGTCGCAGCGGATGCAGTAGGCCGATCCCGCAGCGCAGCCAGCAACCTGCTGAGACTGCTCAAGTTGCCACAATTGATTCAGACCATGCTGGTGGAAAATAAATTAGACATGGGTCATGCGCGTGCGCTGCTGGGGTTGGAAGGCGCACACCAGATCAGCATGGCCAACAAAATTGTGCATGATGGGCTGTCGGTGCGTGAAGCTGAAAAGCTGGTGCAAAACATATCAAACTCAGCGCCCAAGCCTAAAAAACCCAAGCCCAATCGCGATATTCTGCAGTTGCAGGAAGAGCTTTCTCAACATATCGGCACCAACGTGCAGATCAAGGCTGGCAAAAAAGGCCAAGGCAAGCTGATCGTTCACTATACCAGCCATGACCACTTGGACCAGTTGATTAACCGCTTGAAATAACCCTTGAACTGGACGCTCGCTGGTTTGAGACTATTTATTTTGTTGCTGTCGTACGCTGGCGGCAGCAAAAAATTCTTGCTGGTTCATGTTGTTGAGTAATTTTTATGGCCGCATGTTCATATGTTAATTATATTGCTCCCGCAAAAAAACGAATAAAGAAACAAGAAACTTGACTTATAGACATGAAATGGAGAGAATGCGCGCGCTTTTGATGTCGCCACGGGCATGCGGGAGCAGTGCTCCGGAATGCTCAGATGAACGACTCAGCTAACACAACCAATACAACAACAATAAGCCGTGCAGTCAGTCAAGCAGCACGCTGGCAGGTCATTGCAACAGCTCTGGTAACGCTTGTATTGTTAGCGTTCGCAGACGTGCACGCGGCAGTTTCTGCCTTGCTGGGCGGGTCATCAGTTATTGCTGGCTGCTATGCTGGCGCAGTCGTGGCGGGTAATGATGGCAACACAAAACCAGCCGCACTGTTGCTCACGTTACTTAAAGCCGAGGTAATCAAGATAGTTGTAATTGTCCTGCTGCTGCTGGTGATATACAGATATTATGAAGGGCTGGTTCCCTTGGCTCTTATTGGCGGGCTTGCAAGTGCCGCGCTGATTTCAGGCGCAGGGCTGCGAACCGTAAACAATGAAAATCAAAAATAAGGTTTTTGGATGTCAACTGCACACGAACTGACACCTTTCAGCTACATTGAACACCATTTGGCATTTAACGCCAAACCGGTAGGTGTGGGTGATTTTTGGGCGATACATATCGATACCCTCGCGGTTTCTGCCCTGTTGGGCTTAATTGTTTTTGGATTACTCAGGCTGGTGGTACGCGGCGCGACGGCCGGCGTTCCAAACAGGCGTCAGGCGTTTGTCGAGCTGCTGGTAGAGTTCATCGACAACCAGGTCAAAAGCATTTTTCACGGAGACCGGCACGCATTTGTGGCACCCCTTGCGTTGACCGTCTTCGTCTGGGTGTTTGTCATGAGTGCCATGGATTTTCTACCGGCAGACATCATGGCATGGATATACCATAACGTGTTCGGGCAAGAATATTTTCGCGCAGTTCCCACTTCGGACGTTAATGCGACTTTTGCGTTGGCATTGTCGGTCTGGCTGTTGATGATTTTTTTCAACATCAAGGTCAAGGGATTGGGCGGCTGGATACGTGAGTTGTTCTGTGCGCCATTTGGCGCCAACCCACTGGTGTGGCCTGCGAATTTTCTGTTCAATATGATTGAATATATTTCCAAACCGTTGTCGCATTCCCTGCGCCTGTTCGGCAATATGTACGCCGGTGAAATCATTTTTCTGCTGCTCGGCATGTGGGCGGCAACCGGCCTCGCCGGCACCCTGTTGGGCGGGGTGCTCAGCGCAGGCTGGGCAATCTTTCATATCCTGATCGTATCCTTGCAATCATTCATCTTCATGATGCTGACGGTCGTGTATATCTCAATGGCACACGAAAGCCACTAAAGCCGTTTTATTAATCTTAATCAACCTTGTAAATCGAAAGGAAGCAAAAAAATGGAAAGCACAGTTCAACATTTGGCAATGATTCAATCTTACACCGCCATCGCTATCGGCCTAATCATTGGCCTGGGATCTGCGGCTGCCTGTATCGGTATTGGTATCATGTGCAGCAGCTTTCTGGATGGTGCTGCGCGTCAGCCCGAAATGATCCCCACTCTGCAGGGCAAGGTATTTCTGCTGTTGGGCTTGATTGACGCGTCTTTCATTATCGGCGTGGGTCTGGCAATGATGTTTGCATTTGCAAATCCGTTGCTCAGCGTAATTCACTAAAGTATTTGGTGATCACGAGCGGCATCCAATCCAGCTTTAAGGAATCAAAATGAACATTAACCTGACACTGTTTTCGCAAGCGCTGTCATTTGCCATATTGATATGGTTTACTGCCAAATTCATCTGGCCACCCTTGCTGAACGCGATTGAAGCACGGCAAAAAACTATCGCGGATGGCTTGGCAGCAGGCGAACGCGGCAAGCACGATTTGGAGATGGCCGCCAAGCGCTCTGCCGAAATCATCCGCGAAGCCAAGGAAAAGGCTGCCGAAATTCTGGCAGGCGGCGAGAAGAGAGCGAGCGAAATTGTTGAGGCAGCAAAAGCTCAAGCCAAAGTGGAAGGTGATCGGATCATCGTTGGAGCCAAAGCCGAAATCGATCAGGAAGTGTTTCGTGCCAAAGAACAGTTGCGCACCCAGGTATCCGCAATTGCCCTCGCTGGTGCAGGCAAGATTTTGGGCCGTGAAATTGACGCCAAAGCACATAATGATTTACTCGAAAAACTTGTTGCGGAAATCTGATTGCCATGTCAGCTAATACAGTAGCCCGCCCATACGCACAAGCAGCGTTTGATGAAGCACGACGACTTGGCGATTTGAAAGGGTGGTCAGCTATGCTGGAAACCCTTGCGGAGTCGCTAAATAATTCTGAAATGCGCGCTGTTGTAAGCAGCCCGCGCATTGACAAAAGTCAAGTTGAAGAGCTGGTTGTGGCATTGTGCAGAAGCCAGCTTTCCGCGCAGCAGCGTAATTTCATTCGCATACTGGTGGGCAATCATCGCCTGGATATCGTGGCAGAAATCCTGGTTATATATGAGGCGTTACGTGCCGAAGCGGAAAATTTTGCCGATGTGACAGTAGCATCCGCGTTCGAGCTAAGTGAGGCACAACAACAGAAAATAGCCGCCGCCCTTAAGGTGCGGATGCAGCGTGAAATAAGACTAGAGTGCAAAGTAGACAAGACTTTGCTGGGTGGTGTGGTGATTCGTGCCGAAGACCAGGTCATCGATGGTTCGGCGCGCACCCGTTTGGGCGAAATGGCAAATGCGATGGCCTGAAACCGGTTGCCTCTAATAACTTGGGGTTTACCGAATTTCCCTGGCGAGAAGATCCAAGCCATGCGCAGGCAAGCAGCATGGCGCAGGCTCGCAATCCAGATTTTAGAGGTTCCAATTAAAGATTTATCAAGACAAGGAAATTACAGATGAAGCTCAACCCTTCTGAAATTAGCAATTTGATTCGCAGCCGCATCGAGAATTTTGAGGCGCTGACACAGGCACGCACTGAAGGTACGGTGGTCAGCGTGACTGACGGTATCGTTCGTGTGCATGGGCTTTCTGATGTAATGCAGGGTGAAATGCTGGAGTTTCCCGGCAATACCTTCGGCTTGGCGCTGAATCTGGAACGCGATTCTGTCGGCGCAGTGGTGCTTGGCGAATACGAGCATATTACTGAAGGTGATACGGTCAAGTGTACCGGGCGCATTCTGGAAGTGCCGGTTGGCCCGGAATTGTGCGGCCGCGTGGTAAATGCGCTGGGACAGCCGATTGATGGCAAAGGGCCTATTAACGCCAAAATAACCGACAAGATTGAAAAAGTGGCTCCGGGCGTAATCGCACGTAAATCCGTTGACCAACCGGTGCAGACTGGATTGAAGTCCATCGACTCCATGGTTCCGATTGGTCGCGGCCAGCGCGAACTGATCATTGGCGATCGCCAAACCGGCAAGACCGCCGTGGCCGTGGATGCCATCATCAACCAGAAGGGTCAAAACATGACCTGTGTGTATGTGGCGATTGGTCAGAAAGCTTCGACCATCGCCAACGTGGTGCGCAAACTGGAAGAACATGGCGCACTTGGCTATACCATCGTGGTGGCCGCGACCGCCTCGGATTCAGCGGCAATGCAATTTCTGGCACCTTATGCCGGTTGTACCATGGGTGAATACTTCCGTGATCGCGGCCAGGACGCACTGATCGTTTATGACGATCTGACCAAACAAGCCTGGGCGTATCGCCAAATTTCCCTGCTGCTGCGCCGTCCGCCCGGCCGCGAAGCTTATCCCGGCGACGTGTTCTATCTGCACTCCCGCCTGCTGGAGCGCGCTGCACGCGTCAATGCCGATTACGTGGAGGCGTTCACCAAAGGCGAGGTCAAAGGCAAAACCGGTTCGTTGACCGCTTTGCCGATTATCGAAACACAAGCGGGCGACGTGTCCGCCTTTGTACCAACCAATGTGATTTCCATTACCGACGGCCAAATCTTTTTGGAGTCTGATTTGTTCAATGCCGGCATCCGGCCTGCGATCAATGCAGGTGTTTCGGTATCCCGAGTTGGTGGTGCAGCGCAGACCAAGGTTATCAAGAAACTGGGCGGCGGCGTACGCCTGGCATTGGCGCAGTACCGCGAACTGGCCGCATTTGCGCAGTTCGCTTCTGATCTGGATGAAGCGACCCGCAAGCAACTGGAACGCGGCCGCCTGGTAACTGAACTGATGAAACAGCTGCAGTATTCGCCGCTATCGGTATCCGATATGGCAGCCACGTTGTTCGGTGTGAATAAAGGTTACTTTGATGGGGTGGAGATACCCAAGGTGCTGGCATTCGAGTCAGCGCTGCATGCATACCTTAAATCCAACAATAAAAGCCTGATGGATACGATTGAATCCAGCAAGGATCTGAATGCCGATAACGAAAAACTGCTGTCTGCAGCGATCGAAGCATTCAAGGCGACGGCTGTTTATTGATAAACAACCAGCCCTTCCACCAGGCAATCAAAAGACGGCTGCCGAGTGGTTGGTTAAATGACGGGGTGAGAAATGGCCGGCAGTAAAGAAATACGCACGAAAATCAAAAGTGTGGAAAACACCCGCAAGATTACGCGCGCCATGGAAATGGTCGCCGCAGCCAAGATGCGCAAGGCGCAGGAACGTATGCGTGCAGCACGTCCCTATGCCGAAAAAATCCGTAATGTTGCGGCGCATCTGTCGCGCGCCAATCCCGAATACAAGCACACCTTTCTGGCCAAGCGGGAAGCCATTAAAAATGTTGGCGTAATTGTGGTTACTTCGGACAAGGGATTGTGCGGTGGTTTGAATACCAATGTCCTGCGTCTTGTAGTTGGCCACATGAAGGCATGGGAAAATGAAGGCAAGGGTATTGTGGTCTGCCCAATTGGCAACAAGGGCTTGGGCTTCATGTCACGTATCGGCGCCAGAATAAAGTCCCACTTGACCGGGCTCGGCGATACGCCACACCTCGAAAAACTGATTGGTACGGTCAAGGCGATGCTGGATGCCTACACGGCGGGGGAAATAGATGCTATTTACCTGAGCTATAACTGTTTCATTAATACCATGAAGCAGGAACCGCGTATCGAGCAACTGTTGCCGCTTAGTGGCGAGCAAATGGGAACCGCCGAGGGTAACTGGGACTATATCTATGAGCCCGAGCCCAAACAGGTAATAGATGAATTGCTGGTACGGTATATTGAATCGCTGGTTTATCAGGCGGTGGTGGAAAATATGGCTTCCGAGCAAAGTTCCCGAATGGTGGCGATGAAAGCCGCATCAGACAATGCAAAGAGTGTAATCAGCGATCTCAAGCTGGTTTACAACAAGGCACGCCAAGCTGCCATTACCCGTGAAATATCGGAAATCGTCGGCGGTGCAGCGGCAGTGGGTTGATGACGGACGTGCAAGATCGGACGGGGTTAATGTGTGTGCAGCGAACGTTATGACAAGAACAAATATTCAAGGCGCGGCAACGGTTGTCTGATAGATGAGCGGTTAATTGATACGGCGGCGAATTACAAAATTAAATTAGACGGGGAATCCTAAAAATGAGTCAAGGAAAAATTGTTCAGTGTATCGGTGCGGTGGTTGACATCGAATTTCCGCGTGATCAAATGCCCAAGATATATGAGGCACTGCAACTGGCGGATACGGATTCTTCGACTGCCGAAGCGGGGTTGACCTTTGAGGTAGAGCAGCAGCTTGGTGACGGCGTGGTGCGTACCATCGCCATGGGTTCTTCCGACGGACTGCGCCGTGGCATGCTGGTGAACGCCACAGGTAGTGGAATTGCTGTACCTGTGGGCACTGGTACGCTGGGTCGTATCATGGATGTGTTGGGCCGTCCCATCGACGACGCTGGCGAAATTCAGTGTGACGAGCGCCGCGAGATTCACCAGAAGGCACCGAAGTTCGATGAGCTGTCCCCATCGGTTGACTTGCTCGAAACCGGTATCAAAGTGATTGATCTGGTGTGCCCGTTCGCCAAGGGCGGCAAGGTCGGGTTGTTCGGTGGTGCCGGTGTCGGCAAGACCGTAAATATGCTGGAGCTCATCAACAATATCGCCAAGCAGCACGCAGGTCTTTCCGTGTTCGCGGGCGTGGGTGAGCGAACCCGCGAGGGCAATGACTTCTACCACGAAATGTCGGAAGCGGGCGTTATCAATCTGGAAAATATGGCCGAATCCAAAGTGGCGATGGTGTTTGGTCAGATGAACGAGCCGCCCGGCAACCGCCTGCGCGTGGCGTTGTCCGGCCTGACCATGGCCGAGTACTTTCGCGATGAAGGCCGCGACATTCTGTTTTTTGTGGACAACATTTACCGTTTCACGCTGGCCGGCACCGAAGTGTCCGCGTTGCTGGGCCGCATGCCTTCCGCTGTGGGCTACCAGCCGACACTGGCCGAAGAAATGGGTCGCCTGCAAGAGCGTATCACCTCCACCAAGGTGGGTTCGATCACTTCCATCCAGGCCGTGTACGTGCCAGCCGATGACTTGACCGACCCGTCTCCTGCGACCACCTTCCTGCACCTGGATTCCACCGTGGTGCTGTCGCGTGACATCGCTTCGCTGGGTATCTACCCGGCGGTTGATCCGCTGGATTCCACCTCCCGCCAGCTCGACCCGCTGGTGGTGGGCGAAGAGCATTATTCCGTTGCACGTGCCGTGCAATCCACGCTGCAGCGTTACAAAGAGCTGCGTGACATTATCGCGATCCTGGGTATGGATGAATTGGCACCGGAAGACAAACTGGCCGTGGCGCGTGCGCGTAAGATTCAGCGTTTCCTGTCGCAACCGTTCCACGTGGCCGAAGTGTTTACCGGCAGCCCGGGCAAATACGTCACGCTAAAGGATACGATCAAAGGCTTCAAGGGCATCGTCGACGGCGAATATGACCACTTGCCGGAACAGGCGTTCTACATGGTGGGCGGCATCGAAGAAGCAGTTGAAAAAGCCAAGACACTTCAATAATAGTGGGGATCAAATGGCGATGACAGTGCATGTTGACGTGGTTAGCGCGGAAGAATCTATTTTCTCCGGATTGGCCGAATTCGTCGTGGTACCTGGTGAAATGGGTGAGCTGGGGATATTTCCGCGTCACAATGCGTTGATGACGCGTATCAAACCGGGCTCGGTCAGAATCAAGCGGCCAGACCTGGAGCAGGAAGAGCTCATTTATGTTTCCGGCGGGATGCTGGAAGTGCAGCCCGGAGTCGTGACCATCCTGGCCGACACCGCGATACGCGGGGGCGACCTCGACGAGGCACGTGCGCTGGAAGCAAAACAGGCAGCGGAAGATACAATAAAAAATCGTGCCGCCAACATTGATTACGCACGAGCACAGGCGGAACTGGCGGAAGCAATTGCCCAATTGCGCGCAATACAGAAATTACGCAATCGGGCAGGGCATTAAACACAGTCGCTCTGTAACCCTGCTGAAGTAAAAAAACCCGCAATCTCATTAGGATTGCGGGTTTTTTTGCGCCAGAATAATTACGAATGCCGATCCAAGCATAAAACGCTCAGGCGGACCGCAACGGGCGCTGCGACCTGACCTTCTGCTTTCCCATCCCCTGTGCGCCGTCGAGTAGCGCAGGCTGGTCAGGGGATTTCGGCGAGGACTGTTTGAGCACGAAGTGCGAGTTCCGCAGCCGCCTGACCAGTCGAGCAACGCAGGGAACCGCGAAGCGGCGGCAAACCGGGGGCGCTTTCTTTGGGTTACCTTTCTTGGCAAGACAAGAAAGGTAACTTGCTGCCGGGCAACCCCCGGCGGTTTTTGATGGGTATCGCGTCGCTCAGCCTATCCTGCACTTGCTGCTAGGCTTGAAGTACACCAGACGCCTCCAAGTCGCGGCGAATTTCAACTACTTTCTCGGCTACGTTTTGGGAAAAACGCTTCTGGATGATGCCGCCGAAGTCAGAGAACATGGTTGTCCCTTCCTTGAGTAGCAGCATAACGTTCCCTCGTCCAAGCCGCCCACAAAACCAACCCAACCCATAGATTACATTTGGGCGAGCTTGAAGGTAGGTATCCATTCCAGACGTAATTTCGTCGTCCGGCGTGAACACTGCAATCGCGTATGAGCATGTTGAGGCGTAGTGCTCAAACTTCTCAATTACAGTCTTGCATCCAGCGTCCGGCTGCAGAGAGAGAATGATTGGGTTAAGGCGAAATTCGGACTGGATTATGTCTTTCAACTCTCGCCATTTCGCCTCGTCACGACCATGAATCACAAAGATATTTTCCTTCTGACGCAACGACTCTGCGGCCTTGCGTCGAACGAGAAGTTCAGGATTACGGTGCAAGCGTGTTAGAGAAGCACGAACAACGCCTAGGACATTTTCTACCCCCTTAAAAGATGGTTGACCCAGATAACCAAATCCATTTTCGAATTCTGCAGCAATTTGCGACGAGTAAGAGTAACGACCTAATGCGTCGTTGTATAGATCAACTAACTCTCTGGCGTATTGTCGGTAGAGCGGATCGTCTCCTTGTCCAATGTCGATGCCATCACGGGTATGTCTAAAGCTGCCAAGTATCCGAGTAAGTTCCGCCTCGTAGCGTTCAAACTCTGCAATGACTTGGTCGGGCGTCAATGGGTTCTCCAAGGTCTAGCGCAGTTTAGGCGTCCCACACTGCACATCCGCATTCTGCCCCCGATGCCGCAGCGCATGGTCGAATAGTACCAGCGCCAGCATCGCTTCGGCAATCGGGGTGGCGCGGATACCGACGCAGGGGTCGTGGCGGCCTTCGGTGGAGACTTTCACCGGCTTGCCTGCCTTGTCGATGGAGTTGCGTTCGATGCGGATGCTTGAAGTGGGTTTGATCGCATAGTGTGCAACGATGTCTTGACCGGTGGAGATACCGCCGAGAATGCCGCCCGCATGGTTCGACAAAAATCCCTGCGGGGTGAGTTCGTCGCCGTGTTCGCTGCCTTTCTGCGTAACACAATTAAAGCCCGCGCCAATCTCGACGCCCTTCACGGCGTTGATGCCCATCAGCGCGTGGGCGATTTCGGCATCTAATCTGTCGAATACCGGTTCGCCCCAGCCGACCGGCACATTGCTCGCCACAACGGCAAGCTTCGCACCGATGGAGTCGCCGGACTTGCGCAGCGCGTCCATGTAATCTTCCAGTGCTTGCACCACATCGGCGTTGGGAGCGAAGAACGGGTTGTCGTTTACTTCGTCCCAGCTTTTGAATGGAATCGTGATCTCGCCGAGTTGCGCGAGATAGCCGCGCACGGTGACGCCGTAGCGTTCATGCAACCACTTCTTCGCGATCGCGCCTGCCGCGACGCGTCCTGCCGTTTCGCGTGCCGATGCACGCCCGCCGCCGCGATGATCGCGGATGCCATATTTCTGCCAGTAGGTGTAATCGGCGTGGCCGGGGCGGAAGGTTTCGGCAATACTGCCGTAGTCCTTGCTGCGCTGGTCTTCGTTACGGATCAGCAATGCGATGGGCGTGCCGGTGGTCTTGCCTTCAAACACGCCGGAGAGGATTTCCACGGTGTCGGATTCACGCCGCTGCGTGACATGGCGTGAGGTGCCGGGCTTGCGCCGGTCGAGGTCATGCTGAATGTCAGCCTCGCATAGCGCCATGCCCGGCGGGCAGCCATCCACTACACAGCCGATTGCCGCACCGTGCGATTCGCCGAACGAAGTCACCGTAAACAACGTGCCGAAAGTATTTCCAGACATGATCGAACTCGCAAAATGGGTTGTATAAGTCTAACATACCGCATCACCTTAACTTCACCATGAAACCCACGATGAAAGCCATCCTCGCCACTGCCGCTGGTAATCCGGATGTGCTGCAACTGCGCGATATTCCGAAACCTGAGCTGCCCTCGCCGCATCACCTGCGTGTAAAGCTCGCCGCCGCCGGGGTGAATCCGGTGGATACCAAGTTGCGCGCCAAGCCCATCTACCACCCCGACAAGCTACCCACAATTCTCGGCTGCGACGGGGCGGGCATCGTCGAGGAAACCGGTAGCGCAGTGACCCGCTTTAAGGCGGGCGACGAGGTGTATTTCTGCAACGGTGGCCTTGGCGATGAACCGGGCTGCTATGCCGAATACACCACGCTGCACGAGGACTACTGCACCGCCAAACCCGCCAATCTGTCATCTGAAGACAGTGCCGCATTACCGCTTGTGCTGATCACCGCATGGGAAGCGCTGGTCGGGCGCGCCAATCTGCAAGCCGGACAGACCGTCCTGATTCATGCTGCTGCCGGCGGCGTCGGGCATGTCGCACTGCAACTCGCGCATCATCTCGGGGCGCGCATCGCCGTCACGGTGAGCGATGATAGGAGGGCCGGGCTGGCGCATGGTCTCGGTGCGGAAAAAATCATCAACTATCGCGAGCAGGACTTCGTGCAGGAAGTTCTGCAATGGACAGACGGATGCGGCGCGGACGTGGTGTTCGATACGGTGGGTGGCGAGACTTATTTGCACTCACTGAACGCTGTACGCATCGGTGGCAAAGTAGTCAGTTTACTCGCCACGCCGCTCGCAGCAGCTGATGTGCAGGTCGCGCGGCTGCGCAACCTGTCACTATGCTATGAGCTGATGCTCACACCACAGATACTGAATCTGCACGATGAACGCATCCGCCAGCGCAAGATACTGGAACAGGGCGCCAAACTGGTTGAGGCAGGTCATCTCGGTGTGCTGATCACGCACCGACTGCCGCTGGAACAGGCTAACGAAGCGCATCGCCTGATCGAAGCGGGAAGTATGACCGGCAAGATTGTGCTGACAATAAATAGATAAAGTTATTTTTTGTCCCCGTCAAATTTTGGGAAATGGCTTCAGCAACGGATAGCACCACTCCATTGAGCAAAAGTTGAAGAATTCTACTTTAGCCAGCCTTTGCGGGAAAAAAACCAAATCGGACCGGCAACGGACAGCGCCATCAACAGCAGCGCGAACGGGTAGCCAAACTCCCAGTTCAGTTCCGGCATTACCCGGAAATTCATTCCGTAGATGGAGGCAATCAGCGTGGGCGGCAGCAGCGCCACCGCAGCCACCGAGAACAGACGCACGATCTTGTTCTGATTGATATTGATGAAACCGACGGTAGCATTCATCAGAAAGTTGATCTTGTCGAACAGGAACGCGGTATGCCCATCCAGCGAGTCGATATCCAGCAGAATCTGGCGCGCTTCATCCATTTGATTCTGGGTAAGCAGCTTGCTGCGCATCAGGAATGAGACGGCGCGCCGCGTATCCATCAGATTGCGGCGAATGCGTCCGTTCAGATGTTCCGCCTGAGCAATGTTGGCCAGCACAATGGCGGCCTGCTTGTCACTGAGCATATTGTTGAGCACCGTGCCGCTGGTGCCGCCAAGGTCTGCATAAGTCTCCTCCAGCGCGTCGGCGGAAAATTCCACATCGGAGCCGTACAGGTCGACCAGTACGTCGTGACAATCCGCAACCAGGCCGGGTTGCGAATGCGAACACAGTCGAAAGCGCTGAAATACCGGAGTATCCTCGTCATGCACACTGAATAGCACACTATCGGACAGTGTGAAGGCCACGATTACGCTGCGCGAATCGCTTTCCTTGCCGAGCAGAAAATCAGAACGCAAATGTAATTCGCCATTTTCCTCATAGAACCGTGCACTTGCCTCAATATCGCGCAAATGCTCAGGCTGCGGCAGGACGAGTGAAAAAGTTCTAATCACCCATTCACGCTCGTCCGCGTCGGGTGCGATAGCATCCACCCAGATCGGTTTGCGCAAAGCAACCTCATCTGGTCTGATGTTGATCAGCCGTCCGTTTTCCAGCGTAAAGATATTGAGCATGCTTGCGTTCCTGTGATTATCCGGCAGGATTATCCGCCACTTGCGCCCAAAGGGAAACGTGCCAGTACGCGGTAATCCGCCAGCCCGTCGCGTGACATGGATTGCACCAGCGCGAAATCTCTGATTTGCCAGCATGCCGGCGACATGGCGGGCAGCGATTTGTCGCTCCAGTGCGCATTGCGCAACAGCGTGACATGCGGCTGATAGTCGCGTTGATCAAAGATGAAGCGATGTGCAGTCAGGTTTCGCTCCAGCGCGTTGGTCAATTGCGTCAGGGGTTGCGGCACATGGCCGGGTGCTGCATACACGATATGATTGTGCCCCCAGTAGCGTGCCTTATCGAAGCATAACTCGAAGCCGTTACTGCCGACTGCCTGTGCGGCAAGCTGCAATGCTTTCAGTTTATGTGATTTGACTGCGCCGATAAAGACCAGTGTGGTGTGCAATGTCTCGCTGCGCATGGCACGGCCGCCGCACAGATGTTTCAGTGGCGCCTGCCACGCGGTTAGCTGTGTACGCTCGACCGACGTCGGCCATAGAGCAAAAAATATCCGTGCCATTGGATGATTAATATAGAATTTTGCGAAGGCGGTTTAGAACTTATCCAGCGTTTGTTCAAGTTTTCTTCTTCAAGATTTTCTTCGTGGCAGATCTTGCGGTTGCAGCCTTCGTCTTGGCCGTAGCGGATTTGGCCTTGGTTTTTTTCGCAGCCGTTTTTGTCTTGGCAGTCTTGGCGGCAGGCTTTCTGGACGTTTTAGCCTTAACCGTTCTGCCCTTTGCCGCTTTCGCCGCAATTAATTCCAGTGCTTGTTCCAGTGTAATTTCATCCGGTGAGACATCTTTTGGCAGAGTGGCGTTGATCTTGCCGTGACGTGCGTAAGGGCCGTAGCGGCCGCTGCAAATTTCCACAGAAGCCTTGTCCTCAGGGTGTTCGCCCAGGGTATGCAACACGGCGTTGCCGGCCTTGGCCTGTGCCAGCAGTTCCACGGCGCGCTCCAGCCTGATGTCGAAGATGCTGTCGCTGCGTGGGATGGATTTGAATTTGCCGTCATGGCTGATGTAGGGGCCGAAACGACCGATGTTGACAAGGACTTTTTTGCCGGTTTCCGGATGGAGTCCGATATCGCGCGGTAGCGACAACAGCTTCAGTGCGGCGGCAAGATCGGCCTGTTCCAGCGGTAATTCCTTGGGCCAGGAGACGCGCTTGGGCTTAATTTTTTCGCCTTCGATCACTTCACCCAGTTGCACGTAGTGGCCGTACGGGCCGCGCAACAGCAGCACGGGTTGTTGAGTGTCCGGATGCGTGCCCAATTCCACCCTTGCCGAGGCGTCATCCGGTGTTTCGCCACTGATGCTGCGTTTGTACTTGCACTCCGGATAGTTGGTGCAACTGATGAAGCTGCCGTAACGGCTAAGTTTTTTGGCAAGCGGCTTGCCGCAATCCGGGCAGGCTTCGTCCAGCAGCTCGACCGGACGGTCGATGTCGGCTTTTTGTTTGATCAGGCTGGAAAAGCCTTTCCAGAAATCATCCAGCACGGTGATCCAGTCACGTTTGCCTTCGGAGACTTCATCCAGCTCATTCTCAAGATTCGCGGTGAAGCCGTAATCGACATAGCGCGTGAAATGTTCGGTCAGAAATTTGGTAACCACGCGGCCGACATCGGTGGGCATGAAACGCTTTTTGTCCAGAATGGCGTATTCACGGGCCTGCAACGTAGAAATGATGGTGGCGTAAGTGGAAGGACGACCGATGCCGTGCTCTTCCAGAGTCTTTACCAGACTGGCCTCGGTGAAGCGCGGCGGCGGTTGCGTGAAATGCTGTTCGCCGTACAGCTTGTCCGCCGGCAGTACGTCGCCCTCAACCAAGGGTGGCAACTTGCCGCCTTCCTCTTCTTCGGCATCGTCCACGTCTTCCTTGTATACGCTGATGAAGCCGGGGAATACCAGTGTTTGTCCGGAGGCGCGGAATAGGGTGTCGTCGCCACCCAGGCGGATGTCCACGCTGACCGTGTCAAAGCGCGCCGGTGCCATCTGGCATGCCAGTGTGCGTTTCCAGATCATTTCGTACAGGCGCATCTGATCGATGTTCAAATGGGCACGCATACTGTCCGGTGTGCGCAGAATCGAGGTCGGGCGGATCGCCTCGTGCGACTCTTGCGCATTTTTGGTCTTGCTTTTGTAAACCGGCTGTTTGCCCGGCAGATAATCTGCTGCGAAGTTGTCGCTGATATAGCTGCGGATCTCTTCCACTGCTTCTTTTGCCAGTGATACCGAGTCGGTGCGCATGTAGGAAATCAGACCGACGGTCTGGCCGCCGAGGTCCATGCCCTCATACAGGGACTGCGCGGTGCGCATGGTGCGTTCTGAAGTCATGCCAAGTTTGCGCACGGCTTCCTGTTGCAGTGTGGAAGTGGTAAACGGCGCGGCGGCATAGCGTTGTTTGGCTTTTTTGTCGACGCGCACTGCTTTCGGCGGCAGTTTGGCATCGTTGAGCCGTGCGATGATAGCGTCAAATTCTTTCTGGCTACCGGTGCTGAGTTGCTCCAGCTTTTTGCCCTGATACTGGAACAGCCTGGCGGTGAACGGGATGGAGTGTTTCTGGCTGTCCAGATGTACCGTCCAATATTCCTGGCTCTTGAATGCTTCGATCTCCAGTTCGCGTTCGACGATCAATCGTAATGCCGGGCTCTGCACGCGGCCGGCGGAAAGCCCGGTGCGTATCTTGCGCCACAACAGCGGCGACAGATTGAAACCGACCAGATAATCGAGCGCACGTCGCGCCTGTTGCGCGTTTACCAGTGGCAGAGAGATTTCGCGAGGGTGGGCGACCGCTTCACGCACCGCTGACTGGGTAATTTCGTAGAACACCACGCGCTGCATATTCTTGCCTTTAAGGGCGCGCTTACTTTTCAGCAACTCGGAAATATGCCAGGCGATGGCTTCTCCTTCGCGGTCCGGGTCGGGCGCGAGCAGAATGTTGTCCGCATCGGCTGCGGCCTTGGCAATGGCATCAACGTGTTTGCTGTTGCGCGTGATGGTCTCGTATTGCATGGCGAAGTTGTTGTCCGGATCGACCGCACCGGTCTTGGGTATCAGATCGCGTACATGGCCATACGATGCGAGCACTTCAAAATCTTTGCCCAGATATTTCTTGAGCGTTTTGGCCTTGGCCGGAGATTCAACGATGAGAAGGTTGGTTGCCATACGTGAGTTAATGTAGTTGTGTGGAATGGGCCGGCGCAAGAAGTTCCTCAACCAGCAGTGGGTCGAGGTGCTCATGGCGATTCCACAATACCATGAGCATGATCAGCTTGAGCTTGTCAAGGCCAAGGTTTTCCTGTTGCAGCGCCACAGCGCGGTCCAGAACCATCTCGCGCTCGACGACGGAAATTATATGCTGCTGCTCTGCAAACACCAGAAACCGGCGCGCCTCTGCGCCAATGCGCCGACATTCCAGTCCGGCGAAATGGCGAACACCAGCATGCTGCAATTCGGCGGGGTAACTATCGGGGTTCTGCTGTTGCAGTGCCGTCAGCCAGGTCAGTGCATCGCTGATTTCCTCTTCTTCAAAGCCGGCGGCAGACAGCTTGCGTGACAGTTTGTCCGGCTCCGGATAGCTGCCCGCATCAAAATAACTTTCAAACAGATACATTAGAATTTCGAACATGGTTTGTGTGTGATTCAATGAATTCGTTGATATAGGCCGCCAGGCAATGTGCTGACGCGTCCCTCCAGTTCGAGCGTCAACAGCATGGCGGATAGCTGGCTTATCGTCAAGCCACAGCGCGCACCAAGCGTATCCAGATCGACCGGATCAAAGCCGAGTTGCTCCAGTAGCGCAGAGTCGGTGTCTTGTGTGGCTGAGCGGTATGCAGGAAGGGTAAGCAGGCTACCCAATTCTTCGAGAATGTCCTGCGCGGTCTCGGCCAGTTTTGCACCCTGTTTGAGCAGCGCGTGGCAGCCTTTGCTCTGTGGCGCGTGGATTGAACCCGGGATGGCAAACACGTCCCTGCCCTGCTCCAGCGCCAGTCGCGCAGTAATCAGCGAGCCGCTCTGCAATCCGGCTTCCACTATCAGGCAACCGACACTCATGCCGCTGATGATGCGGTTGCGGCGTGGAAAATTGGCGGCCAGCGGCGGCGTGCCGAGGGGGAATTCGGAGATCAGCGCGCCCTGGCTGGCAAGTGCATGGGCAAGGTCGCGATTGGCGGCAGGATAGACCTTGTCCAGACCGGTGCCGACCACACCGATGCTGCTGCCGCAACCTTGTAATGCGCCGCGATGCGCGGCGGCATCGATGCCGTGCGCCATTCCACTGATAACGCACAACCCGGCATTGCTCAGCGACTGGGCAAAAGCTTCGGCGTTGTGAACGCCCTGCGGTGTGGCATTGCGACTACCGACGATGGCTAGTGCAGGTTGGTTGAGCAACTCGCGCCGCCCTTTGACATACAGCAACAGCGGTGGGTCGGGAATATTCAGCAGGGCTTGCGGATAATCGCTGTCGGCGAAAGTGACGAGATGATTGTTGCTGTCTTGCAGCCAAACCAGTGTGGGCATTAGCAGATCATCAGCGATACCCTCACTGATTGCTGCGGCAATATCGGCTTTGATAACAGGCTTGAGGGAACTGGCAGAAGCAGCGAACACCGCTTCCGGAGAACCGAATTCTTTCAGCAGGCGACGTGCGCCTTCGCCACCCAATCCGCGTATCAAGCTGAGCGCCAGCCACGCTTTCAGCGAGAGATCAGCAGTCACTATAGATTAGGGCGTTTTTGCGTGATCCAGCAATTGCACCGGCAAACGGGTTTGCATCACCAGCGCATAAGATACTTTTTCAAACACGCGGAATACGAATACCAAGCCATAACGCTCGTCCGGTAAAGTGAAGTTCTTGCCGTCACTTTTGACCACTTCGCCCCGGTGATACAAAGCCAGCACATGGCCGCTTTCCAGGCCGTCACGCTTGCCCTTGTTCAGTGTGATGATGGTATTTTGCCCCGCCTGTGATACGCCGCCATAAATGGAAATCACGCTTGCGGCAATGTTGCTGTCAGGCGAGCGTGGCAGGTAATGACTGGTCATTTCCCCGGAAGGGACGACCAGCCGGTCACCTTTATAAATTTCCTGCACGGATTGGGTGATGGCGACAGTGCTCACTTCCGCAAACTCCGTTGCTTCGGCATTACCCAGATAAATCGCCTCTACACCTAATACCTCATTGGTATCCGGGTCGGTAAAGGTTTTGCCGGGACGATAAATCTGCCACTTGTTACCCTTGTCTGAAGGCAGATTGGCTACAAAACCGATATCGTTAGTGCCGAGCAGGACGCGCCCTTCGCGCGCGCCGATCAGGGTCGGGTCATCTTTCAGCGCGCCTTCTTCAATGACCAGCGGCTGGCTCAAAAACGGCGCGATGGCGTTAGCGGGAATACTCGGGATGGCATCATGAGCGCTGTGGCCTTCGCGCACTTTTGGGGAAAGCTTGATAACGCCGCTGGTGCTGCCAGTTTCAGCCTGGCCGATGCGCAACGTGCCAGTGGCACGGTCCAGAAAAATGATTTGGCCCGGATAGATCCAGTGCGGATCTCGGATAATATTTTTGTTCATGCCCCAGATATACGGCCATCTCCATGGGTCTTTGAAAAATTTCCCGGAAATGTCCCACAGCGTGTCACCTTTGACGACCACGTGCCGATCCGGTGCATCGCTACGAAGTTCCGGGCGGGTATCAGACGGGACAGCAAAGGCCAGGACGGGCAACAAAAAGCAAATCAGCGATATAATCTTGCGCATGGAAAACTCCGGCAGAATCAATGAAAAAGGCACGCAGTATTGCTGCGTTGCGTTAAATTCTGCATCTAGTCATATAAATTAGCAAGCATTTATAGGGTGTATATGGCAATCCTGAAGATTTTGCAGTATCCCGACGAGCGGCTGCACAAAGTTGCCAACAGGGTGGAGCATATCAATGAGGCTACCCGCAAGCTGGTGCGCAACATGGCAGAAACCATGTATGCGGCACCCGGTGTGGGTCTGGCGGCAACGCAGGTGGATGTGCATGAACAGATCATTGTGCTGGACATTTCCGAGGCGCACAATCAATTGAAAGTTTTTATCAATCCGGAAATTATTGCCAGTAGTGGCGAGGAAGAATGCGAGGAGGGTTGTTTGTCGGTACCGGGCATTTATGAAAAAGTGTGCCGCGCGGAAAAGGTGACGGTGCGCGCGCTCAATGAAAAAGGCGAGCCCATCATGCTGGAGACGGACGGATTTCTGGCAGTCTGCATTCAGCACGAGATAGATCACTTGCGCGGCAAGGTGTTTGTTGAATATCTGTCGCCACTCAAGCAAACCAGAATTCGCGCCAAACTAAAGAAACGTCTGCGCGAAACTCTTTAAAAACCTCTGTACAACTGCTGCGCTCGCTAATACTGCGTTAGAAAATAGCTTAAAATCCTCATGTACCACATGTACACTCCGGTTTTTCGCCATTTCCTGCCTGGTCTCAGCTTCGCTCGCTACGTTGTGCAGAGGTTTTTACCGGGCTAATTCAATTATGAAGATCATTTTTGCCGGAACGCCGCAGTTTGCGGCCAGCGCACTGGCCGCGTTGCTTAAGGAACATCAAATCATCGCGGTGTTGACCCAACCGGACCGCCCTGCCGGGCGCGGGATGCAACTCACTGCCAGCCCGGTTAAGCAGCTTGCGCTACAACACGGCTTACCGGTACTGCAGCCTGTCACATTAAAAACCGCAGAGGCGCAACGCGAGATCGCCGCGCTGGATGCAGATGTCATGGTGGTGGCCGCATATGGGTTGATCCTGCCGCAGGCCGTGCTGCAACTGCCGCGTTATGGTTGCCTCAACATTCACGCTTCGCTATTGCCGCGCTGGCGAGGCGCTGCGCCGATACCGCGCGCAATCCTGGCGGGCGACACCGAGACCGGTGTCACCATCATGCAGATGGATGCGGGGTTGGATACCGGTGACATGTTGTTGCGCCGGGTTTGTCCGATCACGGCAAACGATACCGCAGTAACGCTGCATGACAAGCTGGCGGAGCTGGGTGCTGCAGGTATCCTCGAAGTTTTGCGCCTGTTGCGGGCGGATCGCCTGACTCCGGTTAAACAGGATGATACGGTGGCAACTTATGCCGCCAAGCTGCTCAAAAATGAGGCACAAATTGACTGGCGGCAGGATGCACGGCAGATCGAACGTGCCGTACGTGCCTTCAATCCGTTCCCGGTATGTCATGCCAGCCTCAATGGCGCGGTGATAAAAATCTGGCAGGCGGCAATACAGGAAGATATGCAAGGCGTAGGCGGCAAGATTCTGGCGGTCGATAAACATGGCATTGTCGTGGCCTGCGGCAAGGGCGCATTGCGGCTGCAAGTGCTGCAACGTCCCGGCGGCAAAGCGCAGCCTGCCCAGCAATTTTTGCAAGCCGTGCCGATTCGGCCCGGCGATAATTTTTCGTAAATGCAACACATACAATTGGCTGCCGCCGGCATTGTGCAGCAAGTGCTGGACAACGGGCGCAACCTCAATCAGCTACTGGAGGAAACGCTACGCAGCAATGCGGCGTGGACACCGGCGCAGCGTGCCGCCCTCCAAGACTTGAGCTATGGCACACTGCGTTTTTATGGTCAGTTGCGGGCGGTATTGAGCCAACTGTTGCATAAGCCGCTGGCGGACGAGCGGTTGCGTTTCCTGCTGCTGGTTGCGTTGTATCAGTTGCAGTATGGAAAGTCGGCACAATATGCGGTAGTTGATCATGCGGTGCGCGCCGCCCAAAATTTGAACCCGCGCCTGCGCGGGTTGGCGAACGCGATCCTGCGCAACTTCCTGCGTCACCGGGACGCATTGCTGGAACAAGTCACACAGTATGAGGAAGGAAAATATAGCTACCCGCAATGGTGGATAGACGAACTGCGTACTCAGTACGGTGAGCGCAGCGCTACGATACTTGAGGCCGGCAACCGGCATCCGCCCATGACTTTGCGCGTTAACCGGCGGCGTGGCACGGCGGCGGAGTATCTGGCGCAACTGACACAAAATGATTTGCCAGCGCGGCTGATCGGGCCGGATGCGCTGCAACTGGACAAGCCGGTATCCGTGGACAAGTTGCCGGGTTTCTTTGCCGGGCTGGTCTCGGTGCAGGATGCTGGCGCACAATATGCTGCACGATTGCTGGACGCACAGGATGGCATGCGAGTACTGGATGCCTGCGCCGCACCGGGTGGCAAGACGGCGCACATTTTGGAAAGCGCTGCCGTGCAGATGGTCGCGGTAGATAAAGATGAGAAACGTTTGTGTCGTGTCGTGGAAAATTTGCAGCGCCTCGGTCTGTCTGCACAACTTGTTTGCGGGGACGCTGCCGCACCCGGGAAATGGTGGGATGGCAAGTTGTTTCAACGTATTCTCGCCGATGCGCCCTGCTCCGCTTCCGGCGTGGTGCGCCGCCATCCGGACATCAAGTGGCTGCGCCGTCGCACGGATATAGCTTGCTTCGCAGCACAACAACTCGACATTTTGAGTGCGTTGTGGCGGCTGCTGGCGCAAGATGGTAAATTGCTCTATGTTACCTGCTCGGTGTTCCGGCAAGAAAACGAACAGGTCATTGCGGCGTTTCTGGCCCAACAGCCGGATGCGTGCCGGTTGTCAGTAGCACTGCCGGAGAATAGCCAAGGACAATTGTTGCCCAATGATCAGCATGACGGATTTTTTTATGCATTGCTGCACAAATCAGATGATAGATAACAGATGACAGAGGGCGGAAATTTCCATCACCTATCTCTGCGCGCCAATAAAGTGGTGTGGCCGGGTCATGCCAGTTTCAAGCAATGTATTCTTGCCACCTTCTGTCTTCTGTTCTCAGTCCTCTGTCCTCTGCCAGTAGCAGCAGAAGGTATTTCCGTCAACAAGGCCGAGGCGCATCTGGGCGAGGACGGCTATCAACTCTCCGCCAGCTACGATATCAATCTGACTTTTGCGGCGCAGCAGGCTTTGGAACGCGGCGTCCCGGTTTATTTTGTGGGTGAGTTTTTGTTGACGCGCGCACGCTGGTATTGGCTGGATGAAGAAATTTTTCAGAGCGAGCAAACCATCAAGATTTCCTACAATGTGCTGACGCGGCAGTACCGTATCGCACGCGGTGCCCTGTTTCAGAATTTTGCCAGCCTTGAAGATGCGCTGGCCATTCTGGCCAGGCAGAGTTCGCCGGTTATTCCCGCAGAGTTGCTGAAAAAGGACAGCAGTTATATTGCGGCGGCGCGCTTGCGCCTGGATATCGCGCAGTTGCCCAAGCTGTTGCAGGTTAATGCGCTGACCGGCAAGGATTGGGCGATTAATTCAGATTGGTATCGCTGGGTGCTCAATCCGGCGGAAATGACGGTAAACGGCGAAGGCAAAACGGAGTGATGTGGCGATGAGAAACCTGATTCTCATCAGCGTGGTGCTGGGTAGTGTGTTGCTGTATCTGCTGTCAAGCAGCAGCGCGAATACTGAAGTATTTTCCCTTAATTATTACAGTTTGCTTGGCCTGACCGGCGCGTTGGCGCTTAGTCTGATGGGGCTGGTGGGCTATCAACTGTGGCGGCTGCGCAACAAGCTCAAAAACAAGGTATTTGGCGCCAAGTTGACCATGCGGTTGGTGCTGTTTTTTACACTGATTGCGGTACTACCGGGTATTTTTGTTTATGTGGTGTCGGTACAATTTCTGGGCAAAAGTATTGAATCATGGTTTGACGTGCGTGTTGAAAAAGCACTGGAGGGCGGTCTCAATCTTGGCAGAAGCGGCCTCGACAACAGCCTCAAGGAGCTGACCAAGAAAACCCAGTTCATCGCGCTGCTTATGGCCGAGAAAAGACCGGAGCAATATCAGCGTGCGCTGGAGCAATTGGTGGACGAAGCGATAGCGCAGGAGGCGGCGTTATTTTCCACCAAAGGAAATGTGATTGCGTTTTCCTCGGGCGGTAGCACGCGACTGCCGAATTTACCCGATAGCGATGTGTTGCGCCTGGCGCTGGACAAAGGCGAATATGCGGTAATCGATGCCATACCGGGAAAAGGGCTGCTGCTGCGTGTGCTGGTGGCCGTGAATTCCAACACCCAACGGGGTGGGCAATATGTGTTGCAATTCACCCAGCCGGTACCGAAGCAGGTCGAGGCGGACGCAGAAATGGTGCAGTCAGTGTACCGCGATTATCAGGAATTAACGCTGTCACGCCTCGGTTTGAAGCGGATGTATGCGATTACCCTGACACTGTCGCTGCTGGTGCTGCTGTTGACGGCGGTATCAGTGGCATTTTTTATCAGCGAGCGGCTCGGTGCCTCGCTGGAGGCGCTGGCGGAAGGAACACGCGCGGTGGCACAAGGTGATTTCACCGGGCAGCACCCGATACAAAGCAGTGATGAGCTGGGTGCGCTGACCGGGCTGTTTAACCAGATGACGCGCCAGCTGTTTGATGCAAGGCAAGCCAGTGAACAGCAACAGCGCAAGGTGGAAGGTGCAAAAATCTACCTGGAAAGTGTGTTGACCCACCTGTCCTCCGGTGTGCTGGCACTGGATGAGGAGTTGCGTCTGCGTTCGGTGAATACCAGCGCGGCACAAATTCTCGGTGTGCCGTTGCAGGAAATGCAGCGCATGTCATTAAGCCAGATTGCGGAAAAATACAGCTTGCTCAAGTCGTTTTGCCAGACCGTTATGGAGGCTTTCGGTGAAACAACCAACGGCGAATGGCAGCGGCAGATAGAACGCATGAGCAAGAATGGCAACCAGATTTTATTGATGCGCGGAACGCGTTTGCCGCAAGGTGGTGAGGCCGGCTATGTTGTGGTGTTTGATGATATCAGCCACCTGTTGCAGGCCGAACGGCAAGCGGCGTGGGGTGAAGTGGCGCGCCGTCTTGCGCACGAAATCAAAAACCCGCTTACACCGATCCAGTTGTCTGCCGAACGTTTGCAGTACAAACTCGGCAACAAGCTGAGCGAAGAAGATGCGTCATTATTACAACGTGCCACACAAACCATTGTCAGCCAGGTTGCCGCGATGAAAAGTATGGTAAGTGATTTTGCCAATTATGCGCGTGGCCCTGCATTGAAGCTGTCGCACCTGGACATGCACAAATTGGCCAGGGAAGTGCTGGGACTGTATGAGGCAAACGCTTTCCCCATTGTGCTGAAACTGGAGGCACAGCACAGCGAGGTCAACGGTGATGCGACCCGTTTGCGGCAGGTATTTCATAACCTGCTGCAAAATGCGCAGGACGCGTTGCAGGGTGTGGCACGACCGCAAATAATGTTGAGTACAGAAATGCGGGACAATGAAATTCATCTGCACGTCGAAGATAATGGAGCGGGTTTTCCCGGCAGTGTGCTGGCGCGTGCCTTCGAGCCGTACATGACTACCAAGCCGAAAGGAACAGGCTTGGGGCTGGCTATCGTAAAAAAGATTATCGAAGAGCATGGTGGTCATATCAGCATTGAAAATAGCGTAAACGGCGGTGCGCGTATCAATATCAGCCTGCCGCTGATTGGGGAGGCATAATGTCAAGCAAGCAAATTCTGGTGGTGGATGATGAAATCGGCATCCGTGAATTATTGTCGGAAATTCTGTTCGATGAGGGGTATCAGGTACAGCTGGCGGAAAATGCCGAACAGGCGCGTGCCCATCGGTTCGAGCATGAGCCCGATCTGGTGTTGCTTGATATCTGGATGCCGGATACCGATGGCGTGGCTTTGCTCAGAGAATGGGTCGAACAGGATTTGCTGACCATGCCGGTGGTGATGATGTCCGGCCACGGCACCATTGAAACAGCGGTCGAGGCAACGCGTATCGGTGCGGTGGATTTTCTGGAAAAACCCATTGCCCTGCAAAAATTGTTAAGCACTATCGCCAAGGCAATCCGGGAAGGCTCACTTAAGCCGCAGCCGCAAATTATCGAGGCACAAGGCCAGAATATTATTCTGACCATCGAGGGGCAGGAACAGCAATTTTCCCTGCCGCTGGATTTGCCGCTACGCGAAGCGCGTGAGCATTTTGACGCGCTCTATTTTGATTATCATTTGCGCAGGGAAACCGGCAATGTTTCACGGGTAGCCGAAAAAGTTGGCCTGGAGCGCACCCATCTTTATCGCAAACTCAAACAGCTGGGCGTTAAATTTGCCAAAAAAGGTAACGGCGACGAATCATAGTAGGAAGCTATATCGGTGCTGCGGTATAATCGTTCGCCTGAGCAGAATTTCATATAAACAACCCACAGAGCATTCTGGAGACAACCGTACATGACTGCGATACGCAACATCACCCCCCCAAAATTCAATGATATTACCGGCGCAATCCGGATGCTGTCCGTAGATGCCGTGCAAAAGGCGAATTCCGGCCATCCGGGCGCACCGATGGGTATGGCAGAAATAGCAGATGTGTTGTGGAACCATCACATGCGCCATAACCCGGCCAACCCGAAATGGTCTGATCGTGATCGCTTTGTGTTGTCCAACGGCCATGGCTCGATGCTGGTTTACGCGTTGTTGCACCTGTCCGGTTACGATCTGCCGATGGAAGAACTGAAGCGCTTCCGCCAGATGCACTCCAAGACTCCGGGCCACCCGGAGTATGGTTACACGCCCGGCGTGGAAACTACCGGCGGCCCGCTCGGCCAGGGCATCACCAATGCGGTGGGTATGGCGATGGCAGAAAAATTGCTGGCCGCTGAATTCAACAAGCCCGGTCACCAGATAGTCAATCATCACACTTACGTGTTCATGGGCGACGGCTGCATGATGGAAGGCATCTCCCATGAAGCCTGCGCGCTGGCAGGCACATGGGGACTGGGCAAGCTGATTGCTTTCTGGGACGACAACAATATATCGATCGACGGCCATGTGGATGGCTGGTTCACCGATGACACCGCCAAGCGCTTCGAGGCTTATGGCTGGCACGTCATTGCAGATGTGCAGGGCCATGATTCAGAGGCCATCAATGCCGCGATTAATGCGGCCAAGGTGGTGACCGACAAACCTACGCTGATCTGCTGCAAGACCATCATCGGTATGGGCTCACCGAACAAGGCCGGCACGCACGACGTGCATGGCGCGGCATTGGGCAACGATGAGGTTGCCGCGACACGCGAATACATCGGCTGGAAATACCCGCCATTTGAAATTCCCAAGCATGTCTATGAAGCATGGGACGCGCGCACCCGGGGCGAGGGTCTGGAAAAGCTGTGGAACAATAAATTTGCCGAATACAAAGCTGCATTCCCGAAGGAAGCGGCTGAGTTCGAGCGCCGTACCAAGGGTGAATTACCGGCGAACTGGGTGGCGCATGCTGCCGATGCAATCGCCACGATTAACGAAAAAGCCGAAACCATCGCGACCCGCAAGGCTTCGCAGAACGCGATTAACGCACTGGTGCCGGCCTTGCCAGAATTCCTCGGTGGCTCCGCCGACCTGACCGGTTCCAATCTGACCAACTGGACGGGCAGCAAGCACATCCGCGGCAAGGGAACCGGCAACTATATCAGCTACGGTGTGCGTGAATTTGGCATGTCGCACATTATGAACGGCATGGCGTTGCACGGCGGCTTCCTGCCGTTCGGCGGCACCTTTCTGATGTTCTCCGAATATGCGCGCAACGCGTTACGCATGTCGGCGTTGATGAAGCAGCGCGTGATCTACGTGTTTACCCATGATTCCATCGGTCTGGGCGAAGACGGTCCGACGCATCAGCCGGTCGAGCAGACCGCGACGCTGCGCCTCATGCCCAATATGGAATTATGGCGTCCTTGTGACACGGTGGAATCCACCGTTGCGTGGGTGGCTGCAGTCGAGCGTAGCGATGGCCCGACCAGCCTGGTGTTCAGCCGGCAGAATCTGGCGTTTCAAAAGCGCGATGCGGCGCAAATCGCCGCCATTCGCAAGGGCGCGTATGTGCTGTCTGAAGCCGCAGGCGGCAAGCCGCAGGCGGTGATTATCGCCACCGGCTCGGAAGTATCGCTGGCAATGGAAGCACAAAAATTACTGGCTGCCGAAGGTATCAACGTGCGTGTGGTGTCAATGCCGTCCACCAATGTATTCGACAAGCAGGATCGGGCCTACCGGGACAGCGTACTCCCTGGTGGAGTAAAGCGCATCGCAGTCGAAGCGGGTGTCACCGGTGGTTGGTACAAATACGTCGGGCTGGATGGTGCGGTGGTGGGCATGGATTGCTTTGGTGAATCTGCTCCGGCGCCGGAGTTGTTCAAGCACTTTGGCTTTAGCGCAGAAAATGTCGTCAACACGGTTAAGGGCGTTTTGTAAGTATTGGTGACATTTTAGTGCGGGCTATTGTTTGCCAAAGGCCAACGTTATGCCGGAGCTACAACGTCGTCAAGGCGGTAACAAGCGTGTTGTAAATCACCAATATTTCTTTATTTACAAAAAGGGAGAATGAAATGGCAATTCGTGTCGGTATTAATGGATTTGGTCGCATCGGACGCATGGTATTTCGCGCCGCTGCAAAAGATTTCCCCGAAATCGAAGTTGTCGCCATCAACGATCTGCTGGAGCCGGACTATCTGGCCTATTTGCTCAAGCATGACTCGGTGCATGGCCTCTTCAAGGGGGATGTCGCAGTGAGCGGCGGCAACCTGATGGTCAATGGCAAGGCTATTCGCCTGACCGCTGAGAGGGATCCGGCCAACCTGAAGTGGAACGAGGCTGATGTTGATGTCGTAATCGAATGTACCGGATTTTTTCTGACCGGTGAAACCTGCCAGAAGCACCTCGATGCCGGTGCCAGGAAAGTTGTTCAATCCGCACCCTCCAAGGATGACACGCCGATGTTTGTGTACGGCGTGAACCATACCAAATACGCGGGTGAGAAAATCGTTTCTGCGGCATCCTGCACCACCAATGCGCTGGCGCCGGTCGCCAAAGTGTTGAATGACACCTGGGGCATCAAACGCGGTCTGATGACTACCGTGCATGCCGCCACCGCAACACAAAAGACCGTAGATGGTCCTTCCAACAAAGATTGGCGTGGCGGACGCGGCATCCTGGAAAACATCATCCCGTCTTCGACCGGCGCGGCCAAGGCGGTGGGCAAGATTATTCCTGAGCTGAACAAGAAGCTTACCGGTATGGCATTCAGAGTGCCGATTTCCGACGTATCAGTGGTCGATTTGACGGTCGAGCTGAACAAGGCCGCGAGCTACGATGAAATCTGCGCCGCAATGAAGGCGGCTTCCGAAAACGGTCCGTTGAAAGGTGTGCTGGGCTACACCACGGAGAAGGTGGTCGCCACCGACTTCCGCGGTCACACTTGTCCGTCAATATTCGATGCCGATGCGGGTATTGCACTCGACCCCACTTTCGTCAAGATAGTGGCCTGGTACGACAACGAATATGGCTATACCTGCAATCTGATGCGCCTGGTAGGCCACGTCGCCAAATAGAAGTACTAGGGAGTAGAAATGTCTGTAATCAAAATGACCGATCTGGATCTCAAGGGCAAGCGCGTCCTGATTCGCTCCGATCTGAACGTACCCGTCAAGGATGGCCAGGTAACCTCTGATGCGCGTATTACCGCGTCGATGACAACGATCAAAGCCGCGTTGCAAGCCGGCGCACGCGTGATGGTGACCTCACATCTGGGACGCCCGGCCGAAGGTGTTTATACCGAAGAAAAATCGCTCAAGCTGGTGGCGCATGTCATGGCCGATAAACTGGGCAAACCGGTGCGCCTGATCCGTGACTGGGTGGACGGTGGCTTCGACGTTGCCGAGGGCGAATTGGTGTTGCTGGAAAATTGCCGCTTCAACAAGGGCGAGAAGAAGAATGTCGAAGAAACGGCGAAGAAATATGCCGCCTTGTGTGATGTGTTCGTGATGGATGCGTTTGGTACCGCGCACCGCGCCGAAGCTTCGACCCATGGTGTGGCGAAGTATGCGCCTGTTGCGGCGGCCGGCATCCTGCTGACCAGAGAGTTGGAAGCGCTGGGCAAGGCGCTGCTCGACCCGGCGCGCCCGATGGTGGCCATTGTCGGCGGCAGCAAAGTATCCACGAAATTGACCGTGCTGGAAGCGCTGTCCGAGAAGTGCGAACAACTGGTAGTCGGCGGCGGCATCGCCAATACCTTCCTCAAGGCCACGGGCAGGAACGTCGGCAAGTCGCTGTGTGAGGATGATCTGGTTTCAACCGCACAGGCGCTGATGAGCAAGATGCAGGCGCGTGGCGCCTCCATTCCCATCGCGGTGGACGTGGTGGTGGGCAGGAAGTTCGATGCGAATGAACCGGCCGTGCTGAAAAATGCGGATGACGTGGACGACGATGACATGATCTTCGATATCGGCCCGCAGTCCGCGCAGGAGCTGGCCGACATCATCATGCAGGCCGGTACCGTGGTGTGGAATGGCCCGGTTGGCGTATTCGAGTTTGACCAGTTCGGCGAAGGCACCAGAAAAATTGCCATGGCGATTGCGGAAACACAGGCGTTCACGCTGGCAGGCGGTGGCGACACCATTGCCGCGATCCAGAAATACGGCATCTATGACAAGGTATCTTACATTTCCACCGCAGGCGGCGCATTTTTGGAATTCCTCGAAGGAAAAAAATTGCCGGCTGTGGAAATTCTGGAGCAGCGCGCGGCAGAAAAAAATTCTGGCGGCTGTGGTGGCGGTTGCAGTTGCAGCGGAGAATGACAATCCATGCTGCGTAGAACCAAAATAGTCGCGACACTGGGACCCGCTTCCAGCGACCAAAAAGTCATTGAGCAGATGATTCGTGCCGGTGTTGACCTGGTGCGAATGAATTTTTCGCATGGCTCGGCAGAGGATCACGTAAAGCGCACCGAAACCGTGCGTGCAGCAGCAGCAGCACTAGGCCGTACTGTGGGTATTCTGGCCGATTTGCAAGGCCCGAAAATTCGTGTGAGCAAATTCGAGAACGGCAAAATTATCCTGAATAGTGGTGACACGTTTATTCTCGATGCTGCACTGGAAGGATTGGGAAATCAGGAGCGCGTCGGGCTGGATTACAAAGACCTGGCCCGCGATGTCCACAAAGGCTCGGTACTACTACTCAATGACGGCATGCTGGAATTCAACGTCATCGAAGTCAAGGGTCATGAGATCATTTGCAAAGTAGTGCGCGGCGGTGAGCTGTCCAACAACAAGGGCATCAACCGCAAGGGCGGCGGATTAACAGCACCGGCACTGACCGACAAGGACAAGGAAGATATCAAGACTGCCGCGTTGATTCGGGCAGATTACCTGGCGGTGTCCTTTCCGCGCTCCGGTGATGACATGCGCCTGGCACGCGAGCTGATGCACGCAGCGGGTGGCAAGAGCATGCTGATGGCCAAGATTGAACGTGCCGAGGCGATTCCGGCCTTGAGCGATATTATTGATGCGTCCGACGCTATCATGGTGGCGCGCGGCGACTTGAGTGTGGAAGTTGGTGATGCCGCCGTACCCGGCCTGCAGAAGCGCATGATCAGAATGGCGCGCCTGAAGAACCGTCTGGTGATCACCGCGACACAAATGATGGAGTCGATGATTTCCAACCCGATTCCGACTCGCGCGGAGGTTTCAGATGTGGCCAACGCGGTACTGGATGGTACAGATGCGGTGATGCTCTCGGCGGAAACCGCAGTGGGCGATTATCCGGTGGAAACTATCGAAGCCATGGTGCGTATCTGTATCAAGGCCGAGCAGGAGACTGAGGAGCATGCGGTTGATCGCCGTGTGGTGCAGCAGAAATTTACACGTATCGACCAGTCCATCGCGATGTCCGCGCTGTTTGCAGCGGCACATTTGAAAGTGAAAGCCATTATTACACTGACCCAATCCGGCTCGACCCCGTTGTGGATGTCGCGTCAGAATGCGGGTGTGCCAATTTTCGCGTTAACACCGGAACCGGAAACACTGGGCAGAGTGACCTTGTTCAGTGGCGTGCATCCCATTGCATTCTCTTCCAGTACCAAGTCGCAGACTGAAGAACTGCGTAAGGCCAAGCAAACCTTGCTGGATTTGGGCCTGGTGAAGGATGGCGACATGGTGGTGATGACCATTGGCGAGGCAGTTGGCAGATCGGGACACACCAACACAATGAAGATCGTGCGCATCGGGGATAATCGCAAGAATTGAAAGGCAGCTGTTAGACGTTAGCCAATAGTTAAAACAAAGCCCGCGTAGTGGACAACACCAACTAACGACTAGCGACTAGCGACTAATGGCTAACAACTGGTATTTAAAACAAGGAGAAAAATTATGGCTCTCGTATCTTTGCGTCAATTGCTTGATCATGCAGCGGAGAACGGCTATGGCCTGCCCGCGTTTAACGTGAACAACCTGGAGCAGGTCAAGGCGATCATGGAAGCGGCAGATGAAACCAACAGTCCGGTCATCATGCAGGGCTCTGCCGGCGCACGTAAATACGCTGGCGAAGCATTTCTGCGCCACCTCATCGAAGCCGCTGTCGAAGCGTATCCGCATATCCCGGTGGTGATGCATCAGGATCACGGCGCGTCTCCAGCAGTCTGTATCCAGGCGATCAAATCCGGCTTCTCCAGCGTGATGATGGACGGCTCACTGATGACCGACGGCAAGACGCCATCCAGTTTTGAATACAACGTCAACACCACCCGCAGTGTGGTGGAAATGTCCCATGCTGTCGGCGTGTCCGTCGAAGGCGAGCTGGGCTGTCTGGGTTCGCTGGAATCCGGGCACGGTGAAAAGGAAGACGGACACGGTGCGGAGGGCGTGTTGAGTCAGGATCAGTTGCTGACAGACCCGGGCGAAGCGGCCGAATTTGTCAAGGCAACCCAGGTGGACGCGCTGGCCATCGCTATCGGTACTTCGCATGGCGCCTACAAATTCACCCGTCCGCCCACCGGCGCGGTGCTGCGAATCGACCGTATCAAGGAAATCCACGCACGCATTCCCAACACCCATCTGGTGATGCACGGTTCATCGAGCGTGCCGCAGGAATGGCTCAAGATCATCAACGAATTCGGCGGTACCATGGGCGAAACTTATGGTGTACCGGTTGAGGAAATTGTCGAAGGCATCAGGAATGGTGTGCGTAAGGTGAACATCGATACCGATTTGCGCATGGCCTCCACCGGTGCGGTACGCCGCCATCTGGTGGAAGACACCAAGAATTTCGATCCGCGTAAATTCCTCGCTGCTGCCAGCAAGGCGATGAAGGAAATCTGCAAGGCGCGCTACGAAGCTTTCGGTGCGGCAGGCCAGGCGTCCAGGATCAAACCTATTTCGCTGGAGGCGATGACCAACCGTTATGCCAAGGGCGAACTGAACGCGATCATCAAGTGATTGAAGATTGATTTCATCGCATCCATGTCATGATCGAGTACATCTTCTTCGAAGTCCCGCTGCGCAATGCTTTCGTTGAATACGCCAAGAGTCTGGGAATCGACTGCACCTTGCATGACGATCCCATGGGCATGATTGTCGCGATAGCGGAAGATACGGCCGAAGACCTCGAAGAGGCGCTGGAACAACGTTACGACGAATTACAGGAAGAACAGTCGCGATTGTTGGCAGAAGAGGAAGGCGGACTCAGGCAACTGGCCGGCTTCCGCTTCAATTTGCCAGACGGGCAATCGCGTCTGGTTCCGCTGCAGCCGGATATTGCAAATCGTCTGATGGCCGGCTTCAGCCTTGATGAGATACAGGCATTATTCGAAGCAGTCGCACGCAGCGCAATGAGCACCGCAGAAGATCACCTGTGCAAAGTGCTGGCTGCAGAAAAAGAGCACAGCGCAAAGTAAGCAGCTGTCGCAAGTGGACACGTTTGGCTGACGATTACAAAGTGAAATCAAACTTTAAGGCGTCCACGTATGCCCTAAACGCTTCAGGCGGCCGGACCGGATTGATAAACCACCTTTCCATCCACCAGCGTATAGCGCACTCTGCCCTGCATTTCCAAACCGGTGAACGGTGTATTTTTACCCTGACTCTTTAGCGCGGCAGGTTCGACTTTCCAATAGGCTTCCGGGTCAAATACGCACACGTCGGCGGCTGCGCCGACACTCAAATGCCCCGCATCCAGACCCAGTATCTGCGCTGGTTGCGACGTCGCCTTGGCAAGCGCATCGCCCAGTGCGAGATGTTCCTGTTGCCCCCATTTCAGTACCAGCGGCAGCAGTAATTCGAGGCCGGTCGCGCCCGCTTCTGCTTCGGCAAACGGCAACTGTTTGACATCATCGTCAACTGGCGCGTGGTTGGAGCAGATCGCGTCTATCGTGCCGTCCTGCAAACCGGCGCGTAGTGCGGCGCGGTCGCGCAGGCTGCGCAACGGCGGAGCCAGATGACAATTAGAATCGAAGAAGCCGATATCCATTTCTGACAGATGCACATGGTTCATCGAGACATCGCAGGTCACCGCCAGCCCCTGCTGTTTTGCGACGCGGATCATTTCCACCCCGGCCGCGCTGGAAATGCGGCAGATGTGCAGCTTTACGCCGGTGTCATGCGCCAGTGTCAGCATGGTGGCAAGCGCGATGGTTTCGGCACTGACCGGAATCGCGGGCAGGCCACAGCGTGTCGCCACTTCACCGTCATGCGCCACACCGTTTCTGGCGAGGAAGCTGTCCTGCGGGCGCAGCCACACACTGAATCCGAAAGTGGCGGCATATTGCATGGCACGCAGCAGCACGCGCGTATCGGTGAGCGGGGCGTCGGCCTGGCTGAAAGCCACGCATCCGGCATCCGCCAGTTCCGCCATCTCGGTCAATTCCTGCCCGTGCAGCGCGGCGGTCAGCGCGCCGATCGGATAGACATGCGTCTGATGCAGGTTTCTGGCGCGGTGCTTGAGCATTTCCACCAGGCCGGGCTCATCCAATGGCGGGTCGGTGTCCGGCGGGTAGGCGAGACTGGTGACGCCGCCCGCCACCGCCGCCTCTATCTCCGATTCCAGCGTGGCTTTGTATTCATAGCCCGGTTCGCGCAGCCGCGCGGCGAGATCAACCAGGCCGGGCGCGACTACCAGCCCTGTCGCGTCGATCACACTGTCAGCGACGAATCCCGCCGGCGCAGTACCGACCGCCAAAACTTTTCCCGCTGTGATGAACAGGTCTTGCTGTGCGTCAAGATTGTTTTTCGGATCGATCAGGCGTCCATTTTTGATGTGGATATTCATACCTTGACTCCCGCCAACATGCTCATTACCGCCATTCTGACCGCGATGCCGAACGTTACCTGCGACATGATCACCGAACGCGGTCCGTCGGCCACGCTGGAGTCGATCTCGATGCCGCGGTTCATCGGTCCCGGGTGCATCACGATGGCATCCGGTTGCGCATGCGCCAGCTTTTCCTCGGTGAGTCCGTAGTATTTGAAATATTCCTGCGCGGAAGGTAGCGCCGCACCCTGCATACGTTCATTCTGCAGGCGCAACATCAGCACCACGTCAACGTCCTTCAGCCCCTGCGCCATGTCGTGATAGACACGCACACCGAGGTTTTCCACCATCGCCGGCAGCAACGTCTTGGGTGCGATGACCCGTACTTCCGGTACACCGAGCGTGGTTAGCGCGTGAATCTGCGAGCGCGCCACACGTGAATGCAGGATATCGCCAACAATTGCGACGCGCAGATTGTGAAACTCCTTCTTGTAGTGGCGGATGGTGAACATGTCCAGCAACGCTTGGGTAGGATGCGCGTGGCGTCCGTCGCCGGCATTGATGACATGCACTTCCGGAGCGACATGACGGGCGATGAAGTGTGGCGCACCGCTTTGCGCATGGCGCACCACGAACATGTCGGCGTGCATCGCACACAGGTTGTCCACGGTGTCGAGCAGAGTTTCGCCCTTGCTTGTTGAAGATGAGCCGATGTTGAGGTTGACCACGTCTGCCGACAGGCGCTTGGCGGCGATTTCGAAAGTGGTGCGGGTGCGTGTACTGTTTTCGAAGAATACGTTGAATACCGACTTGCCATGCAGCAGCGGCACCTTGCTGATCTCGCGGCCGTCGGCGGCATCGAGGAAGGTTGCGGCGCGGTCGAGGATGTCACGCACGATCTTGACCGGCAAACCTTCGGTGGTCAGCAGATGCTGGAGTTCGCCGTGTTTGTTGAGTTGCGGATTTTTCATACGATCATTCCCGCTGCGGGTTCGTCAAAATACGCCTGCAATATCTGCTGTGCGGCATACTGGTCGATCAGGGTTTTCTGCTTGCGGCCGTGGATGCCCTGTTCGTTCAGTCGCGCGCTGGCGGCGAGCGAAGTATAACGCTCATCGACCAGGATTATCGGCAAATTAAACCGCCCCTTGAGGCGGTTGGCGAAGCGGCGGCATAACGCGGTCAGTTCATGCGGCGACCCGTCATCGTTACTGGGCAATCCCACCACCAGCGCGGCGGGCTGCCATTCGGCAAGCAGCGCGGTAATTTCGGTGAAGCGCTTTTCATTCTTTTCATCGTTGATGACGGTCAGCGGATTGGCCTGGCGCAGCAGGGTATTGCCGACCGCGATGCCGATGCGCCGGGTGCCGAAATCAAAGGCGAGAAGCGTACCGTCCAGATGGCAGGAGACAGACGCTACGCTGACAGAAGACAGAGTGTTGTCGCTACGCGGTTTTTTCTGTCCCCTGTCCTCTGTCATCTGCCCTCTGACATCAGGCATGGCCGGCATTTTCAACCAGCGATGCGTAGTTCACACCGAGTAACGCCATCGCCGCAGACAGGCGCTCCTCCGGCGGCAGGTCGAACAGGATATGCTCGGAGGCCGGCACGGTCAGCCAGGCATTTTCGGTCATCTCATGTTCCAGCTGTCCCTGATCCCAGCCCGCATAGCCCAGCGTGACAATCAAGTGGCGCGGCCCTTCGCCCTTGCCGACTGCTTCGAGAATATCTCTGGAGGTGGTCAGCGACAGTCTGTCGTTGATACGCAGCGTGGATTGCCAGTCACCCGGCGTATCGTGCAGCACAAAGCCGCGCTCGGTTTGTACCGGGCCGCCGAAATGTACCGGCATTTTTTCCAGCTCGGGCTTTTGCAACGGGATATTGATCTGGTCTAGCATCTCGCCCAGCGTCAGGCTGATCGGGCGGTTTACCACAATGCCCAGTGCGCCATTTTCGTTATGTTCACATATATAAGTCAGCGTGCCGACAAAATACCCTTCCTGCAAAGCGGGCATGGCAATCAGAAAATGATGGGTGAGGTTGAAATCAGACATGACGGCATTGTAGCTTTATTCTGGTTACGTTTCATTGCGTAATGGATGCGGCTACCGGCATTCGGGCTATCCCGAGTCTGTTACGGTTCACTCTTTTGCAATGAGCCATCCGGCAATATCATGTGTTTTTCGCTACCCGTCTTGTTGCCCCTGATGTATTGGTTGACCATGATTCCCTTGCCGTCGCGGTCGAGCACGATTTCATAGTATTGATAGTTCTTGAAAACTTCCTCGATATTCAAGGGTTGCCCCGGTTCCCAGGGTTGCTGTCCGGCGTTAAAGCTGTCGAAATAATGCGGCATTCCCGGCGTGAGTTTGTCGGTAAGTGAAGCCGCACCGGCTACCGGCATCAGGGTAAACAGGTAGAAGGCAGCAGCGCATGCTGTATTCAGTTTGCCCGGACCAGGCAGGGTGGCAACTCGGATAAACATGTGACCTCCCAGTAAAATATCACAGCTGCATTCTAGCGGAAAATATACAGGGTTCGTTTGGTTGGGAACAGCACTTGAACTTTTTAATATCCGGAAATCTGGTATCGTTAATGCCCAGCGCAAGTTGCGCCAGAAAAGTACCGTAAAAATACCACAGGAGTGAGCACGGAATCATGCCAGCGTACCCCACTGAAATAAAACTGCATCAACAATCCCGCCTGCTTGAAATCACGTTTGACGATGGTGCCGGTTATCGGTTGCCCTATGAGTTTTTGCGGGTATATTCCCCGTCGGCAGAAGTCGTCGGGCACGGGCGCGGGCAGGAAACTTTGCAGTTGGGCAAAAAAAATGTGGGCGTGCGTGAAGTATCCCCAATTGGCAGTTATGCCATGAAGATAGTGTTTGACGACGGCCACGACTCCGGGCTTTACACTTGGGAATATCTTCGCGAGTTGGGTGAGCGCCAGACGGGGTTGTGGCAAACTTACCTGGACCGGATGAACGCCGCCGGAGAGAGCAGGGAACCGCCTGCCGGAACAAAAAATACCTGAGTAATTGAGTCAACCAGTTTAGAATCCAACCCTCAGCCTTTATCTGATTCAGGAGCCGATAATGAGTATTAGTGAAACCGATGTGCAAGACGCATTGAAAAATCTGACTGACCCGAATACCAGAAAGGATTTTGTCAGTGGCAAATCCGTGAAAAATATCAAGATCAACGGCAACGACGTATCATTGGACATCACGCTTGGATACCCTGCAAAAAGTGTGTGGGGCGAGATTCGCGCCATGGTCGAATCGCATCTCAAGTCAGTCCTGCCGGGCGTTGGAAATGTTGGCGTTAACGTGAGCAGCAAGGTGGTTCCACACGCGGTGCAGCGCGGCGCGAAGCTGGTGGACGGCGTGAAAAACATTATCGCAGTGGCGAGTGGCAAGGGGGGAGTGGGCAAATCAACCACAGCGGTGAATATCGCGCTGGCGCTGGCTGCCGAGGGTGCGCGCGTCGGTATGCTGGATGCCGATATTTATGGCCCTTCGCAACCGACCATGCTGGGAATTACCGGACAGCCCGAAGCGACCGACGATAATTTCATGATGCCGATGATCAATCACGGCCTGCAGGCGATGTCCATCGGTTTTCTGATTGGCAACGAGGACACGCCGATGATCTGGCGCGGCCCGATGGTTATTCAGGCGCTGAACCAATTGTTGCGACAGACCCGCTGGGACAATCTGGATTATCTGGTGGTGGACTTGCCGCCCGGTACCGGCGATATCCAGCTCTCGCTGGCGCAGCAAGTACCGGTTACCGGTGCGGTGATTGTGACTACCCCGCAGGACATCGCGCTGTTGGATGCACGCAAGGGGCTCAAGATGTTCGAGAAAGTCGGCGTCAAAATTATCGGTATTGTGGAAAACATGAGCACGCACATTTGCTCAAAATGCGGGCATGAAGAACATATATTTGGTGCCGGCGGCGGTGAAAAAATGTGCGCCGACTACCATACGGAATTTCTCGGCAGCCTGCCACTGGATATCCGCATTCGCGAACAGACCGATTCCGGCCAGCCGACAGTGATCGCCGATCCCGATGGCAATATTGCAAAAGAGTACAAGCAGATTGCACGCCGCATTGCGATCAGAATTGCGGAAATGGCGCAAGATCACAGCGCGGTGTTTCCCAAGGTTGTGGTGCAAAATACCTGATATATAGTTGTCAGGATTTTATCTGGTACGGATGTCAGATTTAACTTCCACGAATCGCAGGAGTTAGCCGGGGTGCTCGGCGGGTCTGAAAAGGCTGTACAGCCTATATTGTGCCAAGCACTGCAGCATTCCACGCGATGCAGTCTCCTTGTCTCCATGTACGCCCGTCAATCCGTCTTCAACCCCGCAGCCACAAGTCTCCGCTTAAGACGCTCCACTTCTTCGATCAAATCAACCGCCAGTGCGGCGAGCTCCGGCACGGCATCGAATTCGCATTCCAGTTGCCGCATGCGTCTTGCTCTGGCCAGATCGTTGCTGGTAAAGCGGCAACTCGTTATTTGCATGGAGCCATCGCCGAGCACCCCGGCTTCGATGCGCTCCACGACCCATTGTTGATCGGCGGCGCAAGCATGCGCCAATTCTTCCAGGCTCAGCGCCACCTCATCCAGTAGTACGCCGCTCACGATGTCAACTTGCACCATGGTTCACCCTCCTGCTTTTTGGCGCGGATTAAAGGCCAGCTCGCGCGCCATGGTTTCATAAAGCTGGCGCGCCTTGTCGGTATCGGCAGGGGGCAGCACCACTTCCAGCACCACATACAGATCGCCCGGTGGATCACCCGGAATACCGCGCCCTTTGAGGCGCAGCTTGCGTCCGCTTTGTGATCCGGCTGGTGCGCTTACCTGCACCGGCCCGGAAGGTGTGGGGGTTTCGATAGCGGCACCCAAAGCGGCTTCCCACGGGGTGATCGGGACAGTCTCGTACACGTCGCGCCCTTCCACGCGATAGCGGGAATCGGGTTTGAAATGGATTTCCAGAAACAGGTCTCCCGCCGCACCACCGCCCATGCCGGGGCTGCCCTGCCCTGTCAGACGAATTTGCTGGCCTTGTTTTACGCCCTTGGGTATGCGCACGTTGAGGGTGTGCTCTTTGATCGCGACACGGCCCTGTTCGTCCGCATGGGGGGCGCGCAGTGTGATCGCGCGCGTCGCACCGTGATAACTGTCTTCCAGGTCTATGAGTATTTTGGCGTGGTGATCTTCACCGCGCATTTGATATGCACTCGCGCTTCTGCTGTGTCTTGCGCGGCTGAACAGGTTGGCGAAGAAATCGCTGAACTCTGCCCCATCGGCACCGCCACCGGAAAACTCGAATCCCGCATCCCAGTCTGGTGGCGGCTGGAACTCCTGCCCGGCCTGATAACGGCTACCCAACTGGTCATAGGCCGCGCGTTTTTCAAGGTCGGAAAGTACCGCGTTGGCCTCGTTGACTTCCTTCATGTGCTTTTCCGCATCCGGTTCCTTGCTTACATCCGGATGGTATTTGCGTGCCAGCTTGCGGTAAGCCTTCTTGATTTCATCCGCAGTCGCGGTTTTGGCGACACCGAGAATCTGGTAGTAGTCCCTGAATTCCACTTTTTTGGGCCCCTGAAGTTTTATGCATTATAGGCCCAATAGAATTGACTGAGCCGGGCTCATTCTCTCTCAATATTATTTGAACTGTTGTGCTTTATTGTGCCACGGACTCAAGTTTAAAGTGCAATGCCAATTGATGGCTCAGCACCCCCCCGGCGCCAATTCCCGTGCATCAGAACCTCCAGCCAGCTGACGTCCACAGGCGCGGATTGCGATCAGCGGTATCGGAACTCGGCAGCCCGCCCCGGTTGCGCCAGGAAAGGCCCGCATCCACGCTCCATTCCGGATCGGTGTAACGCAGACCCAGACCGTAGCCGGAGAGGTTTCTTTCATTGTTACCCACTGCCCAAGGGTTCTTGTTGGTCTTGGCGTACCCGGCGTCGTAAAGGGCATACGGTGCAACACTACCCATCTGGTAACGCGCCTCGAGCTGCATCAACCAGCCCTCGTCGCCAAAGCCCTCACCCACCGGATAGGCTCTGATACCATTGGGGCCACCCAGGCCAAAATCTTCCGAAGAATCCAGATTCTTGCCCGCCCATTGCGCCGACGCGCGGCCAAACAGCGTGAGATTACTCACCGGCATGGCCTGGATGCGGGCGGCGTCCAGATTCCATTTGTCGAAACTGCCCTGAGTCCTGGCACTGGCGGCATCCGCAACCCTGAGAGCAGCATCCAGATCAAGCTCACCCGTGGTGTAGCCGAGGCTGCCGTAAGTGATACCGCCGCCACCCAGACCGTCGCGGTGGTCGAATTGCAAAGAGAAGGGGAGCACATTACTCTTCTTGTCACTCCGGCTGTTGGTCGCCCCCTGCCGGTCATCGAGTTTCTTGTGCTGGTAACTGCCCGCCAGATAGAGATTGGTTTGTTGCGAGCGGATCAGCGGATAAGACAGACCCGCACTTGCGATGTCTGCGGTACCGGTGGCATCCAGGTTGGCAAACTGCTTGGCCAACTCGTAACGGGTATGCGCGTAGCCGACATTGCCGCGCAGGCCGGAAGCACCCAGTGGCAGGCTATAACCCAGATTGCCCAGCCATTGGCCTTCGTCACTGGCGTTGCCGCGCACACTGATCTGATCACCGAGCAGGAAAGGACTGTCCCATTGCAGGTTAGCGCGTGCACGATATTCGCCGATGTAGCGGTTACCGTGATTATCCAGTCCCAGTTCACCCGTGAAGGCGGGGGCGGGCGAGACATCCACCACCAGATCACCGCTACCGGCTTCCTGGCCGGGGCGGACCAGCGGCGCGACCTGAATACCGGGCTGGTCGGAAAGGATCAGAGTAACGCGCTCCAAGTTGGTGGATTCGATGACCGATCCGGGTGCCAGATCCGCCAAAAAGTCCTGGGCAGCCGAAGCGAGTCGGCTATCACCGGTAGTGCCGACCTTGCCGTAGTGACCTTCGACAATAGTGATCTGGAGCATCCTGTCGGCGAACTTCTGCTCGGGAATAAAGGCACGGGCGAAGGGGTAACCGGCGGCGCGGTAGTGCTCGGAAATCTGCTGCGCCAGCGTTTGCAGCCCGGCGAGGTCATAGGGCTTATCGGTAACGTCGCCCAGCACGGTGCTGAGCTGTTCGCCACTGAAAAGCGTGTTGCCGGTGAAACGCACGCCCTTGAGCGCGACCGACGTACCACCGGGCAGCGTGGCGGCGCTTACCGGTGGGGCAATCTGCAATGCCGGATCTGCCTTGGGCAGCGCGGGAGCCGGACGTTCTTGTTGCAGTAGCTGTCCGGCATCCGGGGTTGGCTGGGCCAAGGCGGAACCGGCGGTTAACGCCAGAGCTACTGTTGCCGTTAGACAGGCGAGAGGAAAGGTTTTGGCCTTGTGGGTCATGGTTTCAATATCCTGAACATGCTGCTTAGCATTTAATTGTTGTCGGCACCGGTGTCATCGTCACCCATGTTGATGCCGCCGTTCACGACGGAGACGGTCATGAAGCCGCCGGGGTCAGAGTTGCCGGCACTCTGGCCGGAAGGCGTGGCGGCAGGGACGTCCATCAGGACAAGACCGCCACTGGTTCGCTGGCTGCTGGCCTGGCGGGCGTCCATTGTGGACTGAAATTTGGCCTGCAATTTGGCCTGCAGTGCGAGTAACCGAGCCTCCGCTGCGGCCCGCTCGGCCTGCTGCCTTGCAAGCAACTGACGCTGGAGCTGCTGCTGCATCTGGACCCGCATGGCGGCCTGCTGGGCGGCGGTGATCGCGAGTTGCTGGATCGACGGACCGCTGTCTGTAGTACCACCACTTGTAGACGCAGCGCTGATGGTGAGATTAGCGCCGGTGTAGGCGATCTGGTAGTTGGGGTTGTTCTCGCCAGTCACCGTGCCTTGGTTAATAGCGTAGGTGTTGACGTCCTCGCCAGCGGCGCGGGCGAGTGCACCGCTAAGACTGTCGCTGTCGACCAGATTGCCAGAAGTTACTTGATAAGTCAGGGCCGGATCGGCATTGCCATAAGTCTTGTTCAGATTATCGGCCGTGACGCTGATCGGACGCCGGTCGATGGTCAGCGTACCGTCGATGGCGGTGATCAGGTAGTTGCCGTTGGTTAGAGCGCTGGCATCGATGGTGTAGCCGCCAACGTTCTCGCCAGCGGCACGGGTGAGTGCGCCGAGGCTGTCGCTACCGACCAGATTGCCGGTTGTCACTTGATAAGTCAGGGCCGGATCGGCGTTGCCGTACGTTTTACTTTGGTCGTCAGCAGTAACGCTGATCGGGCGCGGGTCGATGGTGAGCGTGCCGTTGCTGGCGGTGATCAGATAGTTGCCGTTGGCCAGAGTGCTGGCGTCGATGCTGTAGCTGCCGACGTTATCACCAGCGGCACGGGTGAGTGCACCGAGGCTGTCGCTGCCGACCAGATTGCCAGAAGTCACTTGATAAGTCATGGCCGGATCGGCATCACCGTAGACTTTGTTCAGGTCATCGGCCGTGACGCTGATCGGACGCGGGTCGATGGTCAGCGTGCCGTCGATGGCGGTGATCAGGTAGTTGCCGTTGGCCAGAGCGCTGGCGTCGATGCTGTAGCTGCCGACGTTCTCGCCCGCGGCGCGGGCGAGTGCACCACTGAGGCTGTCGCTGCCGACCAGGTTGCCGGCCGTCACTTGATAAGTCAAGGCCGGATCGGTGTTGCCGTAGACTTTGTTCAGGTCATCAGCAGTGACGCTGATCGGACGCGGGTCGATGCTCAGCGTGCCGTCCTCAAAGGTAATGGCGTAGTTACCGCTGGTCAGCCCACCGGGGGTGATGACATAGCTGCCTGCATTGACTGCACCCTGACTGGTGCCGACAAAGCCCAGTGTGCCACCGAGCACGCCCGGTGATTCGCTATCAACAATGCCGATATAGGTGATGCCGTTGCTGCCCGAGTACGCTGTGCCATCGTAGGTCTTGTTGGTGCCGTTGGCGGTAATGGTGAGTGGGGCCGGGGTGATTGTGAACGTCCCCGTTGTATTGCCTGAATCGGCGACATTGAAGCCGCTTTTGAGGATATTGATACCGATGCCGCTATAGGTATCGGCGTCGGTAAAGCCGGTCACCGTATTGCCGCCATACTCGAGGGTGTAGTCGGTGCCCAACACCCAACTGCTGTAGGGAGCACCAAAGAGAGTAGATGCGGCCCAGTAGTCTGCCAGCAAATAATCACTACCTTTGTATAAATAAGCATCAGACAAAGGGGTGAACGCATAGGTGACAATGGGAGCTGATTTGATCAGCCACAGCGGTGAGCCGCCGCTCATGGTCAGGCGCGGATAGAAGTAACTGCCACTGTAGCCGCTGTCTTCAGCAATATCCCACATAGCACCACCGCTGTTATAGGTAGAGACGGTTTGCATCCCGGCGGTGGTTTTGCCGACAACGTTGGTCAGGGTGATGGTGCCGCCGGTAAGGGAATCCTGCATTTCGTTGCCGCTACTGACGTCCATACCGGTAGTCTGAATATCCCAAAAACTGTTGCTGATGCTGGCGGTACCGTTAGTATCAGCCGCCAGCCATCCCACCAGCCCACCGGCGTCGTTGCTACCCGTCATGCTGCCCGTGGCATAGCTGTTATCGATACTGGCGGTGGCACCTAAATAGGCATACATACCCCCCGCCAGACCACCGGCGGAGCTGCCCGTCACACTACCCGTAGCATAGCTGTTGCTGATGCTGGCGGTGGCGTTATTGGCATAAAAATATCCCATCAATCCACCGACAAAACTGTTGCCCGTCACATTTCCTGTGGCGTAGCTGTTGCTGATACTGACGATGGAGCTGGGCCCAGCATACACATCTCCAGCCAGACCACCGGAGAAACTGCCCGTCACGCTACCCGTAGCATAGCTGTTGCTGATGCTGATGCTGGCACCGTTGTCAGCATACAAACGCCCCGCCAGGCCGCCGACGTACTTGTCGCCCGACACGCTGCTACTGGCGTAGCTGTTGCTGATGCTGATGGTACCGTTATAGGTATACAAATACCCTGTCAATCCACCGACGAATCTGTCACCTGTCACGTTGCCCGCGGCGTAGCTGTTGCTGATGCTGGTGGTGCCACCGCCAAAGGCATCCAACCTCCCCGCCAGCCCGCCGACGTAGTAGTTACCCGTGACGCTGCCGCCGACCAGTCCGACATTGCTGATGGTGGCGTTTTGCACATAACCGAACAAGCCGACGTAATCGGTTGTGGGGCGATTAATGGTGAGGTCGCTGATGGTGTGGCCGAGGCCATCGAAGCTGCCGGTGAATCGAGTTGTCTGATTGCCAACAGGAGCAAAGCTGCCCTGGAAGCTGGTGCAGTCAGCGGCGGTACATTTCCACATATCGCTGGAGTTGGTCAGTGCCGGGCCCAGGTCGATATTGTTGGCCAAGGTGTAGCTTGCACCCAAGTCCATACTCATCAATTGCAACTGGTGCGCGTTGGTAATAGTGGTGCTGTGCTCCATGCGCAGAAACGGGCGGGTATAGCCATTAACCATGAACCAGGTGTTGCTGAAGTTGAAGCCGGTGTAGGTGGCTTGGGTGTAGGCATCAATGGTGCCGGTAAGGCTGCGAAGGCCGGTGGCGCTGAAATTGCCGCCAGTATTGATGCCAAAACCGCTGGTCTGGCTGGTGGTATCGATGTCCCAGTGGCTGTCGCCGATGCTGGCGGTACCGCTGTCAGCATGCAAATATCCCGCCAGACCGCCGATGTTGTTGCCAGCACTTGTCACGCTGCCGATGGCGTAACTATTTGCGATACTGGCAATACCATTGCTACCGGCATACAAGTACCCCGCGAGACCGCCGATGTGGTTGTTGCCCGTCACGCTGCCCGTGGCGTAGCTGTTATCGATGCTGGCAGTGCCACTGGTCGGGTTGTCGCGAGCCTCCAATCCACCCACCATAGCGCCGACAAAGTCTTTTCCCGACACACTGCCCGCGATGTGGCTGTTGCTGATGCTGGCAATGCCGTTGTTGGAGGTTTTCAAATACCCCGCTAGCCCACCAACGTAGTCGCCGCCCGTCACGCTACCCGTGACGTAGCTGTTGCTGATACTGGCAGTGCCGTTGATAGCCTCCAACCCTCCCATCAATCCGCCAACCCAGGTTTGTCCCACCATACTGCCGCCCACCAGCCCGACATTACTCAGGGTAGCGTTTTCGGCATAACCGAATAAACCGACGTGATTGGTGGTGGGGCGATTGATGAAGAGGTCTGTGACGGTGTGGCCCAGACCATCGAAGTGACCAGTGAATGGTGTTGTGGTGTTGCCGATGGGCTGCCAGCCTGCATTGCCGTTGGCAGTGGGCGACGCATAGGCATCATAGCCGGCGGAGTTGCTGGCCAGATCGGTTTTGAGCTCGAAACTGTAGTCGCCGTTGGCTACATGATTGATATTAGCCAGTTGCGCCCAACTGGCGATACCATAAGCCGAGCCATCAGCGCCGGCTTGTTGACCACTGCTCAAACCGCCCCAACCACCACCAAACAACAGGGTTTCTGTCGGGAGGTCGGCACTACGTGTCACACTGCCCAAATAGGGGCGAGAAACACCGTATCCAGGCACTGTCTGCCCTGAGCCAAATGACCAGATGTTGCTATCCCACCCCGTAAAGGTAGCGACCTGGTTCATCCCGACAGTAGTTTTGCCGGCAACGTTGGTCAGGTTGATGGTGCCGCCAGATTGGCTGTGACCGATGCCGCTGCCAGCGTCCTTGCCGGTGGTGCTCATATCCCAAAAACTGTTATTGATACTGATACTGGCGCCCGTGCTGCCGCCAGCATTATTAGGCCTTAATATTCCCATCAATCCACCCGCTACGCTACCTGTTATGGCGCCCGTGGCATAGCTGTTAGCGATATTTATGGCGCTACTGTTGTTGCTTATGCTTTCCCCCACTAGGCCACCAATATTGGTGCCTCCTGACACATTGGCCGTGGTGTAGCTATTGGCGATATTGATGGTGCTACTATTGTTGGCATTTACACTACCCACCAGCCCGCCAACATATATATTGCCAGTTACGCTGCCTGCAGCGTAACTGCTGCCGACGTTAATGGTGCCCATAGCCGATGCATGACCCACCAGTCCGCCAATGTGATCGGTTCCCTTCACGCTGCCCGTGGCGTAACTGTTGCTAACATTGGCCATGCCGCCGTTAAGAGCTCGTAACACGCCCACCAAGCTGCCGACGTACGCATTTCCCGTCACATCTGCGTCTACCAACCCGATATGTCTGAGCGTTGTGTCTTGTATGTGACCAAACAAACCGACGTAGTCGGTGGTCATGGGGCGATTAATAGTGAGATTGCTGATGATATGGCCCAGGCCATCAAAACGACCGGTGAATGGATTGCTGTTGTCGCCAATGGGCATGAAGCCGGCACCACTATTCCAGCCACTGGTGGCGCTGGCATTGATGTCGGCGCCCAGCACGTAATTGCCGGCAAGGCTGCCGTTGATGCCTTGCATGTCGATGCCGCTGATGGAGCCTGCGGTGCCAAGGTCGGTGATGACTTTCCAAGTCATGGCATTAGCGACATTGCTACCCAGTTGCGTGAAGAAATTGTCGCCAGCTTGCAGGTTGATCTTGCCGCCGTTGAAGTTATAGCTGGCAGCAGTCCCGCCAATCACACCGTCGGTAGTGCCCTGGCCGTATTCAAGTTGGACCTTACCCAGGGCATGTTGTGCAGTGATATCGGCGTTGATGTTGATATCGCCGTGCGCTGAAAGCGTTAGCTTATTGGCAGAGCTCCAGGTGACCGCGCCATTAACGTGAAGATCACCATTTTCTGCACCAGCCGCGACGGTTTCTATTTTGAGGCTAGTAGTATTCAAGTTTGCGGCAAGCGTATCTGCACCGATACCGCTCGTGGTTTTTGCGTCCGTGCCTGCGCGGATGGTGAAGTTAGTGGGATCAATCAGCCAGCTGTCAGCCTTAACCTCAGTACCATCGGCAATGTTTACGTTGTGTGCGCTGGTTTCGACGAAGCCGCCCATCCTCTCCCCCGGCCCCTCTCCCGCATGCGGGAGAGGGGAGGCATCGAGCATACCGGACACATTGACCGTGCCGTGGGCCATGTCGCCCATCAGGTAAATTTCTCCCTGCTCGCCGGTAGCAAGGCTGCGTGCTTCGGTGATGCCGCTGTGATTGATGGCGCTGGAGGTCAAATCTCCTGCTGCCTTGGCGGTGAGATAGACCAGGCCACCGTCGGCACGGATCGCACCGCCTTGTTCGATGAGCGTATTTAGCGCACCGACTTCGACTTCGATCTTGACCGGCCCGCCGAGGTCGAGGCGCACTTTGCTACCTGCGCCCAACAGTACATTGCCCTGTGGCGCGGTGATGCTACCGGTGTTTTCGATACGGGCGGCGATCAGCGCCACCGTGCCACCCGTGCCGGCTTTGATGCCGCCCTGGTTGGTTACGCTGGCGCTGCTGTTGCCGTTAAAGCGGTAGTTGCCCGTCATAAAGTCATCGGTGCTCAGCTCAAGGGTAGACGCCACCAGGGTGCCGACGTTGACCTGCGCCGTAGGCGTGAACAACACGCCGTTGGGGTTGACCAGAAACACCTGGCCGTTGGCGTTCAAGGCACCCTGAATCACCGACACGTCAGCACCGAGCACGCGGTTAAGTGCCACCGCAGATGCCGACGGCTGGACGAAGTTGACGGTGTTGCCCTGGCCGATGGAGAAACTTTGCCAGTCGGCGGCCATGCGGCCTGTGGTTTGGGTAACGGTCAGGGTGGTGTCGGACTGGCTGATCGCGCCACTGCCGGCGACGATCTGGCCGCCAGTGGGGAGGTTGGCAGCAAAAGCCGACAGGGGCATTAAAACGAATGAACCCGCGCAGGCACCGACAATGAGGCGGGACCGCTTTACGACCCGGGGCTTGCTGGATTTGGTTTTACCACGGCCTTTGGCGCATTCACTCACGGCCTGCCAAGCACCCGTGGCTGCATTCCAGACCACCCGGTAAATCCGGTTCATTGATCCATTGCCTTGCATGTTGTTTCCCCCCGATAACGTGTCGACAGGTTGTTTTGATTGGCCATTCTAGGAGATTACCGGGCAAGCCTCAACCTTTGGCCTTGTCCAACTGTGCCAATTAGCGCACAAATTTAACTATGGCTCTTCGCGTGAGAGTGTGGGTAAAAATGGTCATGGAATTGCCTGAACGCCTTACTGAATGCGGGTTTCAGCAGATTGATACTGCTGCGGAAACTGGTATGATTTCGGGATGGCTACTTTACGCAAACACAAGCTTCT
>DATKVZ010000034.1:0-161446 GCA_035529795.1 Gallionella sp. | reverse complement strand
CACCGATCTGCACAAGGCCGGCCAGAGCGATGGCATCGCGGATACCGTTGATTACCGCGCACTCAAGAAGCGCATCTTCACCATGGCAGAAAACTCCCAATATTTTCTGGTAGAAGCGCTGGCGGAGGCTGTTGCAGGATTGTGCCTTGAGCAACAGGGAGTGCGACAGGTTGATGTGAGTGTGGAGAAGCCACACGCGTTGCGCTTTGCCCGAAGCGTGGCGGTGGATATAACCCGCAAACACTGAACAGCCATGGTGCGTGCCTTTATCGCTATCGGTTCGAATATCGATTCCGAAAAAAATGTAAGAGCTGCAATTCGCAGTATTGCCGGACAAACGCAGCTTGTGGGAATCTCCATGGTCTATTGCACTGACGCACTCGACCGTCCGCAGCAGCCGCCTTATTTTAATTGCGTGGTGGAAATTAAAACTGAAGCGCCCCCCGCAGAAGTGAAGCACGCCATCCTGCGCCCCATTGAAAACGAGCTGGGGCGCAAACGGACGCGGGATAAATACGCGGCACGAACAATCGACCTCGACTTGATTGTATACGGCGATCTGATAATGGATGAGGAAGATATCCACCTTCCCGACCCGGACATTCTGGAGCGCCCGTTCCTCGCCACCCCGCTTTTCGAGTTGGCACCGGATCTGGTGCTGGCGGGGTATGGATTACAAATCGGTGAGATTGCAGCAAAGCTACCGCACGACGGGATGCAACCGCTCGAAGATTATGCGAGGCTGCTGAGAAACGAAGCTGGCCTCGACGCATCCGTGCCATAGACACGGCAAGAGCTGGCTCGGTTATTCGGTCTGCAACATCTGCAATCCCCAACCCACACCAAACCCGGTGATATCGCCGGCGACGCTGCCCAGCCCGCCTTCGCAGCGACTGGCGGATAAGTCCACATGCAGCCACGGCACATCGTGCTCGACAAAACGTTTGAGGAAGCGCGTCGCAAGAATGTGGTCGGCCGCGCCGTCCAGCGTGCATTGCTTGATGTCCGCCACTTTGGAGTCCAGCGCAGCTTCGTAATCTTCATCCAGCGGAAAGGCGCATAGCCGCTCGCCGCATTGCTTGCCAATCCTTACCGCACGTAGCAGCAGTTCGTCGTGATTACCCAGCACGCCGGAATAGCGTGCCCCGAGCGCCGTGGCCATGCTGCCGGTGAGCGTGGCAAAGTCGATCATCCAGTCCGGTTTGCCGCGTGAAGCAAGCGTGAGCGTGTCGGCCAGCACCATCCTGCCTTCGGCATCGGTGTGGATAATTTCGATGCTGGTGCCGTTGAGTGCGGTGATGATGTCGTTCTGCTTATAGGCTTTGGGGCTGATGTGATTCTGTGCCAGCGCCAGCCAGCAGTCGATGTTCACCGGCAACTGGCTGTGCGTTGCGGCGAGCAGGATGCCGAGCGCCACCGCCGAGCCGTTCATGTCCTCGTGCATGTTGTGCATGTAGCGCGATGGTTTGAGGTTGTGCCCGCCGGTGTCGAAGCAGATGCCCTTGCCGACCAGCGCTACCGTTTGCTTTGCCTTGGGATGCTTGTAGCTGAGATGCACGATGGCGGCGTCTCCGGGATCACTGCCCTGTGCCACCGCGACAAACGCGCCCGCGCCCATCTTGCGCAGCTTTTGCATGTCGAATTCCTCATGCTGCCAGCGATTTTGCTGCGCCAATTTCTGCACGCGCTTGCGGTACATGTCCGGCGTCAGTTCGTTCGGCGGCAATGCGGTCAGTTCCCTACACAGCAGATTGCCCGAGGCTTGTGCACGCAACGTATCGAACGGTTTCTTATCCACGCTGCCGACCAGCACGATCTGCTGCAATGGTTTGCGTTCGTCTTTCTTCTTGTGTGCCGGCAGCACTGCGCCGTTCACCCACGCGCCGTATACCGCCAGTTCGGCGGCGCACTGGCGCTGCTTTTCATCACCCAGCACCACGACACACAATTTTTTTGGATGCTCGTCCAGCAATAACTGCAACGCCTTGCGCACCTGCACTTGCTGCGCAAACATGTCTTTCTCAAAATCCAGCATCGCCCACGCCACCAACGTGCCGTTCTCGGCATTGGCAACAACGGGTGATTTCACCAGCTCATCGGCCTTCATGTTGCGGCGCTTGAGCACGGCAGCGAGCAAGTCACCGTGCGGTAAGTCTTTCGGCAACGTTTTGGCTTTCGGCAACAGCACCAGCAGATGCGTGGCAGCGGGCAGGGTCTGGGAGAAGGTGAGTTGTGCTAGCATTGCGTCCTCAATTTAAGTCATTTAACGCCGCGATTATACGGGCTTCACCATGCGCCAATACCTGGATTTGATGCAACATGTGCTGGATCACGGTACCAGAAAATCCGACCGCACCGGCACCGGAACGGTCAGTGTGTTCGGCTACCAGATGCGCTTCGATCTCTCGCAAGGCTTCCCGCTGGTCACCACCAAAAAGTGCCACCTGAAATCCATCATTCACGAACTGCTGTGGTTCCTGCAGGGCGACACCAACATCCGTTACCTCAAGGAAAACGGTGTCAAAATCTGGGACGAATGGGCGGACCAACACGGCAACCTTGGTCCGGTATACGGCAAGCAATGGCGTTCCTGGGCCGCACCGAATGGGTGCGTAATCGACCAGATTTCCGAACTCATCACGCAAATCAGGAATAATCCCGATTCGCGTCGCCTGATCGTCTCGGCGTGGAATGTCGGTGAACTGGACCAGATGGCGCTGGCACCATGTCATGCGTTCTTCCAGTTCTACGTCGCCGATGGAAAATTATCCTGCCAGCTGTACCAGCGCAGCGCCGATATCTTCCTCGGCGTGCCTTTCAATATCGCCAGCTATGCGCTGCTGACCATGATGGTCGCGCAGGTGTGTGATCTGAAACTGGGCGACTTTGTGCATACCTTCGGCGATGCGCACCTGTACTCGAATCATATGGAACAAACGCGTGAGCAACTATCGCGTGAACCGCGTGCGTTGCCCGTCATGAAAATCAACCCGGATGTGAAGGACATCTTCGGCTTCAGATTCGAGGACTTCACGCTGGAAGGCTACGACCCGTATCCGGCTATCAAGGCACCCGTCGCAGTATGAGTAAGCCACGGCTTTCCATTATCGTCGCGATGGCCATCAACCGTACCATCGGCATCAACAACACCCTGCCGTGGCGCATTCCGGAAGACCTCAAGCATTTCAAGGCGCTCACCATGGGGCATCATATGATTATGGGGCGCAAGACCTTCGATTCCATCGGCAGGCCGCTGCCGGGACGCACCACCGTGGCGGTTTCGCGCAATCGTAATCTGAGAATTGAAGGTTGCATCGTCGCACACTCATTGCAAGAGGCAATTGCCGCCGGCAAGGGCGACAACGAGATATTCATCGTGGGCGGCATGGAGATTTACACTCAGGCCATGCCGCTCGCCGACACACTCTACGTCACTGAAATTCAGCAGGAAATTGAAGGTGACACTCACTTTTCTGAGTTAGATAATGATGTATGGCAGGAAGTCAGCAGGGTGCCGCGCAGCCAGTCGACACCGCAGCCGCTCGAGTACCACTTCGTTATTTATCAGCGCAGGAAATAAGAATTCGCAGGTTGAATCAGGCAATGCCGCAATCCGATAATTCAACCCAAAGCTGCCGTTCATGAGGTCTGCTTGAATAAATGATCAGGCTCAGTGTTGGGATGGTGCAGTGAAATTCCTGACCTATTTCTCCAGATACTCCTTGAGTGCCAAGGCCTGATTATGCTTCTCGTCCTTTGCGCTATACACAAGTGTAACTACGCCACGCTGGGTTTTTTCTGTAATCTGCTTGAGTGCATCAGAATTGTTTCTCAGCTCTGCAAAGTAACGCTCTCTGAATTCTTTCCACTTCGACGGTTCGTGACCAAACCACTTCCGCAGGTCTGTGCTGGGAGCAACTTCCTTGAGCCACAGGTCAATATGGGCAGAGCTCTTGGAAACTCCGCGCGGCCACAGCCGATCCACAAGGATCCGGAATCCGTCATTTGCATCAGTTGGCTCGTATGCACGTTTTAGAAGTAAGGTCATAAGTCTGGCGCGCGTTGACGCCTAACGAGTTTGTAGGAAAGTGCCAATATACTCGCACATTTGCACTGGCTGACTCCTGATTCGGCCCAAGCGGTAACTTGCTTGCGACTCGCCGGGCTTCCGTTCCCGACCCTAAGACAACACATGCAAACGTCAGCTTTGCGACGATCAATTCACAACACTGAAGGGCAACTTCGGCACTCATTGTCTGTACTTCGCACGGCCATAAAACTTGGGAACTTATTACTTGCTCTTCTCCGAAGACTGTCCCTGCACGAGCTTCATCTGCTTTCCACAGCAGATCTCTGAATGAGGCATGCTTTCTGGACAGGGGCAAGGCTTCTCATAAACGAGCTGGGCTCCACACTGCTCGCAGACATAACGATCACCAATTTTACGTGGCATTTTAATTACCTCCTTTGTTTTGTTGTGTAAAAATGTGGCCTAATTTTAAGGTAAACGGCGCGCCGCTCATTAGGCATTAACGGAGCCACCACCAAACAGAAACGACGGTGTAATTCGTGTCCTTAACCGCTTCGAAGATTTACCCTGACTGAGCAGTTTGAATCCTCGGCTAATCATCATTAACCCCGTCAATGTAACCAAAACACCAAGCGCTACCAATAATTTATTTTGGGTCTTGTTGTTCAACGTACTGGCAAACGTACCGAAAGTCAATAAGGGGATCAAGGTGCCGATGCTAAAATGCAGCAGTAGCAGAGCACCTTTCAGCGGGTAACCCTCTGATGAGGTGCCCATTACCTGTTGGGGTCAAGATTAAAATGAAACCGTAGCGAACAGCAGGAGACGAAATGATCGATCTTTACTATTGGCCCACTCCGAATGGCCACAAAATCACCATGTTTCTCGAAGAGGCTGGACTCGGGTACCGAATTATTCCGGTAAACATTGGCGCCGGAGACCAGCTCAAGCCGGAGTTTCTCAAGATCAGCCCCAATAACAAGATGCCCGCGATCATCGATCACTCCCCGTTAGACGGAGGCGATCCCTTGCCGGTGTTCGAGTCGGGTGCAATCCTGGTATACCTGGCCGAAAAAACGGGAAAGTTGATTCCAGTGGATTTGCGAGGCCGGAACACCGTGCTGGAATGGTTGTTCTGGCAAGTAGGCGGTCTCGGCCCGATGGCCGGACAAAATCATCACTTCTCCAACTACGCTCCCGAGAAGGTTCCCTACGCCATCGACCGCTACGTGAAGGAAACCAACCGCTTGTACGGTGTGCTCGATCACCGGCTCGCTGGCCGGAATTTCATCGCGGGCAATGACTATACGATTGCGGATATCGCGACCTATCCCTGGATGGTGCCGTGGAAAACCCAGCAGCAGAATCTGGATGATTTCCCAAACGTTAAGCGTTGGATGGACGCGATCCGCAACCGCCCGGCTACTGTTAAAGCCTATGCTCAGGCACAACCGTATTCGAAACAACCCGCAGTGACTGAAGCAAGCAGGAAATTCCTGTTTGGCCAGACGGCCGCAAGCGTTCGTGCGTCCGCTGATCCAGCAGATACCAGGTAGCTTGACAGTCGTATTTCACATAACAATAAAGGGAGCGAAATGATGCGTGCCCAAAACAAGTCTATTGATTGCTGATTGCGGCCTATCGCTTTAACGGGCAAGTTGGATGTCTTTTTGGGTGCCCATCATGCGCCGTTTTTGAGCCGCTCCAGTACACGCCGGTCGCGCTTGGTCGGTCTGCCTTTGAATTCCGGTAGCGGCATTGCTTTGAGTTGTGCAGCAAGTGTTTCGCGCTGCGTACGACTGGCTTCGCTCTCGCGGTAGAGCTTCTGCGCCTCCGGTGCTGAGCCGCGCTTGGCGGAAAGCGCCAATACTTCGACTTCGAAGCGGTATTGTGCGAGCCGGATATCCAGCATGTCGCCCACAATCACGGTCTTGGCAGGTTTGACACGCACTTCGTTGATCTGCACCCGGCCAGCTTCCACCGCATCGGCGGCGAGAGCGCGCGTCTTGAAGAAGCGCGCCGCCCACAACCATTTATCGATACGCAGCCTGCCGGTTTCTTCGATCATTACATTAGATTCATTCGCTGCTTCGACGAGCTCGGGACGAACGAGATGCGGCAATCAATCCTGTTTCACGCAATCCACATAGTAGCGGGTCTCACCGTTCTCTTCCGCAACCAAGCCGTGGATGTCGGTTTCGAATCCGGGGAATTTCCTGTTGAAATCACGCGCGAACTTGAGGTAGTCGACGATGGTCTTGTTGAAGCGCTCGCCCGGGATCAACAGCGGAATGCCCGGCGGATAGGGGGTCAGCAACACGGCGGTGATGCGGCCTTCCAACTGGTCGATTTCTACGCGCTCGATCTCGCCATGCGCCATTCTGGCGAACGCATCGGATGGCTTCATCGCCGGTTGCATGTCGGACAGATACATCTCGGTGGTCATCTTCGCCACATTGTGCGTCCGGTAGGCGTCGTGAATCTGCTGGCACAGGTCATGTAAACCAACACGTTCATATTGCGGATGTGCCGCAGAAAATTCCGGCAGAATGCGCCAGATCGGCTGGTTCTTGTCGTAGTCGTCCTTGAATTGCTGCAACGCGGTGAGCAGCGTGTTCCAGCGGCCTTTGGTGATGCCGATCGTAAACATGATGAAGAAGGAATACAGGCCACACTTCTCCACGATCACGCCATGCTCGGCGAGATATTTGGTAACCATCGCGGCCGGCATACCGGTCTCGTCGAAGTTGCCGTTGAGGTTGAGCCCCGGCGTAATGACGGTCGCCTTGATCGGATCAAGCATATTGAAGTCGGGTGCGAGCTTGCCGAAACCATGCCACTTGTCACCGGTCCTCAGCATCCAGTCTTCGCGTGAGCCAACGCCTTCTTCGGCAATCTTTTCCGGCCCCCACACCTTGAACCACCAGTCTTTGCCGAACTCTTGCTCCACCTTTCTCATCGCGCGGCGAAAATCCATCGCTTCGGCAATGCTCTCTTCCACCAGCGCGGTACCACCGGGCGGCTCCATCATCGCTGCCGCCACGTCACACGAGGCGATGATGGCGTACTGCGGGCTGGTCGAGGTATGCATCAGGTAGGCCTCGTTAAACACGTGCCTGTTCAATTTGCGATGTTCCGGCTCGCGCACCAGTATCTGCGAAGCCTGTGACAGGCCGGCCAGCAGTTTGTGGGTGGATTGCGTGGCAAAAATCATTGATTCCTGCGCGCGCGGTCTGCCCCTGCCGATGGCATGCATATCCTTGTAAAAATCATGAAACGCCGCGTGCGGCAACCAGGCTTCGTCGAAATGCAAGGTATCGATGCGCCCGTCCAGCATTTTTTTCAACATTTCCACGTTGTACACCACGCCATCGTAGGTACTCTGTGTAATGGTCAGGATGCGCGGCTTTCGGGTCTTGTCTTTGATGAATGGGTTGGCATTGATTTTCTTCTGGATATTTTCCATCTCGAATTCGGATTTCGGGATGGGCCCGATGATGCCGTAATGATTGCGTGTCGGCATCAGGAACACCGGCACCGCGCCGGTCATCACGATGGCATGCAGGATGGATTTGTGGCAGTTGCGGTCCACCACCACAATGTCGTCGGGCGCGACTGTTGAATGCCATACGATCTTGTTGGAGGTGGACGTACCATTGGTGACGAAAAACAAATGGTCGGCATTGAAAATGCGCGCGGCATTGCGTTCCGATGCCGCCACCGGCCCGGTATGGTCGAGCAGTTGGCCCAGCTCATCCACCGCATTGCACACATCGGCGCGCAACATGTTCTCGCCAAAGAACTGGTGAAACATCTGCCCGACCGGCGATTTCAAAAATGCCACGCCGCCCGAGTGTCCCGGACAGTGCCACGAATACGAACCATCCTGTGCGTAATGCAACAGGGCGCGGAAGAACGGCGGTGCGAGCGAATCAAGATAGGATTTTGCCTCGCGGATGATGTGGCGCGCCACGAATTCCGGCGTGTCCTCGTGCATATGAATGAAACCGTGCAACTCGCGCAGAACATCATTCGGAATATGCCGCGAGGTGCGCGTCTCGCCGTACAGATAGATCGGGATGTCGGCGTTCTTGAAGCGGATTTCCTCGACAAAGGCGCGCAGCGATTTCAACGCAATCTCGGTTTCCTCTTTGCTGCCTGAGCCGAATTCCTCGTCGTCGATGGACAACAAAAATGCCGAGGCGCGGCTCTGCTGCTGTGCGAAAGAAGTCAGGTCGCCGTAACTGGTGACGCCGAGCACTTCCATGCCCTCCCTGACAATTGCGTCCGCCAGCGCACGGATACCCAATCCACTGGCATTTTCGGAGCGAAAGTCCTCATCGATGATGACTATGGGAAATCTGAATTTCATGGCTTACTCCCGTAAGGAATAACGAAGTGGCGCGGATTGTCGCAGATTTGTAGTGCTGCGGTAAAAAGGATTTTTGTCGTCGTCATCCCTGCGACGGGTAGGGGTTTTTCAGACCGCTTACCAATTCGTTCAGTACCGCGCGAAACTGCTGCTCGCCGCAACCCATTAGTACCGCATCTTCCAGTGCATCCTGGCAGACCTGGCGAATCTCGGTGAGGTTTTCCTGCAGTACCTTGTTCTTTTCCACACAAGCGATGACTTCGCCTTTTGCGGATCGCCAGACAATGTCGCTGTCGTGTGCCATATAAATCAGATCTTGGGCAGGGTCACGCCAACCTGCCCCTGATACTTGCCGCCACGATCCTTGTAGGACGTTTCACACACTTCATCGCTTTCAAAAAACAGCACTTGCGCCACGCCTTCATTGGCGTAAATCTTGGCGGGCAGCGGTGTGGTGTTGGAAAATTCCAGTGTCACATAACCCTCCCACTCCGGCTCGAACGGCGTGACGTTGACGATGATGCCGCAGCGCGCATAAGTGGATTTGCCGAGGCAGATGGTCAGCACATTGCGCGGAATGCGGAAATACTCGACGGTGCGCGCCAGCGCGAAGGAGTTTGGCGGAATGACGCAGTAGTCGGCTTCCACATTGACGAACGAGTTTGGATCGAAATTCTTCGGGTCAACGATAGTGCTGTTAATATTGGTAAACAGCTTGAATTCACGCGAGCAACGGATGTCGTAGCCGTAGCTCGACGTACCGTAGGATACAATTTTCTTGCCATCCACTTCCTTGACTTGAACGGGCGAAAAGGGCTCGATCATGCCGGTCTGCTCCGCCATGCGGCGTATCCATTTGTCTGATTTGATGCTCATGGTCGTGATGGGAAATAGGAAGTGGAAAATAGCAAATGGGCAAACCAGGTTTCGTGGCCACCATTCACTTTTCGCTCTTCAGCTTAAATCCGTTTCTCCTCAATTGTTTGTTTTGACGGGTATCAATTTTACCGAATTCCACGGTTCTGTGCGGGGTTTGCTACAATCGCACCTTACTTAAGGAACACGCAACATGAGCCGCAAAATCCTCGTCACCTCTGCGCTGCCCTATGCCAACGGCAGTATCCATCTCGGCCATCTGGTCGAATATATCCAGACCGACATCTGGGTGCGCTTCCAGAAAATGCAGGCCGATACCACCTGTCATTATGTGTGCGCCGACGATACCCACGGTACACCGATCATGCTGCGCGCCGAAAAGGAAGGCATCACGCCGGAGCAACTGATCGCGCGGGTTGCTGAAGAGCACCAGGCCGATTTTGCCGCATTCCATGTCGAATTCGACCACTACGGCTCCACTCATTCAGACGAAACCCGCGAGTTTGCCGAACAGATTTATCTCAGGCTCAGGGACGAGGCAAAGTTGATCGAGGTACGCTCTATCGAGCAGTTCTACGACCCGGCCAAGCAAATGTTCCTGCCGGATCGTTTCATCAAGGGCGAATGTCCGAAGTGCCACGCCAAAGACCAGTACGGCGACAACTGCGAAGCATGCGGTGCGACTTATGCGCCCACCGAACTGATCAACCCGTATTCAGCCGTGTCCGGTGCGCAGCCGGAGCGGCGCAATTCCGACCATTATTTCTTCAAACTCTCCGATCCGCGCTGCCAGAAATTTCTGCGCGAATGGACACGCAGCGGCACGCTGCAACCCGAGGCCGCGAACAAGATGCAGGAGTGGCTGGGAGCGGAAGGCGAAAACAAGCTTTCCGACTGGGACATCTCGCGCGACGCACCTTATTTTGGCTTCGAAATCCCCGACGCACCGGGTAAATATTTTTACGTATGGCTGGATGCGCCGGTCGGTTACATGGGCAGTTTCAAACAACTGTGCAACAAGCAAACCCCTCCCGACCTCCCCTTGTCAGGGGAGGAGATCGCAGGCAAGGGGAGGGCTGGGGAGGGGTTGGTTTTCGACGACTACTGGAAACAAGGTTCTGGTACCGAGCTGTACCACTTCATCGGCAAGGATATTCTGTATTTCCACGCGCTGTTTTGGCCGGCGATGTTGCAACACGCCGGCTTTCGCACCCCGACCAAATTGTTCGCGCACGGCTTCCTCACCGTGAACGGCGAAAAGATGAGCAAATCGCGGGGTACCTTCATCACCGCGCGCAGCTACATCGATCACATCGGCAACACTGAATATTTGCGCTACTACTATGCGGCCAAACTAAATGGCACGATGGAGGACATCGACCTCAATCTCGAAGATTTTGTGGCGAGAGTGAATAGCGATCTGATCGGGAAATATATCAATATTGCGAGCCGGTGCGCGGGGTTTATAGCAAAGCGTTTTGATGGAAAACTGTCGACTGTACTGGTAGATCACTGGCTTAAAGAGCAACTCGGAGATGCTGACAAAACTGCCGCAATCGGTGATTTGATAAACATGAACGAGCAAATGCTCATCAATGAAGCCATCCGGCTTCCCGGTGAATTGACCTTGGTTGATTTGCTCCCCGAGTTACAGGATAGCGCATTTCAATTGGCTGAAATTTATGAGCAACGGGATTTTGCCAAAGCCATCAGGCGCATCATGGAACTAACCGATATGTGCAACACTTATGTTGACCGGTTGGCACCGTGGACATTGGCGAAGAATTTTGAAGAGAACTCAGCCAGAATCCATATCGGCTGTTCAATTGCACTTAATGCTTTTCGCCTGCTTACTTTGTACCTCAAGCCGGTGCTGCCAAAATTGGCTGAAAGCGTAGAATCTTTCCTGAATATTTCACCACTTCAGTGGGGTGATGCTCAAACACTGTTGCAGGATCACACCATCAACCCCTACCAACATCTTATGACCCGTCTTGATCCCAAACTGATCGAGGCCATGGTCGCCGCCAACCAGGAAAGTCTGAAACCCATGACCGAATCACACTCCCCGCAACGCCATGCCGAACACCAGCAGCACGCACCCTCTCCCCTAGCCCCTCTCCCGCCAGCGGGAGAGGGGAAGAATATTAGCCCCATCGCCGAAACCATCTCCATCGATGACTTCAGCAAGATTGACCTGCGCGTGGCGAAAATCGTCAACGCGGAACATGTGGAAGGCGCGGACAAACTGTTAAAACTGACGCTGGACATCGGCGAAGAAAAACCGCGCACCGTGTTCGCAGGTATCAAGTCGGTTTATGATCCGGAACAACTCAAGGGCCGCATGACGGTGATGGTCGCCAATCTTGCACCGCGCAAGATGAAGTTTGGTCTGTCCGAAGGCATGGTGCTGGCGGCTTCCGGTGAAACACCGGGGTTGTTCATTCTCGGCCCGGACGAGGGCGCGCAACCGGGTATGCGTATCAAGTAATACTTGTTTACAACGCCAGCCGAGACCGGCGCTGATTATTTCATTCATGACTTTTGAATCCAGGAGGCGCTGACACAGCCTGTATGAGTAATTTATCATCGAAGTTTTCGCAGTATTTTCGTCCGCGTCTGATTGACGCTTTGCGCGGCTACAACAAGGCGCGCTTCTCCACCGACATCACCGCCGGCATTACTGTTGGCGTCATTGCTCTGCCACTGGCCATTGCTTTCGCCATCGCCTCCGGTGCGAAGCCGGAGGCGGGCATCTTCACCGCGATCATCGCCGGTTTCATCATCTCTGCACTGGGTGGCTCGCGTGTGCAAATCGGCGGGCCGACCGGCGCATTCATTGTCATCGTGTACAACATCATTCAGCAATACGGCTACGCCAATTTGCTGATCTGCACCATGATGGCCGGCGTGATGTTGGTAGCAATGGGATTGACGCGTATGGGCAATCTCATCAAGTTTTTCCCGCGCCCGCTGATCATCGGTTTCACCAACGGCATTGCGGTATTAATCATCCTTAGCCAGGTGAAAGAATTTTTCGGCTTGCAGATCGAGGTGATGCCCGCCGACTTCGTGCACAAGCTGCAGGTCATCTACCATGCAGCTTCCACGGTGGATATCGTCACGCTGCTGCTGGCCATCGGTTCGACGTTGCTGATCTGGCATTACCCGAAGGTCTGGGCGCAGAAGCTGCCTTCGCCCATCGTGGCATTGGTGCTCGGCACAATCATCGTCGCGCTGTTCAACCTGCCGGTGGAAACCATCGGCACGCGTTTCGGCGGCATTCCACAGGGCTTGCCGGCCTTCGATCCGCCGGAATTCACCTTTGCCGCACTGCGGCATCTGATGGCACCGGCCATGACTATTGCGCTGCTCGGTGCCATCGAATCGCTGCTCTCGGCGGCGGTGGCAGACGGCATGATCGACGACAAGCATGACCCTAACCAGGAGCTGGTTGCACAAGGCATTGCCAACATCGTCACACCGTTCTTCGGTGGCTTACCCGCCACCGGCGCCATTGCACGCACCGCCACCAACGTGCGCGCGGGTGCCTCCACTCCGATTTCCGGCATCGTGCACGCGCTCACCCTGCTCATTATTGTGCTCATCGCGGCACCGCTCGCCGTCTATATTCCGCTCGCCACACTCTCCGCCATTCTGCTGGTAGTTTCCATCAACATGGGTGAATGGGAAGGTTTTCGCACACTGAGAAAATACCCGCTCAGTGACAGCGCGGTGCTGGTGGTGACGTTTTTACTCACGGTGGTTTTTGGTCTTACCGTGGCAGTCGAAGTCGGCATGTTCATTGCGGTTTTCTTCTTCATCCAACGCATCACCGAGCTGACCAGTGTCAGTGTCTCGGAACGTTCGCCCATGCCGGATGACAGTGAAGCCACGCTGCTGAGCAAGGCTGTACCAAAAGGCGTGGTTATTTATCGCGTATTCGGCGCACTGTTTTTCGGCGCAGCGGACAAACTGGAAACCATCCTGCAGCAGAGCCATACTGATCCGGACGTACTGATTCTGAAAATGCACGAGGTCATCAGCATGGATGCCAGCGCGCTGCATACGCTGGAGCATTTGCACGGCAAGCTGCGCAAGCGCGGCAAACACCTGATTTTGTGCGGCCCGCATACCCAGCCGTATTTTCTGATGTATCAGGCCGGGTTCTTCGAGAAGATGGGTACGGAAAATGTAGTGGCAAACCTGGATGACGCGCTGACACGCGCAAAGGTGTTGCTCAAGTAGTGAGTTGTTCGGACGGCAGCACCTCGATCCGACCGGTGTAGTTGGCGGATACCATCCACAGGAAAGCGCCATGGGCGGCGATATCCGTCATCGCCTCGCGATGCTCCGGCCGGTTTTTGTCCAGATCATCCTGTGACCTTTCCTGCCACTCGCCGAGATGTTCGATTGCCGCCCGCATGGTTGCCGAGATACGGTTTGTTTCCGTTTCGACCGGCAGCACCAGCCGATACTCCGGATGACTGCCCGACATCAGCACCCTGACACGCATCCTGCTTCCCGCCGCATCAATACACCACCTTCACGTTCTCCGCCTGCAATGTTTCGCGCAAATCGTGCAGCAAATCGTCATGCAGGGTTAACTGCCACGGCTCACCGAGACACAGCTGGCAACTCGCGTCGTGGCTGCGGTAGTGAATCTGCACCGGACATTTTCCGTCGCGATAGGGAGTAAATAATTTCTTCAGCTGTGCAACGCTGACCCCGCCGTTACAGCGCAACGCCAGCTGCTGCGCAAAATGTGAACGTGCCGAGGCGAAGTCGAACAATTCTTCGCCGCTCACGCGCACGTTACCGGAATACTCGTCCATGCTGGCCTTGCCGCGCACCACCAGCAGTTCATCCTCGCGTATCCACGGTTTGCTGCGCTCGTATTCCTCGCTAAATACAGTCATCTCAACTTGCGCGCCACCATCATCCAGCGTCACCACTGCCATGCGTCCGCGCCGTGTCTGCTGGATGCGCAGCCCGGCCACGATACCCGCCAGCACCACGGCAACGCCGCGCCGCGCTCCCGGCCCGCCGTTGCCGCCGCCTTCCGTTTTGCCCACGAATTGCGGTGTGAGATTGCCCAGCCGCACCTTGATGAAATTTGCCAGTTCCGCCTCGTATTCCTGATAGGGGTGGCCGCTGAGGTAGAAACCGAGGCTGGTCTTCTCATGCACCAGCTGTTCGCGCAATCGCCAACGCGGTGCATCGGCATATTTGACTGTCAGCGCAACATCCGCTTCGTCGTTGCCGAACAGGCTGTTCTGGTTTGCCGCGCGCGCCTGCTGGTCGGCACTTGCCAGCGCGGCATCCAGCGTTGTCATCAGGCAGGCGCGATGATCGTTGATGCTGTCGAACGCGCCGGCGCGGATCAGCGCCTCGATAGTGCGCCGATTGACGATACGCTTGTCCACGCGACGGCAGAAATCGAACAGGTCTTTGAATGCTCCGGATTCACGTGCTTGAGTGAGGTTCTCAATGGCCGCTTTCCCGGTACCCTTGATTGCGCCCAGGCCGTAAGCGATAGTCTGTTCGTCCACAGGCGAGAACATGTAGTCCGAGCTGTTCACGTCCGGCGGCAGGATGCGCAAACTCTGCTGTAAGGCGTCGAGATAGAAGATGCGTACCTTGTCGGTGTTGTCCATGTCCGCCGACAGCGTCGCCGCCATGAACGCCGCAGGATGGTGCGCCTTGAGATAGGCAGTCTGGTAGGCCACCAGTGCATAGGCGGCGGCGTGCGACTTGTTGAAACCGTAGCCGGCAAATTTTTCCATCAGGTCGAACAGCTCGCCGGCCTGTTCCTTTGACGTGCCGCCCTTGAGCGCGCCCGCGACGAAAATCTCGCGCTGTTCAGCCATTTCTTCGGCTTTTTTCTTGCCCATCGCGCGGCGCAGCAAGTCGGCACCGCCGAGGCTGTAGCCGCCGACGATCTGCGCCATCTGCATCACCTGCTCCTGGTAGACCATGATGCCGTAGGTCTCACGCAGCACCGACTCGACGGCAGGGTGCGGATAGTGGAATTTTTCGCCATGCTTGCGCCGCACGAAATCCGGAATCAGGTCCATCGGGCCGGGGCGATACAGCGCCACCAGCGCGATAATGTCCTCGAAGCAATCCGGCCGGGCCTGTTTCAACATATCCTTCATGCCACGTGATTCGAGCTGGAACACGGCGGTGGTGTTGGCGGCCTTGAGTAGTTCGTAGGTCGGCTGATCGTCAAGCGGAATATTTTCTATCGAAAATCCTGAATCCTGATCCCCGATTCCTGAATCCTGGATCCTGAATCCTCTAATGTAGCGTGCCGCCCAATCGATGATGGTCAGCGTGCGCAGCCCAAGAAAATCGAACTTCACCAAGCCGATCGCCTCGACATCGTCCTTGTCGAACTGACTGACCACGCTGGCCGTACTGTCGGCGCAATACAGCGGGCAAAAATCGGTGAGCTGTCCCGGCGCGATCAGCACGCCGCCGGCATGCATGCCAACGTTGCGTGTCAAATCTTCGAGCCGTGCGGCCAGTTCCAGCAGCTCCGGCACACCTTCCTCGCGCTCGGCGATGGCGTTGATCTCCGGTTCCATCGCGCGTGCCTTGGCGAGTGACACCGGTTTCACACCCTCCAGCGGAATCGCCTTGGACAGGCTATCGCACAGCCCGTACGGAAAATCCATGACACGCCCGACATCGCGGATCACCGCCTTGGACGCCATGGTGCCGAAGGTGGCGATCTGCGATACACATTCCGCGCCGTATTTGTTCTTCACATAGCCGATGACGCGTTCGCGCCCGTCCTGGCAGAAATCCACGTCGAAGTCGGGCATCGAGACGCGCTCGGGGTTAAGGAAGCGCTCGAACAGCAATCCATAGCGCAACGGATCGAGATCGGTGATGCCGAGTGAATAGGCCACCAGCGAACCCGCACCGGAGCCGCGCCCCGGGCCGACCGGCACGCCGTTCTCCTTCGCCCAGCGGATGAAATCCGCCACGATCAGGAAGTAGCCGGGGAAACCCATCTTGATGATGGTGTCTGTTTCGAAAACCAGCCGTTGCTGATACTCCGGCAGCTTCGCGGCGCGCTCTGCTGCGTCGGGATAGCGTGCCGCCATGCGCAGCACCAGGCCGCGCTCGGCTTCGGCGCGCAGATAGTTTTCCAGTGTTTCACCGTTGGGCGTGGGGAAATCCGGCAGACACGGCTTACCCAGCACCAGAGAAAGATTACAGCGACGCGCGATTTCCACGCTGTTCTGCAACGCTTCCGGCAGGTCGGCAAACAGCGCCGCCATCTCGGCCTGCGTCTTGAAGTATTGCTGCACAGTGAATTGCTTGGCACGACGCTTGTCGTTCAGCACATAGCCCTCGGAGATGCACACGCGCGCCTCGTGTGCCTTGAAATCGTCCGCCTTGAGGAACTGCACCGGATGCGTGGCGACCACCGGCAGGCCGAGCTTGGCGGCAAGCTGCGTTGTCGCGTGGATGTAATGCTCTTCGTCGGCGAATCCGCCGCGCTGCACTTCGAGGTAATAACGGTTGTTGAACAGCTCCGCCCACTCCCGCGCAAACTGTTCGGCCTGTTGCGCATTGCCGGACAGCAGCGCGCAGCCGACATCGCCGAGATGCGCGCCGGACAATGCGATCAACCCTGTCGTGCCATCATGAAACCACTCGCGGCGCAATTCGGCGCGGCCGCGATGCTGGTTCTCCAGATAGGCGCGGCTGAGCAGACGACACAGCAATAAATAGCCCTTGCGCGACTGGCACAGCAACAGCAGACGGTGTGGACGGTCGCGGTCGACATCGTTACTGATGAATACGTCGCAACCGACAATCGGCTTGATGCCCTGGCTGCGCGTGCTTTGATAAAACTTCACCAGACCGAACACGTTGTTCAGGTCGGTCAATGCCAGCGCCGGCATACCATCGCCTTGCGCTGCCGCAACTGCTTCGTTCACGCGCACCATGCCATCCGAAATGGAGTATTCGCTGTGTAGCCGGAGATGGATGAAGGATGGTTGCGACATGATAAAAATCGGATAAATCGAGGGATGATTCTAGCATCGTCGGATGCGCAAAAATTTCTTGTCGGCGATTCAAAACGTTAGAATCAGGCTTCTAACTCTACCCCCGCAATTCCACGTGCAGACCAGCCTTACACCGCAACGCGAAAAATACCTGCTACTGACGCTTGCGAGCATCCAGTTCAGCCATGTGCTGGACTTCATGATCATGATGCCGCTCGGCCCGATCCTGATTGCCGAGTTCGGCATCAGCACCCACCAGTTCGGTCTGCTGGTCGCGTCCTACAGCTTTGCCGCCGCATTGTCCGGCCTGCTTGCAGCGACTTTCGTGGATCGCTTCGAGCGCAAGCGCCTGTTGCTCACCATGTTCGTACTGTTCGGCCTGGCGACGCTGGCTTGCGGGCTGGCACCGGGCTACGCAACACTGCTCGCCGCGCGCGGGCTGGCCGGAGTATTCGGTGGTGTGATGGGCGCGCTGGTGCAGACCGTGATCGGTGACGTGATCCCGTTCAACCGGCGCGCCGCCGCCAGCGGCATGATATCGACGGCGTTTTCAATTTCCACCGTCGCGGGTGTACCACTGTCGCTGTGGCTGGCCAACCATTTTCAGTGGCGCGCACCGTTCCTCCTCATCGCCATGCTGATCGTTTTGTTCACGCTGGTCGGCCTGCGTGTCCTGCCGGAGCTGCGCCGCCACATCGACACGAAAAAACAGAAGCACCCGTTCGCCGCAATGTTCGCCGTACTGCGCGACGCCAACCACCTGCGCACCCTGCTATTTTCCGCGCTGCTTCTCTTTTCTGGTTTTACGGTGATTCCCTACATCACCCTCTACTCGGTCCACAACGTCGGCATCTCGTTGCATGACATCCCCATCGTTTACCTCGTGGGCGGCGCGGCGACCCTCGTCACCGCGCGGCGCATCGGCCGTTGGGCTGATCTGCGTGGCAAAGACAGAATCTATCGCGTGATCGCGACCGCCGCGCTGCTGCCGCTGTTCGTGGTGACGCAGGTCGGCATCGTACCGCTGTGGGTGTGGCTGATTTGCACCACCCTGTTTTTCGTGCTGGTGTCGGGGCGCATGATCCCGGCAATGGCGATCATCACCTCGGCTGCACAGCCGCAACTGCGCGGCACCTTCATGTCGCTCAACGCCACCATACAGGCATTCGCCATGGGCCTGGCCACCACGCTGGCAGGCTACATCATCACGCAGGATGCCAGCGGCAAGATCGTCGATTACGGCACGGTGGGCTATGTGGCGATGACGGCAAATCTGCTGGCAATCTGGTTCGTCTCGCGCATCGTGATGCACGACCAGCACGCCGCCACACCGCGGCAACCACCGGTAATACTGTGAATCGGATACTCTTTAGATTCCGAATTGCCTATGTATTTTGGTATATGGTTTTTAGGGGATTTTGCTGCTAGTGTGTGTTCCAGAGTGTTTGGAGCCCCGTGTTACTTGAACGAAGGCATTTCAAAATTAAACAGGCCGTTTGATGAGACACATACATTCAAAATTGAACTGGAAATGATACAGACGACACTTAACAGGATCTATTTGTGCAATCCCAGTAAAGAACTTTGGGATCGACTACTCAAAAGCCTTGGGAAAACTCAGCCTGATGATGATGCACTTGATTTGTATAGCCTTATACACAGAGTAGGGCTGTATTCAGCTTTATGGTGCTGCCAGTCATTGCCAGAATTTGATAAATATTGGCGGCTTTACGCAATATGGTGTGCTCGACAGTTGAAATGCAATCATAAATATGGAATGTACGGCAATGAATCGTTTGTTAAAGCAATCGAGGTGGCAGAGCGTTATGCGAATGGGGATGCTACTCAAGCAGAGCTGCATGAGGCATGGGTATCATCAGGACTTGGAGGTTCTTCAGCATCGGCTACTACCGAAGAAAACGCTGCTTTAGCAGCCCAAAAAGCTGCGCAACTGGCGGTTGAATGGGCTACTCATTTTGCAGGAATAGAAGCACGACTTTCACTACCAAAAGTATCAGATCAAATGGAGGCAATTAGTAACGCCGCAGTGGCTTATGATACTGCCACAAAGGCGATGTATCCGGTAGTTAAGGAAAAACAAAAGCAAGAATTTTTTAAAACTCTAGAGAGAATTAGTAAAGAAAAAGTACGTGCAAAACCGATGTGCCCGTAGCCGCCGGAAAAACTGACAGTGTGAACCCAAAAACTAAAGGAAAAACTAAAGGGGTCAGCTTGAGCTAACCCCTTTGACCCTTAGGCCTTTTGGCATATTGTTAAGGAGAGGTATTGCTGCTAGTGTGTTCCAGAGTGTTTGGAGTAACCCGTTACTTGGGCGAGGGATGGTGCCATTTTCAAAGGAATTAGGGTGCGCTACATTTGCACGGACTTTAAAGACAATGGCTTGCGAAATACTTTCCAGTTTATACACCCTGAAGGTGCCTTTGCAGGCGCGTTTTAGGCTGTCTACTTTACGTTGAACTAAACCGCTAAAGCGGTGGCGCGTTGCCCCGAACGTCCCTTCTTCAACTTCCGCTTTTCCTTGCTGCAATTCACGTAGAAATCTTCGATCCTTGGTCGCGGGGGATGTCCCCGATTCGATCAAGGAGACGAAGATGACTCAAGACATTTATCCGGGCGCCCGGAAGACGTTACGCCAACAGATGGATGATGCCATGGTGTTGCGCGGGTTCGCGTTGCGCACGCGTGAATCTTATCTGGATGCAGTGAAAGGGCTGGCAAAGCACTATCGCCGCACGCCGGATTCTCTGTCGCCACAAGAAGTACAGGATTACTTCCTGCATCTGGTTGTCGAGCGCAAGCTCGCTTACTCGAGCGTAAATCAGGCGGCCTGCGCTTGCAGGTTCTTGTTTGATGCGGTGCTGCGACGCCCGCTGTCCAGATACGACATCCCGATGGCGAAGGTGCCCAAATCCTTGCCGCGCGTACTGTCGCGGGATGAGGTGAAGCGGGTGTTTGCAGCGGCGTCGAACCTGCGCGCCCGCACCTTGCTGATGGTCGCCTACGCTGCGGGATTGCGCGTATCCGAAGTGTGTGCGCTGCGAGCGGCGGACATCGAGAGCGCCCCGGACCGGATGTGCATCAAGGTGCGCGGCGGCAAGGGTGGCAAGGATCGCTACACGATGCTTTCTCCCGCTTTGCTGCAAACCCTGCGCGACTACTGGCAAGCCTGTCGTCCGCGTACCTGGCTGTTCCCGAACCCGACCGGCACGGAGCCGATAACCATCCAGACGGCGCAACGCATGTATTGTGCCGCGCGAGACAAAGCCGGGCTTGGACGTGTTGGCGGCATCCACACGCTGCGTCATTGTTTCGCCACCCACCTGCTGGAGTCTGGCGTGGACATCCACACTATCCAGCGACTGCTCGGTCACGGTCATGTGGGAACCACCATGCGCTACTTCCATCTGGCGCACCACAAGCTGACCGGCACCACTTCACCGCTGGAGCTGTTCGACACCGCCCTTCGCTAGCCGTTGTCGTGGCCCACGGTGTGGGTCTGGCCGATATTCTACGCACGCACGGCCAGCCCTATCTCGCGTCGCGCGCTCTGTCCGCCGTCCAGGAGAAGGCGTGGCGGGCTATTGTCGCGTGCCGCACCTTTGTGTTGGGCGGGCATGTCGAGTGTTGCGACCATTGCGGCGTACTGCGCTACCTGTACCATTCCTGCCGTAACCGGCATTGCCCGCAGTGCCAGACGCGCGCCAAGGAGGCCTGGTTGGCGGCACGCCGACGGGAGTTGTTGCCGGTGCCGTATTTCCATCTGGTGTTCACCTTGCCGCACACGCTTAACGGGCTGGCCGGATGCGATGCGCGCACGCTCTATGCGTTGCTGTTCAATACCGTCTCCGCCACGCTCAACGAGTTCGCCGCCAATCCGCGCTGGCTGGGTGGGCGACCCAGCTTTACGTTGGTGCTGCATACCTGGAAGCAGGATCTCGGTCGGCATGTCCATGTGCATGCGCTGGTGGCAGGCGGGGCGCTGGCGGCAGACGGCAACTGGGTGAGTTCGAAACGTGGTTTCCTGTTTACGGTGCGTGCGCTTTCTGGCGTGTATCGCGGCAAGTTCCTTGATGCGCTCGACGGCGCGCGAAGCGGGCTGCGCCACGATACGGCAAAGGACGATGCGGCGTGGCGCAAGCTGTGCGCGGCTTTGCTCCGCCACGATTGGGTGGTCTACGCGAAGCAGCCGCTGGGCGGCCCGGCGCAGGTGCTGGAGTATCTGGGGCGTTACACGCACCGGGTGGCGATTTCCAACGAGCGCATCCTCGGCATGGAGGGAAGCACGGTCCGTTTCCGCATGCGCGATTCCGCCAACGGCAACCGCAAGAAGCTGGTGCGCTTGGAGGCAACCCAATTCATCGGCCGCTTCATGCAGCATGTGCTGCCCGGCGGCTTCAAGCGCATCCGCCATTACGGGCTGATTGGCCCGGCGCACAAGGCGGCCAACCTTGCCGCAGCCCGTGCCGCGCTGGAGGCACCGGCTCCCGACCCGGTTGTGGTCGAGTCGGTGGCGGAATTTATGAAGCGGGTGGCGAGCATCGAGTGGTTGAAATGTCCGCACTGCGGCGAAGGGCGCTTCGTGGTAATAGAAGCAATTCCGCCTTCTCCCTTGCCGCGCCCGCCACCTCAAGGGCCGCCATGAGACATTCTTGTATTCCCGTCAGCTTGATCCTGCGGCTTGGCTTTTGCGCACGCCGGGGTGGCGCTCGTCCGTGCAGTCTGAATGGTGCTTCCATGTATCGCTCCGGGCGGAATTCTGGTACGGATCGGCACGTTGAAATCGCGCGAAAAGACCAGCTTCAGCGTCACCAGTCTGGGTTGCCTCATGAAAGTCGGTTGACTTGCCATCGCGCAACCTTACAATCCCCATAGGTTCCGCTCTCCGATAGGTTCAGTCCAACGAGGTTTATCCGCCGCCGATAAGGCAGGGGGTATAGCAATCCTGGGGAGGGCGGCAGATAAACGCTATTCGTTAGCCAAGGAGAACCTCATGAAGCGTACTACACTAATTTTCATAGCACTGACAGCTTCAACTACTACATACGCAGGCTGTATTGGCCCGACAATTATGGGCGAATGCAAAGGTCAGATCGTTCAGTGGGATACTCACCCGCAAGGATCATCCGACACACCACCAGCTCCTCCAGGTTTTTACTACGACAAACGAGGCACGAATGCAGAGCAACGAAACCCGGGATCAGTCAATCCGTTCACCGGCAGAGATGCTCACGATGCAGACATGAATGCTAGCAATCGGCAGAGATGTTTCGAGCGGCGTGACAAATTATCGCAGCAGGGCATTATTATTAATTGCCCATAGTCTTCGCAAATGAGCGCATTTGATTCCTCGTCTTTGATTGCTTTTGCTGGTATCGCCATCGGTTTTTCCCTCGGTGAAGGTAGCAGATATATTCGCTACCGTGCCGAGATATGGAGAAGCAAGCGCCTCGTTCGTACGGAGCTAAAGTCTGTCTTAGCTCAACTACCGCAGAAGCGCGACATCCTCAATCAAGCGATTAGCCACATGAGGCAACAACGCTTCCTACCGATGTTATCGGTCAACACTGTTACCGTAGGCTATTATTCCGTTCAAGAGTCACTGTATCCCCACCTAAAGCCTATTGAGCGTAACTGCCTTCACATCATTTTCGAGCGTGTGCGCGTAGCGGATGAGCAGATGGACAGCATGGAGGAATTTTTTATTCTTGCGGTAAAAGAAAAGGTACAAGCAGACCCATGGGGTACCTTCATTGGGCGCTACGAGGATCTACTAGCTTCATACGATGTTGTTGCAGAGCTTGCACAGTCATACTTGGACGGAAAGCCAGTTGATGTCTTTGCAAACAAATCAGGCTAACCCGGCAGTCGAGAGGGACTGTAACCTTCCCCCAAAATAGTTGACATCTCCGCCTAACCAAACGTAGATCAAAGGGGCCAGGTTCGAATTAAATGCCCAATTTTTCATCCAATCCGGAATGCCGAACCAGCGAGTCAATTTTGACCTGAACGAATCGTGTGAAGATTGCCGTGAAAAACGGCGCAGTGAATGGAGCGGGTGAACGGGATCGAACCGTCGTATGCAGGAGGGTAAGGAGGCAGCCTCGCGGCCACCCCCTCTCCGAAAAACGGTGCGAGAACTGGAGCGAGATCAAGCGCGTAGCGCACCGACTATGCGCGAAGGTTTTTGTCGGCAATCCAGCACACGCCAAACCTGGATGGTTTCACCACACACACGGTAGTAGATTGCGTAAGGAAACCGCTTCGAGAGCGCACGGCAATAGCCGAAAAATTGCTGGTGGATTCCAGCGTAAAGCAGCAGCGCATCGATGTCGGAAAACAGCGAGTCCAGAAAATAAGCACCCAGCCCTTCCTGCTGCCGCTCATAAAACTGCTGACCGGCCTGGAGATCGCCCATTGCGATATCCAGAATCTCGATCTTCATGACATGCCGTCGCGCAGCTTCTTCTTGGCGATATCCCAGGACACAAAACCGGCCTGGTTTTCCGCATGGGCACGTTCGGCATCCTTGAGTGCCTGTGCATGCCATTCGTGTGGGATAAGCGCTGCCGGATCGCGTGCTAGGTCATCCCAGATTGCCTCCAGCATGCGCAGTTTTTCAGTACGTGTCAGGTTTTCTATGCTCAACATGGTGCGCCCCCTTGTTCGAATCGAAGCGGATTCTATAAAAGCACGCTGCCGGAGCAACGAACTGGAGCGGGTGAACGGGATCGAACCGTCGTATGCAGCTTGGGAAGCTGCCGTTCTACCATTGAACTACACCCGCTTGGTGTAGAATAACGATGCGCATTCTAACACGGCCATCGGCAATTTCAGAGACTCCAAAAAGTGATCACAGTCAGCATCAACGGCGCATTACGCCAGTTTCCGCAAGCCATCAGCATCGCTGCACTCATCGAGGAGATGAGCTTATTCGGCAAGCGTGTCGCGCTGGAGCGCAACGGCGAGATCGTGCCGCGCAGCCAGTTTGCTACGCAGCAATTGGCGGAGGGCGACCGGCTGGAAGTGGTCGTGGCGGTGGGCGGGGGCTAAACCCCTCTCCCTCAATCCCTCTCCCCTAAGGGGCGAGGGAAGCAAGGTTGCAATCCTATTGAACAGGAACTCATCAATGAACGACAAACTCATCATCGCAGGCAAGAGCTATTCGTCACGGCTGCTGGTCGGCACGGGCAAGTACAAGGATTTCAACGAGACCCAGGCGGCAGTCGAGGCCAGCGGCGCGGAGATCATCACCATCGCGATCCGCCGCAGCAACATCGGGCAGAACCCGAACGAGCCGAGCCTACTGGAAATTCTGCCACCGTCAAAATACACGCTGCTGCCCAACACTGCCGGCTGCTACAGCGCCGATGACGCGGTGCGCACCCTGCGTCTGGCGCGTGAGCTGCTGGACGGGCACAGTCTGGTCAAGCTGGAAGTGCTGGGCGACCCGCAATCGCTGTATCCCAATGTGGTAGAGACGCTCGCCGCCGCGAAGACGCTGATTGCGGATGGCTTTCAGGTGATGGTCTATACCTCGGACGATCCGATCATCGCCAAGCAACTGGAAGACCTCGGCTGCGTGGCGATCATGCCGCTGGCCTCGCTGATTGGCTCGGGCATGGGCATCCTCAACCCGTGGAATTTGCAACTCATCATGGAGCGCGTGCAGGTGCCGGTGATCGTCGATGCGGGCGTCGGCACCGCCTCGGATGCGGCCATTGCGATGGAGCTGGGCTGCGACGGCGTGCTGATGAACACCGCCATCGCCGCCGCACAGCAGCCGGTGCTGATGGCCGGCGCGATGAAGCAGGCGGTGGAAGCCGGGCGCAGCGCATTCCTCGCCGGGCGCATGCCGAAGAAGCTATACAGCGCCAGCCCGAGCTCGCCAACGGCGGGGATCATTGCTTCGGCACGTTCCTGAAAACCCCCTCTCCCCATCCCCTCTCCCGCAAGCGGGAGAGGGTGCCCGACAGGGCGGGTGAGGGTAATTGAGCAACTCGCCATGACGGATACCCCAGAAACAGACCTCAGTAAACGCCACATCCGCAGCTACGTGCTGCGCCAGGGTCGCGTCTCGCCCGCGCAACAACGCGCGGTGGAAACGTTGCTGCCGCGCTTCGGCATCCCCTACTCCGCGCAGCCACTCGACCTTAACGGTACTTTCGGTCGCGATGCGCCGAAGATTCTGGAGATTGGTTTCGGCATGGGCGACAGCACCGCGAGCATCGCACAGGCGCATCCTGAAAACGATTATCTCGCGCTGGAAGTGCACACGCCGGGCGTGGGTAACCTGCTCAAGCTGATCGATACGCAGCAAATTTCCAACCTGCGCATCATCCAGCACGATGCGGTGGAAGTGCTGCGCGATATGCTCGGTGATGCCACGCTGGATGGTGTGCATATTTTTTTCCCCGATCCGTGGCACAAGGCGCGCCACAATAAGCGCCGTCTGATTCAGGCGCCGTTCGTTGCACAACTGGTGCAGAAACTCAAACCCGGCGGCTACCTGCACTGCGCCACCGACTGGCAGGATTACGCCGAGCAGATGCTCGCTGTATTGAGCGGTGAGTTGTTGCTGGAAAATACGGCGGCGGATTACGCGCCGCGACCGGATTACCGTCCGCTCACCAAGTTCGAGCAGCGTGGCATTCGTCTCGGGCACGGGGTGTGGGATCTGGTGTTTCGCCGCAAGTGAAACACCGTAAGTATCCTTTTTTTGAAGGCGCATACGGCCATGCGGCCGGACTGCTAAACCGGATTATCCTGATCGAAGAAGCGATGTTCCAGGCCGAAGTGCGCCGCCAGATGCTCGCCCAGCGCCCGGATACCAAGCCGTTCGGTGGCGTGATGCCCGGCGGCGATGAAAGCCACGCCGCTTTCCTGCGCAAGATGAAAACTCTGCTCGGAAATCTCGCCGGTAATGTAGGCATCCGCACCTTGCGCGATGGCCGCCTCGAAGTAACCCTGCGCGCCGCCGCTGCACCACGCGACTTTTTGGATACGTTTGGTACCGTCCCCGACAACCTGCGGAGCGCGTTGCAGCCTGCCCCCGATCCAGGCGGCGAATTGCGCCAGCGTTTGCGGGATCGCCAGTTCGCCGATGCAGGCGATGTCCTGTTCGCCGAATCTGCCTTGTGTGTTCAATTCCAGTAATTTACCGAGTTGCGCGTTGTTGCCCAGTTCGGCATGTGCGTCGAGCGGCAGGTGATAGGCCAGCAGGCTTACGTCGTTGTGCAGCAACTTGGCAATACGCCGTTTTTTGATGCCGGTTATAGCGGCGTCTTCGTTGCGCCAGAAATAGCCGTGGTGTACCAGAATCGCATCCGCGCCCCATGCGATGGCCGCATCCAGCACAAACTGTGAGGCGGTTACGCCGGTGGCAATGCGCCGCACTTCCGCGCGTCCTTCCACCTGCAGGCCGTTCGGGCAGTAATCCTTGAACAGGTCTGTTTGCAGCAGGCATGCGTTATAATCGCGCAATTCATTGAGCAGCATGAGTTTTCCTTCGATATGAAACAGGCGAGTCAATCATACCATGCGTAAATACTGGCTTTTTTTTACTCAGGCAGTCACCGTTGTGCTGGCGCTACTGTTCGTCGTTCAGACGCTCAAACCGGAACTGTTGCCAGATGCGGCGCACAGCGGGGTGGTTACCCTGCATGAAAGTGCGCCACCGGCAGCAGGCAGTCAAAATCCCGTGGCCGGATTGAGCGTTGCCGCGCAAAAGGCCATGCCTGCCGTGGTGAATATCTTTACCAGCACCGTCATCAAGGCACCAGCACCCCATCCGTTGATGGAGGATCCGCGCTTCCGTTTTTTCTTCGGTGATCCGTCGGACAATGAGCCGCAAAGCAGTTCCAGCCTGGGCTCCGGCGTTGTCGTTAGTCCGGACGGCTACATTCTTACCAATCATCATGTGGTGGAAACCGCTGACCAGATCGAAGTCGCGCTGGCGGATGGCCGCAAGGCCAAGGCGCATGTTATCGGTTCCGATCCGGAAACCGACCTTGCCGTTATCAAAATTGATCTGCCCGGTGAAATTCCCGCCATTACTTTTGGCCGCCCGGATCGGGCGCAAGTCGGCGATATAGTGCTGGCCATCGGTAATCCGTTCGGCGTCGGGCAAACTGTCACGATGGGCATCATCAGCGCGCTCAAGCGCGATCATCTGGGGTTGAATACCTTCGAGAATTTCATTCAGACCGATGCCGCAATCAACCCGGGTAATTCCGGCGGGGCGCTGGTGGATGTGAATGGCAATCTGATTGGCGTCAATAGCGCGATTTATTCGCCAAATGGCGGTTCGCTCGGCATCGGCTTCGCCATTTCCGCCGATACCGCGAAAAAAACCATGGAACAAATCATCCTGACCGGTTCGGTGACGCGCGGCTGGATCGGCGCGGGTGTTCAGGAACTCACGCCGGAACTGGCCGAGTCGTTCAAACTGGGTAGCGCCAAGGGTCTGCTGATTACTGAAGTGACGCGCAACGGGCCGGCCGAGAAGGCGGGCGTAGAGACCGGTGATATCCTGATTGCAATGGATGGCCAGGCCATTAATGATTGGAACACCATGCTGGAAACTGTGACCAGTCTGCCGCCCGGCAAGGTCGTCGAGCTCAAGTTGTTGCGCGACGGGACTGCTATAAAACTATCGGTAAAAATCGGCAAGCGTCCCAAACCCACGGCACGGTAGCGTCCCGGCTACCGCTATCGGGAGTCGGCCTGCACGGTCTTTTTTATGCTTATCCAACTGGCAACAAAAACCCCCGCTTCATAAAGCAGCCACATCGGGATCGCCAGCATGAATTGCGACACGACATCCGGCGGAGTAAAAATTGCCCCGACCACGAACGCGCCGACTACCACGTAAGGACGGATTTCGCGCAGTTTTTCGATTGAAACCATGCCGGTCCGTACCAGTATCACTACCGCCACCGGCACCTGGAAGGTCACGCCGAACGCCATGAACATGCCAAGCGTAAAATTGAGATATTCATCGATATCGGTCATTACCGCCACGCCCTGCGGCGCGATGCTGGTAATAAAGCCGAAAATAATCGGGAATACGGCAAAGTAGGCAAAGGCCATGCCGGAGAAAAACAACAGCGTGCTGGCAATGATGAGTGGTAATACCAACCGCTTCTCATGTGCATATAGGCCGGGGGCGACGAAGCGCCAGATTTGCCATAGCGTGTAAGGCAATGTAATCAGGAAGGCGGCCATCATTGCCACTTTGACCGGCACGAAGAATGGTGTGACCACCCCGGTGGCAATCATTTGTCCGCCTTTGGGCAGCTTCGCCAGCAACGGTTGCGCCAGCAGGGTGTAAAGGTCTGGAGCCCAGGGAAACAGGCAAACGAAAGCCAGCAACAGGACGATGACCAAATGCAGCAGGCGCGTGCGCAATTCGATCAAGTGCGCAATCAGGCTCTCACTGGTATCCATCAAGCCGGCTTATTGGGCGTATCGGAAGTTTGTGTGACCGACGGGTTATGTTGACCCGGCGGGGCAGCAGAAGCGCCGTATTGCGCCTGCAATATTTCTTGTTCCGCTGTCAGCACGGCTTCGCGCGTGGATTGTTCGATGTTTGAAATATTTTCCTTGATGCCGGCCTGCAATTGACGCGCTTCCTGAATGGCCAGATCGTTTGCAATGTCGCTTTTGACATTCTGTACATAACGTTGTATCCGCCCCCACAAATGACCCGCAGTGCGCGCCACCTTCGGCAGCCGCTCCGGGCCGATGACCACCAGCGCCACCAGCATTATGATTAGCAGTTCAGAAAATGCGATATCAAACATGCGTGTTTGATTTGCCTTCTTTCTCCGGTGTCCCGGATGACGTATCACCTTCAATGATCCGTCCGCTCTGTGGCGTTTCTCCGGGTTCCCCGTCGTGCATTCCTTTTTTGAAATCCTTCACCGCACCACCCAGATCGCTTCCAATATTACGCAGTTTTTTGGTGCCAAATATCAAAACGACAACCAGCAATACGATAAGCCAGTGCCAGATACTGAGTGAACCCATTTTGGTTTCTCCTTGGAATTAACTGCGTCGCACCATGGGTGGAATATTGCCACCGCCGATGACATGTATGTGCAAATGAAACACTTCCTGCCCGCCGCCTTTGCCGGTGTTGATCACGGTGCGAAACCCGTTTTCCAAACCTTGTTCTTTCGCCAGCTTGGGCGCCAGCAGCAGCATTTTTCCCAGCAAGGCAGCATGTGTTTCATCCGCCTCCACCAACGAAGCCAGATGCAGCTTTGGAATCAGCATGAAATGCACCGGCGCAACCGGATTGATGTCGTGAAACGCCAGCACCTCATTGTCCTCGTACACTTTGCGGCACGGAATCTCACCGCGCACAATCCTGCAAAACAAACAGTCACTCATGCTCAGCCCTTCTCCCTGCTTTCTTTCTCGGCGATACCCGACAAGCCCTCGCGGCGCGCCAGCTCATTCAGCACATCGTCCGCGCTTAGGCCGTGTTTCGCCAGCAGCACCATGCAATGAAACCACAAGTCGGCAACTTCATACACCAGATGGGTTCTGTCGCCCCCTTTGCTGGCCAGAATCACCTCAGTGGCTTCCTCACCGATTTTTTTCAGGATGACATCTTCACCCTTGCTGAGCAGTTTGGCGACATAAGAGCTTTCCGGCGAAGCCTGCTTGCGCGCCTCCAGCGTTTCTGTCAGCCGCCGCAAAATATCCTGGTTGCTTTTCTCTGAATTCATTTTTTATAAATCTCATCGGGGGATTTCAACACCGCATCCGCTTCCACCCACTGGCCTTTTTCCAGGCGGCGGTAGAAACAGCTTTCACGTCCGGTATGGCAGGCAATGCCGCCCTGTTGTTCAACAAGCAGCAGGATTACATCACCATCGCAGTCCAAGCGGATTTCTTTCACTTTCTGGATGTGCCCGGACTCTTCGCCCTTGTGCCACAGCTTCTTGCGCGAGCGCGACCAATATACCGCTTCGCTCTTCAGCCAAGTGAGTTTCAGGGCATCACGGTCCATCCACGCGACCATCAATATCCGTCCACTGGCAGCATCCTGCGCGATGGCCGTGACCAGACCATCTTCCGACCAGTTCACCCTGTTCAGCCAGGCTTCAGTCATAAAATTCTCCTTGCAACATCACACGTGCGGCAGTTGCACGGGAGGGTTTTCATAATCTGACCTCTATGCCCTGTTCTGCCATAAATTCCTTGGCCTGCCGTACGGTGTATTCACCGAAATGGAAAATACTTGCCGCCAGTACCGCATCTGCTCCGCCCCGCTTTACACCGTCGGCGAGGTGCTGCAGGTTGCCCACGCCACCGCTGGCGATTACCGGAATTTCCAGCACATCCGTCACCGCGTGAGTCAGCGCCAGATCGAAACCGTTTTTCTGTCCGTCCCGATCCATGCTGGTTAGCAGAATTTCGCCCGCACCCAAACCCTGCATTTTTTTTGACCACGCCACTGCATCCAACCCGGTAGCCTTGCGTCCACCGTGCGTAAACACTTCCCAGTGATTTGGCGCAATTTGCTTGGCATCGATCGCCACCACAATGCACTGCGAACCATAACGCCCGGCGGCATCCGCCACCAGTTGCGGATTCAGCACGGCGGAGGTGTTGATGCTGACCTTGTCGGCACCGGCGTTCAACAGGTTGCGCACATCACCGACTTCACGCACCCCGCCACCGACGGTCAGCGGAATGAATACCTGTGAAGCAACCTGCTCGATGATACGAAAAATAATCCCACGGTCATCCGAACTGGCGGTAATGTCGAGGAAAGTCAGCTCGTCCGCACCTTGTTCGTCATAGCGGCGCGCAATCTCCACCGGATCACCGGCATCGCGCAACTCGACGAAACTTACGCCTTTGACCACGCGCCCTGCCGTGACATCAAGGCAGGGAATAATTCTTTTGGCAAGCATCAATTAATTTGCTGAGTCAACTCATCGGCCAAGGCCTGTGCCGCCTTGAAATCCAGCGTGCCTTCGTAAATCGCGCGACCGGTGATCGCGCCGCTGATACCCTCGCTTTGCACCGCACATAGTGCGCGCACATCGTCCAGATTGGTGATGCCGCCGCTGGCGATCACCGGCACGTGGAGCGGGCTGGCCAGCTCGACGGTAGCCGGAATATTTACGCCGGATAACATGCCGTCGCGCCCGATATCGGTGTAAATGACCGCTTCCACGCCATAGCCTTCAAAACGTTTGGCCAAGTCGGCGACATCGTGACCAGTCAGCTTCGACCAGCCATCCACCGCTACTTTGCCACCTTTGGCATCCAATCCCACCATGATGTGTCCGGGAAAAGCATCGCAGGCCTCATGCAGGAAGCCCGGCACTTTGACTGCCGCGGTACCGATGATGATATAGGTCACGCCGACATCGAGATAGCGTTCGATGGTGTCCAGATCGCGGATGCCGCCGCCCAGTTGCACCGGCACATCACTGTCACCCATCGCTTTGATGATGCTGCGTACCGCCGCTTCATTCTTGGGTTTACCCGCGAACGCACCATTCAAATCTACCAGATGCAGACGCCGTGCGCCTTGCTCCAGCCAGTGTAGCGCCATCGCGGCGGGGTCTTCGGAAAACACCGTGGCATCTTCCATCACGCCCTGTTTAAGGCGCACACAGTGACCGTCTTTCAAATCAATTGCGGGAATAATTAGCATGGCAGTACGTAGTGTTAAGGGTTCCATTGCACAAAGTTTTGCAGCAGTTTCAGCCCTGCTGTTTGGCTTTTTTCAGGGTGAAATTGCACCCCGAATAAATTGTCTCGCGCTACCGCGCAGGCAAAGGGCTGCGGGTAATCGCTGGTGGCCTGCACCAGCGATTCGTCCAGCGGGCGCACATGATAGCTATGCACAAAGTAGAAGCGCGCATCCTGCGGAATACCTGCCCACAGCGGATGTTCGCCCCCAAGCCGGCTATCCAACTTTTCCCCAGAGGAGGGAAGGGCAATCGTATCCTTCCCCGGAGGGAGAGGCCTGAGAACTCGATGTACCTGGTTCCAGCCCATATGTGGCACTTTGAGTTTGTTGCCCTGCGCATCTTTCAGGTTGGAAGCAAAGCGCACCACCTCGCCACGCAAAACACCAAGACCCGCCACATTGCCCTCGGTGCTGTGTTCGAACAGCATTTGCAGGCCGATGCAGATACCAAGAAAAGGTTTGTTACGCGCGGCTTGCAGTACGGCGTTGCGCAAGCCCCGTGCTTCCAGTTCGTGCATGCAGTCCGGCATTGCGCCTTGTCCGGGAAATACCACACGCCCGGCATCCGCAATCACCCCGGCATCGTCGCTAACGACGATTTCGGCATCGGGCGCTACCGTGCGCAAAGCCTGTTCGACCGAGCGCAAGTTACCCATTCCGTAATCTACAACGGCGACATCGACCATTTCAACCTAACGGGCATGGCAATTGCGCCATCCCCGACAATGAATTTGCCATGCCTGTTTCCCTCACCTCAATCCTCTCCCGCATGCGGGAGAGGAGGCAAACGAACGCTGCGCGTGTTCCATGTCAAAGCGATCCCTTGGTGGAAGGCATCACACCGGCCATGCGCGGGTCCAGCTCCAGCGCCATGCGCAGCGCGCGGCCGAAGGCCTTGAAAATAGCCTCGGCCTGATGGTGGGCATTGCTACCCGCCAGATTGTCGATATGCAATGTCACCAGCGCATGATTGACGAAGCCCTGAAAAAATTCATTGATCAGATCCACATCAAATTCGCCGATACTGTCGCGCACGAATTTGCAATTGAACACCAGGCCGGGCCGACCGGAGATATCCAGCACGACGCGCGACAGGGATTCATCCAACGGTACATAAGCGTGTCCGTAACGGCGCAGGCCTTTCTTGTCGCCGACTGCCTGATTGAATGCCTGCCCGAAAGTGATGCCGATATCTTCCACGGTATGGTGTGCATCAATTTGCAAATCGCCTTTGGCAAGAATGTTGATGTCCAGCAGGCCATGCCGGGCGATCTGGTCGAGCATGTGATCGAGAAACGGCAGGCCGGTATCAAATTTGGACTTGCCGTTGCCGTCCAGATTCAATTCAACAGTGATTTGAGTTTCCAACGTGTTACGTGAAACATTCGCGCTACGCATGATCCTGCCCCAAACTGAACGGTATTCAAATTAACATGTAGGTCGGGCAGAGCCCGACTTACGACTGTGCTGCTTGCAAACTTTCCCGCAATGCCCAAATAAATTTTTCATTCTCTTCTGGCGTGCCCACCGTGACGCGCAGGCAGTCGTTCAACATCGGGTGCCCACCGCTCAGGTTTTTGATCAGCACGCCGCGCTGCTTCAGGTTGTTAAACACTTCCGTGGCGCTCGCTACGCGGAACAGCAGAAAATTTGCCTCGCTGGGGTAAACCTGTACAGCGGTAATTTCACCCAATTGCCGGTACAGCTTGGCGCGATCCTGTTTGATCTGTTCCGCCTGTTGCAACAACACGTCATGATGTTCCAGTAATTTTTCGGCGACCACCTGTGGCAACACGCCGACATTATACGGCAAGCGCAGTTTTTCCAGATGTTCCAGCCACGCCGCACTGCCTGCCAGAAAACCGAGACGCAGTCCCGCCATGCCGAGTTTGGAAAAGGTGCGCATCACCAGCAGATTCGGATAACGCGCCAGATGCGGGATGAAGCTGCTGCTGGCAAAGGCATAGTAAGCCTCGTCCACCACCACCAGCCCGGGTGAGGCTTCGATAATTTGCCTTACCGCGTCGGATGGAAACAGATTGCCGGTTGGATTATTCGGGTAGGCCAGGAATGTCAGTGCCGGCTGCTCGCGCTCGATTGCCGCAAGAGTTACCGGCAAATCCAGCGAAAAATCCGCAGCCAGCGGTACGCCGACATAACGTATCCCGGTAAACATCGCGATCATCCGATACATCACGAACGACGGCTCCACGCTCAACAATGCTGCACCGGGTTTGTTGAGCGCCAGTGCCAGTAACTGAATCAACTCGTCCGAGCCGTTGCCCAGCAATACTCCCATTTCATCCGGCAAGCCGGTTACGCTACGGATTTTTTTCTTGAGTGATACGGCCGCAGGATCGGGGTAGCGGTTGATGGCGGCAGCAGCGACTGCGGCGGCGATTTCACTGCGTAACTCGTGCGGCAAACAATAGGGATTTTCCATTGCGTCGAGCTTGACGTAGCCGGCGCTGTTGGAAACATGGTAAGCGTGCAAGTCAAGAATTTCGCCGCGTAGCAATATATTCGCGCGGGAAGATGCAGCAGCGGAAGACATGAGATAAATCGCTCAATAAACGAGTGGAATCACAATGGCGTGGAGCTTATCACAGAACCGCTCACCTTGTGGTTGCCGGTCTTGCCAGGGAACAGCGAACCCGGGGAAAGGGCAGCGTTTCAACGCAACCGCCGTTTTTCGGATGCAATCACGCTGGTACGTGCCTTTTGTATTTCGGCGGGAATTGTGTTGCTATCACCGCATCCACTGGCAATTTTACCGGCATCCACTGCGCGCGCAGCAGCCAGCAGTTGCGATAAATATGCCGCCTGCGGGTAGTCATCCTGTTCATGTCCGGTACGCCCGCGTGCGTCGGAGGCGCAAACCAGCAGCAGGCGCGAGAAGCGTTCCGGCCTGCGCCAGGCATCCGTCGACTGAAATAATTTGAAGATGGTTTCGGCGCGCAGTTCAAAGGCGCGATGGATGTCGCCGTGATAGCGTGCCGCCAGCAATGCCAGATCGCGGCATTCATTGGGCACGCGCAACCGCTGTGTGAGTTGCTTCACCAGCTCCACGCCGCGTGACTCATGCCCGGTATGACGCGGCAGAATATTTTCCGGCGTTGTTGCTTTGCCCAGATCATGCGTCAATGCGGCAAAGCGCACCTCCAGCGGGTAATCGTGTCGCGCGGCATCGTCCACTACCAGCAGGGTATGGAGACCGCAATCTATTTCCGGGTGAAATTTTTCCGGTTGTGGTACGCCAAATAGCGCATCAATCTCGGGCAGAATTTTCGCCAGGGCGCCACAACTGCGCAGCGTTTCAAAAAAGTGTGATGGTGTTTTTTCCATCAGGCCGCGCGCCAGCTCCTGCCACACGCGTTCTGCCACCAGCGCGTCCACCTCGCCACTGCTCACCATGTCACGCATCAGCGCCAGTGTTTCCGGCGCGATGGTAAAACCGAAGCGCGCTGCAAAGCGTGCCGCGCGCAGGATACGTACCGGGTCTTCACCGAACGCCGCGCTGACATGGCGCAGAATGCCGGCGCGCAGATCGGTAATGCCGTTATGCGGATCGGTCAGGTTGCCGTTTTCATCCCGCGCGATGGCGTTGATGGTGAAGTCGCGACGCAGCAGGTCCTGCTCCAGTGTGACATCCGGCGCAGCATGTACGGCGAAATTTTTGTAGCCGCGCGCGGTCTTGCGTTCGGTGCGCGCCAGCGCATATTCCTCGTGTGTTTGCGGATGCAGGAATACCGGGAAATCCTTGCCGACCGGCTGGAATCCTTGTGCCACCATGTTTTCCGGAGTGCTGCCCACCACCACCCAGTCGCGATCCTGTACCGGCAGGCCAAGCAACTGGTCGCGCACAGCGCCGCCTACGCAATAAATTTTTATTTCATTCTTCATCTGGCGCCACTTACTGGTTTTCTGCCGTCCGGGCTGAAACGACGCCCATGCGCTGCCTGAGCGGGATCGATGGCGCATCAAATTGTGTGGCGTAATACACGGTGTTACTCATCACTTTTTTAACGTAATCGCGTGTTTCATCGAACGGAATGGTCTCGGCATAAATTGCGCCTTCCAGTGGCTGATCCCCGCGCCAGCGGCGCGCCCGCCCCGGGCCGGCATTATATGCTGCCGAGGCCAACACCGGATTGTCATCAAATTGCGACAATACCGTTTTCATGTAATAGGTGCCAAGGCGCAGGTTGGTGTCAATTTGATGAATCAACGATTGCCGATAGTCCTTCAACCCCAGCTTCTTTGCTGTCCAGCGCGCTGTTGCCGGCATAAGTTGCATCAGTCCGGCTGCCCCGGCGCTGGATTTGGCGGCAGTCACAAAACGGCTTTCCTGGCGTATCAGGCCATACACCCAAGCCTCTTCCAGCCCATGTTCGTGAATGTACGTTTGCAAAGTATCGCGATAGGGGGTGAGGTAACGCAAACTGAAATCATGTACGTTCACGGTCCTGTCTGCCGCGCTGATGGCACGGTCATACATTTGGTTGCGCCGCGCAATTTCCGCTGCGGTGAGCAGTTCCTGGTCGTTGAAATTGCGCAGGGTCCAGCTCCATTCCTGCGAGGCCTCGCTGCGCATATCCATGCGGTACAAGGCCAGAGTGCGCTGAATGCCAGGCAACGCCAGCATCGTTGCAACTCCCTGCTTTCCGGGTTTGGGTGCGGCTACGTTGCTTAACACTGGCAAGCCTGTCAGTTCATCCTCTGCCAGTTGCCCATAAAAATTATATTCACTGCTCAACGGCGCAAACAGCATTCTTGCTTCGGCAGGCTTGTCCAATGCCTGCAGGGCACGCGCCTTCCAGTAGCGCCATGCTGCCTCATGTTGCTGTTGCGCGCCCATCGCATTGATACCCGCCAGCACTTTTGGCCAATCCTGGGCACGCAATGCCGCACGCACACGCCATGCCGATTGCGGTTCGTTAAGCGGCGTGTTTGCTGCCGCCTTGAACCATTGTAGTGCGCGGTTATCCAGTTTGCGCGCCGCTTCGTAGGCCAGCCAGCCGTAAAAGTAGTGCTGCTCTGCCTCCGTGAAGTGTGCCGCAATTTTTTTCCAGCGCACAATGGCCAGGTCGGGGGATTGCTTGGCGAGACGATGCAGAGCGAACAGCGCGACCATGCGCGGGCCTTCTCCTGCATTATCCAGTGCCAGCTTTTCCAGATAACGATCCGCATCGGCTGCCGCTTTTTCCAATGCGGCAGCCGACACGGCATAATTGTCGTGCAGCCTTTCGGCAAGCTGTTTCGCGAGCGACACATTGCCCGCTTCCAGCGTCAGGCGCAGCCGTTGCCAGATATCCTGTTCGCTGATAACGCCGGCGGAAACCGCCGCTTCGAACAGTGGGCCGCAGCTGTCTGGCTGTCCTTTGCCGCTGAACCAAAGCCTGCGCACTTCATGCAGCACAGTTTGCTTTTGGATACGCAGGCGCGATTGCAGGGCATAGCAGGCGAGCTCGGTATCTTCAACAAGCAGGCGTGGATATTCCGCATCGAACAAATCCCATTGTTGTTTTTTACCGAGTAACTTGAGCCACTCACTGCGCAAGCGGTCGATCACCGGTGTGTCTTCCGGTCGGGAAAGGAAATTTCTTATCGCCTTTACGTCGGTATTTTCCAGGTTAAGGCGCAGTTGGTAGGCGCTACCGTAAACTTCCAGAGGTGTATTTTTCAGTCGCTGTGCGAAACGTTTCAACTTATCCGCATCACCGGCACGAAACGCATCACGTGCCGCCAGAAAATCCGCATCACCCGTGAACGACGCGCCAAAAGCGGGCAAAGTGATCGCCAACAAAAAACCAAGGATGAGCCTCATTACACTATCACCTGAACAACCGCGTCGAGCATAGCACACCCGTACCGACCCAATTTCAGGCTTCCATGGCATATTCGGCACTCATGCTTGACGCCGCGTTACTCGCATCGATAGAATACCAGACCATTTAATTCGGGTAATAACGCCATGAGCACAGACACACAGCAGCGCATTCACGAGCAGGTCACTGCACATCCGGTTGTGCTATACATGAAAGGCAGCCCGCAGTTTCCGCAATGTGGTTTTTCCGCCAATGCAGTGCACATCCTGAACACCCTGGGCATAAAAGGATTGTTTACCGTGGATGTGCTGCAGGATGCGGAAATCCGCCAGGGGATCAAGGACTACGCTAACTGGCCGACCATTCCGCAGCTTTACATCAAGGGTGAATTTGTTGGCGGCTCGGACATCATGGCCGAGATGTACCAGAACGGGGAGCTGAAACAATTGCTGGAAGACATTAACTAGCCGAAATAGATTCACCCATATTGCCGGAGGGGATAATCCAACGTATTACCGGAAAAGGCTAGGCCGAAATATATAGGTATTTCGGCATATATGAATTTATGGAGAGTGTGGATATAGTCCGAACCGAGTGTTGGGGTTAGTGGTTGGCAACAACTCTACTTTTCATACTCTCCTCCTATTCGGGCGATCTCTAGGTCGCCCGTTTTTTTGCGTGTTATTTAGCGAGACTGGCGCGTGCCCGTGCGATGGCAGCTTTCACTTGCTTTGGTGCGGTGCCACCGATGTGGTTGCGGCTGGCGAGTGATCCTTCCAGCGACAGTGCCTGATATACATCCTCGCTAATCAGGTCGGAGAATTGCTGCAATTCGGCGAGGCTGATATCGCTCAAATCGCAGCCGTGCTGTTCGGCGAAGCGCACCGCCAGCGCCACCGCCTCGTGCGCATCACGGAAAGGCAGGCCTTTTTTCACCAGATAATCGGCCAGGTCGGTTGCTGTGGCATAACCCTGTAATACCGCGCTACGCATGGCTTCCGGTTTGACTTTGATGCCACCGATCATGTCGGCGTAAATACGCAGTGTTTGCGTCAGGGTCTCCACTGTGTCGAACAGCGGTTCTTTGTCTTCCTGATTGTCCTTGTTGTAGGCCAGTGGTTGGCCTTTCATCAGTGTGAGCAGCGCGACCAGATGGCCATTCACCCGCCCGGTCTTGCCGCGCACCAGCTCTGGGACATCGGGGTTCTTTTTTTGCGGCATGATGCTTGAGCCGGTGCAGAAGCGGTCGGCGATGTCGATGAAGCCAAAGCGCGGACTCATCCACAGAATCAATTCTTCAGAAAAGCGCGACAGGTGCGTCATGATCAGCGCGGCGCAGGCGGTGAATTCGATGGCGAAATCGCGATCCGAAACTGCATCCAGCGAGTTCTCGCACACGCCATCAAAACCCAGCAATTCCGCCACCATTTCGCGCCTGATGGGGTAACTGGTACCGGCCAAAGCAGCCGCACCAAGCGGCAGGCGGTTTACGCGCTTGCGGCAATCGTGCAGCCGTTCCGCATCGCGCTTAAGCATTTCAAAATACGCCATCAGGTGATGTGCGAAGCTGACCGGCTGCGCCACCTGCAAGTGGGTGAAACCGGGCATGATGGTGTGGGTATGATGTTGTGCCAGATCCAGCAATGCGGTTTGCAAATTCCCGATCAGGTGCAGCAGGTCATCGGTCGCACTACGAAGGTACAGGCGTATATCGGTTGCCACCTGGTCGTTGCGCGAGCGCCCGGTGTGCAGGCGTTTGCCGGCATCGCCGACCAGCGTGGTAAGGCGCTTCTCGATGTTGAGATGCACGTCTTCCAAGTCGGTCAACCAGACGAAATCACCGCCGATGATTTCATTTTCGATTTGTGCGAGGCCGCGCTGGATGTCGCCCAGATCCTGTGCGGTGATGATGTTGCATGCCGCCAGCATCTGCGCGTGTGCCTGCGAGCCCTGAATATCGAACATGGCCAGCTTGTGGTCAAAGCCCACCGATGCGGTATAGCGTTTCACCAGTTCCGCCACCGGTTCCGTAAACCGCCCCGACCAGGTATCTTTATCTTGCATCGCTGCCCCCACTTGTCCCAGAATGAAGCATGAAAAACGGTAGGATTACCCGCCATGAATAAGGCGCGCAGTATAAAACAAAATACCTCGCCTGACGCGTTGCCAAACTTCCGCAACCTCGGCGTGATGTTGCGCATCCTGCTGATATGCAACGGTCTTGCGTTGTTGCAGGCATTCTTGCTGGCGAATGTATGGGCGGATGTGCCGCTACGCATGATGCAAATTGCCACGTTGCTCTCACCCATTCTGTTGTCCGGTTTGCTGTTGCTGTGGGCAATGCAGCCGTGGTTGGGCCGAATTGCCTATTGGCGTGGCGTGTTGATAGTGAATGTGTTGGCGGTGATGTTGACATTGGCCATCTATCATTTCGGCGGCGAGCTGTATCGTCCGCCGGGCGGTGGTGGAACCTATTTTGACGTGGTGAGGTATATGCTGCTCAGTGTGCTGGTATGCGGCGTCCTGCTGGTATATTTCCGCTGGCGCAACCGGGTGCTGTCGCGCGCTTTGCACGAGGCGCGTTTACAGGTGTTGCGCGCACGCATCCGGCCGCATTTCCTGTTCAATACCATCAACGCCGTGCTCAGCATCGTGCGTACCGAACCAAAGCGTGCCGAGACTGCGTTGGAAGACATGTCCGACCTGTTCCGCATGGCAATGGTGGAAGCGCAAGACCTTGTGCCGCTGCGGCAGGAAATCGAGTTGAGCAAGCAATACATCGCACTGGAGCAATTGCGTATGGGCGAACGGTTGCGGGTGAACTGGCAAGTGGTGGAAATGCCGGATGTTGTGTTAATTCCGCCGCTGTTGTTGCAGCCGTTATTGGAAAACGCCGTGTATCACGGCATCGAGCCGTTGCCACAAGGTGGCAGCATTACCGTTACGCTGCACCGCAGCGGCGATGAACTGCGGCTCAAGGTGGAGAATCCCTGCGCGCCAAGCGGCAGCGTATCGCATCCCGGCAACAAAATGGCACTACAGAACATTCGCGAACGGCTGGCGCTGTTATTTGATGTCGAGGCGCGCTATCAGGTTGAAAGCGGCATGGATTTCTACCGCGTGGAAATCACGTTGCCATATATAAAGGGAGAGACGGTATGAATCTGGTCGAACTGGCATTGCGTGTTTTTATCGTGGATGACGAATTGCCTGCGCGTAATCGCTTGCGTGATCTGCTGCACGATTGCAGCGAGCAATTGGCGTTGGACATCGTGGGCGAAGCGGGTAACGGCCAGGAGGCGCTGGACAAGCTCATGGAAACGCCCGCCGACGTGGTGTTGCTGGATATCCGCATGCCACAGATGGATGGCATCGAACTTGCACAGCACCTCAATAAACTGCCCAAACCGCCGGTAATTATTTTCACTACCGCCTACGATGCCTACGCGATCAAGGCGTTCGAGCTGCACGCCATCGACTACCTGCTTAAGCCGATCCGCCTGAAACGATTATTCGAAGCCCTTACACGCGCGCGTGAAGCCGTGCCGGTGCAAACCGAAGTGTTGCGCGACTTGCTGCCGGAGCCACGCAGGCATCTGTCCATTCACGAGCGCGGCAAAATTCAGCTTGTTCCCATCGAGCAGGTGCTGTTTCTGCGTGCCGAGCTGAAATATGTCACGGTGCGTACCGCCGAACACGAATATCTGCTTGAAGAATCGCTCACCGCGATGGAAAAGGAATTTTCTGCACGCTTCGTGCGCATTCATCGCAACTGCCTGGTGGCAAAAGAGGCAATCGAAGGCTTCGAGAAGGGTGGCGAAGAAGGGGAGGGCAGCGGTTGGATAGTCAGGCTAAAGAGCCTGGATGAAGCGCAACCAATCAGCCGCAGGCAACAACACATAGTCAAGGAATTTGGCTAGCTACTCACCAGCAAGGTTACGGCTAAAGGTATAGCCGCTACATGCGGTAGTCTGTGTGCCCTCACACGGCAAATTTCAGGCCGACACGTAACTCGCGAAAGGCATTTCCGTCCATCGCATCGGGAAATATGACACGGGAAACCGGCCGGTAGCGTCCTTCTGGTCTGATGCACAACAGGACAAAATACGGACTGACGATGGTCTTGCCTGCAACCCACCCGGTCAGCTTTGAACCATTTTGCACAATGACGGACACGCCACCCTGATCGAGCAAAATCTCGTGCCATGAATAAGGAAAAACGAGGAAAATGTCACGCGCCAGGTAATAGGACAAGCTCAGCAAAATCAGCAAAGATACCACCAGCCTGGCTGCCCATGGCATCGCGGTCATGTACACCACGGATGCGGCTATCGCATGTGACAGCAGCAGAACTACGGCAAAGCGCGCCGAAGGCCTGATTGCCATATTCCCTGGAGGCATCAAAAAGTCAGGTGGCAAGGAAAGCGATAATACCCAATAACAGCAGTACCACAATGATCATCAGAATCAACTTGCCGCTATCGGGTTGAGCTGCCGGTTTTGCCGGGTTTTGGCGCACGGCAGCGCGAGGGACGGCAGAGGATGCCGGGCGGACATTTTTTGCAGCAGGTGCCGCTCGCTTGAGCGCCTCTGCGCTGGGACGTTGGATCTTGAGCGTTCTGGTCAGCTCATCAACATCTTCGCTGGTGGCGGTCAAGGCAGCCAGGCGCATAGTCGCAGCGTTGGAATCGAAAGCCTTTGACAAGCCTGCCGTTGACGACGGCTTCGCCTCCTCATCGCTCGCCTCCTTACTACCGGTGCTGGCAATGGCATCCGGCAATTTTCTTTCTCCGCCGGCAGGCGCGGAGACATCTATCGGTTTGCCGCTGCGCGGCAAGGTATCGCGGCAAGCGCGCAGGTCAACGGCAAAATCCTTGGCGCTCTGGTAGCGATCCTCCAGTTTTTTGGCCAATGCCTTGGCTACGATAAAATTGGCCATCTCCGGTACAGCAGGGTTCAATGTATTGGGTGGCGCCGGAACCGCATTCAGGGTCTGATACATGATGGCATTGACGTTCTCGCCATTAAAGGGTGCCTGCCCGGTCAGCATCTCATAAAGCATTACGCCCAGTGAGAAAATATCCGAACGCTGGTCGATCTCCTTGCCCATCACCTGCTCTGGCGACATGTATTTTGGCGAACCAAGCACCATGCCGGTCTGGGTGCGTACCGCCGAGGAGGCCATGCGCGCAATACCGAAATCGGTAATTTTTACATGACCGTCACGCACCACCATGATGTTGGACGGCTTGACATCACGATGTACAATTTCGTGTTCGTGCGCATAAGCCAACCCCTGCGCCACCTGGGCAACGATATCCAGCACCTGCTCGACGGGCAGCGACCCCTCATCGTTCATGATGTCGCGCAGCTCGCGCCCCTGCAGGAATTCCATGGCAATGTAGGCTACATCGCCGCTTTTGCCCACATCGTAAACCGTCACGATATTCGGATGGTTGAGCCGACCGGCCGCCTTGGCCTCCTGGTAAAACCGGCCCTCGTATTCTTCTTTTTCATCCAGCGCGAGGCCAAGATTAATTGTTTTTATCGCAACCACGCGATCAATCAGCGGATCCTTGGCCTTGTAGACGATGCCCATCGCCCCTTGGCCAAGCTCGCCCAGCACCTCATAGCGCCCTAGCTGGCTAATCATGATGTTCGCCCGTATGAGTTTTTAATTGCGCTGTTCATTTGCATAAACCCGGTAATCAGAAATATCCGCTAATCACAAAAATTCGGGCTGATATTTGCCGTTCTGCCTGCGGATAACTCAATTTTTTGCGAGTAAACCTCGCCACTGATGCTGGTTATAATCACAGTGTGCTTGCCCGGAGGAACGTCTATCTTAAGCAACTTCGACGTTAACTTGCCCTTTTGTGTCCCATCTACAAACACCTGAGTTCCGGGGTCGCATCGAACGATAATATGAGCCGGTGCGCCTTGCGGTTCGGCCTTGCCGCTGATAATGTCTTCAAGCCAGCTTTTCTTGTCGGCTGATTCGGTTGTCGCACTCTTGGGCTGCGTATCTGTTTGTTTGGGTGGTTCGCTTTTGGGTAGTTCGCTGGCTTTTTTGCTGTCGGCCGTGCTGTCGAAAGTTTTTTTCGGTACCGGCTTGCCTCCGGTCATTTTTTTTGTATCCGGTTTGGAGGCAGCGCCGGGCTGCACCGGACTTGTTTCTTCGGTCTTGTTTTCTGCAGCGGGCGCGCCGGAAATCTCCACAACCACCGCAGGAGCCGGCTCGATACCAGTCGCTGTTGTTGTCAATTCGGCATCCGGAGGGGCGGGTGTTTCCTTATGACCGCCCAGTATTAATGCCAGCACACCAAGCAGCACCACCGGCACGGCAATCGCGCCGGCATAGATGGCACGTTGCCGGGAATCAGCTTGTTTAAAGCGTGATTTTAAATTTTTGATTGTATTATCCGACCACGAGTTCACTGCGCTCCAACTCTCACGGACGAATGCCAGAAAATGCACTGACATGCCGGGTTTTTGCGCTGCCAGCATACTCGTGGCAATCAGTTCCGCCGTCTTGTCGCCGAGGTGTCCAACGGCATACACCTCATGCTCGCGCACGTGCTTGTCGGTGCGCGACCCCTGATAGTTGAACATTCCGGCATACTGGAGAGAAAGGCGCGAAACTGCATCGTGGTAAGAGCGCGACACGAGTATTTGGTCAACATCCGCAAACCCCATGACGCGCTGCGCGACATTGATGCCGTCACCCACGATATTGGGTTGCCCGTTGATATCCCTGACCAGTCGCACCGGCCCGAGGTTAATACCCGCACGTATCAGCAGGGGCGGATTCGTGCCGGGATCTTCGTTGAGGATGCTGTCGCGCAGGCTGAGTGCAGTTTTTAGCGCATCTTCCACATCGCCGAGAAAGTTGATGGCTGCCCCGTCACCGGTATCCAGAATGATGCGATCGGCTACCGGTACATCGTGAATAGCAGCGGAAAGATAGCTGTTAAATCTGTCTTTCAGTGAAATTTGTCCAGACACCGGCTTCCTGGAATATTCCACAATATCCAGGAACAGCACACTGCACATGATAGTTCTGTTATCGCGCTCTTCCATTCAAATATCCGGTACCTTGCCTGCTGTTTTTCAGTAACTCCGGCCTGAATGATTGACCGGATGCAATGTTGTGAATTCTAATGATAGTCAACGTTTTACACCAGTTTTACTTTTCCTGCTGTGGGTTCGGCCGGTACGCTGTACAGTTTGCGTCACAGCGGCACGGCTCTGTGTGATTTTTCCCGGTTGCACCGGGTCGATTTGGCGTGAAGTCGGCGAACTCTGCTGAGATGTATCGCTATCAGCGGTAATGCCCGCCCAGTCAAGCACCTGTGTAACTTCTTTCTCCCCCAATTCGGCAGTCATCCCGCGCTTCAGACGCGGCGGTAGATTGATGATGCCGAAGCGCACGCGCATTAGCCGGCTGACCGGCAGCCCCAACGCATCAAAGGTGCGGCGCACCACGCGATTGCGTCCCTCCTTGAGCATCACCCGGTACCAGTGATTGAACCCTTCGCCACCCTGGTCTTCGAGTTTTTCAAACTTCACCGGGCCATCCTCCAGCTCAACACCCTGTTTGAGCGCCTGATTGACCTGCGCCTCCGTCATGGTGCCCTGCACGCGCACCGCATATTCGCGTTCGACCTCAAAACGCGGGTGCATCAGACAGTTCGCCAGTTCGCCGGAGGTGGTAAAAATCAGCAGACCGCTGGTATTGAAATCCAGCCGCCCGACGGCAATCCATTTCTGCCCGCGTAATTTGGGTAATTTATCGAATACGCTGGCGCGTTTTTCCGGATCATCGCGGCTGACAATTTCACCTTCCGGTTTGTGATACAGCAGCACACGTATGGCGTGCTCCCTTTCGCCGACGCGGATGGTGCGCCGTTCGGCCTTCACCAAGTCGCCCTCCACCACGCGCATCCCCAGAATGGCCGGTTCGCCGTTTACGCTGACACGTCCGGCGGCGATCCATTCCTCCATGGTGCGGCGCGAACCGAATCCGGCTTGCGCCAGCACCTTTTGCAGTTTTTCGCCCTGCTCATTCATATCGATATTTCACGCCGCTCCAGTACGGCCTGTGCCAGTGTCCCGCTGTCCACCTGCTCTAATTCTCCGCCAACCGGCAAGCCGCGTGCGATGCGGGATACTTTGACACTCTGCGATTGCAGCAAAGTTGCCAGATAATGCGCCGTGGCATCGCCTTCCACGGTGAAATTGGTCGCCAGAATCACTTCGCAGGGATGTTCCTGTACGCGCTTGACCAAACGATCAAAATGCAGCTCTTTTGCGCCAATGCCATCCAGCGGCGACAGCCTGCCCATCAATACAAAATACATGCCACGATAACATTGTGTTTGCTCCATCATCAGCAAGTCTGCGGGCATTTCGATCACGCACAGCAGGCTTGCGTCGCGTTTGGATGATGCGCACAGTGTGCACACTTCCTGTTCGGAAAAATTATTGCACTTGCTGCAGTGCCGGATATTACTGGCCGCCAGTTCCAACGATTGTGCCAGATGCAGCGCCCCGGGACGATCACGCTGCAATAAGTGGTATGCCATGCGCTGTGCGGATTTCGGTCCGACCCCCGGCAGGCAGCGCAACGCCGCGATCAATTCATCCAGATGGGAGGGCATCAGAACGGTAATTTCATCCCCGGTGGCAAACCCATACCGGTGGTGAAGCCGCTCATGTGCTGCTGCGAAACAGTTTCCGCCTTTTTCATCGCATCATTCAGTGCCAGCACGATCAGGTCTTCAAGCATTTCCTTGTCGTCGGATAACACGCTATCGTCCAGTGACACGCGACGCACTTCATGCGCGCAAGTAACGACCACCTTGACCATACCGGAACCCGATAGACCTTCGACTTCCACGTTTGCCAGCTCAGCCTGCGCCTTCTGCATGTTCTGCTGCATTTGCTGCGCCTGCTTCATCAAACCACCCAATCCACCCTTCATCACTTTTATGTTCTCCTCAACTTGCTATATTGGTTTAATCGACTCCGCTATCAGGCTCGCGCCCAACTCTGATTGTGCCTCACGCACAAAGCTGTCCTGTGTGATTGAATCACTTGCCTGCTGTTGTTTAAGGTGCCTGGCCTGCTGCTCGACCACGGCTGGCGTGGCTGACTGTGTCTCTCCCAGCACGATGCTCAGCTGCACCGGTTTGGCAAAATAATCGCTTAGTGCTGCCTGCAGTTTTCCGGTTGTCGTCTGGTTGGCTTGCAGGTGTTTGTGCTGCTGCGACAAACACAGCGTGATTCGCCCGTCCGAGAAACTTTGCAACACACAATTCTTCGCCAACTGTTGCGCCATACCCTGCACATTCAACTGCGTCAGCAATATTCCCCAGTCCGGCTGGCCAGTCAATGCAGCCTCGCTATTTGCAGCGCCGTCAGCCGGAATGTGGCTAACGGGAGCGGGCGCTGTCGGGACCGCCACAGGTTTTTTGTCTGTCGCAGCCTTGCCTGCTTTCGCAGCAACAGGCTGCGCGCCAGACTGTGTCGCGGTTGGCACGGCCAATATCGTCTGCGGCATGTCTCTGATCGGCACAAACGCCAACATGCGTAGCAATGTCATGGTAAAGCCGGCGTATTCATCGGGAGCCAAATTGATCTCATCGCGTCCGTGAATGGCGATCTGGTAAAACAATTGCACCTCTTCTGGCGTAAACGCTTGCGCTAATCCCTGCAAACGCACCAGATCCGGCTCATCTTCGGCAATGGCTTGCGGCACGGTTTGCACCAGCGCGATGCGATGCAGCAATGTTGCCAATTCCTGCAAAGCCGCGTCAAACGCTATGCTGCGTGCTGCCATGTTATCGGCAATATCAAGCAATGCGGTGCCATCCTGAACGTGCAACGCAGCCAGCAAATCGAACAGATAATCCTGATCTATCACCCCGAGCATGGTGCGCACCACTGCTTCTGCCACCTCGCCGGCAGAAAAAGCAATCGCCTGATCCAGCAAGCTCAGCGCATCGCGCATACTGCCCTGTGCAACCCGTGCAATCAGGTTGATTGCTGCGGGTTCGAAGGGAATCTGTTCCTGCTCCAGCACCTGCTGCAGGTGCCCCGCGATCAGGGTGGGCGGCAATTGTTTCAGATTGAATTGCAGGCAACGCGACAGTACTGTGACCGGAATTTTTTGCGGATCGGTGGTGGCGAGGATGAACTTCACATGCTCCGGTGGCTCTTCCAGCGTCTTCAGCATCGCGTTGAAGGCCGACTTGGACAGCATGTGCACCTCGTCGATGATATACACCTTGAAACGTGCGCTGGTCGGTGCGTACAGTGCACCCTCCAGCAGCTCGCGCATGTTGTCCACTTGGGTATTGGATGCGGCGTCCAGCTCGATTAAATCGACAAAGCGGCCGCTATCAATTTCCCTGCAGGCGCTGCATTCCCCACAGGGAGTGGCGGTGATACCCGTCACACAATTCAGTGATTTGGCAAAAATCCGGGCAATGGTGGTCTTGCCCACGCCGCGTGTACCGGTAAACAGATAAGCGTGATGCAGCCGGTTCTGCGTCAGTGCATTGCTCAAAGCACGCACAACATGCTCCTGCCCCGCCAGTTGCGCGAAAGTTTTAGGTCGCCATTTGCGTGCGAGTACGGTGGTGGCTGACAAGTTACATCACCCTAGAAATGGTAGGCGAAACGGATCTGGTTGAAGTTGATGCCCTGGTTCGGTTTTTTGATGCCGCCATTGGAAAGATGCTGAAAGCGATAGCCCAGGTCAAACTGGCGACGGTCACCGAAACGCGCGCCAGCGCCGAGATGGTCGCCGAACTGGAAAGCACTTCCAAAATGCCGGTTTGTGTAAATGAAGGTGGGCGTTATCAGGTGAAAGCCGATTGCGGCCTCCGCATACGGCGCAAATTTACCCGGGTTTTTCTGTTGCAGGCGGAATACCGGTGTAATGCCGATATCCGTGACAGTCTGGTTATTGCCAGCAGTGCTCTTCCCGCGCCAACTGCCCAAGGATGCTTCCCAGTAGCCGGTTACCAGCCAATCGCCATCGGCGAACCATTGCCTATCCCAGCTCCATGACATCCCGACACGCGCCATATCAGTCGCATCACCATTGCCGTATTCTACGGATGCGCCGTCTACAGCCAGTGCGTTAACACTGAACAGCAGGGCGCTTGCCAGCAAGCCAATTTTTTTCATCGTTATCTCGCTCCGAAAATAGGAGGCGAGCCTTACCCCCGGCACTTGCAGTAATCGGCTGTGGCTGCTTCCTTCCGGACCTGACCAGATTCACCAACCCACAATGCGGAGAGACCCGCCAATTCTTTGTGTATCGCAAATTTCATGCGATACACCTGTGCCATCACGCCGACATGGCATCGCCATCATCAGCGTATTAATCCTGACCCGGCAGAATGTTATTGCACTCTCAATCGACCGGTTCGCCATGATAAAGGAAGTGGTTGGCAAAATCCACGATTGATGGAATCTGGCGAGCTGTTTTATGCCTTGATCAATAACCAGCGCAAGCCGGCCTGTAGTGTAATTTAGGCCTTGTGTCGTTTCCGTCCGCCATGTATGGCACACAGTTTCAAAGGCTACGCCAATACTTCTTCCACCGAGAATATTCGACGGTACTCGCGGATGGCATAGCGGTCGGTCATGCCGGCGATGTAATCGGCAACCGCACGAGCGCGCTCCGGTTCTGCTTGCCGCTGGAATGACGGCGGCAGCAGGCGAACATCCTGCATGAAGATAGCGAACAGATCGCTAATGATGCGCTGCGCCTTGGAACTCATGCGCAGCACATGGTAGTGACGATATAAATGTGTATGCAGAAAGTTTTTCAGAACGCGCTGCTGTTCGCTCATCTCCGTACTGAAGGCGATCAGTACCGGTGCGGTGCGCACGTCATCTAGTGTGGACAAATCATGGGCACTGATATTGCCCTCGCTTTGTTGTATCAAATCGGACACCAGCGTGTTAATGATGCGCCGCACTGTTTCATGTATTACACGCCGCTCCGGCAAATCCGGATAGGTGCGGCGCACTTCATTCAGATGCGTTGCCACCAACGGCACGGCAGCAAGCTGTTCCAGTGCGATTAATCCCGAGCGCAGACCGTCATCCACATCATGATTGTTGTAAGCGATTTCGTCGGCAAGATTGGCAATTTGCGCTTCCAGCGAGGGACGGCGATTATGCAAAAAACGTTCGCCCAGCTCTTCCAGCTTTGCGGCATTGACTGCGGAGCAATGTTTGAGAATACCTTCACGTGTTTCGAAGCACAGATTCAACCCATCAAATGCGGCATAGCGCTCTTCCAGCAAATCCACCACGCGCAGTGATTGCAGGTTGTGTTCAAAACCACCGTAGTCTTTCATGCAGGCATTCAGTGCATCCTGCCCGGCATGGCCGAACGGTGTGTGCCCAAGGTCATGTGCAAGCGAAATCGCTTCGACCAGGTCTTCGTTCAGATGCAGGCGCCGCGCAATGGAACGGGCAATTTGCGCAACTTCGATGCTGTGCGTAAGACGGGTGCGAAACAGGTCGCCTTCGTGGTTTACAAATACTTGTGTTTTGTATTCCAGACGGCGGAAGGCGCCGGAATGGATGATGCGGTCGCGATCACGCTGGAACGCGCTGCGCCCGGATGGCGCCTCCTCCGCTATCTTTCGACCGCGTGAGTTGGTCTCAGTGACTGCATAAGGTGCAAGTTCAGCCACGCACGCACTCCTCCAGTGTTTGACTTAATAATTCCGGCGGCACATCGCCATACACGATGGCGTGTCCGACTCCCCTGAGCAACACAAAGCGCATTTTGCCGCCTTCGACTTTTTTATCCAGCCTCATCAGGTCAAGGTATTTGTCGGCGCCCAAGTCGGGGGCGACTACCGGTAATCCGGCTTGCTTGTACAAGTTGCGAATGCGCGCCACATCCCCGGTACTGATCCAGCCCAGCCGTTGCGACAAGTCTGCCGCCATAATGGTGCCCGCCGCCACCCCCTCGCCATGCAGCCAGTTGCCATAGCCCATACCCGATTCGATGGCATGGCCTAAAGTATGCCCCAGATTCAATAAGGCGCGTTCACCGCTTTCACGCTCGTCGGCTGCAACGACTTCCGCCTTGTTCCGGCAACTGCGCGTGATGGCATATTGCAAGGCGGCAGTATCGCGCGCCAGCAGTTTGTCGAGGTTCTGTTCCAGCCACTCCAGAAAAGGCAGATCGCGAATCAGACCATACTTGATAACCTCCGCCAGACCGGCCGAAAGCTCGTGATCCGGCAGGGTATTCAGCGTATCGGTATCGGTCAGCACCAGTTGCGGCTGATAGAACGCACCGATCATGTTCTTGCCGAGCGGATGGTTGATGCCGGTCTTGCCGCCCACCGAAGAATCCACCTGTGCAAGCAGCGTGGTGGGTATCTGAATGAATGGCACGCCGCGCAGATAGGTCGCCGCCGCATAGCCGGTCATGTCGCCGATCACGCCGCCGCCGAGTGCGATCAGCGGTGTGGAGCGCTCGCAATGGTTGCCCAGCAGCGCGTCATAAACCAGATTGAGCGTAGCGGAATCTTTATATTTCTCGCCGTCCGGCAGGATGATTGGTATGCAGCTGACGCCAATGCTCTGTAAGGTGTGAAGGAGTTTATCCAAATACAGTGGCGCGACCGTGGTGTTGGTCACAATGGCCGCGCGCCGGTGCGGCAGGTAGGGCTGCAATAATTCTGCCTGTCCGAGCAATCCGCAACCGATATGTATCGGATAGCTGCGTTCTTCCAAGCCAACTGTCAGTGTTTGCATCATCTTTCCAGTCAATTTTCTGTAGGCCGGATCAAGCGTAGCGATCCGACAAATAATCCCGCTACCAAGTTCGTCGGATCGCTACGCTTGATCCGACCTGCGTGAAATGAAGGCCTCTATTTCACTTACTAAATGCAGCACCAGGGTATGCGCACTTTGCCTGCCGGTCTGGATAACAATATCCGCAACCTTCTGATAAAGCGGGTCGCGCTGATGGTGTAGCTCGGTCAATTTTGCATGCGGATCCGCAGTTTGCAGCAGCGGACGATTGCGGTCATGCCGGGTACGCTGCCACAAATCATGCACACTCGCCCTCAGGTAAATGACGATGCCATTCTGTTGCAGCATTGTTTGGTTTTGCTCCACCAGTACCGCACCGCCGCCCGTCCCCAAAACCATGCTGCTGCGTCCGACCAAATCGCAAAGGGCGGCAGTCTCGCGCTGGCGAAAACCGGCCTCACCTTCGATATCGAATATATGCGTGATGGTCACGCCGGTGCGCTGCTGAATTTCAGCATCACTATCCACAAATACCTTGTCCAGATGCTTGGCCAGCATTCGCCCGATAGTGGTCTTTCCGGAACCCATCATACCCACCAGTATCAGGTTGCCGGACTGGAATTTGCGACTGTTCGCTTGGTTAATTGGCATGCCGCGCATTGTAAACGATAAAAACAAAAGCCCGGGCTCTGCCGGGATTTTGTCTAACCGACAGGCTGGCTCAACGATTACGTCTCGTGCAGGCTGTTCGAGGACATCTCGGAGAGAGAAGGGTATGTCGACTGGCTGGAGACCCAGCTGGAGCTGACCGAGAAGAGCTGCCTGCAGTCGAAGATGTGACGGGCGCATTGCGGCCCAGATCTCATCAACGCTTGCGCTTGAGCCAGCCCAGTACACCGCTGGCAGCGAGAAAGAGCATGAGCAGCGCTGCGCCATCCATGACCCAGACACCAAAAGTTCCGAAGATGCGGCCGCTGTGCAGATCCAACAGTACGCGCTCCCAAGGCAGGACGCGGTTACGGAAGGCATGCTCCAGCGCGCGGCGCTGCTTCGGCGTCAGGGTTTCCGGCTGTGCCCAGGTGATGTCGTGCTGCGATTTCGGTAGCCGTTTCCAGCGGATGAAGTCAGTATCGGGACGATAATATCCAGTGCTGGCCGCGACCACCAGCCGCCCTTCCGGGTCCCGGCCCAGACGCCGCAGGCCGGTGGGCACGCCGTCGAGTATGGTCAGTTCGGCCAGCAGTTCACCCCCCGCTCCGGTCAGCAGCAGGCGATCATCCACGGCCGTGATCAGCATATTCTGGATGACCTCGGCGCCGATCAGTCGATCATAGTCACCGGTCAACGGCCGCTCGCCGATATACAACTGCCGGCCAAATAACGTGACAGGTGCGAGCGGCGTGGCATAGGTCGTAGAGGTCTCCGGCGCGCGGATGCCGTACCAGTCCAGCACCCATGACGAGCGCACGAAGCGCGCGTCGAGTTGCAGTTCTTCGGTGTGATTGAGCGCGATTCCCGTCAGCGCGAGCACGATCACCAGCAGCGCCGCCAGCAGCCCGGCGTAGCGGTGCCACACATACAATGATTTGAATTTGCTGGGCTGCTTTCTATGGTGTGGCATGGGCGGCTGGTGTTTGCTGGTGGAGATACAGGGCCAGGCGCGCGAGCTTGGTCAGCGCGCGCACCGACAGCGTGGCACCCGAGATGCCGTCGATCGGACCGTCCAGTTTGCGGTCATCCGTCAGCCCCCGGTGAAGAAACTGCTTGGTAAAGAAGTCATGGCGCACCTCCCAGCCGCGACTCTCGCGGAACACCAGCACACGGATGCGCTCGATGCGACCGGCAGCGATGACGATACCGGTGGTGATGGGTTGTTCCTTGCCAATTTCGTCGAGAATCCAGGCACTGCGTACACCGTGATACCAGTAGCGCACCCGCAGTTGTGACGGATCGTGCCCGAGGATTTGCTTGACGGTAGCGCGCACCGCGCCGGTGAGCCACAGCACCTCTGGCGCGGGGATGTTGCCCGCAAACACTTCACTCAGAAAAGCCTCGGGGCTCTGATAAACCTCGGCCCACGCATGCGGAGAGGTCATCAGCAGCGTGACCAGCAAGGTGGGCAGGAAGAAGAATTGGCTCATACGGATTCTCATGTGAATATTTTCAACTCAGAGACCTGGAGGCGCAGAGATTTTCGGTATCCACTCTGCAGTCAGAAATTATGGTTGCAGCAAACTCGCAGAGTTTGGAGCACCGCTCTGCAGAGTGGCACCCAGCCATGTTGTTATGTGTAAAACGAATGTTACTGCTGTCGTCTTACTTTTTGACCTATGTGTAATGCCCCCAAGACTTTTCATACGTCTCCTGTGCTTCTGCGTTGAGTATATCTATAAATCGAAATGCCCCTGAAAAATCACTTCAGGCGCGGCAGGGTGCGGTCGCCCGTATCTCGTGAATCGTCTTGTGATAACCCGGCAGCGGCATCAGAACTGGTAGCCAAGCCCCAGATTGAAGCCCTTCTGTTCCTTGCCGTCGACGTTGTCCTGGACCTGATAATCTGCCTTCAGCACGACGCTCGGGTGCGGCCAGAAATTTGCACCAACATCGATCTGCTTCTTCTCGCTGGCGCTGCTGTTGCCGGCGGCATTGTCCCAGAGGTTGTAGCGCGCGAACACACCCCATTGATCATTGAATTTGAACGACGGTTCGATGTACCAGCCAAACTGCTCATTCGCGCCGACAGCCGCCGGGCCACTGCCGTTTAGATCCCAGCGTGCGTAAAGGGCGCGCAGGCCGAGAGGACCCTTGCTGATGGCCGTGTGCAATTCATACAGATTGGCGCTGCCGGCTGCGAGATTCAGCCCCTGGCCGGTGTCGGTCTGGTGCTGGTAGGTGCCGGCGATCTCGACGCCGGGCATACCGGTCCATTTCAGGCGCGCGGTGTAGGCCAGATCCGAGGCCTCGGCCTTGCTGGTCTTCTGGCGGCCTTTACGCACCGTGTAGCTGGCATCGGTAATGTTGAGGCCCTCGTGCACGCCGGCATCGTAACTGAAGCCGCTGCCAAGCTCGCCGCTTAGCGCCGCGCCGCCGGCCCACCAGGTGGTGGGAATGATGTTCCTCTCGACGGGATTGCGCTCGACACCGTAGAAGGTATTCGGCTCGTGGGTCTCGTTCATGATACCCACGGGGATGAGGAAGATACCGCCCTTGGCGCGGTGCCGGTCATTGAGGTCGAATTCCAGGTAGGCCTGTTCTAGTTCGACTGCGCCGTTTTGACCAGCGCCGGCGATGCTGTTCTCCAACTCTAACTCGGAGAACAAACGGATGCGGTCGTTGAACTGATGGCTGAAATACAGCACGAAGCGGCGGAAATCGAGCTGGTTTAGGTTGCCGGCACCACCCTTGCCCGTCAGGTCATTGTAAATCAGTTCGCCGTAGCCGCCGATGCGGGTACGCTCCGCCCAGCTGGCATCGCCACTACCCGGCTTCGTGGCCGCGACCTGCTCCAGGACGTCGCCCGTGGCCTCGACCTTCCGGTCGGTTTGATTGAGATGGGATTTCAACGCTTCGATCTGTTTTTGCTGTTCCTGGATGATGCGCCACATTTCGTTGGTGGAGGGTGGTTCGGCGGCCGTGGCACTGCCGATGAACAAGATCATGGCGGCAGATAGCCCCAGAGTCAGAGGAGTATTGGATTGTCGCGACATTTGCGCTACCTTTTTTGAGTTTAATAAACTGTTTTACAGAAGTGCAATTAAGAATGATTCTCAATTGGTAACATCATAAACGAGAATGATTCTCAATTGCAACCGCTATTCGAAGTATCGGGAATTAAATGCCACTTTTGAAAGAGCGCGCTTTGAATCCAAGTGCAACATTCTTTCATGGAAGGAGGATATAAGTTTGAAATGCAGCGCCTAATAGTGGCTTAAGGCCAATGCGGGGTGGCGGCTGAAACCGTGGGTGTCAATCAGCATTCACAAAGTTGGGCAACGATGCATCTGCCGGCAAAAATTCGCGCGCGAAAGTCGTTTTCCCTGCACCGTTCGGCCCGGCGATGATGACGATGCGTTTGCTTTGTGTTGAATTGCTCACATCCACTCTCCCCAACCCTCTGATAGAACTACTAGCCATTCGACTAGGCCGCCCCAATACGGCGACCAAGTCGCTGGTTATCCCGCGAGCGGGAGAGGGAGTTGATGTATTTACCGACTAATCGGCTTATACCGAATCCGCTTCGGCTTCGCGCCTTCCTCGCCCAAACGCTTCCTCTTGTCCGCCTCATATTCCTGATAGTTGCCATCGAAGAACGTCCACTTCGAATCACCCTCCGCCGCGAGGATGTGCGTGGCGATGCGGTCGAGAAACCAGCGGTCGTGTGAGATGACCATCACACAGCCGGCGAATTCGAGCAGCGCGTCTTCCAACGCGCGCAGGGTTTCCACGTCGAGGTCGTTGGAGGGTTCATCGAGCAACAGCACATTGCCACCGGAGATCAGGGTCTGCGCCAGATGCAGGCGGCCGCGCTCGCCGCCGGAAAGTTGGCCGACGATCTTGGCCTGATCGCCACCCTTGAAGTTGAAGCGGCCGATGTAGGCGCGCGACGAAGTTTCGTATTTGCCCACGGTGAGGATGTCGTTGCCGCCGGAGATGGCATCGAATACGGTCTTGTCGTTCTGCAGCGAATCGCGTGCCTGATCGACGTGCGCGATCTTGACGGTCGAGCCGATCTTCACTTCGCCGGAATCCGGCTGCTCCTTGCCGGTGATCAGCTTGAACAGTGTGGATTTACCGGCACCGTTCGGGCCGATGATGCCGACGATGGCGCCGGGAGGCACCTTGAAGCTGAGGTTGTCGATCAGCAGGCGGTCGCCGTAGGCTTTGGAAACGTCGTTGAATTCGATGACTTCGTTGCCGAGGCGCTCGCCGACCGGGATGAAGATTTCCTGCGTCTCGTTGCGCTTCTGGTATTCCTGCGAATTGAGTTCCTCGAAGCGGTTCAGACGCGCCTTGGATTTTGCCTGGCGCGCCTTGGGGCTCTGGCGCACCCATTCGAGCTCCTGCTTCATCGACTTCATGTGTGCGTCGATTTGTTTGTTCTCGGTCTCGAGGCGCGCTTCCTTCTGCTCCAGCCAGCTCGAGTAGTTACCCTTCCACGGGATGCCGCGACCGCGATCCAGTTCCAGTATCCATTCGGCGGCATTGTCGAGGAAGTAACGGTCGTGGGTGACGGCGACGACGGTACCGGGGAAGCGCACCAGGAATTGCTCTAGCCATTCCACCGACTCCGCATCGAGGTGGTTGGTCGGTTCGTCGAGCAGCAGCATGTCGGGTTTTTCCAACAGCAGCTTGCACAGGGCGACGCGGCGCTTCTCGCCGCCGGAAAGATTTTTGATGACGGCATCCCAATCCGGCAGACGCAGCGCGTCGGCTGCAATTTCCATCTGGTGCTCGGAATCCGCGCCGCTGGCGGCAATGATTGCCTCAAGACGCGCTTGCTCGGCGGCCAGCGCGTCGAAGTCGGCGCTCTCTTCGGCGTAGGCTGCATACACCTCGTCGAGTTTAGTCTGTGCCTGCATCACTTCACCCAGGGCGGATTCCACTTCCTCGCGCACGGTTTTGTCCGGATCAAGCTGCGGCTCCTGCTCAAGGTAGCCGATGCGAATGTTCGGCTGGCGCTGTACCTCGCCGTCGTATTCCTTGTCCACGCCTGCCATGATGCGCAGCACGGTGGACTTGCCCGAGCCGTTCAGGCCGAGCAGACCGATCTTGGCACCGGGGAAAAAACTGAGGGAGATATCCTTGATGATCTGACGCTTGGGCGGAACGACTTTGCTCACGCGGTGCATCGACATTACATACTGTGCCATAGTGTTTGTGCGGTGAATTGAAGACGAGTGTAAGCTTAACCGATAGCGCCGGAGTTTGGGATAGTTGGAGGCCATTCAGGTTGGTAGCGCGCCGCACGGCAAATTGATAAGATGAAACCGTTGTTTTGTTAAACCACAGGAGATACCAAATGAAAATTACCATGAAAAAGCTGTTGGCCGAACTCAACAAGGACCTGGAATGGGAATACTCTGCGGCCATCCAGTATACGCAGCACGCCTCCACGATCAACGGCGCGCAATTCGGTTCCATCCAGAAGGAGTTTCTGATCCACGCGCAGGAGGAAATGGCGCATGCCGTGTTGCTCTCCGATCAGATCGATTTTCTCGGCGGCGTGCCCACCGTGGACGTGGAGAAACGCGCGATCTCCAAGGATAGTGTGGAAATGCTTAAGCAGGATCTATGGGGTGAGAATAACGCTATCAAACGCTACAAAGAGCGCATTGCCCAGGCCGAGGAGCTTAAGGAATACGGCCTGCGGCGCGTGCTGGAAGATATCCTGATTCAGGAAGAAGAGCACAAGCGCGATATCCTCGACACGCTGGCAAAATAACAGGATTTGCCTTCAGTTACGGAATTGGCACATAGCAATTTCCCGAGCCAGCCTGACGCTATTTAACCCAGTTGCTGCCCATGCTCGCGCGTGGCATGGAACTGTACTTTCGGCCAGCGCTCCTGGGCGAGGCGCAAGTTTACGTTGGTATCAGCGAGGTAGGCGTAGTTGCCGTCCACGTCTTTTGCCAGTCGTCCCTGGTTGGCCTTGATGAATTCGTTGAAGTGCGCTGCATCGGGGCAGGTCACCCAGCGTGCAGTGTGAATGCCGGCACGTTCGAATACCGCATCCACACCGTATTCTGATTTCAGGCGATGCTCCACCACCTCGAACTGCAACTGTCCGACCGCGCCGATCAGCGGGGTGTTGTCCATCAATGGCTCGAACACCTGCACCGCGCCTTCTTCACCGAGCTGGCGCAGGCCCTTTTGCAATTGTTTGGCTTTCATCGGATCGCGCAGGCGTGCGCGGCTGAATAGTTCCGGCGCGAAATAGGGAATACCCTTAAAGGTGAGCGCTTCGCCTTCGGTGAGCACATCGCCGATCTGTAACTGGCCGTGATTGTGCACGCCGATGATGTCGCCCGCATACGCTTCATCCATACGCGCGCGCTCGTTGGCCATGAAGGTGACGGCATTGGCCAGCTTCATTTCCTTGCCGGTGCGACGGTGTTTGACCTTCATTCCCGAAGTATAGCGACCGGAGCACACGCGCAAGAAAGCGATACGGTCGCGATGATTCGGATCCATGTTGGCCTGAATCTTGAACACGAAACCGGTGAAGGCCGGTTCGTCAGGCTGCACCATGCGTTTGTCGGTCTCGCGCGCCAGCGGGGCAGGGGCCCAGTCCACCAGAGCGCGCAGCACTTCGCGCACCCCGAAGTTATTGATGCCGGAGCCGAAAAATACCGGGCTTTGCCTGCCCTTGAGAAATTCCTGCAGGTCGAACGATGCACCCGCACCCATTACCAGCTCGGTTTCATCGCGCATGGTCTGCATCTCGCTCGGATACTGCTGTGCCAGCTTTTCAATCTGCGCACCATGCAGCACTTCGACTTCCTGATGGGCCTTCTCCACACCCGGTATGAAACGCAGCACTGCGTCGTTGAGCAGGTGATACACACCCCGAAAACGCTTGCCCATACCGATCGGCCAGGTGACCGGTGCACAGTGAATTTTCAGCACCGATTCGATCTCGTCCAGCACCTCCAGCGGATCGCGTACTTCGCGGTCCATTTTGTTGATGAAGGTGATGATCGGCGTGTTGCGCAAGCGGCACACTTCGAGCAGCTTGATAGTCTGCGCTTCTACACCCTTGGCCGCGTCCACCACCATCACTGCCGCATCCACGGCGGTCAGTACGCGGTAGGTGTCCTCGGAAAAATCCTGGTGGCCGGGCGTGTCGAGCAGATTGATGACGCAATCGTCATAGGTGAACTGCATTACCGAACTTGCCACCGAAATGCCGCGCTGCTTCTCGATTTCCAGCCAGTCGGAGGTTGCATGGCGACCGCTCTTGCGCGCCTTGACTGTGCCGGCCATCTGAATTGCTCCGCCGAACAGCAGCAATTTTTCGGTGAGCGTGGTCTTGCCCGCGTCGGGGTGGGAAATAATTGCAAAGGTGCGGCGGCGCTTGACTTCGCGCGCGACCACAGCGTCGGCTGGCACCTCGCGTGAAGTATCTATTGGCTTGTCGCCAGCAATATCGCTCATGGATGTTTATGCACCTTGAAACACAAATGCCCGAACAGGTCGGGCATTTGTTTCACTAATGTTTGGGTCAAGGAAATTATCCTTGTCTATTTTACGTGCTACCGCACGCGAAATCTTTAACCGACCATCTGGTTAATTTTGCGCGCTACCGCACGCGAAATCTGGTGGCCCGGGGCGGAATCGAACCACCGACACAAGGATTTTCAATCCTCTGCTCTACCGACTGAGCTACCAGGCCATTTTCTTTGCTGCATTTTCTCCCTTGCCGAACAAATCGGCCGGCTCAGGAAGCGGCGCATTATACCGGTAACGTGCTAAATGACAAATATCGCCGCGAATTCGAATTGCTTCAATCACCGGCGGGATATCAAAATCATGCCGTGTATACGGCTGGCTTCCAGGTCAGGTCGAGTTCACGCGCGGCTTTTACGTCATCGAGGCGGCGCACCGGCATGGTGTGCGGTGCGTTCTTTACCAGTTCCGGCGAGGCATAAGCCTCGTCACGGATTTCCTTCAGTGCGGCGATAAAGGCATCCAGTGTCTCTTTCGACTCGGTTTCGGTCGGCTCGATCAGCAGACATTCCGGCACCAGCATCGGGAAGTAGGTGGTGGGCGGGTGGAAGCCCTTGTCCAGCAGGCGTTTCGCCACGTCCATTGCGGAGATGCCGGTGGCATCCTTGAGCGGTTTCATCGAAATGATAAATTCGTGGCTGGCGCGGCGTTGCGGAAAGGCGACGGTGAAACCGGCCTTGTGCAATTCCGCCATCATATAGTTGGCATTCAGCGTGGCGAATTCGGCGACACGCAGCATGCCCTGCGCGCCGAGCATGCGCGCATACACATAGGCGCGCAGCAGAACACCAACATTACCCGCGAAGGCGGATAGATGGCCGATGGATTGCGGCAGGTCGGCTTCGGTTAAATAACGATAAGTTTCGTCTTGCTTTGCGACTACCGGTAGCGGCAGAAACGGCAGCAGGCGCTGTGCCACCCCCACCGCACCTGCGCCCGGCCCACCGCCGCCGTGCGGCGTGGAGAAGGTCTTGTGCAGGTTCATGTGGATCACGTCGAACCCCATGTCACCCGGCTTGACCTTGCCGAGAATCGCATTCAAATTGGCGCCGTCGTAATACAGCAGGCCGCCTGCGTCGTGGATAATTTTTTGAATGTCCTGAATACGTTTCTCAAACACACCCAGGGTGGAAGGATTGGTGAGCATTAGCCCGGCAGTCTGCGGTCCGGTGGCGGCGCGCAGTGCATCGAGATCCACGTCGCCGTTCGCGTTGGTCGGAATCTCCTTCACGGTATAGCCGCACATCACCGCCGTGGCCGGGTTGGTGCCGTGTGCCGCATCCGGCACGATGATTTCATTGCGCGCGGTGTCGCCACGCGCATCATGATAGGCGCGGATCATCGCGATGCCGGCGAATTCGCCTTGCGCGCCCGCCATCGGCGCAAGCGAGATACCTGCCATACCGGTTACGCCCTTGAGGATTTCCTGCAAATCATGCAGACAGGCCAGTACGCCCTGGCCGGTGGATTCCGGTGCGAGCGGATGGCGTGCCAGAAAGTTAGGCAGCATCGCCAGCGTGTTGCAGGCGCGCGGGTTGTATTTCATGGTGCAGGAGCCGAGCGGATAGAAATGCGTATCGATGGAAAAATTCTTCTGTGACAGCCCGGTGTAATGACGCACCACATCCATCTCCGAGGCTTCCGGTAACAGTGGCTGATCCTGACGCAACAGCGCGGCGGGAATGTCTGCACTGAGCTCAGCCGAAGGGCCGCTGGCCGCTACAAGGTGGTTCGGAGCTTGCGCCGCATTGCGGCGGCCGGGGCGGGAGCGTTCGAAAATCAGCACGGCATTATTCCTCAAGTCCAGATTTCGCCATTCCCGCGCAGGCGGGAATCTAATAGGTTTAAACAAAAAAGCATTTTTATACTGCTGAATTCCCGCCTGCGCGGGAATGACGGTTTTTATTTTAACGCTGTCAGCGCCGCATCGTAGTTTGGCTCCTGCGTGATCTCCGGCACCAGCTCGGTGTAGGTCACTTTATTATTTTCATCAAGCACCACTACGGCGCGTGCGGCGACGCCGCGCAGGCCGGAATCGGCAATCTCCACACCGTAGTTGCGCATGAATTCGCGCCCACGCATTAGCGACAGTGTGACGACGTTGTTCAGCCCTTCGGCAACACAGAAGCGGTTCATGGCGAACGGCAGGTCGGCTGAGATTACCAGCACCACGGTATTGTTGAGTTTGCTGGCCGCTTCGTTGAATTTTCGTGTAGACGTGGCGCACACCGCAGTGTCGAGGCTCGGCACGATATTCAGCACCTTGCGTTTGCCGACAAAATTGTCCAGCGTGACATCCTTGAGATCTTTGTCCACCAGCGTAAACACCGGTGCGGACTGGCCCACTTGGGGAAAATCGCCGAGCAGGTTGACGGTGTTGCCTTTTAATTTGACGGTACTCATTTTGAAATTCTCCTGAGTTAGTTGAGGACAGATTGCAGTGTGTCGGCACAGCGTTGCAGGTCGGCCACCGTTTTGGTTTCGGTAGCGCATACCAGAATCGCATTGCCCAATTGCGGATAGTGCGTGGAAAGATCATAGCCACCAAGCACATCCTGCGCTTCCATTCTAGCCAATACTGCGGCGGCTGGTTTGGGTAATTGCACTACCGCCTCGTGGAAACTGGGTGTGCCAAACGCCGGTTTTACACCGGGGATGGCGCACAATTTTTCCAGCAGTGTTTGTGTGTTGGTATATGACGTTGCGGCGACGCGGCGCAGACCGTCTGCACCGAGCAATGCCATGTGAATGGTGGCTGCAGCCACCATCAATCCCTGGTTGCTGCAAATATTGGAAGTCGCCTTGGCGCGGCGGATGTGCTGCTCGCGGGCCTGTAGCGTCAGCGTGAAGCCCGGCTTGCCATCCATATCCACGGTGCGACCGATGATGCGCCCCGGCATCTGGCGCACCAGCGCCTGCTTGCAGCACATGAAGCCGAAATACGGGCCACCGCTGGACAGTGGCGCGCCGAGCGGCTGACCGTCGCCGACCGCGATATCCGCGCCGGGAATCAACAATTGATTTTGCGAGTTTTTGTCTTGCGACAAAATACCTGCTTGCCCCACTTCACGTTCGCCTCCTCTCCCGCCTGCGGGATAACCAGTGACTTGCCCGCTTGCAGGCGTAGTCAAATGGCTAGTTGTTTTATCAGAGGATTGAGGAGAGGGGCTTCCCCAGTTACCCGGCGCTTTCAGCAGAGCGAGCGAAACCGGATTGACCAAAGCGACCGCCAGCGCATTTTGTGCGTGCACCCAGTCGGTCAGCGCATCGACATCTTCCAATGCGCCGAAAAAATTCGGCTGCGGGATGACTAGTGCGGCAAGGTCGCTGCCGGCGTATTGTTGCAGCGCCTTGAGATCAATAGTACCGGTGGTGGGATCGAACGGGATTTCTATCAGTTCGATGTTTTGCAATTTGACGATGCTGCGCACCACGCTGCGATACAGCGGGCTGACGGTGGCGGGCAGCAACACACGGCGCGAAGTCTTGTGCGCGCGCACCGCCATCAGGATCGCTTCTGCCAAGCCGGATGCGCCGTCATAAAGGCTGGCATTGGATGCATCCATACCGGTCAACGACGCGATCATGGTCTGGTACTCGTACAGCGTTTGCAGTGTGCCCTGGCTGGCCTCGGCCTGATACGGTGTGTAGGCGGTGTAATACTCACCGCGCGTGACGATTTCCCAGACAGCAGCGGGGATGTGGTGCTCGTAGGCACCCGCGCCAATGAAATTGAGCGGTTGGCTATCCTGCGCGGCACGTTCATGCATCAGGCGCGATACCTGCATCTCGTTCAGGCCGTCACCAATAGCAGTGAGCTTGCCGCTTTTCAGCGCGGCAGGAATTTCATCGAACAGCGTGTTGATATCTTTTGCGCCGATGCTGGCGAGCATCGCTGTAATATCTTGCTCGGTGTGGGGGATAAAGGGCATGGGGCAGTTGGTAGTTGCTAGACGTTAGTCGGAAGTTAAAAATAAAAGTTGTGCGAAGTAGTTGTTACATAATAGTAGTTAGTTGGTGTAGTCCGCTCGCGGATTTGACTAACAACTTACGTCTAATAACTACTTCACCTAATGGGCTTCGCTGTCCACGACGGCCTGATACGCCGCCGCATCCATCAGTGCGGTGACATCCGCCGCGTTGTCCGGCTTCATACGGAATATCCACGCAGCATACGGGTCGGCGTTAATGGCTTCCGGCGTGCTATCAAGTTCACTATTTACCGCCACCACCTCGCCGCTCACCGGTGCGTATACGTCCGCAGCGGCTTTGACCGATTCCACCACAACGCACTCTTCCCCAGTTTTGAGCTTGCGACCCACTGCCGGGGTTTCGACAAACACCATGTCACCCAGCGCTTCCTGCGCGTGTTGCGTAATACCGATACTGATGGTGCCGTCCGCTTCGCTTCGGATCCATTCGTGGGAGGCGGTGTATTTCAGATTGCTCGGGTTGCTCATTTGAATCTCCAGTTGTTAGTTGTTAGTTGTTAGTTGTTAGTTGTTAGTTGTTAGTTGGTTTCGTCGCTGTGCGGTTTGAACTAACCGCTAACGACTGCTTTCCCATTGCGCACGAACGGATACTTCACCACTTTTGCCGCCAGCATTTTATCGCGAATCGCCACCTGTACCTGGTCGCCGACCTGTACTTCTTTCGGCACACGCGCCAGCGCGATGGATTTTTCCAGAGTGGGCGAAAAACTGCCACTGGTAATCTCGCCTTCGCCGTGCGCGGTATGCACACGCTGGTGGCCGCGCAGTATCCCGCGATCCAGCAACACCAGCCCGACCAGCTTGCGGGTTGGCGGGTTGGCGAGCAGGGCGGCCTTGCCGATGAAGTCGCGCTCACTCTGCAGGTCCACCGTCCACGCAAGGCCGGATTCAAGCGGTCCGACGCTTTCGTCCATATCCTGCCCGTACAAATTCATACCTGCTTCGAGGCGCAGCGTATCGCGCGCGCCAAGGCCAATGGGTTTTACACCCGCCTTGTTCAGCGCGTGCCAGAGTCCCTCCACTTTTTCTTTTGGTAGCATGATTTCGAAGCCGTCTTCACCGGTGTAACCGGTGCGCGCAATGAAATATTCGCCGCAATCGGTAGCCTGGAAGTTCTGCAAACCTTCGGTAGCCGTACGGGTCTCTGGCAGCACTTGCCATACCCTGGCGCGCGCATTCGGCCCCTGCACCGCGACCATCGCCAAGTCGTCACGCGAGATGATGGCGAGCTGCGGCGCATGCTGTGCCGCCTGCTGCCTCATCCACGCGATGTCCTTGTCCGCCGTGCCCGCATTGACCACGATGCGGAACCACTGTTCGCTCATGAAGTAAATAATGAGATCGTCGATCACGCCACCGTCCGGGCTCAGCATGCAGGAATACAGTGCCTTGCCGGGTGTAGTGAGTTTGTTGGCGTTGTTCGCCAGCAAATAACGCAAAAAGTCGCGTACCCCCTTACCCTTAATGTCCAATGTGCGCATGTGTGATACATCAAACATGCCGCAGTCGTTGCGTACCTGATGATGTTCGTCGATTTGCGAACCGTAGTTCACCGGCATGTCCCAGCCGCCGAAATCGACCATCTTCGCGCCCATTGTGCGGTGTGCTGCATTGAGCGGAGTTTGCTTGAGTGTCATGTCAATTTTCCGGAAAAGAAAAAGACGCAGCGCAACTGCGCTGCGCCCCATCTGTCTTTGGTACCTGAGAGATTACAACTCGCGTTGTGTGCCCCTTCGGTGGTTGGTAATCCAACGCTCTCCAGATTTGCCTGTACCAATAGTTCGTGAGCCTGAGCGGTTGCGGGTGTTGCGCCTTCGGCGGTGTCAGGGTCGTTGAAACGACGCTGGCTGACACGCTCTCCCATTGGTCTGAACGGCGGGTGAATTATGCCGGAAAGGCCATGCGCTGACAAATAATCCGGTCAGGGAATCGTGGCGCCGCTGACCCGCTCGATTCCCGCCAGGTCGCGCGCCGAAAACACCTCGGCAAACCCCGCCGCATAAAGCAGTGCCCGTGCTTGCCCGGCCTGGTCGTAGCCATGCTCGAACAGCAGCCAGCCACCGGCATTGAGATGCCTTTTCGCACCCGCGACGATGCGGCGGATGTCGTCCAGCCCGTCCGTGCCAGAAGCCAGCGCCGTACGCGGCTCAAAGCGCAGATCGCCCTGCGCGAGATGTGCGTCACCATCGGCGATGTAGGGCGGATTGGCAACGACCAGATCGAAACGCTCACCCGGCAGCGCGGAAAACCAGTCGCTGCGCAGCAGTCGCGCGTTGCTGATGTTCAGCCGCTGCGCATTGTCGCGCGCCACTTCCAAGGCCTCCGGCGACGCATCCACCGCCGTCACTTCTGCATCCGGCCGCGCATGCGCGATGGCAAGCGCGATCGCACCGCTACCGGTGCCGAGATCGAGTACACGAAATAAACCTCCTCTCCCCCAGCCCCTCTCCCGCAAGCGGGAGAGGGTGGCCGTAAGGCCGGGTGAGGGGTGTTGTTCAGGAATCCGCGCCAACGCCAGCTCTACCAGCAACTCGGTGTCGGGGCGCGGAATCAACGTCGCGGGTGTGATTTTGAAATTCAACCCGAAGAACTCGCGCTCGCCGAGGATATAGGCAAGCGGCTCACCCGCCAGACGGCGCTGCAATAATGCACGATAGGCCGTAGCCTGTGCCCCGTCTAATACCTGTTCTGGATGCGCCAACAGATACGCGCGCGAAACGCCCAGCGTATGCTGCAACAGCATCTGCACCTCGATGCGCGCCGTACCGGCATCCAGCGATAGCGTGGATTCCAGCGTGACTTTGTCTTGTGTCAAGAGGGATTGGAGAGTGCGTGGCATAGTTTTTGTAGGGTGGAATAGAGCAGCGTATTCCGCCGAATGTTTTCATGCGGCGCAATGCCCATTGGTTATTGCGCCCGCTGGCTAAATTGATATGTGGGTGTCAAAGCCTCAACCTGACCCTATTAACTCTCAGATTATGCAAACCCGCCAATCAGTTGTGCAAAAAGACCAAGCGTCAGTAGACCGAAGCCCGTTAGCTCTGTGAATGCCTGTGCAGCAATGATGTTGCGAAGTTTTGTGGCGAGCTCCGCATCCCATGAATCTGGGATGCCCTTTATCTCCGCTCTGCTGCGGAATGCGGCAAGGACTACGGTAAGTGCTCCAACAATCTCGAGCAGGATGCCTATTTCATTTATCCACCAGAAGCAGCTTCGCTCAGAAAGCCAAACTGTCACGGCTCCAATCATCATTTACAACTCCATCCTATTAGGAGTGCGAACGTAACAGGAGTTGCAGCGGATAAATGCCGGTATTCGTATGAGTCTTTATTTAGATCTGCTTTGGCAAGCATAGCAGCGGATGCTACCGAAGCCCCAGGAGGAGGGCAGATTTTCTTCTTACTCAGGAGGTAATCGGCTATGCCGCCAACGTAGCTGATAGCGGAACCAAATTTCGAGGGGTCTTTTGAGTTGAGATTCTCCTTGAGCACTTGAGCTGAAAGAAATGGGGTCATCTCTGGTGCAGCCGCGTATGAAGTAGCATTGACTGCAAACAAACCAAAGAAAAGAATGTGAATGTAGTTATTCATCACATTAACCGGGGGCAAGCCACGTTTTATTTTCTTCAATTTCTTCATGTAGCCAGACAGGATCAAGGTCGGCGCCATTCGGCCAAATAAGCGCACCGAGTTCGATGCTGACCTGATTGAATAATTTTTCATCTTTGAGCGCGGCAAAGATGCCAGCCCGCTCGCTTGCAACCAGGCGGGATATATCGACAACGCCATTTGTGCCGTCGTTGCATGTGACGGAAAGCCGATACCCCGGGGGCACGCTGACGGTTCGTGCTCGCCAAGGTGCTGGCGTTACTACTCCAGCGGGGGGGTGTTCTTTGGTAGCTGTCTCGATTGACATAGGTTCCAGTCCTCCATTAACTCTTCCCGATGTTGTGCTGCCCATTCAAGCACCATCGCCAGTGCGAGTTTCGGCAAACTACCCTCGATGATTTCCAGCGTGCGAATGTCTATCTAAAGTTTCGTGCTCGCAGTTTATCCCATCTATCAACCACAATGGCAAAAGGGGTCGGGTTCAAATTATTTTTTCAGCACCGACAATTTCACGAATTTCACTCTGCTACTTGCGAGCCGTGCGGGGCTTTACATTGGCTGACTTGGCAATTTCCAACAGCCCCAGCAGCGCCTGATTGACTGCCGCTTCATTGGGGAAAGCCTTGGCAACTTCGGGTGTGAGCACGACTACATTCGATGCGGCTTTGACTTGCTTTGCATATTTTCCACGCGTCATTTTGCCGAAATCTTCGCGGTAATATTCTGGCCTTAATTCATCTGCTGATTTTTCAAGTTTCTTCATAAAATTTCCTTTCGGTTCGTGTCGCGGGCCTGGCGCTGATGATGCGGATATGTCCGCTACGTTCCACATGAGAGATTACCAACAACCGTCCGGCAGATGATATGCCAAAGGTAATAAGCCGATGCTCTCCGCGTGAATGATCCGGGTCTTCGCCAGTGAGCGATAAATTATCTGCAAAGGCGGTGGAGGCTTCGGCAAAAGATACGCCATGCTTACGCAAATTGAGGGCGAATTTTTCTTCATCCCATTCAAATTTCATCAGCCATTTCTCCTGCGCAATCGGGAAGCCATCTATTCCAAGTCATTGCGAGTGTTTGTCCTAGCGGTGTTTGTAAAGGAGCGGGTGCACACTACCCCGCTCTTGCAGCCGGGTCAATATACCGAAAGACCTATATATGCCTTTTCCGCCACCGCAGCGAGCCGTTTGGCATTCAGCGTTTTGCCGCAACCTTGTACACTGCATTCCGTTCGCGCTTGCCCACCGCGACGACCACGACCATCAATACCTTGTCGCGCACTTCGTATACCAGGCGATAGCCCGCATCACGCAGTTTGATTTTGTAGCGATCCTTGTGGCCGGACAGCAGGGCGGAAGGGACGCAAGGATTGTGCAAGCGTTCGGCGAGTTTCTTCTTGAACACTTCGCGTACAGAACTATCCAGCTTCTTCCATTCCGCCAGCGCGTCGGGGTGAAAGCTCAGTTCATAGCTCATCCAGTTTCACCTTAACCGGACGCTTGCCGTCTTTCAGACGCGCATCGGCAATTGCATTAAGCTCTGCGTCTTCCAGCTTGTCCATCAAGGCCTCGTAGGCCTTGGCGGGAACGCAATAAAAGGTGGGTTCGTTGCGGTTGAGAATTGCCACCGGGAATCCTTCACCGGCCGCTACCGTTGCCATCGGGTTTTTCTTCAATTCAGAAACGCTGGCCGTCGTCGATGCCAGGATTGAGTGTGCCATGATTACCTCAAAAGGTGTTTTAAGTGTGCTGAAGATAGCACTCTTAACAGGTCTTGGCAATAAGCGCTAGATAGCTTCTTCTGACATTGCAGCGAGCTGTTCGGCCTGGTGCTCGACCATCTGTGCGGAAGTTAATTCGCCAATGTTGCTGTTCATCTTGTACAGCGTGATAGCTGACGTACTTATTGCGCCCTACTTGCCTTCTTTCAACCACCGTGCTGCATCCAGTGCAAAGTAGGTCAGTATTCCGTCCGCCCCGGCACGCTTGAACGCCAGCAGCGCTTCCAGCACACAGGCCTGTTCGTTCAGCCAGCCGTTCTGCGCGGCGGCTTTCAGCATGGCATATTCGCCGCTGACCTGATACACGAAAGTTGGTGCCTTGAATTCGTCTTTGACGCGCCGCACGATATCGAGATAGGGCAACCCCGGTTTGACCATTACCATATCCGCACCTTCCTGCAGATCGAGGCCGACCTCCCATAGCGCCTCGTCGGAGTTGGCAGGATCCATCTGGTAGGTATATTTGTTGCCGGAGCCGAGGTTACCGCTAGAGCCGACGGCATCGCGGAACGGGCCATAGAAGCTGGAAGCGTATTTGGCGGAATAGGCCATGATACGGGTGTGAATACGTTTGTGGGCATCCAGCGCGGCGCGCACGGCACCGATACGTCCGTCCATCATGTCCGAGGGGGCGACGATGTCGGCTCCGGCGGCGGCGTGGGTCTGTGCCTGCTGTGCCAGCACCGCGACGGTCTCGTCATTGACGACATAGCCGCTCGCGTCAAGCAATCCATCCTGGCCGTGACTGGTGTAAGGGTCGAGCGCGACATCAGTCATCACGCCAAGCTCCGGAAAATTCTTTTTCAATGCGGCTACCACACGTGGCACCAGCCCGTCCGGGTTGTAGGCCTCGCGCGCATCCAGGCTTTTCAGTGGCACATCGATCACCGGAAAAACCGCCATTACCGGAATGCCCAACTTGACGCATTGTTCGGCATCCTTGAGCAACAGATCCAAAGTTTTGCGCTGCACTCCCGGCATTGATTTCACTTCTTCGACCTTGTTGCTGCCTTCCAGCACAAAAATCGGGTAAATAAAATCTGCTGAAGTGAGCACGTGCTCTCTCATCAGGTCCCGCGAAAACTTGTCGCGGCGCATCCGGCGCATCCGGGATTGGGGGTATTGTCCGAGTGTCTGCATAATTTTTTCCTGAAAATTATATTTTTTTGGAACTATTTAATAAACTGCCTATCACACTACACGAATGATGCGAGTCGTTCCCCGTTTCTCCTCCCTGAGCGGGTGTCTTAACCCCCTGTTAAGACTTTTGCCCCTGGCCTCCCCTTTGGCACAGGGGCATTTTTTTGCCTGTTACTTCACCAGCCATCCCGCGATTACTGCCTCCGCCTCCTCCGTGCCAATTTTTTTCAAACTGGAAAACAACTGCACGGAACATTGCGGAAAATATTCAGCAAGGTGGGATTTTACGCGATTCAGGGTCAGCGTGGCTTGTTGGCGACTGAGCTTGTCCGATTTGGTCAGCAGAATATGCACCGGCTTGTTGGTCGGTGCAAACCAGTCCAGCATACTCTCGTCCAGCCCGGCCAACGGATGGCGCGCATCCATGATGACCACCAGCCCGGCCAGTTCCTCGCGAGTTTGCAAATACTCGCTAAGCAGATTCTCCCAATGCAGTTGCACGTCCGGCGGCACCTTGGCGTAGCCGTAGCCTGGCAAGTCCACCAGAAAGTTGTCATTGCCCAGCGAAAAATAATTGAGATGCTGGGTGCGCCCCGGCGTCTTGCTGGTATAGGCCAGACGCACATGATTGGCCAGCGTATTGATCGCGCTCGACTTGCCCGCGTTGGAGCGCCCAACGAACGCCACTTCCCTGCCGCCATGCTGCGGCAAATCCTTTAAATGATTTACCGTCGTGTAGAACGCTGCCTGCGAAAACAGCCCCATTACCAGCTGGCGAAAATCTTGTCGGCTGTGGCAACCGTTGCGGCGATATCCGCTTCGGTGTGCGCTGCCGAGACAAAACCTGCTTCGAATGCCGATGGTGCAAGGTAGTGACCCGCATTCAGCATGGCATGAAAAAAACGGTTGAAGGCATCTTTGTCGCAGGCCATCACTTCAGCATAGCCGGTTGGCAATGTCTTGCTGAAATACAGGCCGAACATGCCGCCCACCGACTGAGCGCAGAATGCAATGTCGTGTTTCTGTGCCGTTGCGGTCAAACCTTCGGTAAGCTGTTTCGCCAGTTGCGACAGTCTCTCGTAAAAACCCGGTGCCTGCACCAGCTTCAGCGTGGTCAGCCCGGCCGCCACCGCGACCGGATTACCCGATAGCGTACCGGCCTGATACACCGCACCCAACGGAGCCAGACATTGCATGATGTCGCGCCGCCCGCCGAACGCCGCCGCCGGCAAACCGCCGCCCATCACCTTGCCCAGCGTGACCAAATCCGGCTTGATGCCGTAATGGCCTTGCGCGCCCTGCAGGCCAACACGGAAGCCGGTCATTACCTCATCGAGGATCAGCACCGCACCATGCTTGGTGCACAGGCTGCGTAGCGCATCGAGAAACTCGTGCTTCGGTACGACCAGATTCATGTTGCCCGCCACCGGCTCAACGATCACTGCGGCGATTTCGTTACCCATTGCGGCGAAGGCTTTTTCCAGCCCGGTGGCATCGTTGTAGTCCAGTACCGTGGTCAGCGCCGCAATTTCCGGGGGCACGCCGGATGAACTCGGCTGGCCAAAAGTCAGCGCGCCGGAGCCGGCTTTCACCAGTAAACCGTCGGAATGACCGTGGTAACAGCCCTCGAACTTGACGATGCGTGAACGCCCTGTGAAGCCGCGCGCGAGACGAATCGCCGACATTGTGGCCTCGGTGCCGGAACTGACCAGACGCACCATCTCCAGACTCGGCAGCAGCTTGCACAGCAGGTTGGCCAGCTCCAGTTCAGCTGCAGTCGGTGCACCGAAGCCCAGCCCCTGCGCCGCCGCGTCCTGCACCGCCTTGACCACTTGTGGGTGGCAATGTCCGGCGATCATCGGCCCCCAGGAACCGACGTAATCGGTATATTTTTTGCCGTCTGCGTCCCACACGTAAGCACCCTGGCCGCGCTGAAAAAACAGCGGTGTACCGCCGACCGAGCGGAATGCGCGTACCGGCGAATTCACACCGCCGGGAATAACCTTTTGGGATTGCTCGAAGAGTTCTTGATTATGCGAAGTCATACCGGTTTGCCTTGCTCAAATAGATTGGAAAATTCTTTTGCCGCGCTTTCAATATCCGGCGCGGCGAACACCGCTGAAATCACCGCGAGCGCATCCGCACCCGCTTCCAGCAGTTGCACACCATTGTGCGCGGTGATTCCGCCAATGGCAACAATGGGCACATGCAACTCGCGACGTGCCTGGCGCAACAATTCTGGTGTCGCCACCAGCGCCTGCGGCTTCACTGTGGAAGCAAAGAAACTGCCAAACGCCACATAGTTCGCGCCTTGCCGCACCGCCTCATGTGCCAGCGCCAGACGATTATAGCAAGACACCCCGATAATTTTGCCGTCGGTCAATACCGCGCGCGCACTTGCCACACTGTCATCCGTACCACCCAGATGCACGCCTTCCGCGTCCACTTGCACTGCCAGCGCAACGTCATCGTTGACGATGAATGGTGCGGCAAATTCGCGAGTCAACTCGCGCAAAGCACCGGCCTGCTCCAATTGCAATGCCTTATCCGCAGTTTTATTGCGATACTGCAGCGCGCTCGCTCCACCCAGCAAGGCCAAGCGCACCCTGCGCAGTAACTTTGCCGTGTCCTGCTCGTCTGGCGTAATGATATACAGGCCACGGATCATGTTAATTCGGTCGTTCAGCTTGCAACTCGTCCTCTTCACCGCGCGCCCAGAACAAACGATCTGGAATATGCTGCCCCATACCGGGACGGAAGGCTGCACTCAGCGCTTGCCAGGTGTATTCCTGCGCTTCCTTGACCGCCTCCGGCACATCTACATCCTGTGCCAGCAGCGCCGCAATCGCCGCCGCTAAAGTGCAGCCGGAACCATGATAGATACCGGGCAACCGCGTCCAGTTGTCGCTGCGAATTATGCCCTGCTCGCCATACAGGGTGTTGATAACCATGGGTGCCTGTTCGTGCGTACCGGTGATCAGCACATACTCGCAGCCCATCTGCAACAAACGTTTTGCACATTCGTCGAGGCTCGGATCGTCGTTCTCGTCGTCGTCATTTACGGCCAGACGTCGTGCCTCCATGCTGTTCGGCGTGATGATGGTGCATTGCGGGATCAGCAGTTCGCGCATTGCGTCCAGCATATCTTCGTCCACCAGTTCGTCGCCGCGTCCGGAAGCCAGTACCGGATCGAGCACCAGCGGGACATCCGGGTAATCCGCCATTACCTCGGCAATCGCCGCAATGTTTTCCACACTGCCAAGCATGCCAATTTTGAACGCCGCAACCGGAACATCCTCGAGCATCGCGCGGGCCTGATCTACTACCCATTCCGGGTCAATCGGCAGCACATCATCCACACCGCTGGTGTCCTGCACGGTAATCGCCGTGACCACCGACAACGGATGGCAACCCATGCTGGAAATGGTCAACAGATCAGCCTGCAAGCCCGCGCCCCCACTGGGGTCGGTTGCGGCGAAACTCATCACTAACGGGAATGGTTCGGTCATGATTGATACCAGAATATTTCAGACGCGTATTCTACCATCCAGGTAGTTCGCCACACTGGCAAACTCTGCCACCGACAGATTCTCGGCGCGCAATTGCGCATTGATGCCAAGCTGTGCAAAGCCCTCTTCATCCAGATAACCGCGCAAAGTATTGCGCAATGTCTTGCGCCGTTGCCCGAATGCCGCACCGACAATTCCGGCGAACAATTTTTCGTTGCGCACTGTTATCTCACCGCCGGGTAGCGGAATCATGCGCACGATGGCGGAATCCACCTTGGGTGCGGGACGGAAGGATTGCGGCGGTACATCAAGCAACTTCTCCATGTGGAAGCGGTATTGCAGCATCACTGACAGCCGGCCATATTCCGGCGTGGAATGCCCCGCAACCATACGCTCGACCACCTCGTTTTGCAGCATGAAATGCATGTCACGAATGCGCCCGGCAGAGGCAGCAAAGTGGAACAACAAGGGTGAAGAAATATTATAGGGGAGATTGCCGACAATCCGTAGCGGCGCTGGCAACCTGGTGAGATCGAAGGCCAGCGCATCTCCCGCGTGAATAATCAGCTTGTGCTGCGAATTATCCTGCGGGTAGTCATGCTCCAGCCGCGCAATAATGTCACGATCTATTTCCACCACGTGCAGATGATTCAAGTGCCTCAGCAGCGGGCGCGTCAACGCGCCCAGACCGGGGCCGATCTCCACCATGTTGTCGCCCGGTTCGGGATGAATCGCGGCGATGATGTCATCAATAATCTGCGTGTCGACAAGAAAATTCTGACCAAAACGTTTTTTGGCTTTATGACTCACTTCAATGATCTCAAAAAATATTTCAGCACCGGCTTAATATGCCATGCATGTAACACCATAGCTAGAATACTGGTGTGCTTTATGCACGATACGCTTGCTCGTTCCGTGCCATCTGTGCCGCCAGCCTGATCGCTTCCAACAGGCTGCCGCTGTTGGCCTTGCCGCTCCCCGCCAATTCCAGCGCCGTACCGTGATCCACCGAAGTGCGGATAAACGGCAAGCCAAGGGTGACGTTCACACCCTGCCCGAAACTGGCGTGCTTGAGTACCGGCAAACCCTGATCGTGATACATCGCCAGCACACAGTCACAGTGCGCCAGTTTGTGCGGCACAAACAAAGTATCGGCGGGCAGCGGCGCGCTGATATCAAAACCTTCGGCGCGCATCCGATCCAGTACTGGAGTCATTATTTCAATTTCCTCGCGCCCCAGATAGCCACCCTCGCCCGCATGGGGATTCAGTCCGGCCACCAGGATGCGTGGCCGCGCGATGCCAAAACGCGATTGCAAATCGCACCGGATAATGCGCAGTACATTTTCCAGCAATGCTGCAGTGATCGCGGCAGGCACATCTTTCAACGGAAGATGTGTGGTCGCCAGCGCCACACGCATGCCACCGCCAACCAGCATCATCACCACCCGTTCGGTGTTGGTTTGCCCGGCGAGAAATTCGGTATGTCCGGTGAACGGGATACCGGCATCGTTAATGATACCTTTGTGTACCGGCGCGGTGACCAGGCCGGAAAATTCGCCTGCCTGACAACCCTGCGCGGCGCGGCGCAATGTCGCCAGCACATATTCGCTGTTGGCGGTATCCGGCACACCGGGACGGCACGGCGCAGCGAGCGGGATATGAATTACCGGCAGGGAGTGGGGAGTTGGGAGTGGTAAGTAGTGAGTGGTGAGTGGTGAGTGGGAAAGTGTTTGTTTCTCCCCACTTCCTACTTCCCATTTACTACTTACTATTTCATCTATCTGCAAATTAATACCGAGTTGCGCGGCACGCTGTTGCAGCAGATGCTTGTCGGCTATAACCACATACGGAATATCCGGTGGAGTAACAGCAAGCTGTACGCATAAATCCGGACCGATGCCTGCCGGCTCTCCGGCAGTAATTACCAATGGCGCAGGAAAGGGTGCCGCACTCACCGCTTATTGATCTTCTTCGAGGTGGTACTCGATAAACGCGCGGTCGCGCAATTGACGCAACCAGTCCTGATACAGCTCATCGGATTTGAACGTGCCAATGGCCATACGCGCCTGCTGGCGCTCCTGTTGTTCACTGACATCGGCGTTGCGCCGTTCGATCACCTGAATCAGGTGCCAGCCAAATTGTGTTTGTGCGGTGCCGATCATGCCGGGCTGCAACCTGTTCATCACCTCCTCGAACTCGACAACCGTCTGTCCGGGAGAGAGCCAGTCGAGATCGCCACCCTGTTGCGCACTGCCGTCCTGGGAAAATCGCCTGGCCTGTTCGGCAAAATCCGCGCCGCCTTCGATACGTTTTTTGATTTCCATCAGACGATTTTTGGCCTCATTTTCCGAAACGATCTCACTGGTCTTGATCAGGATATGCCGTGCATGAGTTTGCGTAATCACCGCCGGTGCGCTGCCACTGCGTTTTTCGAGCAGCTTGAGTATGTGAAAACCACTGGTGCTGCGCAATACTGCGGTGACCTGGCCCGGCTGCAAGTTTTGTAGTTCGCTCATGAAGGTCGGTGGAATATGATCACTTAGCCGCCAGCCAAGATCGCCACCTTTCAGCGCATCTCTGGCATCGGAATAACCCGCCGCCACTTGCGCAAAATCCGCTCCACTCTTGAGCTGGTTCAACGCCTGTTCCGCACGGTCATTTGCAGCCTGAATATCGGCTGCACTGGCCCGCTCTGGCACCACCACCAGAATATGGGCGAGATGAAACTCTTCTTTCGCCCCGCCCATTTTTTCCTTATTGGCAAGATAACTATCCACCTCGGTATCGCTGATGATCAGTTTGCTTTCCACCTCGCGTTCGCGCAAACGCGTGGAGATGATTTCGCTGCGGATCTCTTCACGGAATTTCTTGAAATCCACACCATCCGCTTCCAATCTGGCGCGGAATTCGATTAATGAAGGAAACCCATTTTGCTGCGCGATACGCGTAATTGCGAGGTCGAGCTGCGTGTCGTCAACACGTATACCGGTTTCCTTGGCAAATTGCGCCTGCAACATATCGGTGATCATGCGCTCGAGTATCTGCCTTTCCAGCACTTCCGGTGCGGGTAGCGGCGTCCCTTGCTTCTGCAATTGGCCTATTGCCACACGCAGGCGCTCATTTAACTCCTGCCGCGTGATGACATCGTCGTTGACCACCGCAACCACCGAATCAATTACCGCAACCTGCTGCTGCGGGTCAATTTCATTTATCTTGCTCATGGCTGGCACGGGCTGCGACTCGGGTGCACTCGCAACACAGGGCGCATGCAGCGCCAAAAGGGCGGCACAGGCAAACGCCGGAACTGTTATTTTATGCATCATCATCTTCCTAATTTATTCAACGCAACACCGAGTTGCCCGGGTTGACGGGTTTGTCGTTCATTTTGGTATAGCCGGGTACACTTTGCCTGAGTACACCCAGCGCATCCGATCCGACCTTGAGGAAATCGTTCAGCTCAAGTTGCATGAAAAAGCCGGTATTGATCTGCTGCGCGCCAACCGTAAATTGTTGCGCCACCAAACGAAGCGCCCAACAGCTTTGATTATACTCAAGGCCGACCATCGCCTCCAGAATCTGCGCATCCTGCAGCGAGTAATTCCAACGCCCCACCGCACGCCAACGGCTGGATAGCGGCCACTGCGTAGAAACATCGATTTGACGCAGGGTGTTGCGTGCGAAACGATAGCCAAAATTAACTGCTTTGCCGGGTTCGGGGCGGAAACGTGCCGCTATGTTGTAACGCTGTGTCTGCGACTGGTTCGGATCGAATTGAAACTCGCTGTCCAGTGACCAGGCGTCAGTCACACGACCGGCAACTGCCAGCAGTATATCCGACCGGCTGGTGCTCGCGGCGGGCGTGACCAGGTTCACCCGTGGCGCACTGTAACTGAAGCGCTCTCCGACCGTCACTTTCAGGCGTTCCATGCCGTTGCTTTGTTCCAGCAGGCGCGAAGTCATTGCCAGCGTAATGTGGTTGGCATCACCGACACGGTCGCTGCCAAAAAAACGGTTTTCGGTAAACATCTGGGTAAAGCTGAAATCTGCCTGTGCCGTATCGAAGTTCGGCAGCGCGGTTTGATCCTTGTATGGCACATATACATAAAAGGCGCGCGGTTCCAGCGTATGCACGTAATCGCCGCCAAACAGGCTCTCGTCACGCTCAAAAGCCATGCCGCTATCCACGCTGTAGATTGGCAGGGTACGGGAGGTATCCTGCAAGGCGCCGGTATTATTCCTGCCCATCGCGTAGTAAGTACTATGCAAGGCAACTTTGGGCGTGAGGTAAAACGCCGAGTCGCTCCATAGTGGATAACTAACGCTGGGATTGAGTACCAGCCGTCCGCCATTCAACTCAGTGGGATGGCTGAATTCGACAAATTCACCGGCGAAAGCGAATGCCGCGCCGGAATGATTCTGCTGTGCACTGAGATTCAGTTGCGGTACGCGCGCATAAGGTGCGGCGATCGGTTCAGCCGGATCCTGCAAGGTCTGGTAGCGCTGTATGCGCACAGTTGCATCCCACCACTCGGCGTTGTAGTTCAGCGCGCCTTCGCGCACCAGGTTGACTTGAGAGGTCGTATTGACAGTGTCGGACAGATCACGAAAGTACGCATCATCCGAGACGCGGTTCAAATTGACATAGCCGCTCAGTTGGTCGGTAACGGCCTGGCTGTGCATAACGGCAAAATGTGTACGGCTGCGATTCGCCAACATGTCATCGGGTAACACGTCGACATGTGCCTCGCCACCATAGCCTGCTTCAAGATAACGGAACTCGTTGTTGAGCATCACACCGCGCTTGGTCATCACACGCGGCGCAATGGTCGCATCGCGGTTAGGCGCGATGTTCCAGTAATATGGCAAGGTCAATTCGCTGCCGCCCTTGGTCGTGCCGCCGAGCACTGGCGCAAGAAAACCGGACTTGCGCTGGTCGTTGAGCGGGAAGTCCATCCATGGTGAATACAGGATCGGCAACCCCATGAATTCAACCCGGGCATGATGTGCTGAGCCGATCTGCCGGTCACGGTCAATTTCCAGACTACCCATCTTCAACAGCCAATCCTCGTCGTCGGCAGGGCAAGTGGTATAGGTTGCATTTTCGAGCGTGTAATGCTGTCGGTCCTGAATGTGCAACACATCTGCCGCACCGCGCGCCGCATTCTCCGCCAGATAATATACCGGCTGCTCCATCGTACCGATGCTGGTGTCCAGATTCAGTTTGAGGTGCGGTCCGCTCATGGTATTACCGTCCTGCTCCAGTACTACGGAACCCTGTGCATCGAGCTCCTGCGTATCCTGAAAATACACCAGTTGATCTGCACGGATGGATTGCCCGCGTTTGCGCAATACCGCATTGCCGGTTGCCTCGAGCTGATTTTTTTTCTTGCCGGTCAGACGATCCGCCTCCACAAAAATGGGCGTCTCTTGCGCCGCAGGCGTCATCACTTTTAAAGTCTTATCCACGCCCAGCACAGGCAGCCCCGCATCCGCGCCGGCTTGCTGCGCAAAGATGCAAAACAAAAAGAAAATAATGGATTTGAGGCGAAACCGCATGACCATGGCAAGGTGGTAAACTCCTGCGAGTTTACCATTAACGACAGTCAAAATACTCCAATATGCGACGCCAGCAACAAGTTACCACGTGGCTGCACCACCAGCTTCCCGGCGCGGCTTTCACCCTCGCAGCGGCTTCCGCCGACGCCAGCTTCCGCCGCTATTTTCGTGCCACCTGCGCCGATGGCCGGACCTTCATCGTAATGGATGCGCCGCCACAGCACGAAGATTGTCGCCCGTTTCTGCATATCGCAAAATTGTTCGAACAGGCCGGAACGCATGTGCCGCATATCTATGCACAAGACCTTGAGCAGGGTTTCTTGTTATTGTCCGACCTTGGCAACACCACCTACCTGCAAGCCCTGTGCGCGGGCCATGCCGGCACGGCGCACGAACTGTATGACGCGGCCACCGATGCGCTGATCAAAATCCAGCTCGCCTCGTGTGAAAATGAACTGCCGCATTACGACGAAGCATTGTTGTTGCGCGAGATGCGTCTGTTTCCGGAGTGGTACATTACCAGGCATCTCGGTATCACCCTTGGCGAAAAACAAAGCGCCGCGCTGGAAGAGTGCTTTCGGCGCATCTTGCGCAACAACCTCGCCCAGCCGCGTGTGTACGTGCACCGCGACTACCATTCACGTAATTTGATGTATATCGAATCCCCTCTCTCTAACTCTCTCCCGATGCCCTCTCCTCAATCCTCTCCCGCAAGCGGGAGAGGAGGCAAACGAGAAAGGCAATCTTCAATTCCTGCGGGAGAGAGAACAAACGAGAAAGGCAATTTTCAAACCTCGCCCGGCATCCTCGATTTCCAGGATGCGGTATACGGCCCGATTACCTACGACCTCGCCTCGCTATTCAAGGATGCCTACATTCGCTGGGAAGAGGCGGAGATTATGGACTGGCTGATCCGCTACTGGGAAAAAGCACGCAAGGCCGGGCTGCCGGTGCGCAAAGACTTCGGCGATTTCTATCGTGACTACGAATGGATGGGGGTGCAGCGTCACCTCAAGGTGCTGGGTATTTTTGCGCGTCTGTATCACCGCGACGGCAAGGAAAATTACCTGAAAGATATGCCGCTGGTGATGGACTACCTGCGCCGTGCCTGCGCACGCTACATCGACCTCAAGCGATTGCTGAACTTGCTGGATGAACTGGAACCGCAGAAAAACCAGGTGGGGTACACGTTTTGATGCTGCGCATCTCCCCCTATCCAACTTTCCCCCGCGAGCGGGAGAAAGGGCAAACGTGAAAGGCGTAAAACCATGATGGTGATGCTGCTGGCTGCCGGACGCGGTAAACGCATGCGCCCGCTTACCGACCACACCCCCAAGCCGCTGCTGCAAGTCGGTGGCAAGCCGCTGATCGTCTGGCACATCGAGCGGCTGGCCGATGCGGGTATCACAGATCTCGTCATCAACCATGCGCACCTGGGTGAACAGATCGAAGCCGCGCTCGGCGACGGCTCGCGTTTCGGTGTGTCCATCCGTTATTCGCCGGAGTACCCCGGCGCACTGGAAACGGCAGGCGGTATCGCCAATGCATTACCGCTGTTGGGCGACAAGCCGTTCGCGGTGATTAACAGCGACATTTATTGCGACTACGACTTTGCGCAACTTGCATCGTGCGCTACGGCAATGCAAGCCCGCGACGATATCGCACATCTGGTGCTGATCGATAATCCGCCGCACCACCCCAACGGGGATTTCGCTTTATCCGGAAGTCGCGTTTGCCCACTCCCCACTTCCCACTCCCCACTTCCCGCTCTCCTGACTTTCAGCGGTATCGGCATCTACCAGCCCTCCCTGTTCAAGGACATTCCGCGCAGCAGCAGCGCGCCACTCGCGCCGCTGCTGCGCGCGCACATCGCACTCGGCAAAGTCAGCGGCGAACACTACCGCGGTCTATGGGTTGATGTCGGCACGCCGCAACGTCTCGCCGAACTCGACAACCGGCTGGACTCGTTGCAAAACATGCTTCATTCATCGCACAATACGCCATGAACATTAACCCGACCATTTACCTGCAACGCCGCGCGCTGCTGCTGGAAAAAATGCAGCGCGGCATCGCCATCCTGCCCACCGCTGAGGAGGTGGCGCGCAACGGCGACACGCACTATGCCTACCGGCACGACAGCAGCTTCTACTATCTCACCGGCTTTGCCGAACCGGAAGCGGTGCTGGTGCTCATCGCCGGGCCCGGCAATGACAACCCACCGCAGTCCATTCTGTTCTGCCGCGAAAAAAATCCGGAACGTGAAATCTGGGATGGTTATCGCACCGGCCCCGAGGCGGCCAGAGAACAATTCGGCTTCGATGCGGCCTATCCCATCGCGCAACTGGATGAAAAACTGATCGAACTGCTGGCCAACCAGCCGACGCTGTTTTACCCGGTTGGCGGCGATGCCGCATGGGACCAGCGCCTGCTTAAATTGCGCGGCACCGTGCAGGCCAAAGTACGCAGCGGTATCCGTGCGCCGGACGAGATTCGCGACGTGCGCGCCCTGCTGCACGAGATGCGCCTGATCAAGGATGCGCACGAACTGGACATCATGCGCCGCGCCGCCGTCATTTCCGCGCAGGCACATCGCCGCGCCATGCGTTTCACCCGTCCCGGCCGGTTCGAATACGAGATCGAAGCGGAGCTGCTGCACGAATTCTATCGCCACGGTTCACGCCACCCGGCTTATCCTTCCATCGTCGCCGGCGGCGCAAATGCCTGCGTGCTGCATTACATTGAAAATAACGCACCGCTCAGAGACGGCGACCTGCTGCTGATTGACGCGGGCTGCGAAGTGGAAGGCTATGCCGCCGACATCACGCGCACTTTCCCGGTCAGCGGCAAATTCAGCGCCGCACAAAAGGACGTGTACGAAATCGTGCTCGCCGCGCAGACCGCCGCGATTGCCGCAGCCCGCCCCGGCAACGCCTGGGATGAGCCGCATGACGCCGCGCTGCTGGTATTGGCGCGTGGCTTTATCGATCTCAAGTTATGTCAGGGCAGCGTGGACGGTGTACTGGAAAGCAAGAGTTACAAGAAGTTTTACATGCATCGCACCAGTCACTGGCTGGGCATGGATGTGCACGACGTCGGCGACTACAAAGTCAACAACACTTGGCGCGCGCTGCAACCCGGCATGACGCTGACCGTCGAGCCGGGCTGCTACATCCGTCCCGCCGATGATGTGCCGCAGGCGCTATGGAATATCGGCATCCGCATCGAAGATGATGTGGCGATTACCCGGCAGGGCAATGAAGTGCTGACCGCAGCCGCACCGAAAACGGTAGCAGAAATTGAAGCACTGATGTGCCAATCGCATTGAACATTGTCAGGCAGCGGCGCAATCACGCCGCTGCGAGTCCGTTGCTTATGCCACCCGGTTTGTCACTTTTTTGATTTTGCAGCGGAAGCCGCCATGGTGCAACGCAACTCGAAACACACCTTGCCGTCTTGATTGGACGATAACGTCAAACGATAACCCAACTGCTCCGCCCAACGCGCCGATTGGTATAAACCCACACCCAGACCGCTTTCGGAAATAATGACCCTGCGCAACAGGTTGATGGCAATCACCTCCGGTATCGCAGCGCCACTGTCGCAGACGAACACATGCAACGGGTTAACGCCAATTCCGACGGAGATGCTGATGCCATGCCCGGTCTGGCGCTCCTTCAACGCGTTGTCGAGCAGGTTGTCCACGACACAGTCGAATAATGCGGCAGGAATTTTCTGGTCCGCAAGCTTGTCCGGAATCAGCCAATCGATCTGCTGGTGCCGGTTGCGCAGCCGCAACGCATCCAGCCACTCGGCCAGAGAAAGCAGCAGCGTATCTTTATCAACATGGGGTTGCTCCAGTTTGCTCATGGTCAATTCGATGCGCCGGCTCAGTATCGGCAGTTGTTGCTGCAACAATTGCTGCGCTTTTTCTTCGCTGCTTTGCGCTATGGCGGTCAGCGACAGCAATGATTGCAGCATGTTTTTCATATCATGGGTAAGGCGCGCACCGGTCTCGTACACGGCCTGCAAGCGCGTCATATCGCGCAGGCTTTGTTCACGCCGTTTGGCCTGATAGAAATGACCGATCAAATGCGCGAGCAAATGAATGTGCAGCAGTACAGTGGGATTCAGTGTTCGCGCGGTGTACAGGGTCAGACTCAATTCATCTTCCTGCATCCGCACTTCATATTTGCCGGATTGGCCGATTTGGCCGTCCCCGTCGGGCGATTGCCAGGACATGCCGGACAGCCATGGAAAATCTGTCAACAGACCGATCGCGTGACGCAAATAGGCTGCCGCATCGGGTTCGCGCTGTGCCGTTTCGGCCAATTTGGCAAGCCAACCTTCGAATGGTGTACCGATGTTCAACAGGTAGCGCGAGAACATCACCTGCAACCCGCCGAAACCGAAACGCGTGTTCCACAGCATGCCGAATGCCAGCAACACCAAACCGATCAGCAGCAGGGTGCGCAGCAATGCATCAAGATAATCCAGTTGCGCCAGCAGCATGAACGCGATACTGCCCAACACCACCAGGGTCAGCAGCAGGAATAACAGCAGGCTGTAAATAAAATCCAGCGTCTGGGCGCTTTCAATCGGCTCACTGCGCACCGGCATCGCCGCCATGGCCAGCAGCAATACCGGCAGCAGATACCACATCATGAAATACCCGACCTCAAAGTGCCCTGTGGCAATGGCAGGCTGCACGCCGAGCAGGTGCGGCACCACCCACAACAACAGCGCGGCCAACAAATAGACCATCACCGACAGGTGCAGCAGGCGCGACCAGTGGTTGCGAAACACAAACACACGTGCGCCAACCAGGCCGAACAAGCCGATCAGCCAGAAAGCGATCACCCACCAGCTCAGCCAGAACACCGCCACTGCGGCCGCCAGCACGATAAACGCCAGCGCGCCGTACCCCACTTCGCGCTTGCCATGCCACAGCGGCTGCCAGAGCAGAAACAGGCCGACGTGCGCCAACAGCAACGGCGCCGCCCATGAGCTATTCACCCCGAGCAACATCGCACCATGCAGCAGCGCGAGCATCACCAGCAGCAACCAACGGCCGGTGCGCGGGAGATTTCCTGCGCTTACTGTCAACATTTCGTCATTTTCCTGTCAGCATTTCGTCATAATCTCTGTCAAAATAGCAAAGCATCCCTTGAATTTCGGTGTGCCGGCGCTTCTCTCTCCAACTCTGCCCCTCTGTGCCAGCAGGACAACCAATCCCCTCTCCCGCAGGCGGGAGAGGGCTAGGGTGAGGGCTATCGATGCCTGCTAAAGTCCGGCCAATCCCATGCCAGTCAAGGCGCAGCGCCATATTGCTGCCAGGCCAATAGCCACCATACAAAATCAACAGATTTTTGTATCCCGGCCAGGATGTGCACTGCAACACTGCTCGCAACCCATAAAAAATCAACCGCTTCGCAACATTGGCACGGTAATTGCTGGGTATTCAGTGTAATATTCAAGAATAATTTTAGGAGGGTATCACAATGAAACGCAATCAATCCGGCTTTACCCTGATCGAAATCGCCATCGTACTGGTGATTATCGGCCTGCTGCTCGGCGGCGTGCTGAAGGGTCAGGAGCTCATCAACAGCGCGAAGGTCAAGAACCTCGCGGGAGATTTCAAGAATATTCCAGTGTTTATCTACGGCTATCAGGACAAGTTCAAGGCATTGCCTGGGGATGATGCACTTGCAGATACCCATGTAGACGGTGGCGTCAAGGCCACGACTGGCGGCACGATTGGAAATGGTGTCATTGATGGCGACTGGTACACTACCGTTAAAACAGATGAATCGTTTTTATTTTGGCAACATGTGCGCTTGGCTGGCTTAGCTCCCGGACCCACATCTGTAGATGTGGACGACTACTGGCCCAAGAATACAATTGGCGGGAATATTGGCGTCACCAATGCAGCTAACACGCCGATCACCGGGTTAAAGGGATCATTTATAGTTTGCTCTGATAATATACCTGGTAAATTCGCCAAACAATTAGACATTATGCTGGATGATGGCACGACAACTACAGGCTCCCTGATGGTAACCACAGCAGGCACTATTGATACCCCAGCAGCAGCGAAGCCAAATGCAGACCTTGTTGATGACACCCCTTATCTGGTGTGCATGGGTCTCTAACTCAAATCACCCGGCGTGACATTCAAAGCCCGCTTCGGCGGGCTTTTTATTTATTCACTAAGATCAGTGTTTGTGTCCGGCAAGCTGGATGGCGGCGGTTGGGTCTCATTGGCTTCAGGTTTTTTTTTCGCACGGTTTTTACTTGGGTCCGCCCAGACGAAGCGCCCGAACAGTACGCAACCCTTCATGCCCGGATCGCACGGCAGGTCGTTGACGTGCGCGCATTTTCCGTCATGTTCGTGCGGACATCCCCATGAGCTCATAACATCTTCTCCTTTCGACCTGACCCTGCCTACAGCTTGTAGCCGCGATGCACCGCCACCACGCCACCGGTCAGGTTGAAGTATTCGACGCGTTCCAGCCCGGCATCTTCCAGCATGGTCTTCAACTCTTCCTGCCCCGGGTGCATGCGGATGGATTCGGCGAGGTAGCGATAACTGTCGGCGTCGCCGGTGACGAATTCACCTATTTTTGGCAGCAGCTTGAATGAATAAGCATCATATAACGGCTCCAGCGGTTTCCACACTCTGGAAAATTCCAGCACGATCAACCGCCCGCCCGGTTTGAGTACGCGCTGCATCTCGCGCAATGCGGCGTCCTTGTGCGTCACGTTGCGCAGGCCGAAGGCAATGCTGACGCAATCAAAATAGTTGTCAGAAAAGGGAATGTGTTCGGCATCGCACTGCGCGACCGGCGTGGCGATGCCTTCGTCGAGCAGGCGGTCACGTCCGACCCGCAGCATGGCGTTATTGATGTCGGTGAGCACCACCTGGCCGCTGCTGCCGACCTTTTTCAGGAACAGCCGCGACAGGTCCGCCGACCCGCCCGCCACATCCAGTACGCGCTGTCCCGCGCGCACCCCGCTGAGGCCGACTGCAAAACGCTTCCACAAACGGTGCAGTCCGACCGACATCAGGTCGTTCATCACATCGTATTTATCGGCGACCGAGTCGAACACGCCGGCGACACGCCTGGCCTTTTCTTCCTCGGCAACTGTTTCAAATCCAAAATGGGTATCAGCCATGTCTGCGCTCCTGCAAATTCAATGATTGACTCATAACGCGCGGATTTTGTTCAACAGCGCGGTGGTGGAACGTTGGTGCAGGAACGGGATGCTGTGCACCGTTCCGCCCCAGCCTTGTACTTCACGCGCACCGACGATTTCTTCAACGCGCCAGTCGCCACCCTTTACCAGCACTTCCGGACGGCTGGCGAGAATCAGGTTTAGCGGTGTGTCTTCATCGAACGGCACCACCAGGCTGACCGATTCCAGCGCGGCCAGCACCATCATGCGGTCATGCTGGTTGTTGATCGGGCGATCAGCGCCTTTGCCCAGACGTTTCACCGAGGCATCGCTGTTCACGCCGATCATCAGTGCCGCGCCCAGCGCGCGCGCCTGCGCGAGGTAGGTGACATGACCGCGATGCAGCACGTCGAAACAGCCGTTGGTAAACACCAGCGGGTGCGGCAGCGCGGCCACTCGGGCGGCGATTGCGTCGCCCCGGCACAACTTGTGTTCAAATTCCGGTGCGGGATACATGCGTTAACGCATTTGTCGCGAAGCGACACATATTATCCCCCTCGCCCGCAAGCGGGAGAGGGCGGGGGTGAGGGAGTGAACATGGCGGTGATATGCATCATATTGGTGTTATCGCCGTGTTCACTAATCGAGGTACTCGAACAGCTTCACCACGCGCTGCACGCCGCCGGTCATGCTGGTAACTTCGGTGGCGGCATCGGCTTCGGCGCGTTTGACGATGCCCATCAGAAATACCGTGCCATTTTCCGTGACCACCTTGACGTGATTGGCGTCAAAACGCTTGTCACCCACAAAACGCAGCTTCACATCCGAGGTAATCAGGCTGTCGCTGCTGCGTGAAGTCATCGAGCTGGGGCCGGAAATGATCAATTCATTGCTTACGTTGCGCACGTTCTCCAAGCCGGAAACCAGCTTGCCGATTTCGACCTTTATTTCTTCGCTCGGTGCTTCGCCGCTGATCAGCACATTGCGGTTAAAGCTGGTGACATTCACATGCACGGTGTTTTTGTATTGCTTGCCGATGCGGTCAAATGCCTTGATTTCAATGGCCTGATCTTCGACATACGCCCCGCTGGTGCGGCGGTCCTGCGCTATCATGACGCCGACTCCGACGCCTCCGGCAACCACCGGGAAACAACCTTGCAGCGATCCTGACAGGAACACCAGCAACAACAGGGAAACAATACGCATGTTCATTCTCCTAATAACAAATAATCGATTACATCGCACAGACAATGCAGGGCGAGCAAATGAACTTCCTGAATCCGCGCGGTGCTTTGCGCGTCCACACAAATCAGTATGTCTCCATCGCGCAGTGCGCCGGCCATCGCGCCACCGTCGCGTCCGGTCAGTGCGACCACGCGCATGCTGCGTTCGTGCGCGGCATGAATTGCCGCCACCACATTCGGCGAGTTACCGCTGCTGGAAATCGCCAGCAGGCTGTCGCCGGGCAAACCGAGCGCGCGCACCTGTTTGGAAAATATCTGGCTAAAATTATAGTCGTTGGCGATGGAAGTCAGCACCGAGCTGTCGGTGGTCAGCGCGACCGCCGCCAGCCCGGGGCGCTCTTTTTCAAAGCGGTTCAGCAATTCCGCCGCGAAATGTTGCGCATCCGCCGCCGAGCCGCCATTGCCGCAGCACAGAATTTTGCCGTCGTTGGCGACACAATCGAAAAAAACCTGCGCGCCATCGGCAATCGGCTGCGCCAGCATGTCCTTGACCTTGAGCTTGAGTTCGGCGCTGTCTTTGAAATGCTTGATGATGCGTTTACTGATTTCCATATTGGAGGTTGCCTGTTGGATGAGCGCGAATACTAACCGAATCAGGCCTCGAACGCATTTTTGAGCCATTGTGCATTACCACCCTGCGCGTCATCCATCAGCATGGCATCGAAGCGGCACGGCGGCAGGTGCGCGAGGTCGGCGAGATATTGTTGCGCGGTGCGGATGATGCGTTGCTGCTTGCGCGTGTCGATACTGGCTGCCGCGCCGCCAAAATCCGCATTACGCCGCAAACGCACCTCGATGAATACCAGCGTCGCACCATCCCGCATGATCAGATCGATTTCACCGAAGCGGCTGCGATAGTTGTGCGCGACCGGTTTCATTCCCTGCTGCTGCAGATATTGTGCAGCCCACTGTTCGGCCAGCGCGCCGCTATTCACGGTTTTCAATAGTCTGGTCGGGGAATATCGGCAAGACCGGAATGTCCCGGCCGTTACGGGTTCGCGCCTGCCCCTGCGCGAATATCGCCGGCATCGCCATACGCTGGAAGGTATGCCCGTTAAGCCGCAAGTCACCGCTTACGCCATCCAGCGACAGGTTGGCATCAACCTGGCCCGCAAGCAGCAGCCGGATCAGGCGGTATGCATCTATGCCCAGTGCATAAAACCGCTCGTGATCGATGGAAAGCGGTATGTCGGGGTGCGGATATACCATCACCGCCGGGTGGTCGGCCTGCAACAACCACGGCATGTCAACGAAACGGATGCCGTTCAGATCGTAATTGATGAGCGCCTCGTTATTCCCCAAAAAGACCCGCGAAGTGGCATATATAGGTAGTTGGTTCAGCAGATAGGGCCGGATCAGATGCGCCTCTTCAGCACCGGCAGCGAGGAATACCGCCAAATCGGGCAGATACGTGACGCCAGCCAGCACTGCAGAATCGCCGTTAAATTCGATTTCACGCAGGATTGTCCCGCCCAGACGCTGCCATTCTTCTTCAAAGGCGAATTGCAAACGCCTGGCCAGTTGTGTGTTGGTCGCAATAACAATGGCCTGATGCAACCCCTGCCGCGCGGCCAGTTGCGCCACTTGCCGCGCCTCATCTTCCACCATCATGCCGAAGAAATACAAGCGGTTGGCGAATTGCCCCTCCGCAATATTCAATGCCAGTGTCGGTACGGGGATATCCTGCTGCGCTGCCAGCAAGCTGACGCCGGTGCGCGTCAACGGACCCACCACCGCGCGCGCGCCAGCGGCGATTGCCTGACGATACAGCGTGACAATGTCATTGCCATCGCTAACGCTGCTATACACGCGCACCGGTAATTCTCCCGGCAATCCTTGCGCTTGCGCATTTGCAGCCGCCATAAATCCCTGTCGCACCACTTCGGCGGTGGCACCGAAAGCCGCCGATTCCAGCGGTAGCAACAACGCAATATGCGGCGCGGCAGACTCATCACCACGTACCAGCAGCGCGTGCTCTTCACCGTCAGCCGCAATCTGCGCCAGCGATCTGGTCTCCACTTCAACCGGTATGATTGCCGCAGTTTCGGGCAAAGGCAATTCCTGGGTTTCACCGCCCGCTGCAGCGGGCGCAGGTTTTTCAATTTTCTCCGCCGCAATTATGCCGGGCTTTGCAGCACCGCGCGGATGCGGTACCGTGGAGGTACAGGCGCATACCGCCAGGAGAATCGGCAGCCAGATAACTGACGAGAGGGGCAAACGTTGCATAACGAACATCCGCAAAAACTGGAAACCGCATTATATGTAGTTGCGACACCGATTGGAAACCTGCGTGACATCACCCTGCGCGCACTGGATGTGCTGGCGGCAGCGGATCTGGTCGCGGCTGAGGATACGCGCAATACCAGGCACCTGCTCACGCAGCATGGCATCAACGCGGGCAGGGTAATGGCGGTGCATCAGCACAACGAGCGCGGCGCGGCGGAAAAAATTATTGCGCTGCTGCAAGCCGGGCAGAATGTGGCCTTTGTCAGTGACGCGGGGACGCCGGCTATCAGCGACCCCGGTGCGCTACTGGTGCGCGCAGTTCTGGCGGCCGGTTTGCGCGTCATTCCGATTCCCGGCGCCAGCGCGGCGATAGCCGCTTTATCCGCAGCGGGCATGGCCGAAACGCATTTTTTCTTTTACGGTTTTCTGCCCAACAAATCCGCCGCACGCCGCAGCACACTCGAGAAATTGCGTGATGTGACCGCCACGCTGGTATTTTATGAAGCGCCGCACCGCATCGTCGAATGCGCCGCCGATCTTCAGACTGTGTTCGGTGCGGAACGCGAAATCGTGTTCGCACGCGAGATCACCAAGCTGTTCGAAAGTATCCACCGCTGCACATTGGGCGCGGCGCTGGACTGGTTGAACAGCGACCCGAACAACCAGCGCGGCGAGTTCGTGGTGCTGGTATCGGGTGCGCAGCCGCAGCCCGGCCTGTCCGCCGAAACTCGCGACACGCTGGCCGTGCTGCTCGAAGAGTTGCCGCTCAAACAGGCGGTAAAACTCGCCACACAAATCACCGGCGCCAAACGCGGCGAGCTTTATCAACTCGCGCTGCAGATGAAAAATCCGGCTGAATAACGACACCCTCTACAACGCCAATGAAATATCAAGCAGACCAACCGCCATTGCTGATCCGGACGCTACTCACCGACCCATCCTGCTACGATCATGCGGTTGGACAGATACGCTTGATCGAGACGCATATTTCCTGGGTATTGCTCACCGGAAAATTTGCCTACAAGATCAAAAAGCCGCTGGATCTGGGTTTTCTGGATTTCAGCACGCTGGCGCGAAGGCAACACACCTGTGCCGAGGAAGTGCGGCTGAACCGGCGGCTGGCGGTGGAAATCTATATCGGTGTGATCGCAATTACCGGCAGCCCGGCTGCGCCACAGATTAACGGTCGCGGCAAACCCATCGAATACGCGGTAAAAATGCACCAGTTTCCGCCGGATGCCACACTGGACCGCCTGGACGAGAGCGGCGAACTGGGTATTGAACAGATTGACCAGATCGCCGCGCGGCTCGCGCATTTCCATCTCACCGAATGCGCCCGTGCACCCGCTACCAGCCCGTGGGGTGACCCCGACAGCATCGCCCGTCCGGTCGCGGAAAATTTTCAACTCCTGTTCGCGCGGTTGCGCGGCGCGGCAGAAATTCAACAATTGACCGCATTGCAAAACTGGAGTCGCTCCGAACATGAGCGCCTCGCGCCATTGATGGAGAAGCGCAAACATGATGGCTGGGTGCGCGAATGTCACGGCGACCTGCACCTGGGCAATCTCGCCTGGGTAGATGGACAGTTGCTGATCTTCGACTGCATCGAATTTGATCCGGCATTGCGCTGGATTGATGTGATTTCGGAAGTGGCGTTCTGTTTTATGGATTTGCTGCATCGGCGGCGTTATGGTCTGGCGATGCGCTTGCTTAATGCGTGGCTGGAGTCTACCGGCGATTATGCAGGAGTCGCGCTGTTGCATTATTACGCGGTGTACCGAGCCCTGGTGCGCGCCAAGGTGGCGATCCTGCGCGCCGCACAATCTGACGGTAGCAATGCCGAAGCTGCCTCCTGCCTGCAGCTTGCTGAAAGTTTGACCGGCAGCATGCCGACACAACTGTGGATTACGCACGGCCTGTCCGGTTCCGGCAAGACTACCCTTACCCAGTCACTGCTGCAGGAACAAGGCATGATCCGTCTGCGTTCCGATGTCGAGCGCAAGCGGCTGGCCGGTCTCGGCGCACTGACGCGCAGCGATAGCGGAGTGGGGAAGGGGTTGTATGCGCAGCACGCCAGTCAACGCACCTACGAACATCTGGCGCGCCTGGCGGAAGGATTGCTGGAAGCGGGCTGGCCGGTGATCATTGATGCCGCATGTCTCACGCGCTGGCAGCGTGATCTGTTCCGCGACCTGGCGCGGCGTTGTGAAGTGCCTTTCCGAATACTGGATATTCAGGTGGATCAAGCCACCTTGCGCAAACGCATCAGTCTGCGCACTGCTCAAGGGGAAGATGCTTCGGAAGCCGATTTGCGCGTCCTGCAACAGCAGATCGAAACCGCCAAACCACTGGATGCGGATGAATTATCCGTAACCAGCGTTTATCCGGCGCGCCCGATCTGACCGGGCCGGATTCATTGACCTGTAGCAACTTGTGTGGATACTTGAACCCGCTAAAAATCGGGGTAGCTGAGTTGAAATGAATGGCTTTACAGAAAAGTTTGCGACGGTGCCTCGCATGGCGCGAGGCCGTCCACATCAGGATTACAGCTTTTTGATATAGAAGTGAAAGTCCGTTACCACCCTGATTTCACGTACTAATTCGCAGCGATTGTTGCTTACAAAGGTGCGTATGTTTCTGATTGTGCCTTCCTTGCTCGTGACCACTTTCAGAACTGCACCAGTGGCCATTTCGTCGAGCATTTCCTTGGTTTTAATCGTCGGAACCGGGCAATCGTCATGCGTGGCATCAAGCAACACGTTGTAGTCAATATGCATGAGTATCACTCCTTGAGGTTTTCTCTGTTTCTTATCTTCCGGAAGTTATGACCCGCACTACCAGCTTTTCAAGCTATCAAGCAATATGAGGCAGTCTCCCGGAAGCCGCATTGGTGATTTGTAGCTCAGTGTTGAGCTGCCCCAGCGGTCATTATAAAACACCTCAACACTCAAGGGAAGGCATGATCTGCAGATGGGTCTGTTTTGACACCAATTCGTGGTTGCGTCTGCACTAAATGGTTGTATTTCAAACAGGCGTTTGATACGCTTGCTTCCCAATTATTTAGCTCCTCAACCTTGTGTAATTGGCAAATAGCCACCATCGCACCGCAACTTTTCGAGGTTCCTCATGACTACCCTTGCCAAACCATTCGTTCCGACGTTCCTGTTGATCGCCCTGCTGACCGGCTGCGGTGATGGAAATGACAAACCTGCCGCACCCGGGGGCGTCGCTGCGGCAATGCCGCCTGCCGAGGTGGAAGTAATCACGGTGACGGCGGGAAATGTAACGCTCACCCAGGATCTGCCGGGGCGGTTGCAGGCCTATCGCACCGCACAGGTGCGCGCGCGCGTCGACGGCGTAGTGGAAAAACGCCTGTTCCAGGAGGGCAGCGACGTAAAGGCGGGCGCATCCCTGTTCCAGGTCGATGCGCGCACCTATCGCGCCGCGGCCGAATCTGCAAGAGCGGATCTGGCTATTGCACAGCAAACTATTGAACGCTACCAGCCGCTGCTGAAAGTCAATGCGATCAGCCAGCAGGAATTTGATCTGGCCAATGCCCAGGCCAAGCAAGCCAAAGCCGCGCTGATTCGCGCCGAGGAAAACCTGGACAATGCCGCAGTGCCGGCCGCGATTTCCGGACGCATCGGCCGTGCGCTGGTAACTGAAGGCGCGCTGGTCAGCAAGGATGATGCCACGCTGTTGGCGACCATCGAGCAGCTTGATCCGATCTATGCCAACTTTACCCAATCCGGCGCCGATTTGCTGCGCCTGCGCCAGGCAATCAAGGCGGGCAAGCTCAAGCGTGCCGAATCCGCCAGGGTCGAGTTGTTGCTGGAAGACAACAGTCTTTATGCGCAGCCGGGCAGAATATTTTTCACCGATATGTCGGTCGACCCGGGCACCGGTGCAGTATCGTTGCGCGCCGAATTCCCCAATCCCAAGCGCGAGTTACTACCCGGAATGTTTGTGCGCATTCGCTTTCCGGAAGCGGATGCCGAAAACATCCTCAGGATTCCGCAGCGTGCCGTGCAAGCCAATTCGCAGGGGCAGTTTGTGATGGTGGTAAATGCGGAAGGCAAGGCAACACCACAGCCGGTGAAAACCGGTGGTATGGCAGATAGCGATTTCATTATCACCGAGGGGTTGAAGGGCGGCGAACAGGTCATTGTGAACGGTCTGCAAAAGGCGCGTCCGGGTGCTCCGGTGACCGCCAATCCCGTTGCTCCCGGCCAGCCCGCCGCCAACCCATAAAAGAGGGCTGATTCATGCTTGCCAAATTTTTTATCGACCGCCCGATTTTTGCCTGGGTTATCGCGCTCATTATTCTGTTAGCCGGCGTACTGGCATTAAGAGGTCTGCCGGTCGCGCAATACCCCGCTGTCGCGCCGCCCGCACTGTCTGTCTCGATCAGTTACCCGGGTGCTTCGGCGCAGGTCGTCGAAGAAACGGCCGTGGCGCTGCTGGAACAGGAAATGAACGGTGTGGAGCATTTGCTCTATATGGAATCATCATCCGAGCTGGGGCGCGGCTCCATCACGCTAACCTTTCATGCCGGAACCGATCTTGATTTCGCTGCGGTGGAAACGCAAAACCGCGTCAAACGCGTTGAAGCGCGCCTGCCGGAGGAAGTGCGGCGCCAGGGCATCATCGTGGCAAAATCGGCGCGCAACTATGTGATGTTTGCCGCACTGTTTTCACCGGATAAAAGTCTGGACAGTGTCGCGCTCGGCAGCTTTGCCGCCGCCAACGTGCTCGACAACATTCGGCGGGTGCCCGGTGTGGGTGAGGCATTGCTATTTGGTACCGAATATTCGATGCGCCTGTGGCTCAAGCCGGAAAGATTGCACAGCTACAATCTCTCCCCGGCGGATGTCGCCAGCGCAATTCGCGCGCAGAACTCCGAGATCGCCGCCGGCGAACTCGGGCAACTGCCCTCCGCACCGGGCCAGCAACTCAACGCGGTAATCGTCACCCGGAGCCGCCTTGCCACGGTAGAAGAATTCGAAGATGTTATCGTGCGCACCAATCCGGACGGTTCATCCCTGCGTGTCAAGGATGTGGCACGTGTGGAACTGGGCGCGCAGGATTATTCGCAGACCGCGCGCCTCGACGGGCAGCCGGCAGCAGCCATCGCGATCCGCCTGACGCCGGGTGCCAACGCGCTGGAAACCGTCGCCGCAATCAAGGTGCGCATGGGCGAAATGGCACAATTTTTTCCGAAAAATATCAGCTGGGCAGTTCCTTATGATACGTCGCAATTCATCGACATCTCCATCCGGGAGGTATTGAAAAGCCTGGCAGAAGCGTTGCTGCTGGTATTTCTGGTGATGTATCTGTTCCTCGGCAACCTGCGCGCCACTCTGATTCCCACCATCGTGATTCCGGTATCGTTGATCGGTGCGCTGGTCGGGCTGTATGCGCTGGGCTATTCGATCAATGTGCTGACGCTGTTTGCGATGGTGTTGGCGATCGGAGTCGTGGTGGACGATGCCATCGTGGTTGTTGAAAATGTCGAGCGCATCATGACCACAGAGGGATTGCCGCCGCGTGAAGCGACGCGCAAGGCGATGGACCAGATCATCGGTGCGATCATCGCCATGACGCTGGTGCTGATGGCGGTATTCATTCCGATGGCATTCTTCCCGGGCTCAACCGGCGCAATCTATCGCCAGTTTGCCGTCACGATCATGCTGTCTCTGATGTTCTCGGCATTGATGGCATTGACGCTGACTCCGGCGTTATGTGCGTCCTTCCTCAAACACAAAACAGCCGCGAAACCCGGCCGTTTCGGCCGTTTTTTCGAGCACCTCACCTCCGGCTACATTACCAGTGTCAACGGGATTGTGAAGAAGATTGCACGCTACCTGCTGGTTTATGCGGTGATTCTGGTTGCGATGGGCTGGCTGTTCGACAAGCTGCCGGGCAGCTTTCTGCCAGAAGAAGACCAGGGTTATTTCATTTCCATCATCCAGCTTCCGGCAGGCGCAACACAGGAGCGTACCCTCGAAGTGCTGTCGCAAGTCGAGCAGTATTACCTCGGACTGAAGGAAGTCGAACATGTTATCGGTGTGGCGGGATTTTCGTTTTTTGGGCGCGGTCAGAATGCGGCCATCACCTTTGTACGTCTCAAGGGTTGGGACGAGCGAAGCACGCCGGAAAGCGGGTCGTCTGCACTGGTGCACCAGGCCAATATGGCATTTTTTCGCATTAAGCAGGCGATGATTTTCGCCATTAATCCGCCACCGATTCCCGAGCTGGGTGCGGTGGGCGGTTTCGATTTCCGCTTGCAGGATCGAGGCGGTATGGGTCGCGAGCAATTGCTGGAAGCGCGCAATATGGTCCTGGGGATGGCCGCACAAAATCCGGTGCTGGCCAATGTGCGCCCGGAAGGCCAGGAACCCGGCCCGCAATTGTTTCTCGATATCGACCGGCTCAAGGCCGAGACGCTGGGCGTATCTATCGCCGACCTGAATGAAACGCTGCAATCTTTGCTGGGAGTGGCCTACGTCAACGATTTTGTGCGGGAAGGACGCGTGCTACGGGTGCAGATGCAGGCGGAAGCAGGCACGCGCCGCACCCCCGACGACATTCTGAAAGTAACCATACGCAACAAGCAGGGCGGTATGGTTCCCTTGTCCGAACTGGCCAAATCCCGCTGGCTGGTCGGTTCGCCCAAGCTGGATCGTTACAACGGCCTGCCGTCAACGAAAATCTCCGGCGGCTCGGCGCCCGGGCGCAGTACCGGTGAAGTCATGGCCGCCATGGAGCAGATTGCGAAGCAATTGCCACCGGGGTTCGGTTTCGAATGGTCAGCCGCTTCCTTTGAGGAGCGCCAGTCCGGCGCACAGGCACCGCTGCTGTTTGCCATCTCGCTGGTTGTGGTATTCCTGTGCCTCGCCGCACTGTATGAAAGCTGGTCGATTCCATTCGCGGTGATGCTGGTGGTGCCGCTCGGCGTGTTTGGTGCGGTGCTGGCGGTGACATTGCGCGATTTGCCCAACGACGTGTTCTTCAAGGTCGGACTGATCGCCATCATCGGCCTGTCGTCGCGGAATGCCATCCTGATTATCGAGTTTGCACGCAAGCTGCAGGACGAGGGCATGAGTTTGATCGACGCGACGCTGGAGGCGTGCCGTTTGCGCTTCCGTCCGATCCTGATGACCTCCATTGCGTTTATTGCCGGGGTAATGCCGCTGGCGATTTCCACCGGTGCGGGCGCGCAAAGCCGCCATGCCATTGGTACCGGCGTGATGGGCGGCATGATTGCCGCAACTGTGCTGGCGATATTTCTGGTGCCGGTATTTTTTGTGGTGATACGGCGCATTTTTCCCGGCCATGCACGCGTACACAAGGAGGATGATCATGCTTGAAAAATTTCAGCATAGGGTCGTTCGGCCTGAGTCAGTCGAAGCCCATCCGGAATTATCGGCCAATTTTTCGACAGGCTCAGGGCGAACCGGGAGCTTGTTTTTGCTGCTGGCATTATTAACCGGCTGTTCGCTGATGCCAGAATACCAGCGCCCCGCCGCACCGGTTGCCACCGTCTGGCCGGACAATGTCAAACCCAGCGGTATCCGGCAGGTTGCCAACACCGGCTGGCAGCAGTATTACCCGGATCCACGTTTGCAGGCGTTGATAACTGCGGCACTGGAAAGCAACCGCGATCTGCGCATTGCTACCGCGCGCATCGCCGAGGCGCGCGCGCAGTTTGGCATCCGGCAGGCCGACCGGTTGCCGAGCTTTAATGTTACTGCCGGGCGCAACGCGTCACTGACACCGGCGGGTGCATCGGCATTCACTGCCAATGCGATTAACTCGCAGCGCTATGACGTGGGCATTAGCCTGGTGTCATTCGAGCTGGATTTCTGGGGGCGAGTTGTCAGTTTAAGCGAGGCCGCAAAAGCCGGTTATCTCGCCACTGAAGCCGCGCAGCGTGCTTTCCACCTGTCGTTAATTTCAGACGTGGCAAACGCCTATCTGTCGTTGCTGGAGCTGAGCGAACGCGCACAACTCACCGCGGAAACCGCCAAAACACGCGGTGAATCCCGCAATCTGATTTCACGCCGCCGCGATGTGGGGGTAGCCAACGAGCTGGAATTGCTGCAGGCGGATGGCGCGTATCAGACCGCCGTAGCCGAGCGCGCCAATCTGGAACGGCAGCGGGCCGCCGCCGCAAACTTGCTCGATGTACTGGTCGGGCAACCGGTGGCACAAATTAAAGATCTGCCCGCTCCCCGCAGTCTGGCCGCACAGGACATCACTCCCGACCTGATCGCCGGGTTGCCAGCTGAAGTGTTGTTGCAGCGTCCCGATGTACTGGCCGCCGAACAGCAATTGATCGCCGCCAACGCCAATATCGGCGCAGCACGTGCCGCATTCCTGCCGCGCATTACGCTGACCGGCAGCGTCGGTACCGCCAGCCGCACGCTGGCCGGGCTGTTCGATGCGGGCAGCGGCGCATGGAGTTTTCAGCCCGCGCTCAGCCTGCCGCTGTTCGATGCCGGGCGCAACTCCGCCAATGTGGATGTCGCCGAGGCACGCAAGGTCATCGCGGTCGCGGAATATGAAAAAACTCTCCAGCAGGCGTTTCGTGAAGTGGCAGATCTGCTGAATGCGCGCGAAAAACTTGTCGAGCAACTTGCCGCGCAACAGGCCAATGCCGATGCACAAAATCGACGCCTGAAACTGGTTGAGGCGCGCTACGCGGCGGGCGTTGCCAACTATCTGGAAGTGCTGGACGCGCAGCGTGATTCTTTTGCCGCGCAGCAGGGCGTGTTACAGGTACGGCGCATTCAATTGTCAGCCGCCGCACAGCTTTACAAGGCGCTCGCCGGTCAGGGTGCCGGAGCGGAAAAATGACCAGCACGCCCGGGTGCGCTGTCAGCGACCAGACCCGCACGCGACTGCTGAACGCGGCGCGCGAAGTATTTGCGCAGCATGGTTTCCAGGGTGCGACGGTACGCGAGATCTGCCGCCGCGCCGAAGCCAATGTCGCGGCGGTAAATTATCATTTTGGCAGCAAGGATGGCCTGCTGGACGAAGCGCTGAATTTTGCGGCGCTCAAGGCTCTGCAACATGCCAACGTGGAAGCAGGAGATTGTCCCGAGATGCGCCTGCGCCTGTTTATTCGCGATTTCATGCGGATGCTGCTGGACGAGGATAATGCTTCGGCCCAATGCCGTATCATGGCGCGTGAGCTGGCCGACCCCACGCCCGCGCTGGACAAAATCGTGCGCGAAGCCATCGCGCCGCTGCATGAATTTATGGGTAAACTGGTGCGCGAGATTGCCGGTGTCAAAATAGGCGATACCGAACTGCGCCGTTGTGTGCTCAGCATCTTCGGTCAGTGCCTGTTTTATCGCCATTCCCATCCGGTGTTGCAGCGTCTGCATCCGGAAATGCGCTACGACGGCGGTGAAATCGAAGCGATTGCCTGCCATATTGCAGATTTCTCACTGGCTGGTATCGGACACATAGCTTCCCACTATCGATCCCGCCAAATCCCGATATAAAAAAGCCGCATTACTGTGCGGCTTTAATTGGCTACCAATACGATTGTTGGTGTTTCGCCATTATCAGGCTAACTTCATATTTTCTGTCCCGCTCATCACATCTTTGTCTCCGCTGAGCTTGCTCTCGAGCTTGATGCGCAGGCGCAGGTCGTTCACCGAGTCGGCGTTCTTCAGGGCATCCTCGTAGGAAATCATACCCGACTCAAACAGGCTGAACAGTGCCCCGTCGAAAGTTTCCATACCCAGTTCGCGCGACTTGGCCATCACTTCCTTGATGGCATGCACCTCGCCCTTGAAAATCAGATCGGCAATTAGCGGCGAATTGAGCAGAATTTCGATGGCGGCGGCGCGCCCTGCACCGTCCTTCTTCGGAATCAGCCGCTGTGAAATGAGCGCCTTGATATTCAGCGACAAGTCCATCAGCAATTGTTCGCGGCGCTCTTCCGGAAAAAAGTTGATGATGCGGTCCAGCGCCTGATTGGCGCTGTTGGCGTGCAGCGTGGCCATGCACAGATGGCCGGTTTCGGCAAATGCTACCGCATATTCCATGGTTTCACGGTCGCGGATTTCGCCGATCAGAATCACATCCGGAGCCTGACGCAAGGTGTTCTTCAGCGCGTTATGCCAGGAATCCGTATCCACGCCGACCTCACGATGGGTAATGATGCACTTGTCATGTGTATGCACGTATTCCACCGGGTCTTCAATGGTGATGATGTGACCGTAGCTGTTGTGGTTGCGGTGACCGAGCATGGCCGCCAGCGTGGTGGATTTTCCCGAACCGGTGCCGCCAACCAGAATTACCAGGCCGCGCTTGGTCATTACAATATCCTTCAGCACCTGCGGCATGCCCAGCTCATCCAGATCCGGAATCTTGGTAGTAATGGTACGCAGCACCATACCGACGCGCTGCTGCTGCATGAATACGTTTACGCGAAAACGCCCGATGCCGGGCGGGCTGATCGCGAAATTGCATTCGTGGGTAGTTTCGAATTCGGCAGCCTGCCGGTCATTCATGATGCTGCGTGCCAGTTCCTGCGTGTGCTGCGGCGTCAAAGACTGATTGGAAACCGGTGTCATATTGCCGTCCACCTTGAACGCCGGCGGGAAGCCGGTGGTAATGAACAGATCGGATGCATTTTTGCTGAGCATGCCGCGCAGCAGGTTGTGAATCAGCCCGGTAGCCTGGTCTCTTTCCATGTCGAACTCCTGTATTAATACGGCTTAACCCGGAAACAAATCCTTGTTCATTGCCTTGCTGCGTGCTTCCGCCGCCGAGACCTGGCCACTCTTCACCAGGTTGGTCAGACATTGATCCAGCGTCTGCATGCCGAGATTCTGGCCGGTTTGAATGGCAGAATACATTTGTGGCACTTTGGCTTCCCGAATCAGGTTGCGGATCGCCGGGGTGCAAACCATGATTTCATGCGCCGCGACGCGCCCCGAACCGTCCTTGGTCTTGAGCAGTGCTTGAGAAATTACCGCACGCAACGATTCAGACAGCATCGCGCGCACCATTTCCTTTTCGTCGGCAGGGAACACGTCGATGATACGGTCAATGGTCTTGGCCGCCGAACTGGTATGCAGCGTGCCGAACACCAGGTGGCCGGTTTCCGCTGCGGACATCGCCAGCCGAATGGTTTCCAGATCGCGCATTTCGCCGACCAGAATAATGTCCGGGTCTTCACGCAGTGCCGAACGCAAGGCATTCTGGAAAGACAGCGTATCGCGCCCGACTTCGCGCTGGTTGATCAGGCATTTCTTGCTTTCGTGCACGAATTCGATCGGGTCTTCCACGGTCAGGATATGTCCCATCTCGTGTTCATTGCGATGGTTGATCATTGCCGCCAGAGTCGTGGACTTGCCGGAGCCGGTCGGTCCGGTGACCAACACCATGCCACGCGGATAATCTGAAATATTTTCGAAGCTTTTCGGCGCCTTGAGGTCTTCCAGCGATAAAATTTTGGAGGGAATAGTGCGCATCACAGCGCCCGCACCACGGTTCTGGATGAACGCATTCACACGAAAACGTGCCAATCCCGGCACCTCGAAGGAAAAATCGACCTCCTTGTTTTCCTCGTAAAACTTGCGCTGTTGGTCGTTCATGATGTCATACACCAGGGCGTGCACTTCCTTGTGCTCCATCGCGGGCAAGTTGATGCGGCGCATGTCGCCATGCACCCGAATCATCGGCGGCAGGCCGGCAGAGAGGTGCAGGTCGGAGGCTTTGTTTTTGACGCCGAAGGCAAGCAGCTCGGTGATATCCATTATAATCTTCCCTGTTTGACCGGCATTGGGCCGGTTTGATGTGAGACGGTTTGGAGCCGCAGTAAGCACATGCGGTGCATGGGATTATGACAACAATCGCTTCCAACTTGCAAGCTGTGCGCGCCGCAATTACGGCGGCTACGGTCGTGGCTGGCCGCACTTCGGGTGAAGTAACCCTGTTGGCGGTCAGCAAGACCTTCGCGCCCGATGCCATACGCGAGGCTTGCCATAACGGGCAAATCTGTTTTGCTGAAAGTTACGTACAGGAAGCGCTGCACAAAATCGTCACACTGCATGATTTGCCGATCGAGTGGCATTTCATCGGGCCGATCCAGGGCAACAAGACACGCGCCATTGCAGAACATTTTGCCTGGGTGCACAGCATTGACCGGCTGAAAATCGCCGAGCGCTTATCCGCCCAGCGCCCCGCGCATTTGCCTCCATTGCAGGTATGCCTGCAGATAAACATCAGCAAAGAGGCCAGCAAAAGCGGTGTACCATCCGGCGAAGCGGCACAACTGGCCAGGCAGGTTGCGCAATTGCCGCGCCTCAGCCTGCGCGGACTGATGACCATTCCGGAGCCAAGCGAAGATGTTTCTGCACAGCGTGCCGCATTTGCGCAATTGCGCGAATTGCGCGATCAGATCAACCGGCAGGGTTTGCGACTCGATACATTATCAATGGGTATGTCGCATGACTTTGCCGCAGCCATCGCCGAAGGTGCGACCATGGTGCGCATCGGCACAGCAATTTTTGGTGAGCGGATTTATCACAAGGAAATGACATGAATATTTGTTTCATCGGCGGCGGCAATATGGCTACCGCACTGATCGGTGGCCTGCTCGGCAAGGGTTTCCCGGTCGGGCAGATCGGGGTGGTGGAAATCAACGCGGATAATCGTTCCCGACTGCAACGCGATTTTAAAGTACGCGCCGTGGACAGCCTGGCCGAAGGCGTAGCGGGAAGTGACCACATCGTTTTGGCGGTCAAGCCGCAGCAACTGCGTGAAGTCGCGCAACAGCTTGTGCCTCTGCTCGACGGGCAGCTACTGATTTCTATCGCCGCCGGAATACGTGCGGTGGATTTGGCGCGCTGGACCGACAGTCCTGCAGTGGTGCGCGCCATGCCCAACACACCGGCACTGGTGCAGAGCGGCATGACCGGCTTGTACGCATTGACTGCGGTGAGTGACACACAGCGTGTACAGGCGCAAGAGATTATGGCAGCAGTGGGCGAAACTCTGTGGTTACAAGACGAAGCAATGCTGGATGCCGTGACGGCCATTTCCGGCAGCGGTCCGGCCTATGTATTTTATTTCATCGGGGCACTACAACAGGCGGCACAGGAACTGGGCTTCAATGCCGCCGAGGCACGCCGTCTTAGTCTGGCGACCTTCCTGGGCGCTGCCAAACTGGCCGCCGACAGCGATGAGGATGTCAGCGTACTGCGCGCGCGCGTCACCTCAAAGAATGGCACTACCGAGCGCGCTCTGCTGAGCATGGCCGCCAACCATGTCGCCGAACATATCGCACAAGCCGCCCATACCGCCGCCGAACGCGCCCGCGAAATGGGCGATGAACTGGGTGCAGAACCGTGATGAATGAAGCGCTACTGTTCCTGTTGGATGTGTTGCTACAGCCGTTCGCGGCCATTTTGCTGCTGCGCTTTCATTTGCAGTGGCTGCGTGCGCCGCTGCGCAATCCTATCGGCGAATTCATCATGGCGCTCACCAATTTTATGGTATTACGCGCGCGCCGCTTCATTCCCGCGATGCGCGGGCTGGATAGCGCGACACTGCTACTTGCGCTGCTCACTGAAATGCTCTATCTGACCGGATTGCTGTGGGCGCAGGGCTACACGTTTCACGGCTTCCCGCTGCCCGGGCTGTTGTTGCTGGCAATGGTCAAGTTGTTCAAAATCAGCCTGTATTTGCTGATGGTCGCCGTGTTCGCGCAGGCCATTCTGTCCTGGGTGAATCCTTACACCCCGGTTGCGCCGCTATTGTCTGCTCTCACCTACCGCTTTATGCAACCATTGCGTCGCATTGTGCCAATGCTGGGCGGTATCGATTTGTCGCCAATGCTGCTGTTCATTATTTGTCAGCTTATCGTGATCGTGCCGGTCGGCGCACTGGAGCGTAGCGCGGCCGGAATGCTGTAAATGGCCGACTGGTATCGGCGCAATGGCGATGTCTTCACGCTTACGCTGCATGTGCAGCCCGGCGCAAAACGCAGCGAAATCGCCGGGTTACACGGCACTGCGCTCAAGATTCGGCTGGCCGCACCGCCCATTGAAGGACGCGCCAACGAGGCGTTGCTGAAATTCGTGGCCGCATTATTCAACGTGCCGTTGCGCCAGGTAGCACTCAAACAGGGTATGCAATCACGCCACAAAGTGGTGGCGGTAACCGGCAGCCAAGTCGAACCGGAAAGTTTGCTGAACTCGCAATAAAAAACGCCCCGCCGAAGCGGGGCGTTTTACACAAACTGCGAAGCAGGCTTGCGCTGAAGCTGCGGCAATTACATCATGCCGCCCATACCACCCATGCCACCCATATCGCCGCCACCCATGCCGCCGGCCGGTTTGTCTTCCGGTGATTCGGCAACCATACAGGCAGTGGTCAGCATCAAACCGGCAATGGAGGCCGCATTTTGCAATGCGACGCGCGTTACCTTGGTTGGGTCAACCACACCCATCGCCAGCATGTCGCCATATTCGCTGGTTGCGGCGTTGTAGCCAAAGCTGCCTTTGCCTTCCATCACCTTGTTCACGACTACCGAAGGCTCATCGCCCGCGTTGGCAACGATGGCGCGCAGCGGTGATTCCATTGCGCGCAATACGATAGTGATACCCGCATCCTGGTCATGGTTGGCACCTTTCAGGCCGGACACGGCCAGTTTGGCGCGCAACAATGCCACGCCGCCACCGGGAACAATGCCTTCTTCCACGGCTGCACGGGTGGCGTGCAACGCGTCTTCCACGCGTGCCTTCTTTTCCTTCATTTCGACTTCGGTTGCCGCGCCAACCTTGATGACGGCAACACCGCCGGCCAGTTTGGCCTTGCGTTCCTGCAGCTTTTCCTTGTCGTAGTCACTGGTGGATTCTTCGGCTTGCTTGTTGATCTGGCTGATGCGGCCCTTGATTGCATCTTCCTTGCCGGCACCGTCGATGATGATGGTTTCTTCCTTACCCACTTCGATGCGCTTGGCTTGGCCCAGATCATCCAGCGTGGCTTTTTCCAGTGACAGGCCAACTTCTTCGGCAATCACGGTGCCGCCGGTCAGGATCGCGATATCTTCCAGCATTGCCTTGCGCCGGTCACCGAAGCCGGGAGCCTTGACAGCCACGGTTTTCAGAATGCCGCGAATATTGTTCACCACCAGCGTGGCCAGTGCTTCGCCATCCACGTCTTCGGCAATGATCAGCAATGGGCGACCGGCTTTTGCCACTTGTTCCAGCACCGGCAGCAGATCACGAATGTTGGAAATCTTCTTGTCGTGCAACAGCACAAATGGGTTTTCCATCAGTGCCAGTTGGCGATCCTGATTGTTGATGAAGTACGGCGACAGATAGCCACGGTCGAACTGCATGCCTTCCACGATGTCCAGTTCATCTTCCAGCCCCTGGCCATCTTCAATCGTGATGACACCTTCCTTGCCGACCTTGTCCATCGCTTCGGCAATTTTCTCGCCAACCGCCGTATCGGAGTTGGCGGAAATGGAGCCAACCTGCGCAATTTCCTTGCTGGTAGCACAAGGCTTGGAGATTTTCTTTAGTTCTGCAACGGCTGCAATAACCGCCTGGTCGATGCCGCGCTTCAGATCCATCGGGTTCATGCCGGCGGCAACAAATTTCATGCCTTCCTGAACGATGGATTGCGCCAGCACGGTCGCGGTGGTGGTGCCGTCACCGGCCACATCGGAAGTCTTGGAAGCAACTTCCTTGACCATTTGTGCGCCCATATTCTCGAACTTGTCCTTCAGTTCGATTTCCTTGGCGACAGATACGCCATCCTTGGTAATGGTTGGTGCGCCGTAGGAACGGTCCAGCACCACATTGCGGCCTTTCGGGCCCAGCGTTACCTTGACCGCATCGGCCAGAGTGTTGACACCTGCCACCATCTTGTTGCGTGCGGCGTCATGAAATTTAACGTCTTTAGCTGCCATGTTCTTGTCTCCTGATATCTCGTTGATTGCTTAGGCTTCGACTACGCCGATGATGTCATCTTCACGCATGGTCAGCAGTTCCTGCCCATCCATCTTGAAGGCTTGACCGGAGTATTTGCCGAACAATATCTTGTCGCCCACTTTCACATTCATTGGGCGTACTTTGCCGTCATCACCAACCTTGCCATTACCCACAGCGACGATTTCACCCTGGTCAGGCTTCTCGGTGGCCGCATCGGGGATCACGATACCGGAAGCGGTTTTGCGCTCTTCTTCCATGCGCTTGACGATAACGCGATCATGCAAAGGACGAATTTTCATACTTGTTTCTCCTAAAATCAGTGAGTTAATGAAATGCGAAAGTGCGGAGTTGTTTTGCATGGCCAATCGGTCAGACTCAGCAAACAATGCAGGCCAGACCACTGGTTAGCACTCCACGCCAGCGACTGCTAATAATAAGGGCGGTCTTGCCTGAATTCAAGGGGGCAGGTGGAGTTTATTTTTAGTTGCTGGGCTGGGAAACGGGAAGAGCGATTTTGTTACCGGCGCTGAACTGGTAATCATGGAAGATGTGTTCTGCGGTCAGTATCTGATAAGTGCCGTCGACATTACGATGAGTCGTATCCTTGAGGCGATAGGTATATTGCCCGCAAGTCCAGCAATCATAGTTGCGCATATGGGTACACAGGCAAGTCTTGTCCTTGACGGAGATTTTTTTAGCACCCGGATGCGCTTCCAGTTCGCGATAATAGGTGTCTATATAGGCACAATGGCCGCCGGCGTCGAGCAAATAGCCGAAGGCTTCGCAGTTCGGACGGATGCCCGAGCCAATCGCCGGAGAGCCCTTCAGCATGCGCATCGGATAACCGGTCGGCGAGATCATGTTCACTTCGATATCCGTTTCACTGGCTCTGAAGTATTCCTGCTGCACCTTCTCCGGGATGCCGCATTCTCCGGCAACGGTGAAGCGTGTCGCCACCTGCACCGCCGCCGCACCACTTTCCAGGAAACTTGCCGCATCGCTGCCGGTAAAGATACCGCCGGCGGGAACCAGGGGAATATCGAGATGTTCGGCTTGCAGAAATTGTCTGATTTCGAGAAATATCGTACGCAAATCGTATTGCGCCCAATCCAAACCGAAGCCCAAGTGTCCACCAGCCAGTGGCCCCTCCACCACAACGAAGTCGGGCAATCTGTTCAGCCTGGCATTTTTGCGCAGGAATAACTGCAGGGCGCGCAGCGAAGAAACGATGATGCCCAGCTTGACGTCGCGGAAGCGCGGGTGCTCTTCCATCAGCGCAAACGAACCGAGATGCAGGCCTGCCGCCAGCGTGATGCCGTCGATTCCCTCATCCAGCGCGGTTATCATCCGCGCGCGCAGGGTCTCGCGCGGCGCGTTCATGGTGAGCTTCTCCATGCAGTTGATGAAAATCATACCTTCGCCACGCTTGGCTTCCATGGTGCGCCTGACATGCAGGCGTGTCGCTTCGGCAACTTGTCCAAGATCGAACTGAACAATGGATTTGTCAATATTTGCGGTGTTGAATTTGTAGCGTTTTTGCTTATCCCTGACAAATCTGGTCTTGTAATGGCGGTCGGACACGGTCGGCAGCATGGCGTCCGAAATATGACCGATCCCGCCCAGCCGTGCCGCTTCCAGTGCCAGTTCGGCGGTGGAAATATCCACACCCATTCCACCGATCATAATTGGCACCAGCTCGCGCTTGCCAAAGCGCAAGCGAAAATCATCCACTCGTTTCATTACTGCCATCCCCCGGCCGCCCACTTGATTGTATTTTGCAAGTGAGTCGGAAATAATTGTCATGCACACATTCGAGGGGCGAAGAATGCCACAAATCGGGGTGCGGCGGAAAGCCGGCCGGTTTTACGGGGGTTGCCGGTGCAACTCAACCCAGCAAATTCTTCAATGCACCCTGCAGGCCGCCGAACTGAAAGGCGTAGTGCGCATCTTGCAGCTTTTTAGGCAGCGCCCTTTGCCCGCCCAATAACAGGCTGGCAGACTCACCCATACCCAGCTTCAACACGGCAGATGGCACAACAAAGGGCGCCGGGCGGTGCAGCGCTACCGCCAGCATCCTGGTGAATTCGGCATTACTGACCGGATTCGGTGCGGCCATGTTGTAAGGTCCGCTGGCCTGTTCGTCGCGCAACAGCCTGAGCACCATCACCACATAGTCATCGATATGCACCCAACTCATCCACTGCTTCCCGTCGCCGAGCCGCGCCCCCAGCCCCAGCCGAAACGGCGGCAGCATCCGCCCGAGCAGACCGCCGTCATTGCTCAACACCGGGGCAGTGCGCAGCAGACAGACGCGTACGCCTGATTTCTTGGCGCCGAGGGCCGCCTGCTCCCATGCCCCGCATAAATCTGCGGCGAAGCCTTCGCCCGCCTCCGCCGTTTCGTCCAGCTCCAGGTCGCCGCGGTCCCCGTAATAACCCACCGCCGAACCGCTCAGCAATACCGATGGTTTATGTTCGGCAGCGGCGATACGGCGCACCAGTTCTCCGGTGAGGGTGATGCGGCTATCCCACAACACCCGCTTGCGCTGCGCCGTCCAGCGCTTATCGATGATCGGCTCGCCGGCCAAATTGATGACCGCATCGAAACTGAGCGCGGGAAGCCATTCGGCAAGCGAGCTCAGCGCACGGACTGCGGGGCCACATTTGACCGGCACGGAAGCAGAATTACGGCTGAATACCGTCAGCTCATGCCCCTTCGCCAGCAGCGTCTTGCACAGGTGCCTGCCGATCAATCCGGTGCCGCCGGTAATGAGAATATGCATGATTCACCTTGACTCGAGTTATCAGAAAGCCGCAAAACCCGCTATGATTTCACCCATGGCAAATCATACTCCAACCAACACCGGTCTTCTCGCGCGCAGCTTTTCCGCCGTCTGGCATCCGTGCTCGCAAATGAAACATTACGAGAATTTTCCGCTGGTGCCAGTGGCGCGCGGGGCGGGCGTATGGTTGTACGATTACGACGGCAAGCGCTATCTGGACGCAGTCAGCTCCTGGTGGGTGAATTTGTTCGGGCATTGCAATCCGCGTATCAATGCGGCGCTGCGCGACCAGCTTGAGACGCTGGAGCATGTGATGCTGGCCGGCTTCACCCATGAGCCGGTAGTCGAGCTTTCCGAGCACCTGCGCGAGCTGGCGCCAGCCGGGTTGGGACATTGTTTCTACGGCTCGGACGGCGCATCCGCTACCGAAATCGCGCTGAAAATGAGCGCTCACTATTGGCGCAACAGCGGCAAATCGGACAAGACGCAATTCATCAGCCTGCAAAATAGCTACCACGGCGAAACTCTGGGGGCATTGTCGGTAACGGATGTCGCGCTGTTCCGCGACGCCTACGGCGCGCTGATCCGCCAGCAGGCCACCGTACCCAGCCCGGACTGGCGCGACGCCGCTGCCGGAGAAACTGCCGAGGCATTTGCGTTGCGCTGCGCAAATGCGCTTGAAACGCACTTGCAACAGCATCACAAAATTCTCGCCGCTTTCATTGTCGAACCGCTGGTGCAGGGTGCGGCGGGTATGGCGATGTATCACCCGATTTATCTGCAGCGCGCCCGCGAATTGTGCAATACATATAAGGTGCTTCTAATCGCCGACGAGATTGCGGTCGGCATGGGGCGCACCGGAACGCTGTTCGCTTGTGAACAGGCAAACATCACCCCCGATTTTCTGCTGCTCTCAAAAGGTATTACCGGCGGTTATCTGCCGCTGTCGGTGGTGATGACGCGTGACGAAATTTATCAGGCTTTCTATGCCGATGAGACGGCGCGCGGCTTCCTGCATTCGCATTCCTACACCGGCAACCCACTGGCCTGCCGCGCCGCGCTCGCCACGCTGGATATTTTCGCGCAGGACAACGTGCTTGACGCCAACCGCAACAAAGCCGCCTATCTGAACCAGATTGCCGCGCCGCTGCGCGACCATTCCAAAGTAAAAAACTTCCGTAACACCGGCATGATCTGGGCATTCGAAGTAGATACGCCGCGCACGGATTTCGCGCAGCGTTGTTTCGCGCTGTCCCTGCAACATGAACTACTGCTGCGTCCGCTAGGCAATACCATCTACTTCATGCCGCCCTATGTAATTACCGAAGAAGAAATGCAGATGCTGGTAACACGCACGCTGGATATCGTGGAAACGCTGACATGAAACTCGTCACCGTATTTGTTGCCGCGTTATGTATCGCATTCAATGCCCACACCGCCGATCTGCCGCCGGTCGTCAAGCAGGCGCTAAAGCAGGCCGGCATTCCGCAATCCGCTGTGGGTGTCGTGGTGCAGCAGACAAGCGAGCGCAACGCGCTCATCAGCCTGAATGCCGACAAGGCGATGAATCCGGCCTCTACCATGAAACTGCTTACCAGCTATGCCGGGCTGGACTTGCTCGGCCCGGCCTACGCCTGGAAGACCGAGGCGTATCTGGATGGCGAGTTAAAGGATGGGGTATTGCATGGCAATCTGGTGCTGAAGGGCTACGGCGACCCGAAATTCACCCTCGAACAATTCTGGCTGTGGCTGCGTGAGTTGCGCGCACGCGGCCTGCAAGAGATACGCGGCGATCTGGTGCTGGACCGCAGTTTTTTCGATTTGCCGCCGCACGACCCCGCCGCCTTCGACAACGATCCGCTGCGTGCCTATAACGTCGGGCCGGATGCGCTGCTGCTGAACTTCAACACGCTGCGCCTGCGCTACCTTCCAGATGGCAACGGCATGAAGATTATCAGCGAACCGCCGCTCGACGGCATCCGGCTGGACAACCGGCTCGTGCCGCAATCCGCCCCCGCAGCATCCGGGAATAATTGCGACAACTGGGAAGACAGCCTCCTCGTGCAACCGGGCGGCGACAGCGTCATCCTGCAAGGCGGGTACCCCGGCGAGTGCGGTGAACGCGAACAACACCTCAGCCTGATGACGCACACGCGCTACGTGGAGGCAGTGTTCCGCGCCTTGTGGCAGGAGCTGGGCGGCACGCTGAAAGGCAAACAGCGCGACGGCAGCGCGGGTAACAATGCGCAACTGTTTTCGACACACTACTCCGAGCCGTTGAGCGCGATCATTCGCGACATCAACAAATTCAGCAACAACGTCATGGCGCGGCAATTGTTCCTGGCGCTGGGCGCATCGGAGAAAGCGAGCCTCGAGCGCAGCACACAGGCTGTTCACGCATGGCTGCAAAAGCAGCGGCTCGACTTTCCCGAACTGGTGCTGGAGAACGGCGCGGGACTGTCGCGTAACGAACGCATCAGCGCACAGCACCTGGCGCAACTATTGCGAAAAGCGGCGGACAGTCCGCTGAGCGCCGAACTGATCGCCTCCCTGCCGATCCTCGGCGTGGACGGCTCGGTGAAGAAACGCCTCAGGGAAAGCCCCTCTGCCGGCCACGCCCATTTGAAAACCGGCACTCTGGAAGGGGTTAAAACTATTGCCGGCTATGTGCGCTCGAAGAACGGCAGGGAATGGATCATGGTGTTCTTCATCAATCATCCGAACGCAAAACTCGGGCAAGCCGCGCAGGATGCGCTGGTCGAATGGGTTCAACAACGTCAGTAATTCCAGCCTATATTTATCGGCAAATAAAATTTGGCGTGAGGCGGATCAAGATTGATTCGCCAGGATTTTAGTATCTCTTTCCAGCATAATTGACCGCACTCAATATGCGGCATCAGGGGGCGCTTTCAGCACCACGCGTTCCACCATCACGCTCTCCCTGCCGTCACCCAGCCACACCTGCCCATCTTGAATGGTGCACTGCAACTGCATGTTGCGCTGCGCCAGCGCGACCATGGCGCGCGTACTCTGCTGCGGTAGATTGATCACGGTAAGGTTTTTCTGGCGCGCAAACTGGCTGCTGTTTTGCGCGAACCACATTTCGGCGGCGCGCCCGCCATAGCAGTACACCACGACCTGTTTGGCACGCCCGCATGCCTTGCGAATAAGCTTCTCATCGGGTATGCCAACATCAATCCACAGCTCGATTGTACCAGTCAGGTCTTTTTGCCAGATGTCCGCCTCATTGTCTGCGGTCATACCCTGGCCGAACTCCAGGTTTTCGCGGGCATGCAAGGCAAAAGCCAGCAGTCGCACCATCATGCGCTCGTCGGTTTCCGAAGGGTGGCGTGCGAGCGTCAGCGCATGGTCCTGATAATAGTGCCGTTCCATATCTGCGATTTGCAGATTGGCTTTGCAGATGGTTGCTTTGATGGCCATGGGAACAAGATCCTATTCGGTGACTCTGCCGCGCATACTCTTGATCGCACCGCGCCGCGTTTTGCTGTCCATTCTTTTTTTCTGCGAGCTACGCGTGGGTTTGGTGGGGCGGCGCATGGCAGGTAGTACCGCGATACTCTGCACCAGTTCTTTCAGGCGCCGCAGCGCTTCGCCGCGATTCATTTCCTGGCTGCGAAATTGCTGCGCCTTGATAATGATCACGCCATCCTTGGTGATGCGCTGATCACGCAGCTCCAGCAGCCGTGCCTTGAATTCGTCCGGCAGTGAAGACGCGGCAATATCAAAGCGCAGGTGCATTGCGCTGGAAACCTTGTTGACGTTCTGCCCGCCGGCGCCCTGCGCGCGCACGGCGGTCAGATCAACCTCGTTATCCGGGATATTTATGTTGTGGGAGATATACAGCATATGCGATTACAACCCCAATTCACCCCATATCGCATCCACCTTCGCTTTTACCGCTGCATCCATGACAATCGGCGTACCCCATTCGCGCTGTGTCTCACCGGGCCATTTGTTGGTGGCATCCAGCCCCATCTTGCCGCCGAGGCCTGACACCGGGCTGGCGAAGTCGAGGTAGTCGATTGGCGTGTTTGGAACCAGCAACGTGTCGCGCACCGGGTCCATGCGCGTGGTGACCGCCCACATGACCTCCTTCCAGTCGCGCACATCGATATCGTCGTCGGTCACGATGATAAACTTGGTGTACATGAACTGGCGCAGGAAGCTCCAGATGCCGAACATCACGCGCTTGGCGTGCCCGGGATATTGTTTCTTGATGCTCACCACCGCCATGCGATAGCTGCATCCTTCCGGCGGCAGATAGAAATCCACAATCTCGGGAAACTGTTTTTGCAGCAACGGTACGAACACTTCATTGAGCGCCACGCCGAGCATCGCGGGTTCGTCGGGCGGCTTGCCGGTGTAGGTGGAGTGGTAGATCGGGTTAGAGCGCATGGTGATGCGCTCTATGGTGAATACCGGAAACTTGTCCTGCTCGTTGTAGTAGCCGGTGTGGTCGCCATAAGGCCCTTCAAGGGCCGTTTCATAAACGCCGCCTTCCAGCACGGTCTCGTCCGGGCGGATCACACCTTCCAGCACGATCTCAGCGGAAGCGGGTACTTGCAAATCGTTGCCGAGGCACTTCACCAGCTCGGTTTTGCTGCCGCGCAGCAATCCGGCGAACTGGTATTCGGACAAGGTATCCGGCACCGGCGTGACCGCGCCGAGTATCGTGGCCGGGTCGGCGCCGATTACCACCGCAACCGGAAACGGCTGCCCCGGATTTTTCTGGCAATGGTCGCGAAAATCCAGTGCGCCGCCGCGATGCGCCAGCCAACGCATGATGACTTTGTTCGGCGCGATGACCTGCTGGCGGTAGATGCCGAGATTCTGGCGCGCTTTGTTCGGCCCGCGCGTCACCACCAACCCCCACGTAATCAGCGGTGCGGCGTCACCCGGCCAGCAATGTTGGATCGGTAACTTACCCAAGTCCACATCTGCGTCTTCCCACACCACTTCCTGACACGGCGCGGAGGACACCACCCTGGGCGACATGGTGAGTACCTGCTTTAATACCGGCCATTTTTCCCAGGCATCTTTCAAGCCCTTGGGTGGCTCCGGTTCTTTCAGGTAGGCAAGCAATTGGCCCACCTCACGCAGCGCCTGGATGCTTTCCTCGCCCATGCCGAGCGCCACACGGCGCGGTGTGCCAAACAGGTTGGCGAGCACCGGCATGTTGTGCCCGACCGGGTTTTCAAACAGGATGGCCGGTCCCTGTGCGCGCAGCACACGGTCGCAGATTTCAGTTATTTCCAGATATGATGAAACCGGCGCGGTCACGCGCTTGAGTTCGCCGAGTTTTTCCAGTTGTACGATGAAATCGCGCAGGTCGCGATATTTCATTGTTTTTCCTCCTGTTGCGCCGCTCTGACAGTCCTGCATACGGCGTTTTAATGCGGATATTGCACAAGCGCACATTCTATGCGACTTGCCCGATTTGCGCCGGATAGTATTGCGCCGCCTTTAATACTATAATTCCCCACCTTTTTAATCCGTTCGCCTGCCGAAAACCAAAATGCAGCTGTTCGCCTTTGGCATTAACCATCAAACCGCGCCGCTTGCCGTGCGTGAACAAGTCGCGTTCAATGTGGACGGGCTGGGTAATGCACTGCGTGACCTGGTGGGAAACGGCGTGGTCAAAGAAGCGGCAATCCTGTCCACCTGCAATCGCACCGAGTTGTATTACAACGCCGCCAGGCAGCCCGAACATGCCATCGACTGGCTGGCGCAATATCACCATTTGCCGCGCAAGGATATTGATCCCTATCTCTACACGCTACCGCGCGAGCTGGCGGTGAAGCATTCGTTCCGCGTGGCAAGCGGATTGGATTCGATGGTGCTGGGCGAGCCGCAGATTCTCGGGCAGATGAAACAGGCAGTGCGTCAGGCCGAAGAGGCTGGCACGATGGGATTTTTGCTGCACAAATTGTTTCAGCGTACCTTCTCGGTGGCCAAGGATGTGCGCACGCAAACCGAAATCGGCGCAAATCTGGTGTCGATGGCCGCAGCGGCAGTGCGCCTGGCCGAACGGATTTTTCCGAGTATCACCGAACAAAGTGTGCTGTTCATCGGCGCGGGCGAAATGATTGAACTCAACGCGGTACATTTTGCAGCGCGCTCACCCAGGCACATCACCGTCGCCAACCGCACGCTGGAACGCGCGCATGGGTTGGCGCGACGCATTAATGGTCACGCAATCACGCTGAACGAATTGCCGGAACAGCTCGCGCATCACGACATCATCATTACCTGCACCGCCAGCCCGCTGCCGATTCTCGGCAAGGGTATGGTGGAGCGCGCGCTGAAACAGCGCAAGCACCGCCCGCTGTTTATTGTCGATCTGGCCGTGCCGCGTGACGTGGAAGCGGAAGTTGCGGAACTGGATGATGTGTTCCTGTACAGCGTGGATGACCTTGCAGAAGTAGTGAAGGATGGCATCGACGCACGCCAGAGCGCGGTTCAGGAAGCCGAGGTCATCATCGATTCCGGCGTGAATGATTTCGTCCACTGGATGGAATCGCGCAAAGTGGTGCCAACTATCCGCGCGCTGCGCGACCAGGCCGAGCGCAGCCGCCGCCATGAAATGGAAAAGGCTGTACGCCTGCTGGCCAAAGGTGAGAATCCGGAGAAGGTGCTGGAAGCGATGAGCAACGGTCTGACCAACAAACTCCTGCATGCCCCAACCCACGCACTGAACCAGGTGCACGGCGATGACCGCAAGGCATTTCTTGATACTGTTCATCGCCTGTATTGCCTGCATACCGACGAATGATTCCAGGTTCCATTCGCCACGGGTCAGTCGAGGAGCCATACATAGTTCGACCATTTCACCACGAACAGTTCTTTGCTCACGATTTCATCTCATAAACAATTTCGGATGAAACCAAATATCGCCACCAAGCTTGCTCAACTGGGCGAACGCCTGTATGAAGTCGATCAACTGCTGAGCACCGAGGAAGCCACGCGTAACATGGACACGTTCCGCAAGCTTAGCCGCGAGCGCGCCGAACTGGAGCCGGTGGTGACGCTGTACCATACTTATCAAAGCTGTCTTGCCGACATCGTCGCCGCCAAAGATATGGCATCCGACCCTGAAATGAGGGAATTTGCCGACGCCGAGATTGAACAGGGCGATGCGCGCCGCGCGCAGCTCGACCGCGATCTGGAAGTGCTGCTGCTGCCGAAGGATCCCAACGATGAGCGCAACGTATTTCTCGAGATCCGTGCCGGCACCGGCGGCGACGAGGCAGCACTGTTTTCCGGCGCATTGTTCCGCATGTACACGCGTTTCGCCGAACGCAAGCGCTGGCAGGTGGAGATCATTTCGGAAAGCCCCGGCGAAGTCGGCGGCTACAAGGAAGTCATCGCCCGTATCGTCGGGCAGGGTGCCTACTCGGTGCTCAAGTTTGAATCCGGCGCACACCGTGTACAGCGTGTTCCCACCACCGAAACGCAGGGGCGCGTGCACACTTCGGCCTGCACCGTTGCGATGATGCCGGAAGTGGCCGAAGTAGATGAAGTGATGCTGAATCCTGCCGACCTGCGTATCGACACGTTTCGCGCCAGTGGAGCGGGTGGTCAGCATATCAACAAGACCGATTCGGCGGTGCGCATCACTCACCTGCCGACCGGCGTGGTGGTAGAGTGCCAGGACGGTCGCTCGCAGCACCAGAACAAGGCGCAGGCGATGCGCGTGCTGGCCGCGCGCATCATGGATGCGCAAGTGCGCGAACAAAACACCAAGATTGCCGCAACGCGCAAGAGCCTGGTCGGTAGCGGCGACCGCTCTGAGCGCATTCGCACCTACAATTTTCCGCAGGGTCGCGTCACCGACCACCGCATCAACCTCACGTTGTACAAGATGGAGGCAATCATGGATGGCGATATCGGCGAGCTCACCGGTGCGCTGATGGCCGAGCATCAGGCCGAACAGCTCGCCGCGATGGCAGAACAAAACACTTAAGACGCTATAAACCCCTAATTTGCGGGTGTACGTCCCACGAATTGTCCGCGTGCTCCTTACGTCGCTTCCGCACCGCCGCGTAGCGGCTTGTTGCGGCAAAAACCAATCTTCAGATTATGGCGTAGCCAACAACGCAAACGGCTTTAGGTTTGGTACAAATATCCCGGCGGATTACGCCTGCTACCGACCCACCCTGCATAAAACCTACTTTGAACTTGTCAGCAATGCCTCCACCGCCGCAATGTCTGCATGCGTTTCCGGGTGGCGGTTGCCACTATGGCGGGCATTCTCAGGCATCACAATGAGGTGAGCCTGTATGCCGGATTCACCAGTCAGGGTGTAACTCGGTACGGTTTCTTCACGTCCGCCTATTCGCACTCTCCATTCTCCATCCTCGAATACAGGGTTGTGTTTGAGCAGGAACAGCAGCACAGCTTTCGTGTCGTCGGAAAACAGCATCAGGTTGATGTCAGAATGGATGCCTGCCATGCCGCTCAATACCGAGCCGGTGAGGTAGGGGTGGAAAGACTCCAGCGGGCGCATGGTGGCGAGCGCCTCTTCGCGCAGCTGGCGCAGGATGGCCGGGTGGCTGCCGTGCTGATAGAGCGCGCGGTAGCTGTGTAACGCCATATCTACTTCGTCGTTACTGGGCAGGTGCTGTGTATCCGATGCGCCAAGTTGTTGCGCGGCCTTGCGCTTGGCCAGGGCATGATCGGTAATGTTGCCTTCAGCCATTAATCTGGCGGCCTGATACGCCAGTTGCTCACGCATCAAATCGCGCCTATGAGCCGAATTTCTGGATGCGTGTTGTTTGGTCATGTCGGAGTCAAAGCAGTTGGTCCTTGATGGTGTCCGCCGGCTTGGCTTCTTCATTGGGCACGTGTGGCATGGTCTGTTCCGACGGGATATTTTCCTGATAGAAATACTCGATCAGCGAGGCGCTCTCGTCGCGAAATCCCTCCCTGTTGATAGGCACGGCGGCCATGTTTTCCGGCATGGTATAAACGGCCTGCGGCACATCCTTGAGTATCTTTTTCATGTAATCCATCCAGATCGGCAAGGCAGCCCCACCGCCAGTTTCCTTGTCGCCCAGGCTACGTGGCTGATCGAAACCCATCCAGGCAACGCCGACCAGGGTGGGTTGAAATCCGCAGAACCATGCATCCATCGAATCACTGGTTGTACCAGTTTTACCTGCCAGATCCTCACGTCCAAGCTGCATGGCACGAATGGCCGTGCCGCGCTTTATCACGTCCTGCATCATATTGACCATGGTAAACGCATTGCGCACATCGATGACACGGTCGGCATCTTCGCCCGCTACGGCTGGCCTGGCTTGGAAAAGCACATTGCCACGCGAATCCTCAATGCGCTGGATGAAATAGGGTGTGACGCGGAAACCGCCGTTGGCAAATACCGAATAACCGTTCAGCAGTTGTAGTGGGGTGACGGAACCGGCTCCCAGTGCCATGGTGAGGTAGGGCGGATTTTTGGCGGCATCGAAGCCGAACTTGGTAAGATAATCTTGGGCATATTGCGGCGTGATGGACTGCAGAATGCGTATGGAAACCAGGTTTTTCGACTTGGTCAGGCCCTGACGCATGCGCATCGGCCCTTCAAAGTTGCCATCGTAATTTTTCGGTTCCCACGGCTCGCTGCCCGTCTGTGAAGCGTCAAACATCAGTGGTGCGTCATTAATCACGGTAGCGGGAGTTAAGCCTTTTTCCAGCGCTGCCGAATAAATAAAGGGCTTGAGGCTTGATCCCGGTTGGCGCCAGGCTTGTGTAATCCGGTTGAATTGGTTGCGGCTGAAATCAAAGCCACCAATCAGCGCGTAAATTGCGCCGTCACGTGGATTGCCGGAGACAAAAGCGGCTTCCACCTGGGGAAGCTGGCTTATCTGCCAGGCATCCTTCTCATCTTTTTGCAGGCGTATGATGGAACCGGCAACAATACGCTGGTTCAGGGCGACCTTGCCTCCCAGGGCGCGTTGTGCGAAGCGTAAGCCTTCACCGCTGATTTCCACAACTTCACCACCTTTGCAATAGGCGCGAACCAGCCTGGATGATAATGCCAGCACCACGGCCGGTTTCAGGTCGTCGCTGTCGGACACGTCCTGCAACGCTTCTTCAAGATACTCCTCGTTATTTCCCTTTTTCAGATCAACAAAACCCTCCGGCCCACGGTAGCCGTGGCGCCGGTCATATTCCAGCACGCCCATCCGGACGGACTGATAGGCTGCCAGTTGGTCCCGCTGGCGAATGGTGGTATATACCTTGAGACCATGCGTATAAGCGTCTTCCTGATACTTTTCATAAACGGCCTGCCGAACCATTTCGGATATATAGTCGGATTTGGTGCCAAATTCCCGGTTGATGCGCCTGGTTGAAATGGGTTGCTGTTGTGCCAACTGGAGTTGCTCGCCATCGATAAAGTGCAACTCATGCATGCGGCGCAAGACATAAAGCTGGCGTAATTTTGCCCGTTTCGGATTAACAACAGGGTTGTATAAAGAGGGTGCCTTGGGCAGCCCGGCGAGCATGGCGGCTTCCGCGATGGTGACCTGTCTGAGCGGTTTGCCAAAGTAAATTTGGGCGGCTGCGGCAAAGCCATAGGCGCGCTGTCCAAGATAAATCTGGTTGAAGTAAAGCTGGAGGATTTCGTCCTTGCTCAAATTATGTTCAATCTTGAAAGCGAGCAGCACCTCGTTAAACTTGCGCGTCATGGTTTTTTCCTTGGAAAGGAAAAAGTTGCGCGCAACCTGCATGGTGATGGTGCTTGCGCCCTGTTTTGCGCCACCGGACGTGAAGTTGGAAATTGCGGCACGCAACACGCCCATATAATCCACGCCACCGTGTTCGTAAAATCGATCATCTTCGGCAGCAAGGATGGCATTTTTCATCACATCGGGAACTTCTGATATCTTGACCAGCGCGCGGCGCTCCTCGCCGAATTCACTGAGCAGCACACCTTCCGCGCTGTAAATACGCAGCGGCATTTTTGGGCGATAATCAACCAGCGCATCCAGCGAAGGCAGGGTCGGGTAAGCCAGCATGACCGCCAAGCCAAGCAGTATGACCGGGAGTAGTGCCAGGATTGATATGACGAGAACCGGGAAAAGCAAGCGACGGGAAGGCATGTACAGTTGTCCGAAAAGGAATAATGGTAGTATGGCGTATCAGTTGGGCGAAATTATATCGACTCTGTGCAGACAAATAACCCCTAAAAATAGCTTTACACAGTTTATAGTTATTGCTAGGATTTAATCCACTTTATACAAAAGAGCTGTAAGCGGCCTATGCCTAAAGTAAATTTCGATATCCCGTTAGACTTTCTGACAACCAAAATGCCTCCCTTGATAGGCGTGGATATCAGTTCGTCATCGGTCAAAATGGTTGAATTTGGCGAGATGCCCAAAAAAGGCGGGTACATTGTAGAGCGTTATGCTATTGAGCCGCTACCGAAAGACGCCGTCACCGACGGAAGCATCAACAATCTTGATGCTGTTGCAGAAAGCCTTCAGCGAGCCTGGAAGCGGCTCGGCAGCCGTATCAGGAATGTCAGCCTGGCGCTCCCGGCGGCTGCGGTCATTACCAAAAAAATTCTTCTGCCTGCCGGCATGCGCGAGGAAGATCTGGAATACCAGGTCGAGTCGGAGGCAAACCAGTACATTCCGTTTGCACTCGAGGAAGTTAATCTGGATTTTCAGGTCATCGGGCCGGCTCCCGGCAACCCGGATGAGATTGAAGTGTTATTAGCAGCTTCGCGCAAGGCAAATGTCGAGGATCGGGTCGCGGCGGCTCAATCGGCGGGTTTGAGAGCGTTGGTCATTGATGTTGAACCCTATGCGGCTGAAGCAGCCTTTGAACAGATTAGCGCCCAGTTGCCTGACGGTGCGGTGGACAAGTGTGTGGCGCTGGTCGACATAGGTTCAAACGTGATGAATGTCAATGTGTTGCGTAACGGGCAGTCGGTTTATTCGAGGGATCAGCAAATCGGCGGCAATCAATTGACGCAGCAGATTCAGGGTGTGTTCGGTTTGTCAGCCGAAGAGGCGGAATCGGCCAAGCGCAATGGCGGATTACCGGACAACTATGAAAGCGATGTTTTGTCACCTTTCCGCGAGAGCGTGGTAATGGAGATTGCGCGTGCACTGCAGTTCTTTTTTACTTCGACGCAATATAACGAGGTGGATTACATTGTGCTGGCAGGCGGGTGTGCGGTATTACCCGGCCTGGATGATGCGGTGGCAACCCGAACCCAGGTGAGCACCATGGTGGCGAACCCTTTTGCTTTAATGACTTTATCGAGTCGCATTAAGCCACGCCAGTTGCAAACTGATGCGCCGTCTTTGATTATCGCCTGCGGACTGGCAATGCGGAGGTTTGATCCGTCATGATACGCATAAATCTACTGCCGCATCGTGCCGAAAAACGTCGCACCCGCCAGATTCAGTTTGGTGCGTTGAGTGTCATTTCCGTGGTGCTGGGCGCGCTGCTGGTCGGATTTGTTCACGTGGCGATCACCACGCAAATATCCCATCAGGAACGGCGCAATGGATATTTGAACCAGGAAATTGCGATACTGGACAAGCAAATCGATGAAATCAAAAAGCTCCGCGAGCAGACGCAGTCTTTGCTGGTGCGCAAGGATGCCGTGGAGAAACTACAAAGCGACCGTTCTGACGTGGTGCATTTGCTGGATCAAATGTTGCGCATTCTGCCGGATGGCGTTTACCTTAAGACTCTCAAGCAGGCGGGCAATAAAATCAATCTGGCCGGCTATGCACAATCCAATGCACGTATTTCCACATTGATGAGAGCGATTGAAGACTCTCCATGGCTGGATTCTCCGGCACTGGTAGAAATCCGCGCTTCCAGCACGGGGGGGGCGCGCGTAAGTGAGTTTACGCTGACGTTCAATTTGACCAAAGTTGCAGAAACTGCTGCGAGTGCACCTGTCAAACCGACTGGCGCAAGGGGCTGAATGCCATGATAAAACTGGACGATTTCAAGAATTTGAACCCCAAGGACCCCGGAGCGTGGCCGTGGCTGGTAAAGATTGTTGTTTTTGTTGCACTGTTTGCCGGGGTTGTGGTTGCCGGTGCGTTGCTTGACTGGCAGGATCAGTGGGCAGAGCTGGGTAAAGTCAGGCAAGAAGAACAGCAGCTCAAGGATACTTTTCTGGCCAAGAAAAAAGTGGCAATTAATCTGGACCTGATCAGAAAGCAACTGACCGAGACGCAGGAATCTTTCGGTGCATTGCTCAAACAATTACCCAGCAAATCGGAAATGGACGCATTGTTGACTGACATTAATCAGGCTGGCTTGGGGCGCGGCCTGCAATTTGAATTGTTCCGCCCGGGTGGCGAGACGGTGGTTGGCTCTTTTGCGGAGCAGCCGATTACCATCAAGGTAACGGGCAACTATGACGACATCGGAAAATTCTCCAGTGATATTGCAATGTTGCCGCGTATTGTTACGCTTCAAAACATCGCGATAAGCCCGATAGGCGGAAAATCATCCGCAGACGCGAGATTGTCCATGGACGCGACAGCAAAAACTTTCCGTTACCTGGACGAAGAAGAGCTGGCTGCCCAGAAAAAAGCCACCGCGAAGAAGGGAAAAAGAAAATGAGATTTATCTATTTCTTTCTGGCTTCGCTATTGCTGACAGGTTGCGGCAGCGAAGAATTTCAGGACTTGAATGATTTTGTCAAAAATTCCGGAAAAGATCTGCGCGGCAAAATTCCGCCACCACCGGAGGTAAAGCTGTATGAGCCCTTTGTTTATGACAATGAAGCCAGTCTGCCCGATCCATTCAGGCCGCGCAAGCCGGATATGCATTCCGGGCGCGGCGGAATAAACCAGCCCGATCTGGAGCGCCCCAAAGAAGCTCTGGAAGAGTTTCCACTCGAAAATATCAAAATGGTCGGCTATCTGTTCCAGAATAAAATTGGCTATGCTGTAATTCGTGCTCCAGATGGCAAGTTGCATCGCGTTAAAGCAGGCAACTACATCGGATTAAATTTTGGTTTGATCAAGGAAGTGAACGAGACGGAAATGACCATTAAAGAGGCTGTGCAAGACAGTGCCGGTGACTGGTCTGATCGCGTGAGCAGCTTGCAATTAATTGAATGAGTTTTAGGAGTGGGACAATGAGACAACTTGATAGTATGGCTAAGGGCATGACTCGATTGCTGGCGCTGTTTGTCGCTTTCGGCATGTTGGGTGCGCAGGCGCAAGCGGGCGAGCAAAACAGCATCATTGCGCTGAATGCCAGCAGCCCGGGCGATGGAACAACCGTCATCAAAGTTGAACTGGCACAGCCACTGGCTAATGTTCCGGCAGGCTTTACCATCAATACTCCGCCGCGTATCGCACTTGATTTTCCCGATACCGCAAACGGGCTGGGTAAGTCGGCCCAGGATTTTGCCGAGGGTGATTTGCGCAGCGCCAATATTGTTCAGGCGGGGACTCGTACACGTTTGGTGATCAACCTGACACAGATGCTTGTCTATAACACCAGAGTTGACGGCAATAATCTGCTGATCATTCTGCAGAGCAAAGCGACCGATCAGGCGGCGGCCGGCAGCATCTCACGGTTTGCCGAGGCCAAACAGAGCGCACAACAGTATACTTTGCGTGATATTGATTTCCGTCGTGGCAAAGATGGTGCGGGACGCGTCCAGATCGATCTTTCCGATCCGGGTATTGGTATCGACATCCGCCAGCAAGGGACTACGCTGATTGTCGATTTCCTCAAGACCAGCCTGCCGCGCAACCTGCAGCGCAAACTGGATGTGGTTGATTTCGCCACGCCGGTGCAAGGGGTGGATACCTTTGCCCAGGGCGACAACGTGCGCATGGTGATCGAGCCTAAAGGAATGTGGGAGTATGCGGCCTACCAGACCGACAACAAGTTTATCGTCGAAGTGAAGCCGGTTATTGATGATCCCAACAAGCTGTCGAAAAGCGGCCAGACGGGTTATGCAGGCGAGAAGCTGACTCTTAACTTCCAGAAGATCGATGTTCGTGAGGCGTTGAGCGTGATTGCCGACTTCACTGATCTGAACATGGTGATCAGCGATACCGTGGGCGGCAACATCACCCTGCGTTTGAAAGATGTTCCATGGGATCAGGCGCTGGACATCATTCTAAGCAGTCGCGGCCTGGATATGCGTAAAAATGGCAATGTCATTCAGGTCGCACCCCGTGAAGAAATTGCCGCCAAGGAAAAAATCAGCCTGGCTGCACGTCAGGAAATTTCTGATCTGGAAGAATTGCGTACCGAAAGTTTTAATCTGAGTTACCAGAAGGGCGATGCGATCGTTGCTTTATTGACTAATGATAAGCAACGCATTCTTTCCAAGCGCGGCAGCGCGGTGGTAGATCAGCGTACCAATACTTTATTCCTTCAGGACACACCTTCACGGCTGGAAGAGGCGCGCAAACTTATCAAGCAGATTGACGTACCGGTGCGTCAGGTAATGATTGAGGCGCGCTTCGTTTCGGCAACAGACGACTTCAACCGGACCTTGGGTGGCAAGCTGGGCTACACCGGCGATGCGGTTGGTGCGGGTGCGGGCTTCTCCGTGGGCAGCAATACGCCAACCGCCACACGCGCGGTCGTTGGTGGCAATGTGAATTTGCCGGGTGCCGACAGCGGGACAGGTGGGTTGACGCTGTCGCTATTCAACCCAGCAGCAACCAAGGTATTGTCGCTGGAATTGACTGCATCCGAGCTGGATGGGAAAACCAAAAATATAGCCAGCCCGCGTGTTGTGACCGCCGATAAAACCCAGGCGAAAATTTCGGCCGGCACGCAAATCCCTTATCAACAGGCATCCAGCAGTGGCGCAACGGCTATTGCGTTCAAAGACGCGACGCTGAGCCTGACAGTAACTCCGCAGATTTCACCGGATGACAATATTGACATGAAACTGGAAGTGAATCAGGACACTGTAGGTGCCATCTATGGCGGCGTGCCCAGCATCAACACCAAGCAGGTGAGCACCCAGGTGATGGTGGAAAACGGCGGAACGGTGGTGATTGGCGGAGTTTTTACGCAAGATGTGGGTGACTCTACTCAAAAAGTTCCTTTGCTGGGCGATGTGCCCGTGCTTGGTTGGCTGTTCAAAAGCAACGTCAAGAGCGACACCAAGTCTGAGTTGTTGATTTTCATTACTCCAAAGATTATGCAAGACGCAATGAATCTACGTTGAGTCGGCAAATCACCTGAGCAAAAGCCCGGCCGAGTCCGGGCTTTTGTTTTTTAACATTTATAGTGCGCGGTATACAAAGAGTGGCTTCAATTGAGCTTCCACTGAAATTTAGCCTTCCAAGAGTGGCGTAAAATAACACTCACACTGGAAATGGCGACGATGAAAACCCCGAAACAAGATTACCCCGGTGAGTTCAAGAAACCGGCAGTCAAACATATCAAGGAAGGGCTAACGCCCGGTGCGGTAGACAAGAAATTGGGGGGTTAGAATAGCCAACGGGAACAGCATTGCAATAGTATCCAGGGTGCCGCCATGGAAAAAAAGAAAGTTAATTTGGACAGGCTGCGGGTCAAAGGAGTTGACTCAGTCTGTCCATGATTATGCTGCGCCAGGGACATCATGCTGGCTGGCGAATTGTTTGCACTCGATGACTTGTGAGTGCCACCATGTACCACTCATACTCTAACTTGGAGAATCAGCCATGAATAAGAACCAGAAAATTGTCGTTGCCGTATTGGTTGGCAGTTTGCGCAAGGATTCGATCAATCGCCGTTTGGCGCGAGCGGTCGAGCAGCTGATGCCGCAGGATTTCCAGTTCGATCCGGTGCAGATTGGGCAGTTGCCGCTGTACAGCCAGGATTTCGATGCAGACTATCCACCGGCCGGACGCCAACTTAAGCAGCAGATCGGGGCGGCCGACGCATTGTTGTTTGTCACCCCCGAGTACAACCGTTCTATCCCCGGCGTGTTGAAAAACGCCATTGATCTGGCATCACGGCCGTGGGGCACGAACTCGTTTGCCGGCAAACCCGGTGCCGTCATCGGTGCCTCTATCGGTGCTACCGGCAGTGCGCTGGCGCAGCAACATCTGCGTAATGTGCTGGCATACCTTGATGTCCCCACACTGGGACAGCCCGAAGTATTTGTGCAGTTCAAGGATGACACGCTGATTGATGCCGACGGCAAGATCAATAACGAGGGCACACAGAAATTTCTGCAGGGTTTTGTTAATCGTTATGCGGCATGGGTGCGCCAGCAGCTGGCATAGCGGTAGCTTATGCACAACTCACGAACGGATGCCCGTTCATAAAAATTAAAGGGGCCAGCTCAAGCTGGCTCTCATAGTAGTCTTCGTAATACTAGCTCAAATTTAAGGGAATACATGTCTGTATCCAGGTGCAATAAATGCGGTGCTGTAACCGAGCACGCGAATGAGTTGGCAGGTGCTACCGCTATTTGCGATAGTTGCGGTGCACCTGGCAAGATTTACGATACGGTTCTATTCATGAATCATATTTTGAAGCTTTTTGTCGAGCAGCAGTGCGAATTGAACCAGCTAAAAGAAGCTGCCAGCAAAAATGCCGCTACCGCTGACACCCCTGCAGCAAAGAGCCATGCCGATGAACCCATCGACTTTGACATCCACAACACTGACGTACTTACTTCCGAGATACAACACAGTGTCATCTCCAAGTGGTTTGGCTCGAAAGGAATATCAATCTGCGTCAACACAAGTGCAGTCGATACGACAGGCTTCTTTGACGAAGCGGCTGTCGAGATTGGAAATCAATTCGATATTCTGGGCGAAGTGGTGGAACGCATCCGCTATGCGCAACTGAAGGGGTATGAAAGTACGCTGATATATTTTGATAGAAAGACCGAGGCTGAGTCAAAGTCACTCAAGGCCTTTTGCAAACAGTTATATGAACATTCTTTGGTGGTGCGCTGTTTAAATAACAAGGAAGAGAAAAATATAAGAGTGGTGCTGCAGACCGCACCTTCGGTACGCAAGTTCTTTGCAGGCGAATGGCTGGAATGGTTTGCCCTGATGGAAGCACTAAAAATTTTTCAGAAACGTAAAGTCCCTTTTTCCTGTGCCAGAAACTTGACGCTTACTTTGCCCAACGCCGACAAGTACGAGCTGGATGTTTTCTTCATGCTGAACGGTACTGACCCCATATATATCGAGTGCAAGACGGGCGAGTACAGGACGGATCTTGAGAAGTATGTTGCTCTACGCAAAAAGCTGGGTATCAGCTCGAAGCGATTTGTTATTTGTGTTGTTGGTCTTGAGCCGGAGCAGGCAAAAGGCTTGGGCGCCATGTATGGGTTGACGTTTGTTGGTGCAAGCGAGCTGGTGCCTTATCTGGAGACATTGTGTTGAGCTACATTCGGGAATTAAACGGGGCATTCAAGAAGTAAATTGAGTCCAATTTGAGAAGGGAGAGGGAAATGTTTAAGAGATGGGTTTTAAAAGTTGCCGCTTTGCTCATGTTCATTGTTCCCGGACTTGGTTTCGCCCAAGCGCCCATTGCGGAACCCCCGACCGAGGCGGATGCGCAAAGCCTGTTATCCGCCTTCGCTTCTTACACGGACCTGCGTATCAACTCGATTCGGCAAAGTCTCGAAATTCTGGCCTCTACCACCGAGGCGAAATCGGGGGAATGGGAGAAAATGAAGGCTCTATTGAGCGGGTACCAAAAATCGGATAGCGGTCTCATTGTCTGGTTCGTTCGCTCCGACGGAATTTATTACACTGTCGACAAAGGGCATATGGATGTAAAGCTGAGTGACCGAAGCTATTTCCCAGAACTTATGTCGGGTCAAGAAATCACCGGCGCACTGGTCGTCAGCAAAGCCACCGGGCAACGTTCTACCGTAATCGCGGTTCCCATGAAGAAGGGAGATAAGGTGATTGGCGCGATCGGCGCATCACTTTTTCTTGACAGACTTGCCGAGCAGGTCGGCTCTACCCTTGCGCTCCGGAGAGATGCGGCCTTTTTCTCCCTGGCCCCCAACGGGCTGACCACGCTACATAAAAAAACCGAACGCGAATTTCTCGATCCACGCGAATTGGGAAGTGCGACACTAAAAAATGCCACGAACGAAATATTGTCGAATCCCACCGGAGCAACGACTTACGAGTTTGATAATGTTGCGAAAAAGGCCATTTACCGGACATCTCCCCTGACACAGTGGAAATTTGTAATAACCTTCAGTGCCGCTCAGTAGAAAGAATAATATACAACGGACCGCAGTTTTTTAGCCCTCTTTTCTCAAATTTTCTGTAAAGTTTAAACTGGCTGGCCGCAACCATGCAAGTTGCTACCTGGCAAATTTTTATTCATTTTCCTGTTTACATCATTTAATCACTGAAGGCACTATGAACGACCTACCAAAATGTCCCCAATGCAGTTCCGAATTTACTTACGAAGACAGCGGCATGTATGTCTGCCCGGAATGCGCGCATGAATGGAGCAAAGATGCCGCACCGGAAAGTGCGGATGACAAGCGTGTGGTAAAGGATGCCTTTGGTACAGTGCTGAACGATGGCGATAGCGTGACGGTAATCAAGGACCTGAAAATCAAAGGTTCGTCTTCGGTGGTGAAGGTGGGCACCAAGGTAAAGAGCATCCGCATCGTCGATGGCGATCATGATATCGACTGCAAAATTGATGGCGTCGGTGCGATGTCGCTGAAATCTGAATTTGTGAAGAAAGCCTGAGAAATAATCAGTATCAATCCCAACAAGATATTCTCTTCATTCCTTTATATGAACAAAGCTACGCCGAGCAAAGCTGAAATCGCACTGTTTGAGCCGTTTACCGGCCTAGCGCTGGACTGCATTCATGTACCCTCAAGCAGTGCAGAGTTTGCATCCGCCGCTGCCGAGATAAAGGCGGCCGGTATTGTCGGGTTCGATACCGAATCAAAGCCGACGTTTACGGTGGGCGAAGTCAGTGAAGGCCCGCACCTGGTACAGTTTGCGTTGCGTAATTGTGCTTACCTGTTTCAACTGCATCAAACAGAGGGACACCCGTTTCTGGTTGAGCTGCTGCAATCGGAACAGCTCATCAAGGTTGGCTTCGACCTTAAATCAGACGGTAGGCATATCTACGCGAAACTGGATGTGGATCTGGGCGGTGTGGTGGATCTCAATACGGTGTTCCGTATGGACGGCTACCAGCAGCATATGGGTGTCCGGGCGGCGGTGGGTCTGGTGTTCAAGCAGCGTTTTTCCAAATCCAGACATGTCACCACATCCAACTGGTCACAGCATCAACTCACCGAGAAGCAATTGCTCTACGCGGCCAACGACGCCTACGCGGCGTTCAAAGTACTGGAGGCGCTCGACCTTCCCCGTGAAGAATTGCCGGTCTATAAATTTGAGCCTGCGCTTGTGGGACAATCAGAGCAGGCAAGTAATTAAGGAAATGCTGAACAAGTTCAGTATCGCCACGCCGCTTCGCTCCTGACGCAACTACCAGCCAATCGACTAAGTCCGCAAGCGGGCAAGACACTGATTATCGCGCTGACGGGATTATTCAGTGTTTCCATAAAAATTAAAGAAATCAGGTTCAAAATAATCCCAGGATGACATCATGGAAATGAAGAAAATCAATTCGGGCAGGTTGCGTGCCATTGGCTACGACGCGCGTGCCCGAGTGTTGCAGGTGCAGCTCGATAGCGGCAGCACGCTACAGTACGGCGGTGTCGGTGAGGATACCTGGCGCCGTTTTAGCGACTCGGGAGCGGCCTGGAGTTTCTACCGCGACAACATTGAGGAAGAGTTTGCCGCGAAGCGCGTTTCTGGAAGCGCTCCTGCGAGTAAAAACCCGCTCGACGCGTTATTCCGGAAACCCTGAAGCCAAACGGCTGCGAATGTTGTTTCAGTTTCCCTTGAGCCCCGGTAGCAACACCACCAGACCACTGGTAAAAATTTCCACAGCAACCGCCGCCAGCAATAATCCCATTAGCCGGATGGCGATATTCACGCCGGTTTCCCCGAGCCATTTGCTTACGGGTGTTGCAAGCCTGAGCATCAGCCAGGTGATCAATGCAACCAGCAGGCAGCACAGAATGATGGCACCAAGGTGGGTTAACGATGAACGTTCTGTCGCATAGATGATGGTTGTGGATATTGCGCCGGGGCCTGAAAGAAGCGGGATCGCCAGTGGCACTACGGCAATATTTTCCTTAAGTGTCGCTTCCCGGGCTTCTTCGGGCGTCTGGCTTTCTCTGCTGGGCATGGCATGCATCATTGAGATGGCCATTAGCAAAATTAAAATTGCACCGCCCACTTTAAACGACGCTATGGTGATCCCGAACAGCGTCAGGATTGGTTCACCAATAATCGCTGCCAGCACCAGGACCACCGCAACTGAAATACTTGCTATGCGCGCAATCTGCTTTTTCTCCGCAGCGCTATTGCCGGCTGTCATGGTGACGAAAAGTGGTACGGCGCTGACCGGGTTAACGATAACCATGAGCGCCATAAAAAATTTTGCGTAACCAACCCAGTCAAGCATTTGCGTCGTCTCCCTGTCTCTTCGCTGTATGTGCGATCCGGTTTACTTTATCACCAATCAATTGGTAAACAATACACCGTTGTTTAAAAGTCCCTGCCAAACCGCTTGCTACACCTTGTAGTCATTGTAAAACGGGTTGATTTTTGTCACCGCAATTACCGGCATTGCATGGTTGCTCACATTTTCCGCCTTGGTCATGTAGAATCACCGCTGCATCAGGCTGAATAAGGGTTTATCTTGACCCTGTCCGGTATGCGCCAGTTGCAGATAAAGGCTAAATAATTATTTCAATATCGTGGAAAACCAATGGGGAAAACTAATGGGGTCAGCATACATTTGTTTTAACCCGCATTATCCAGAGGGGTCGGCTCCGCTTCGAATAAACCACCCCCGGCACACAACTTATCTGTCATCCATACTGGAGTCCGCTACATGATTGCACCTGTTCCGTTGAGAGCAATTCCCCAGACTAATATCTTTCGCAAAGGTGATGTTTTTGTGCTGTTCGGCGAGCTGTTCGGCAGGGGTTACGCCAATGGCCTAATCAATGAGGCGCGCAAGGCCGGTATGACCATCATCGGCATTACCGTTGGCCGCCGTGACGAGAACAACGCTTTGCGTGCACTGACCGACGAGGAATTGGCTGTGGCCGAAGCCAACCTGGGCGGGCACATTATCAATGTGCCGTTGATGGCGGGTTTCGATCTGGACGCACCGGCAGGCGAGCCGACCCCGACTGACCTGCTGGCCGACATGACACTCAAGAGCTGGCAGGACGACAAGCTGGATTGGGCACATATTGAAAAATGCCGCGTAGTCGGCATCAAACGCTTCAAGGATTCTGTTGCCAGAGTGATGACTGAGCTGGACAGCATGATCCCCGATGGCAGCAACGCTTTCTTTGCGCATACCATGGCGGGCGGCATCCCCAAAGTCAAAGTATTCCTCGCGATTGCGAACCGCATCTACAAGGGTCGTGGTGAACGCTTCCTGTCCTCGCGCGCGCTGCTCGATAGCGATCTGGGCAAGCTGATCCTGATGAACTTCGACGAAGTCACCGCCAACACCTTTCAGCATCTGATCGAGGGCAGCGCGGCAATCCGTGCGCGTCTGGAAAAGGCCGGTGGGCAGGTACGTTATACGGCCTACGGCTATCATGGCACCGAAATTTTGATTGGCGGCCAATACCAGTGGCAGACCTATACCAATTACACGCAGGGATCGGCCAAGATGCGGCTGGAGCGTGTTGCGGAATCGGCTTGGGCGCAGGGTATCAAGGCAACGGTCTACAATTGTCCGGAAATTCGCACCAATTCATCCGACATTTTTGCCGGCGTAGAGCTCTCGCTGTTCCCGCTGCTCAGAGCGTTGAAAAAAGAAGGCGGTAGTGTATGGGCGGAGAATCAGTGGCGCGCCTGTGGCGAATTGTTGCAAGAAGGTTGTTCGATTGAAAGCCTGTTGCAGAAGATCGAAGACTACAACCTGTGTAGCGTATCGCAGCGCTATCGGGATTTTGCCGCATGGCCGATGGACAACAGTGTGGAGCTGGCTGACCTGATGATCGGCATGTCGGATGAGATCAATCAGATGCATAAAGACAAGAAAGCACTGGTGACAGACACCCTGAGTGCACTGGTTCTGGAGGGTACCGGCCCACTAATGTTTCGTGAGACATCGAATCCCGGCGCACCGGTGCTGTGGCTGAATCACGATATCATCGCCAGGCAGCTGAACGCGATATATGCCTGAGCTGTTTCAATTCCAATTTCTGAGGGAGTGTCCATGATACGACTCGATAAGGCATTGCGTGCCTGGGGAACAGCGGATTTTGAGGCCACTCTCAAACTGGAGATCGCGCAACTGGGCGTCGATCAATTGCCACTGCAGCAGGGATTAGCGGTCGGCAATTATGTGACTGCCGACCCCATCACCGTGGTGATCAACAGCGTTGCCGAGATAGAAGAAGCCATTCATATCAAGGCGGGAATTTTTTTCAAGAGTGTGATTAGCGGTTGCAGTTGTGAGGATGACCCAACTCCCACCAGCGAAATCAATGAGTACTGCGAAGTGCAACTGGATATCGATAAAGCCACCGCTGCAACTTCGGTCACTCTGGTAACGGAATAAGCGCGAGGCAATCGGCATTAAAAATGCTGGGCTGATGCTTTATTTATCAGCGTCTCATGGCGGCTCACACTTCCCGCTTTGGTCATGTAAAATCGCCGCTGCATTGTGCCGGTCAACAGGGAATTTATCCTTGGCCTGACTGGTATGTGCCAGTGACAGGTGATAGTTCAACAGTTACTTCAATATCATGGGGTTTTCCAAACGCGGATTCAGGGTCGGAGTGGCTGCGCTGTAAGCCGGTAAGCGGGTAAAGGTGTTGCCGGCATGCCAGGCAATATGTTCAAGTTGAGTTTGAGGTTGCAATGAAATTATTGGTTATTGGTTCCGGTGGCCGCGAGCACGCATTGGCATGGCGCCTGGCACAGGGTATGAAAGTTCGAAAGGTGTATATCGCGCCGGGCAATGCGGGCACGGCCCTGGAAGAGGGGGTGGAGAATGTTGCTATTAGCGCCATCCCCGATCTGATCGAATTTGTAAAGCGCGAAGATGTCGATATGACCGTGGTCGGCCCGGAAGCACCGTTGGCCGCAGGAATCGTGGATGCCTTTCGCGCAGCAGGCCTGAAAATTTTCGGTCCCACCAAGGCGGCGGCGCAGCTGGAATCCTCCAAGGATTTCGCCAAGCATTTCATGGTGCGCCACAACATTCCCACCGCATTCTTTGAAACCTTCAGCGACGTTGCGGCTGCCAGAGCGTATGTCGAGAAGCACGGCGCACCTATCGTTATCAAGGCCGACGGTCTCGCCGCAGGCAAGGGTGTGGTGGTGGCGATGACTACAGCCGAAGCGTTTGATGCCATCGATATGATGCTTTCTGGCAACCTGCCTGGCGACGCGGGCGCACGCGTGGTAATCGAAGAATTTCTCAGGGGCGAAGAGGCCAGCTTCATCGTCATGGTGGACGGCAAAAATATATTGGCGATGGCCACCAGCCAGGACCACAAGCGCCTGCTTGACGGGGACGCGGGCCCCAACACCGGCGGCATGGGCGCCTACTCGCCTGCACCGGTGGTTACCCCTGAAATCTATGCGCGCGCGTTGCGCGAGGTTATCCAGCCAGTGGTGCGCGGCATGGAAAGCGAAGGCGTCACCTATACCGGTTTTCTGTATGCGGGCTTGATGATTTCACCGGACGGCAACATCAAGGTGCTGGAATTCAACTGCCGCATGGGTGACCCGGAGGCTCAGCCGATCATGCTGCGCCTGAAAAGCGACTTTGCCGATATCGTCGAGCATGCGGTCAACGGTACGCTCGACAAAGTCGAAGCCGAGTGGGATCGGCGCACCGCACTCGGCGTGGTGCTGGCGGCGGCGAATTACCCCGGCACACCGCGCAAGGGCGATGTCATCAGCGGATTGCCCGATTATAAATTGGCAAAAAAGCTGCCGGACGCACATGTATTCCATGCCGGAACCCGCATGCAGGATGGTAAAGTGGTCACCAGCGGCGGGCGCGTGTTATGCGTTGTGGCGCTGGGTGATATGGTGAAGGTGGCACAAAAGCGCGCTTACGAAATTGCCGATGGCATTCATTTTGATGGCCGCCAGATGCGGCGAGATATTGGCTGGCACGCAATTGCCAGCAGGAAATAATTTCTCGAAATTCAAATTTAGTTGCCATACTGTGTTGTGTTAAAAAAATCTTGCTCACATATATCGGTATAGGCAGCGCTGTGATTTTCTTCATGCGCCATGTCTGACTTAGAGCTTTGAATTTTCAGGTGGTCTCTTGCATCGATTTGCTATTCCTATTCACCGCATTGCTGCCCACCTCAGGCGCGGTGGTCTGATCGCCTATCCCACCGAATCCTGCTACGGTCTTGGGTGCGACCCGGATAATCGAACAGCGGTATTGCGCCTGCTCAGACTCAAGCAGCGCCCGCAGCGCAAGGGGCTGATCCTCATCGCATCTCATTACCACCAGGTCGCGCATTACCTGCAACCGCTTACGCCTGACGAGCAGGTGAAATTACAGTACGGTGGTGCGCAGGCGATCACGTATTTGATGCCGGCGAAAAACTCCTGCCCGCGCTGGTTGCGCGGTACGCACGACACGCTGGCGGTGCGTCTCACCGTACATTCATTTGCGGCGCAACTATGCGGTAGCGTCGACAGTGCGCTGGTTTCAACCAGCGCCAACCGTAGCGGCCAGTATCCCGCAAAAACCTACGCGCAATGTCGGCGGTTGTTCGGAGGCAAGGTATGGGTATTGCCGGGACGCGTGGGCAAGCGCAAAAAGCCTTCCACCATCCGCGCCTGGGCGGGCGACAGAATCATTCGCAGTTAATCGTAAGCCGGTAATTCAGGCGACATTTGTTGAAACCGGTAACCGCCCCAAACGGGTGCGCTCGTTTTTCAAATGTGCGGGTAGCGCCTGTATTTCTGACGGATGAGTAATTACCCGCAGGGGGGTGGATTTGTCCGCTCCTACACCGCCGTCAGTTTGGCGTATTCCAGAGCCAGCCATTTGCTGCCGGCGTGCTTGAAATTGACCTGCACGCTTGCATCCGCACCGCTGCCTTTGGCTCCCGTGATCGTACCTGCGCCAAACTTCTGGTGAAACACATGCTGACCGATGCGCCAGGGTGAGCTGCTGGCCGGATGCACTATGGCGGGTGACGCCTCGCGTTGTGCTGAAAACGATGGTGTATAGGCATTCCGCGCCACAAATCTCGGTGACAGCCAATGCAAAAGCTCGTCCGGCAACTCACGCAGGAAGCTCGACGCTATCGCGTAACCCACCTGTCCGTGCAGCATACGGCTCTGCGCAAAACTCAGGTACAGCCTGCGCCGCGCGCGCGTGATCGCCACATACATCAGGCGGCGTTCCTCGTCCAGGCCGCCGTCCACGTTCTGGCTGTTCTGGTGCGGAAACAAGCCCTGTTCCAGCCCGGTGATGAACACGGTGTGGAACTCCAGCCCCTTCGCGGCGTGCACCGTCATCAAATGCAGTGCGTCGTCCTGGTCGCCCGCCTGATGCTCGCCGGCCTCCAGTGAGGCATGGGTGAGAAATGAAGTGAGACTGTCGTCCTCGTTTTCGTGCACGAACAGCGTTGCTGCGTTGACCAGCTCGTTAAGATTTTCCAGCCGTTCCTGTGCCTCGCGCTTTTTCGCGCCGGTCTCGTTCTGATAGTGCGCGACCAGGCCACTATGCTCCAGCACATGGTCGATAATTTCCGGAAGGGGCAAGTCTTTCGTCGCGCTGCGCAGCGCCTCGATCATTGCGATGAACGTCGACACCTTACCACCCGACCGTGCTGCCGCATCCCATAGCGTCGTATTGTTGATCTTTGCCGCTTCCTGCAACTGCTCGATACTGCGCGCACCGATGCCGCGCGTCGGAAAGTTGATGATGCGCAGCAGCGCATTGTCGTCATCGCTGTTCTGCATCAGGCGCAAGTAAGCCAGAGCGTGTTTGATCTCCTGCCGTTCGAAGAAGCGCAACCCGCCGTACACGCGGTACGACAGGCCCGCAGATACCAGCGTGTGTTCCAATACCCGCGATTGCGCATTGGAGCGATACAACAGCGCCATCTCGGAAAGTTTTACACCCTCGCGTCCAAGCTGCTGAATCTCCTCGGCGATGAATCCCGCTTCATCCACATCGGTCGCCGCTTCGTACACGCGCAACAGTTCGCCACCACTTTCGGCAGTCCACAGATTCTTGCCGAGGCGGCTACGGTTGTTGCTGATCAGCGCGTTGGCCGCGTCGAGAATGTTGCCGTGCGAGCGGTAGTTCTGTTCCAGTTTGATGACGCTTTCGACATGAAAGTCACGCAGCAATTCCTGCATGTTGCCGACATTCGCGCCACGGAAAGCGTAGATTGACTGGTCGTCATCACCCACCGCAAACAGCGCAGCAGTTGAAGAATGATCACGCAGCGATACGTTTGCCCCCTCTCCCTCCGGGGGAGGGTTGGGGTGGGGGTGGTACTTCCGTTTCCCATCAACCCCAGCCAAAAGTTTCAGCCAGCGGTATTGCAGCGGGTTGGTGTCCTGGAACTCATCCACCAGAATATGTTTGAAACGCTCCTGGTAATGCTCATGCAGTTGCTGGTTACGCGACAGCAATTCGTAGCAGCGCAGCAGCAACTCGGAAAAATCCACCACTCCTTCGCGCTGGCATTGCGCGTCATATTCGGCGAATACCTCCACCTTGCGCCGTGTGTAGGGATCGTAGGCTTCCACCTCCGCTGCGCGTAGCCCCTGTTCCTTGCTGCCGCTGATGAAGTTCTGCATCTCGCGCGGCGGATATTTTTCATCATCGACGTTCATCGCTTTCATCAGGCGCTTGATGGCGGAGAGCTGATCACCGGAATCCAGAATCTGGAAAGTCTGCGGCAGGTTTGCCTCACGAAAATGCGCGCGCAACATGCGGTTGCACAGCCCGTGAAAGGTGCCGATCCACATGCCACGCGTGTTGATCGGCAGCATTGCGGACAGGCGTGTCACCATCTCCTTCGCCGCCTTGTTGGTAAAGGTCACCGCAAGAATGCCGTGCGGGCTGACTGCACCGGTGCTAATGAGGTAAGCGATACGTGTAGTCAGTACGCGTGTCTTGCCGCTGCCCGCCCCGGCAAGAATCAAGGCAGATTGGGCGGGAAGTTCGACAGCGGCACGTTGTTCGGGGTTGAGGCCGGCAAGCAGGGAAGAATTCATGGCCGAATTATCCCACAGCCATGCCGGGCCTCTGAAACTTCATTGGCAGCTTTTCTTGACGTACAATCATTCCATCACAAAATTACTGGCAGATGGAAATGAAAAAGAGTGTCAATAAATGAAACATATTACCAACGCGATCTTTGGCTTCGGCCACCTGTTGCGGCAGGCGAAGGGTTTAACGCCCGCTGTGCGGATATTAGCCTGCGCCGAAAACGGCTTTTGTCGATTGAGTAAGTAAGGAGCCTTCCAGTGAAGAGGATAACGAAAGCTGTTTTTCCAGTTGCCGGTATGGGCAGCCGTTTTCTGCCGGCCACCAAAGCCAGTCCCAAGGAGATGATGCCGGTGGTGGACAAGCCGCTGATCCAGTATGCGGTGGAAGAGGCGGTGGCGGCGGGCATTACCGACATGGTGTTTATTACCGGGCGTAACAAGCGCGCCATCGAAGACCATTTTGACACGGCCTACGAGCTGGAAGCGGAGCTTGTTGCGCGCGGCAAACAGGAGCTGCTGGACACGGTCCGTGAGGTGGTTCCGGCGCATGTGAACTGCATTTACATTCGCCAACATGAAGCGCTGGGGCTGGGGCATGCCGTACTATGTGCGCGGCCGGTCGTACAGGATGAACCGTTTGCGGTAATCCTGGCGGATGATTTGATTGATGGCGAACCGCCTATTGTCAAACAGATGGTGGATGTATTCCGGCACCACCAGTGTTCGGTTCTGGGCGTGCAAAATGTACCGCGTGAACAGACTGGGAGCTATGGTATCGTCAGCAGCGTCCACCTGGAGCCGGGAGTGGAGCGGGTCAACGCCATTGTCGAAAAACCCAGGCCGGAGGTGGCGTCTTCCACGCTGGCGGTGGTCGGGCGCTACATCCTGACGCCGCGTATCTTCCATCATCTGGAGCTGTTACAGTCAGGTGCGGGCGGCGAAATCCAGTTGACCGACGGCATCGCCGCGCTGCTGCAGGAAGAACAACTGCTGGCCTATCGTTTCGCCGGTACCCGCTATGATTGCGGTTCCAAACTGGGCTATTTGCAGGCACAGGTGGCGTTCGGCCTGAAGCATTCGGAATTGCGCGACGAATTTGCTGCGTACCTGCATAGCCTGAAATGATTTGGGGAGTAGGGAGTAGGGAGTAGGGAGTAGGGAGTAGGGAGTAGGGAGTAGGGAGTAGGGAGTAGGGAGTAGGGAGTAGGGAGTAGGGAGTAGGGAGTAGGGAGTAGGGAGTAGGGAGGCGGTTTCCCCCACTTTCCACTCCCTAGATTGAAGAGAGGATAATTTTATGTTGGCAATCATTGGCGGTCGTGGTCTGACCGAGCTGGCAAGCCTGAAAATCACCCACCGACAGGTGATGCGTACACCTTACGGAGAACCCTCCTGCGCATTCATGTTTGGCACGCTAAACCAGCACGAGGTGATTTTTCTGGCACGTCACGGTTACGGGCATACCATTCCACCGCACCTGGTGAACTATCGCGCCAATCTGTGGGCGTTACGTGAGCAGGGTGTGAGCAATATCATTTCGATCGCGACAGTGGGCGGCATTCGCGCCGATTTGACCCCGGGTGTCATTGTCGTGCCGGACCAGATCATCGACTACACCCATGGTCGCGACGCCACCTTCTTTGATGCACGTGACACGCCCTACTCAAATATCGATTTTGCACTACCTTACTGCCCGGAATTACGCGAGCGCATTTTGTGCAGCGTGAATCTTGCACAACAGCCTTGTGTGGATGGTGGTGTGTATGCGGCGACTCAGGGGCCACGCCTGGATAGCATCGCGGAAATCAATCGCTACGAGCGCGACGGCGCGGATATGGTCGGCATGACCGGCATGCCGGAAACCGCGCTGGCAATGGAGCTGAATATAAAATACGCGAGTATCGCGGTAGTCGTAAATTACGCGGCAGGACGCGGCGATAGCAAGCACGGTATCAACAGGGAGCAGGTCAGCGCCACGGTTGGCGCTACGGCGGGACGGATACACAGCATTCTCGAATGCCTGATGAAATGTGATGACGATTAGGACGGTGTTGCGCATGGGTGATACGCGGCTGTTGCAGCGTGCCGAACCGGTCAGTAATTTCGGTGGCGATGCATTACGCACGCTGCTGAAGGATATGCGCGATACCATGCAGGCTATGAACGGTGTGGGATTGGCAGCACCGCAAATCGGCGTGAATCTGCGCGTGGTGATTTTCGGTGTACCGTCGTCTGATACGCATGCCGGGCAAAATCCGCGCTACCCAGATGCGGAGACGGTGCCGGAAACCGTGCTCATCAATCCGGTGGTCACGCAACTGGATGACCATATTGAAGAGGCTTGGGAAGGCTGTCTGAGTCTGCCCGGCTTGCGCGGCCTGGTGCCGCGCTGGCGAAATATCCGCTATCAGGGCAACGACGAATATGGCGCGCTGATTGACCGTACCACAAGCGGATTTCATGCGCGCGTGGTGCAGCACGAATGCGACCATCTGGATGGAATTTTGTATCCAATGCGCCTTCTGGATATAACCAAATTCGGCTTTGCCGAAGCGCTGTTTCCCGGCCGGGAATTGCAGGATGAATAACAGGACGTCTCCGGAGCCAGGGGTGTCCTTGCAGTTGTAAGTGGGATTTTTCATCAATCCTGAAATTCTGTCATGAGCACTGGCGGTGGGAATGACGCAGCATGAAAATGTGAGTTGCATGCCGATATTCAGCCCAGCAATTGCGGGGTACTTTGCCGAACTAACTCAAGCAACATTTTTTGAATAACACAAAAAATGCACCATGAATGAAGACGCGCATGTAGAGATTAGCGAACCCGTGATTGAGGCCAGATTCTGTGTGGCACTGACGGATCAATTGCCGGTATTGTCGGTCAGCAATGGCGTTGAGGCCTTGCTTGGCTTTGTGCCGGAGGATTTTCTCACTGCGCGGGTATCCCTGAAAGACCGGATACATCCCCACGATCTCGATATCGCCGAAACTTTGTTTTCGTGCGACTTCCGGAATAAATCAGGCACGTTCAATATCCGGCTCCGGCAGGCCAATGGCCGAATCCGCTGCATCAGGGGGTCATATGAAAAACACCCGAATGTCGGCTCAGACGACGCCACGCTGGACTTGCTCCTGCAGGATGCCAAGAGCCTGAAAAGGACGCTGGATGATGCGGTCTCGATGGCTAATTTCCGCACCATAATGGAAAACACCGATAATTACATCTACTTCAAGGATCGTAACCATGTATTCACTGGAGCCAGCCAGAGCCTGGTGTCTCTGTGCGATTCTGTCGAGCACTGGACCGACCTGCTTGGCCGAACTAGCTATGACGTGTTTTCCGAGGAATACGCCGACAGCTATTACCATTCGGAAAAGCAGATTTTTGCCGGCATTTCCGTTGCCCATGAAGTTCAGGAGATACTGCACAAGGATGGCAGGAAAGGTTGGGTCGATAACCACAAATATCCGATTCATGATGCGCAAGGTGAAATCATCGGTCTGTACGGCATCGCCAGAGACATCACCGAACGCAAGCGGACGAAAGAACAGCTTCTTATTACCCAGTTTGCCAGTGATCACGCGCCCGATTGTATTTACTGGATTGATAGCCAGGCGCGTCTCCATTACGTCAATCAAGCGGCATGCCGTGAACTTGGCTATTCAAAAGAAGAACTGCTTGCGATGTCCGTCCAGGATATCGACCCCGATATGCCGGTCACCGCGTGGCCCGCTCACTGGCAGGATTTGCAGCAAAATAACATAATCACCATGGAGACAAGGCACCGGCGCAAGGACGGCTCTATTTTCCCGGTCGAAATTTCTGCCAACCTCGTCAAGTTTGACGACGGAGAACTTAATATTGCCTTCTCCAGAAACATCACCAAACGCAAGCAGGTGGATGAACAGCTTCGCATTACCCAGTTTGTCAGCGATCATGCGCCTGATTGCATTTTCTGGGTTGATAGCCAGGCGCGTCTCCATTACGTCAATCAAGCGACATGCCGTGAACTTGGTTATTCAAAAGAAGAGTTGCTTGCGATGTCCGTCGCGGATATCGATCCTGATATGCCGGTCACCGCGTGGCCCGCTCACTGGCAGGATTTGCAGCAGAAGAGCTCATTCCTCCATCAGACAAGGCTCAGGCGCAAGGATGGCTCCATTTTTCCGGTCGAGATATCTGTCAACTTTGTCAAATTGGGCGACAAAGAATTTAACATTGCCTTCGCCAGGAACATCACCGAGCGCGAGCAGGCCGAAGAGGCTTTGCGCATCGCTTCCGTCGCTTTCGAGTCGCAGGAAAGCATGGTGATCACCGATGCCGATGGTGTGATCCTGCGGGTCAACCGGGCATACACCGAGGCGACCGGCTACACCGCCGCTGAAGCTGTTGGGCAGACTCCGCGCCTGCTCAGCTCTGGTCTGCATGACGCAGACTTCTATGGGGCGATGTGGGAGACCCTGATGCGCACCGGAAAATGGCGCGGGGAATTCTGGGGGCGCCGCAAAAATGGCGAGATATATCCGCAATTACTCACGATCTCTGCCGTCAAGGGAGACGACGGGGCCGTCACTCATTATGTTGGCTCAAGTCACGACATTACCGAACGCAAAACCGCAGAACAAGAAATCACCCATTTGGCTTTTTACGATAGCCTGACACAACTCCCGAACCGCCGCCTGCTGGAGGACCGGCTGGGCAAAGTCATGGCTGCCAGCAAGCGTAGCGGCTGTTATGGCGCACTGCTGTTTCTTGATCTGGATAACTTTAAATCACTCAATGATACGCACGGACATACTGTGGGTGACCTGCTGCTGATTGAGGTGGCGCGCCGCATTGTCCTGTGTGTGCGTGAGGTGGATACCGTGGCGCGTTTTGGCGGTGATGAGTTCGTAGTGGTACTTAGCGAACTGGATGAGAATAAGGCTGAATCGGTCTCGCAAACCGGTATTGTCGCCGAGAAAATCCGCAGTGCCCTGGGCAAGCCCTATGTGCTGAAATTTCAGGCAAAGGGAGAAGCGGAAAAAACAGTCGAGCATCGCTGTACGGCGAGCATCGGTATCGTGTTGTTTATCGCCCACGAAACCAGTGCGGAAAATATTATCAAGAATGCGGATATGGCAATGTATCAAGCCAAACAGGCTGGGCGTAATCGGATCCGATTTCATGAGCCGGAAATTTGAGTGGGTGCAACGGATTGAAACCGCAGTCGGCAAGAGTCAATCGCAATTCCCGCAAGCACAGGTCAGGTTTGATGCAGCATGACCTTCAGCAACACCAGCGCAGCGCCGCTGCCGCCATCCCGGGGCGACGCGTCACAATAGGCCAGTACCTCCGCGCGTTGTGTCAGCCAGTGGCGCGTGAGCTTGCGCAGCACCGCTTCGCCGCCCGGGCTGTTCATTCCCTTGCCATGAATCACCAGTACACAACGCAGTCCGCGCTGCGCCGCTGCATATAAAAACTCCTGCAACAATTTGCGCGCGGCGTCGCTGGTGTTGCCGTGCAGGTCGAGGCTGTCCTGTACCGGCCAGTGACTGCGCCGCAGTTTGCGCAAGGTCATGCGCGACATTCCGTTGCGTAGCAATTCATTTGGTGCATTTGCGGCAGCTGAATCGGACAATGTGTCGGAGATGGCGGGAGGCGGCACGCGGAAGTGCAGCAAGGGTTTGCGCGGTGGTTTTTGCGATTCGATACGGTTCTGTTCCGGTAGCGGCTGCACTGTACCGACTGCCGCACGAAACAGCGCGGCATCGTCCGGGAATTCCTGCAATGGTGAAGGCCGCTTCACAACGTTACGAGCGGAACCGAGACAAGGCGAAAAACACCGGGGAACCGGGATTTGCAAATGGCAAATGAGGATTTCGAGATATTTCTCAATGCTGTATCAGTGGGTGCAGTAGTTGTGCAGCGGCCTTTTCAGGTTTTGCCAAGTGCGGTGAGATATCTGTCCGCATCCAGCGCCGCCATGCAGCCGGTCGCCGCGCTGGTACAGGCCTGGCGGTAGATTTGATCCTGCACGTCACCGGCCGCGAATACGCCGGAAATGCTGGTTGCCGTGGCGTTACCGTGCTGGCCGCCGCGTGTACGGAGGTAACCGTCATCCATTTCCAGTTGTCCGGCGAAGATGCCGGTGTTGGGCTTGTGGCCGATGGCGATGAACACGCCTTGCAGCGCGATATCCTGCTTGTCACCGGACTGCACGTTTTTGATACGCATGCCGGTCACGCCGCTGGCGTCGCCGAGCACTTCATCGAGCACGCTATTCAGTTGCAGGATGATTTTTCCTTCTTTAACTTTTTCCATCAGCTGATCCACCTCGATAGGTTCGGCGCGGAAGGTGTCGCGCCGGTGTACCAGTGTGACGCGTTTGGCGATGTTGGCCAGATACAGCGCTTCTTCCACGGCAGTATTGCCGCCGCCGATTACCGCCACATCCTGCTCTTTATAGAAAAAACCGTCGCAGGTCGCGCAGCCGGACACGCCGCGTCCCATAAAGGCTTCCTCGGAAGGCAGGCCGAGATATTGTGCCGAAGCGCCGGTCGCGATAATCAGCGCGTCGCAGCTGTAGCTACCCGCATCACCGGTCAGCAGAAACGGCTTTTGTTGCAGTTTGGCCGTGTGGATATGGTCGAAAATGATCTGCGTGTTGAAGCGCTCGGCATGTTCCAGAAAGCGCATCATCAGATCCGGGCCGTGCACGCCGTTCGGATCGGCCGGCCAGTTATCCACCTCGGTGGTGCCCATCAGTTGCCCACCCTGTGCCATGCCGGTGATCAGCACAGGTTTGAGGTTGGCGCGCGCGGCATACACTGCGGCGGTATATCCGGCGGGACCGGAGCCGAGAATGATAAGAGGGTGATGCTGGGTGACGGGGTTCATGACGAGTTTCTTTCGATGATGGAATAGAGGCGGAATTTACCAGCAGTTATAGCAGCCTGTCGAGTATTCATGCATTCATCGGTTAGAATTGAACCATGAAAATTATCCGTATTACAGTTGCGTTGCTGGCATGGCTTTTTGTGCCACAGGTTGCGCATTCTGCCACGCTGCCGGGCATCCCCGAATTTATTGACGAAATGGTCGCCAAACATCAGCTCAAGCGCGATGAGATGGAGAAGATATTTGACCGTGCGCAGCACCTTCCGGAAGTTATCGAGCTCATTTCCAAGCCTGCGACTATCAAGCCGTGGCTGGAATACCGCGCCGCTTTCGTGAACCGCAGGCGCGTCCAATTCGGGCTGGAGTTCTGGGGCAAATACCGGAAAACCCTGCTGCGTGCCGAACAACAATATGGCGTACCGCAGGAAATTATCGTCGCGGTAATCGGTGTGGAAACCATTTACGGACGGAATGCCGGGAATTTCCGCGTGCTGGATGCGCTCACCACGCTGGCATTTGATTATCCGCGCCGCGCCGCGTTTTTCCGCAGTGAACTGGAAAATTATCTGCTGCTGGCGCGCCAGCAACAATTCGATTTGCTGGAGATACGCGGCTCGTATGCCGGCGCAATGGGCATCCCGCAATTCATGCCGAGCAGCTATCGTAACTATGCGGTGGATTTTAACGGTAACAACACGATTGATTTGCTGCACGAAGACAGCGATGCGATCGGCAGCGTGGCCAACTATCTGCAAGGCTACGGCTGGATCAGGGGCGAGCCGGTTGCGGTGCGTGCCCGGGTTGACGGCGAATTTCCCGCCGGTGAAGAAACAGTGCGCACGCTGGCTGAATGGGCGGTGGCAGGAATCACCGCAGGCGCAAATTTAGCGCAGACCAAGCCCGCGCGCCTGATTGATTTCACGGTGCAGGAAGGCAAGGAATATTGGCTGGCATTCAATAATTTTGAGGTTATCACGCGCTACAATAACAGTGACTTTTATGCGATGTCGGTATTCCAGTTGGCGGAAGAACTGAAGGCGGCGCACAAAGCCGGAAAACCATGAAGTGGGATAAGCAGGCAATCTACGGAGCGGATGCTCGCAAATACCTGATCGGCTGGGCGGGAATACTGCTGCTGTTGCCACAATTGGCATGGGGCAACGAGCTCGAAATCATCCAGCTCAAGCATCGCAGTGCGGAAGATGTGTTGCCCGTTGTCCGCCCGCTACTGGATGCGGGTGATGTGGCCAACGGCATGAATTACCAGCTCATTCTGCGCACCTCACCGCGCAATCTTGAGCAAATCAGAAAATTGCTGGAGAGCATCGATGTCGCGCCACGCCGCCTTAAAATTACCGTGCTGCAAAATGCTGATCGCGAAACCGCCGCGCGGCTGACCGGAGTATCCGGCAATGCAAATGTGGGTGGCGGGGTGCGGGTTATCGTGCCGGACAGCGGCGACAGTAGCGGGTTGAATGTCGAGCTCGGGCAGGGGCAGAACCGGCTGAAGGCCAAAGTGATTTCCACCCGTGCGCTTGAGGATGAGCGCAATACCCAGCAACTGCAAGTGCTGGAAGGCAATCGCGCGCTGGTGCGCAGCGGGCAGTCCGTCCCCGTGCCGCAACGCCAGGTGATACAGGACCAGTGGGGCGCGCGGGTGATCGATAGTATGCAATATCAGGAGGCAGGCAGCGGGTTTTATGTGTTGCCGCGCGTCAGCGGCGACCGGGTTACGCTGGAAATCAGCACGCAGAATGATACCTTTGTGCCGGATGGCGGCGATTATCCGACCACACGCATCCAGCAAACTTCAAGCACGCTGTCAGGCCGCCTAGGCGAATGGCTGGAAATGAGCGGACTGGGACAGCAAAAAGACAGCGACGATTCGACTCTCTCGACGCGCGGCACGTCACGCACGAGTGAGCAGCACCATGTGCTGATCAAGGTGGAAGAGATCAAGTAACGCATTGGTTCAATGAAAAGGAGACGTCAAATGCTTCAACCCGGATCAAAATACACACACCTTAATATTCGGGGGGTGAGATGAAACTGTCCGCGTATCCGCTGTGGCTGGTGGGCTTTCGCCCGTTTTTCATATTGGCGTGCCTGTCCGGATTGAGTTTGCCGATTCTGTGGGTATTGTTTTTTTCGGGTGCCGTAGCACCGCCGGATGCTTCATTTTCTGTGGTGTTGTGGCATGCCCACGAAATGTTCTTCGGTTTCGGCTGGGCGGTTCTCGGCGGTTTTCTGCTGACCTCGACCAAAAACTGGGTGAAGGTGCGCGGCTACCATGGCAATGCGCTGATGTTCCTGGTTGTCGCATGGCTGTTCGAACGGATCGGTATGTGGTTCGAAGGCACCTGGCCGTCCCTGCTGTTTCTGATTTCCAATAATCTGTTTTTGGGGTCGATTGTCGCAATGCTGCTGTGGACGCTGATCCGCAACCGCAACCGCGACTTCTATCCCGATAACTATTTCTTCCTGCTGATTTTGCCGGTATTCCTGATAGCGAAACATCTGATGCTCAGTACCGAATATGCGCAAGTTGGCTGGAGCATGGCATTGGGGCTGTTCCGCGTGGCTTTTCTGGTGATGCTGGAACGGACGCTGACGCAGTTTATGAAGAACGTATTCAATGTGGCAATCCTGCAAAATCCGTTGCTGGACAAGACGATTAAGCTACTCGCGCTGCTGCTGGTCTTCGAGAGTCTGATGCCGGGACCGCTGGCCGGTTGGATTTCACTGCTGCTCGCGCTGCTGCTCATCGGACGCTTTATTTTCTGGAAGCCGCAACTGGGCATGCAACGACTCGATCTCGGCATCATGTATCTCGGCTACCTCGCCATCGCCGCGCAACTGCTGGTTGAGTTTTTCAGGCATGTCATTTACCCCGAATGGTCGGCATCCATGTCCATGCATGTCTTCACCTTCGGTGCAATGGGACTGATTATTCCGGCAATGATTGTCAGAATATCCAAAGGGCACACCGGCAGGAAGGTGGCTTTTGATGCACTCGACAAGCTGTGCCTGTGGATCATGATGCTGGCATTCGTGCTGCGTATCATTGCACCACAGTTTTATCCCGCCGGTTATGCGCATTGGATTCACCTCGCGGCAGCGTGCTGGTTCGCCTGTTTTGCGCTGCTTGGCTGGCGCTATATTCCCTTCCTCATGCAGCCGCGCATCGACGGCAAGGAGCATTAGTTGAGTCGACCCGGAGTCGGCCTGGCGTTGGGCAGCGGTTCGGCGCGCGGTCTCGCGCACCTGGGCGTGATCCGGGCCATCGAGGAAGCGGGCATCAAGGTGGATTGCATCGCGGGCACCAGTATGGGGGCGCTCATCGGGGCGATCCATGCCGCCGGCAAGCTGGACGAACTGGAAACCACCTTTATGACTTTCGACTGGAAAAAGATCGCTTCCTTTTTCGATGTCGTGCTGCCCAAGTCCGGTTTGCTCGACGGCGCCAGGGTCAGCGAACTGGTGCGCGCGCATATCCGTGCCGACAGCATCGAAACGCTGCCGATACCTTTTGCGGCCGTGGCGACGGACCTCGTCAGTGGTGAGGAAGTGGTCATTCGCAATGGCGATGTGATCGAGGCGGTGCGCGCCAGTCTTTCGGTGCCCGGCATCTTCACACCGGTGCGCAGTAACGGGCACGTCCTGGTAGACGGCGGCCTCACCAACCCGGTGCCGGTGAGCGCGGCCCGTGCCATGGGTGCCGATATTGTGATTGCAGTCGATCTCAACCACGAAATCATCGCCGGCAAAAACCTGAAGCCGTTACGAACCCCGCAAAAAGCCGGTAGTGTGGAAGCAAACCCACCCGGCTTATTCTCGCGCTGGGTGGGCGACTATCGTCTGTCGATGAAGGATATCCGGCAGAAACTGCTCGCCGGAGATAATCCGGTTTCCGCACAATTCAGGGAATGGGTTTCCACGGAGCCGCTGCCCAGCATCTTCGAAGTATTGCTGGCCTCGATCAACATCATGGAAACGCATATCACCGAAACCCGCCTGCGCCTGGACCGGCCGGATGTCATCATCCAGCCGCCGCTCGGGCACATTCGTTTTCTGGAATTCGATCGCGCCGAGGAAATCATTGCCATCGGCTACCAGCACACACGGCGGCAACTGGCCGCACTGCCACTTGATCCGGCCTGAAGCGCATGGTTTCCATCCGGCATGATTTTCCACCCGTTGCGGGCGAGGATAATGCAGATATCCAGCACTGGTTGACGGCTTTATCCAGCGTCTATTCGTCTGGGCAGATTGCACTGATCCGTCAGGCGTGCGAATTTGCCGCGCCGCTCTACCATAGTCAGTTCGAAGTTACCGGCATGCCGCTGTTGCAGCATGCGCTCGGCTCGGCATCCATTCTGGTCGGCATGAACATCGATCATGAAGCCATTGCGGCCACCGTGTTGCATGCTGTACCGGACTGTCTGGAGGGATGGGCCGAGGCGCTAAGTGAACGTTTTGGCCGCAACGTGACGGTGCTGGTTGAGGGCATCTCGCGGGTGGAACGGATTCGTCTGTTCAGTGAGATGCGCGATACCAAAGACAGTGACGAAGCCGCGCAGCAGGTCGAGAGCCTGCGCAAAATGCTGCTGGCAATGGTGGAGGATATTCGCGTCGTACTCATCAAGCTTGCCGAACGCACCCAGACCCTGCGCAACCTGTCCGGCGCAACACTGGAACAGCAGCAACAGATCGCGCAGGAGACGCAAAGTATCTTCGCCCCGCTGGCAAACCGGCTCGGCGTGTGGCAACTCAAGTGGGAACTGGAAGATCTGTCGCTGCGCTATCTGGAACCGGCGCTCTACAAGAAAGTGGCGAGGCTGCTTGACGAGCGCCGTGTGGACCGGGAACGTTATATCGCGGAAGTAGTTGTGCAACTCAGACAGGCGCTGGCGGAGGCCGGCATCACCGCCGAGGTGAGCGGCCGCTCCAAGCACATCTACAGCATTATCAACAAAATGCAGCACAAGCAGATCGAGTTCGGCGAGCTCTACGATGTGCGCGCCGTGCGTATTCTTGTGGATGATATCCAGCATTGCTACGCGGCGCTTTCCATAGTGCATGAGTTGTGGCCGCCCATTGCCGGCGAATTCGACGACTACATCGCCAATCCCAAGGGCAACGGTTATCGCTCGCTGCACACCGCCGTGACCGGACCACGCGAGCTCGCGCTGGAGGTGCAGATACGCACCCACGATATGCATCACGATTCGGAGCTCGGATTTGCCGCGCACTGGCGTTACAAGGAAAACAAAAAGTCCGACGCCGGCTTCGACGATAAGCTGGCCTGGCTGCGCCAGATTCTCGCATGGAAAGCGGAGCTGGCCGGCAGCGACAGCCTGCAGGAGCAATTCAAGAATGAATTACTGCAGGATCGCGTGTATGTATTTACGCCGCAAGGTAAGGTGCTGGATTTGCCCAGGGGCGCGACCCCGGTGGATTTTGCTTACATCCTGCACACCGACCTCGGCCACCGCACCCGTGGTGCCAAGGTGGACGGCAACATCGTGCCGCTCAAATACCAATTGCAGAACGGCCAGTGCGTGGAAATTCTCACTACGAAACAGGGTGCACCGAGCCGTGACTGGCTCAACCCGCAGCTTGGCTACCTGAAGAGTGCACGCGTGCGCGCCAAGGTGCGGCACTGGTTCAAAATGCAGAACCTGGACGACAGTATTGTGCAGGGCAGACTGTTGCTGGATCGCGAATTGCAGCGTCTCGGTGTGGTTGCCGTCAACCAGGAAAAAATTGCGCAGCGCCTGCGCTTCCATAAGCTGGAAGAGTTGCTCGCCGCGCTGGGGCGCGGTGAAATTACCCCGCGCCGCGCCGGCCTTGCCATCCAGCAGGAAGCGCCCGGAAAGCCGGCGGCTACCCCACGTTCCGTCACCAACAAATCCGCCACGCAACGCACCCCATCGACGGGTGTACTGATCGAAGGGGTGGGTAACCTGATGATCAAGCTGGCCAAATGCTGCAAGCCGGAGCAGCCGGATGCCATCATCGGCTACGTCACGCGCGACCGGGGCATCACCATCCACAGGCAGGATTGCGCGTTCATGCAGCGCGTACCGGAAGACAAGCGCGACCGGATGCTCAATGCTGTTTGGACAGGTGAATAAGGAAAATAAATTGCTTAAAGGCCGGAAAGCACTCTCATCCAAAGATGTCTCATGGATGGCTTGTTCGGCCTTTATGGCCAGTTATTGCAAAATCGTCAAACTTCCGTCCTGTCTCAGATACTGTCTGTCGCCATCACCCGCCAGGTTTCCAGATTGCAGTCCGTTGTAAATAGGAAATAGATAACAATGGAAGTTATGAACACGGTTTAAACAGTATTTGTATTGGTGACATCAATAATATAATCGCAGCATGGATCGTACTGCGCGCCTTTACAGGATTGATCAACTGCTGCATGAGCGGCGTGTAGTACCGACTTCAATTTTTCTGGAACAACTGGAAATATCACTAGCCACTCTGAAGCGCGATCTGGATTACATGAAAGACAGGCTGCACGCGCCGATTGCGTGGGATCGGGTACTGCGTGGTTATCGATTTATTGACGATCCAGCTACGATGAAACACTACAGTTTGCCCGGCTTGTGGTTCAATGCTTCGGAAATCCATGCGCTACTGTCCATGCAGCATCTGCTGTCCATGATCCAGCCAGGCATTCTTGCACCGCACATCCAGCCTTTACTATCAAGACTTCAATCCTTGTTGGGCGAAGGTGATCATTCATCAGATGAAATACAGCATCGAGTGCGCATACTTGGCATGGCTACACGCAATCTTGGCTACCAGTATTTTGAAATTATCGGGTCTGCACTGGTCAATCGAAAACGCCTCAACATCAGCTATTACAACCGTTTACGCAATGAAACGACCGAGCGCGAAATATCACCCTTGCGACTGGTCTACTACCGGGACAACTGGTATCTGGATGCTTGGTGTCATATGCGGGATGAGTTGCGCTGTTTTGCAATGGATGTTATCCGGCAGGCAATCATGCTGGAGAAGCCTGCCAGAAACATCGCCGATCAAAAACTGGATGAAGTGCTGGGCAGTGGTTATGGCATTTTTTCCGGTAAGCGCATTGCATGGGCCAAGCTCAAATTTACCCCCGAAAGATCGCGCTGGGTCTCAGTCGAAAACTGGCATCCGCAGCAAAAGTCCCATTTTGACAAGGGCGGCAACTATCATCTCGAAATCCCCTACAGCGATGATCGCGAATTGATTATGGATATTCTCAAGTATGGTGGAGATGTCGAAATTCTTTCCCCACTGTCGTTACGCAAACGCGTTGCTGATGAATTGACTCGCGCTTGTAAGCAGTACGTTTCTAACTGAAGAATAAATATCGCGTTGGCTCATCTGGTGAGCTAGTGCATGACGTAGTATGCGAAACGGCTGTTGAAAATATAGTTCTGGATTCAGGCATGAGAGAGCCGTAATAACCAAGCGGGATCAATCAGGAGGCTGCACCGTGAAAGTGCAATATGCGGATACAATGTTCAACCACTGGGGCAAGGCCGACGATAAATATCCGTCCGAACCCAAGTGGCATCCGCTCGCGTATCACAGTTTGGATGTGGCCGCAGTAGGTGTGGCCTATCTAAAACAATCGCCCTCTTTACTTAAATCATGCTGTGACTTATTGAGTTGTTCTGAGCGAGCATTTTTGTCATGGTCGGCTTTTTTGATGGCGCTGCATGACCTCGGCAAGTTTAGTGAAGCTTTTCAATCGCAACGCCCCGACTTAATGCTGCTGTTGCAGCAGCGCGAACCAAACCCGACAAAAATATACAGCGAACGCCATGACTCGCTTGGATTCTGGTTATGGGAGGAATGTTTAGCCGATGAAGTATTGCAGAAAATCGGCATCGACCCTTCTAACACCATCCAGCGCAACTTCAAGTATTGGCTACAAGCGGTAACCGGGCATCATGGTATGCCGCCCAAACCTTATGGCAATGCCGACAACTTCTTTCGCGGGGAAGACAAGCAATCGGCCGCAGATTTTGTAATAACGATGGCGGAATTGTTGCTTACGAAGGAAGCAAGGCAAATTCCATCCAGCTCCAACTTTGAAACCGTGAGCGAAATGATGTCCTGGTGGTTTGCGGGAGCCACTGTACTGGCCGACTGGCTCGGTTCGAATACCCAATTCTTCCCTTATAAAAAACCGACAATGAAATTGGGAGAATACTGGGATTATGCGCAAGCTCAGGCAGACCATGCGTTAGCAAAATCAGGGATCCAAAAAGTAGGCATTGAACAAGGCCGCACCCTCAAGGAATTATTTCCAAAAATCCAACAGGCCACCCCATTGCAGCAATGGGCCATGACTGTGGATATTCCGCAAGCCGCACAAATCTATTTGCTGGAGGACGTGACAGGAGCGGGCAAAACTGAAGCCGCGATGATGTTGGCCTACCGTTTGATGGAACAGAATTTGGCAGAAGGCTTCTTCATTGGCTTGCCGACGATGGCAACGGCTAATGCCATGTACAAACGCGTGGCAGACGTTTACCAAAAGCTGTTTGCGGGCAATACCCATTTAGTGCTGGCGCACGGCCATAAAAAACTGGTGGAAGAATTTGCCGCCTCCATCCTGCCATCTACCGTCCCCGAACATGACAAAGCACAAAAAGACGAAACCGCTTCCGCACGTTGCAGTGCCTGGCTGGCCGATCACAGCAAGCGCGCTTTGCTGGCCTCAGCCGGAATCGGCACGATAGACCAGGCGCTGTTAGCCGTATTGCACAGCAAGCATCAATCGCTACGTTTATTGGGGCTATTCAACAAGGTACTGATCGTCGATGAGGTTCACGCTTGCGATGCCTATATGCAGGGCGTGCTGGAAGTATTGCTGGAATTCCATGCGCGCACCGGTGGCCCGGTGATCTTGCTATCCGCCACTTTACCGAGCCGCATGAAGCAAGCGTTGCTCGATGCCTATGCCAAAGGCCGCAATCAAGTCCATGCCCCTGAGCTTAGTTCAGCGGACTACCCGCTGGCAACATGCTGGCATGACGGACAAAATGTTTTGCTTGAAGTAAAGTTGGAATCTCGTGCCAGTGTTTCACGCACAGTGCAAGTGCATTACGAGGCCGACGCGGAAAAAGTTTTTGCGCACATCGTTGAGGCATTGCAGCAAGGCCGATGCGTGGGATGGATACGCAATACCGTGGCCGATGCGATGGCTGCATACCAGCGCCTATCGCAAACCATCGCCCCCGAAAACATCACGCTGTTTCATGCCCGCTTTAGCTTGCGCGACAGGCTGGATAAAGAGGAACAGGTATTAAACCTGTTTGGCGAAAACAGCCCGCAGCAAGACCGGCAGGGGCGCTTGATGATTGCCACCCAAGTCGCCGAACAATCGCTGGATGTAGATTTCGACGTACTGATTACTGATCTCGCCCCTATTGATCGCATACTGCAACGGGCTGGGCGTTTGCAGCGCCATGTGCGCGACGTACGGGGTAATCGTTTGCATGAAGCCGGAGCCAAAGACCAGCGCCCAGCACCCTGCCTATGGGTATACGCTCCCGCATGGACAGCACAGCCAAAAGCAGACTGGTACGGCGCAGTATTCAAGAAGGCCCAGTATGTTTATGGGCATCACGGGCAACTGTGGCTGACGGCGAAGGCGTTGCAGAACGGCAGCTTCACCATGCCAAGCGATGCCAGAGGCTTGATCGAATCCGTATTTTCAGGAATGGAAGCACTGCCTGATACCCTTGCCAAAAACGCCGTAAAAAGTGAAGGGCAGGAAATGTCCGAAGCTAGTCTGGCGCAATTGAACACATTGAAAATTGACGGCGGCTACCAGCGCGGCGAGATCGGTGATTGGTGGGGTGAATCCAGAACGCCCTCGCGCCTGGGTGAAGAAACCATGGAAGTCATGCTGGCAAAGAGGGTCGATGGAGACTTGCAGCGATGGGCTGAAGGCGTGTGGACGTACAGTATGGTGAAAGTGGCGACAAGATTGCTGTCCAGTGTCGATGTACCTTCGGAGGACTTGCAAAAAACGGCTTATACGCACACACAACAGACATTGCCCAATCAGGGAAAATGGTGCGTATTACTGCCTTTGACGCAAGGAGCGGATGGCGTGTGGCAAGGTCAGGCGTGGACTGCGGGTAATGAAAAAACCGGGAAGAAGCCGGAACTGTTGACCTGGCTTTACGATGCGGATTTTGGGTTACGGTTGGCAACACCTCAAGAGGGAGCAGAGACAGAATGAACTTACTGGAAGAAAAATGGCTGCCTGTTCGCCGCAGCACTGGGCAAATAGACTGGATCACGCCCCAGCAAATCAGCGAACCGGACATTGTCGCATTTGCCGCCAACCGGCCCGACTTCAACGGCGCGTTGGCACAGATGATGATTGGCCTGTTACAAACAACCACACCAGTTAACAACGAAGATGACTGGGAAGTGTTGCTGAACAATCCGCCTGCCACCGAAGAGCTGCAAAAATGGTTTGCGCCTGTGGCCGAAGCATTCGTGCTGGATGGTGATGGCGCGCGGTTTATGCAGGATTTCAGCCTGACGGCTTCCGAGGGGGCACAATGTTCGATTGATGCTTTATTGATTGACGCGGCGGGCGGTTCGGCGATTGACAAGAACACCGACCACTTCGTCAAGCGTGACACCATCACGGCGATGTGCCCGCACTGTGTCGCAACGGCCTTGCTCACCTTGCAAACCAATGCTCCGGCTGGCGGGGCAGGCCATCGCACCAGTCTGCGCGGCGGCGGGCCGCTGACCACACTGCTGGTTGCCACGCCTTCACGCAGCCTGTGGCAGGACTTATGGCTCAACGTCAAACCGCAACAGGCATTCTTGCGGCAAGGCGGTGATGCGCAGAAAACGGCGAAGCACTTCACCTTTCCGTGGCTCGCCGACATCAGCCAGATTCAACCTAAAGGTCGAGAAACACAACCACTACAAGTCCATCCGCATCATGTTTTCTGGGCGATGCCGCGCCGCATTCGGGTTGACTTCAATGATGTGCAAAGCGGGCAATGCGATGTCTGCAAACGCGATTCGACACAGTTGCTGCATCGCTACGTCACCAAGCCTCAGGGGCTGAATTACAAAGGCGTGTGGCGGCACTTGTTCTCGCCCTATTACGAAATCAAGGAAGACTGGTTACCGGTGCACCCGCAGCCGGGCGGATTCAGTTACAAGAATTGGCTGGCATGGGTATTGGGAGTCAAGCAAGGCAAGAAATCGGTTCAAGCTGCGGGAATCGTCGATTACTTCCTGCAAGAGCGCAAAAAATACCAGGCTTCAGGCCAGTTCAGGCTATGGGTGTTCGGTTATGACATGGACAACATGAAGCCCCGTTGCTGGTATGAAACCACCTACCCGCTATATGGCCTGACTGACATGAAGCGCGCCACACAAACCCAGGTTCAGAATTTTGTCGCCGACAGAATTGAGGCCTCTGAACAGGCCGTTTTCTATTTGCGCCAAGCCGTCAAGCAGGCATGGTTTGGCGAAAGCGACTTGCGCGGCGATTTGAGCTTTGTCGATAAAGCGTTCTGGGACAGCACGGAAACCGATTTTTACCAGCAGTTGCAAGACTTGATCCAACAGGCGCGCAGCGAGTCCGGTATTGACATGGATGATGCCAACTTCATCATCACACTGGGCGAAACATGGCTCAAGGTTTTGACCCGAAGCGCAACCAGACTGTTTGATGTGGATATTGTTGGCGCGGGCGCCATCGGCCAGCAAGACCCGCGCCGCATTGCTGAAGCCTACAACCATCTGCAATGGAACTTGAAGGGGGATGCGATCAAGAAGATCCTGCGTTTGCCCGTGACCGAAAAGAAAAGCAAGAAATCAAAACCAACCGCCGCAGTAGCTCAAACATCGTTAGAGGGGGTCGAATAATGGAAAAGAAATTCAGTTTTTCAGCAGAAACTCATTCTGGAAAGACATTGCACCAGTGGTGGCTCGGACTGGAAGAAGACCGCGCCAGCCGTGCCGTGTTGCGACGTTGCGCGACGATTGATGAAGTGGCTTTGAGCGATGCTTATCAGCACTTTTACCGTTACATGCTGGCCTGTAATGCCTGGCCTGCTGACGCGGCAAACTGGCAGAACGATAAGCTGGCTGCGATTGCCGGTTTGTTGGCACTCGTTAAAACCGAGGACACGCAACGCCTGCCGATCAAAATGTCCGAATCGACCGGTGACAGACCGCTGGTGTCCGAGTTGCGCTTCCGTAGCTTGTTGAAAATCGAATCCGCCGATGATTTATTCGTCAGCCTGCGCCGCACATTACCGCTGATAGACAGCAAAGCGAATATTTACCAGTTGGCTAACGATGTTTATTACTGGGGCGACAAAACCCGCAAAGACTGGGCTTACGGCTATGTCTGGCCAGCCAAATAATCCACCTGATAAACCGAGCAAACCTTTTACCCAAATCACTCAAGGAGAAAACCATGTCCCGTTTCGTTCAACTGCATGTTCTGACCAGCTACCCACCCTCCAACCTGAACCGCGACGATACCGGTCGTCCCAAAACGGCGGTAATCGGCGATTGCACCCGTTTGCGCATTTCTTCGCAAAGCCTGAAACGAGCCTGGCGCACTTCCGATATTTTTGAAAGTGCGCTGAAAGGACACATTGGCACACGCACCAAGGAAAAAGGCATCAGCATTTATCAATCGCTCACCCAGCAGGGTGTCGGGGAGAAAAATGCACGCGAATGGGCCAAAATAATTGCCAGCCAGTTTGGCAAATTGAAGTCCGACAAAAAAACAGAAAAAAATGAAGATTTGCACGTCGAACAACTGGTGCATTTCAGCCCTGAAGAGGAAAAAGCAATTGACGATCTGGTGAGCCAATTGGTGACAACAAGCGTTGCGCCGACGGAAGATGATTTGAAGTTGCTACGCAAGCAGCACAGCGCAGCGGACATCGCGATGTTTGGTCGGATGCTGGCTTCATCCCCCGCCTTCAATACCGAAGCCGCCGTTCAGGTCGCCCATGCGATTACCGTGCATAAGGCAGCCGTCGAGGACGATTATTTCACTGCCGTCGATGATCTCAATAACGGCGAAGAAGATAGCGGTGCAGCCCACATTGGCGAACTGGGCTTCGGTGCAGGTGTGTTTTATTTATATATCTGCATTGACCGCGAACTGTTGCAGAAGAATCTGGGTGGCGATGCCGAATTGACCCAAGCGGCCCTGAATGCATTTGTGCAGGCAGTCACCAAGGTGTCTCCCACCGGCAAACAAAACAGCTTTGCCTCGCGCGCCTATGCGGGTTTTGTTCTGGCCGAAAAAGGCGATCAGCAGCCGCGCAGCTTGGCGCAGGCATTCCTCAAGCCAGTCAAACCCAACGCAGAAAAAGGCGAAGATACCCTGACTCGCGCTATCAAGGAATTAACGACCCGGCGTGAGCATTTCAACAAGGTGTATGGCGATTGTTCCGACAGCAGCGCGTATTTCAATGTGGAAACGGGCGAAGGTAGTCTGAACGACATTGCCAGCTTTATCGCCGGATAGCTGCGATGGATACCTTGATATTCCAATTGCAGGCCACCTTGTCCTCGTGGGGGGATGTTGCCGTGGGCGAGTATCGCCCCAGTGCGGAATACCCGAGCCAATCCGCCATTCACGGCCTGCTGGGTGCGGCCTTGGGCATAGACCGCGAGGACGATGATGTGCAAGCAGCTTTGCGCGACGGTTATCGTCTGGCTGTCGGCGTGCTGAGTCAGGGGCGATTGTTGCGCGACTACCATACCGCGCAAGCACCTGGCCGCAGCGACCTGAAAAAACGGCCACACGCGACACGGCGGGATGAGTTGTCATTGTCTAAACAAGACCTCAATACCATTTTGTCGAGCCGTGATTATCGGCAGGATGCTGCTGCACTGGTGGCGATACAGACACAGAAGAATGCGCCTTATTCGTTGGAACAATTAGCCGATGCTTTAAAAAATCCAAAGTTTGTTCTGTATTTGGGACGAAAGTCTTGCCCGCTTGATGAGCCGCTGCATCCCCGTGTCATCAACGCAGATACCATCAGCGACGCATTCGCTGATTACCAGAAACAACTTGGCGAACTGTGGACACAGCGATTACCCAAACATGATGAGAAAACTATCAGGTCGGTGCAAAAAATTGCCTGGGGAGACGATTTTGGCGGCGATGATTTGTCGGTAATCGGTGTGAAACGCGACCTGAGCATCACCCGCAAGGATCAGGTAATAACCCGCCAGGGCTGGCAATTCGCGGATCGGAGCGAACATATCGCTTTGTTAGTGAAAGGATAATCGTTATGTACTTTAGTGTAATCACCCCGGAAGAAAGCTTGCTGCGACAAGCTGCGCATGAGCTCGCGCAAACCTCTTATGCCGAGCACCAATGGCTGTGGAAATTTTTCCCTAGCGATAAAGATCAGGTGCGCGATTTTATTTTTTGTCGCCACGAGATCGAAAAAATACCGCGTTTTTACCTGGTATCACAACGTCAACCCAAAGCATTTGGTGAAGCATGGCAGCTCCAGAGCCGCATTTATGACCCGCAATTTCAGGCAGGCCAGCTATTGTCGTTTCAGCTTCACGCCAATCCTGTGATTGAGCGCAGGGGCGATCCCGTTCTGGACGCAACAGGTCTGCCGAAAAAAAGAGAAACTGGAAAGCGGGCTGGTGAAATAAAGCACAAAGTAATCCGCCACGATGTCGTGATGCAAGCAAAAAAACAATTGCTGGCAGAACACGGCTTCAGCAAAGAAGCAAAATGGGCCGACTGGAAAGACGAAATCAGCAAGCCCTTGCTGTACGAATTGGTACAAAAACATTGTGCTGAATGGCTTGGTAGCGTGGCAGAAAGAAATGGATTTGAAATTGCGCAGTCGGATAATGGTTTGTCACGGATACAAATTGATTCATACGAACAGGAAAAGGCAAGCAAACGCAATCATGACATTCGTTTTAGTACAGTGGATTTTTCTGGAGAACTGCGAGTAACCAATCCTGAGCTATTTCAGCAAGCCATTTTTAACGGTATCGGCCACGCCAAAGCTTTCGGCTGTGGCCTGTTGCTGGTTCGGCGGATTTGAAGATGGCCTAGAGAGGGAAAACGCGTGAGCAAAAAGACTATAAATACGGACGCACAAACTGACCGAATCGTCGTTTTTCAGGAAACAGCCATCCGTCGTGCCTGGCATGAAAGCGAGTGGTGGTTTTCCATTATTGATGTGGTGGGCATTCTTTCGGAGAGCAACAACCCCAATCGCTATTGGTCTGACCTGAAGCGGAAACTGTCTCAGGAGGCGGGCTCAGGGCAACCTTACGAAAAAATCGTAAGGTTGAAACTCACTGCACCGGACGGCAAGCAGCGGGATACCGACTGTGCTAATACCGAAATGCTGTTCCGCATCATCCAGTCCATCCCCTCACCCAAGGCTGAGCCTTTCAAGCGCTGGCTGGCGCAGGTAGGTTACGAGCGCGTGAAGGAAATCGAGAACCCGGAGTTGGCGAGTGCCCGTGCCCGTGATTTGTATCAGGCCAAGGGTTATCCGCAGGCGTGGATCGAGAAGCGATTACGCTCCATCGCTATACGCGGCGAGCTAACGGATGAGTGGAGAACACGTGGCGTGCAGGAAGGGAAAGAGTATTCCATTCTGACCGCCGAAATCGCCCGCGCCACTTTTGGCGTAACCCCCGGCGCGCACAGTCGACTCAAGAAATTGGACAAGGTGAAAACCGGCAATAATCTGCGCGACCACATGACCGATCTGGAACTGATCTTCTCTATGCTGGGAGAAGCTAGCACCACGGAAATCGCGCGCAGAAAAGATGCCCAAGGCTTTACGGAAAATCGCACGGTTGCCAAGGAAGGCGGCACGATTGCCGGTGATGCACGCAAGGCACTGGAAGCGAAAAGCGGTCGGCCTGTGGTGAGTGGTGATAATTTTCTGGGGTTGTCATTAACAAGCGATGCGCAAGCGCGTGTAGTTGGCACAGGCCAGGCGTCTACTACGCTGGCCAAAGTTACGAAACCCAAAGGTCGCAAAACGTGATCACCAAAGCCTTTTCGGCAGAGTAGAAAAAAATGGCTGGTCTGCTTCCTCCCCTCAAACCTCTTGCGATTAAAGAACGCCTCTCTATTCTTTTTATCGAAAAGGGTCATCTCGATGTACTGGATGGCGCGTTTGTCGTCGTGGATAAAAGCGGCGTGCGCACGCATATTCCTGTTGGCGGGGTGGCCTGCCTGATGTTGGAACCTGGCACGCGGACTTCTCATGCGGCGGTGGCATTGGCTGCGCGGGTGGGGACGCTGCTGGTGTGGGTCGGCGAGGCAGGAGTGCGGTTATATTCATCAGGCCAACCGGGCGGGGCGCGTGCGGATCGGCTGTTGTATCAAGCGAAATTGGCATTGGATGAAACGCTGCGATTGAAAGTGGTGCGCAAGATGTATGCCATTCGTTTTGGCGAAGAGCCACCCGCACGTCGTAGCGTTGAACAATTGCGCGGTATTGAAGGCGCGCGGGTGCGCGAAACTTATAAGTTGATCGCCAAAAAATACGGCGTGGAGTGGAAGGCACGTAATTACGATACTAGCGACTGGGATAAGGGCGATTTGCCTAATCGCTGTCTAAGTGCCGCGACGGCCTGCCTTTATGGCGTAACCGAAGCGGCAGTGTTGGCGGCGGGTTACGCGCCCGCCATTGGCTTTATTCATACAGGCAAGCCGCTTTCTTTTGTTTACGATGTGGCTGATATTTACAAGTTTGAAACGGTAGTGCCAGTTGCATTTAAGATTGCCGCCAAACTTCCCGGTAATCCCGAGCAGCAGGTGCGCATCGCATGTCGTAATATGTTTCGGGAAAGTCGGTTACTTGAGCGCATCATTCCCGGAATAGAAGAAATGCTTGCCGCTGGTGAAATTGCGCCGCCGACACCACCCGAGGATTCCGTCTTGCCGACTATTCCAAATCCAGAAAGTATAGGCGATGTTGGTCATCGTTCTTGAAAATGCTCCTCCACGATTGCGTGGCAGGTTGGCAATATGGCTGTTGGAAATTCGCGCGGGCGTCTATGTGGGAAACTATTCTGCCAAGGTGAGAGACCATATCTGGAATCAGGTTGAGGAAGGGATCGAAGAGGGTAATGCCGTGATGTCTTGGCGTACCAATAATGAGGCGGGATTTGATTTTGTAACGCTGGGCACCAACCGGAGGATTCCGGTAGAACTGGATGGGGCAAAATTGGTATCTTTTCTTCCCGGGCAGCCCCAAGAACATCTTTAAAAATTTGGTAGAATTATGACTCACTGAATTTGGCATGGAATTCAGTGGGATAGAAGAAGTGTGTTCCCCGCCCACGCGGGGATGAACCG
>DATKVZ010000033.1:0-6201 GCA_035529795.1 Gallionella sp. | reverse complement strand
CCTGATAACTCAACGAAGGCATCGTTAGCCCGGATGATCTGCCCCTTGAGGTTGGTGTAGGAAATGACTGTCTTGCCCTGTGGAAAGGGATATTCACGACCAGTTACGGGTTGGTTATTGCGCATATCTGCTCTCCTGATGATGAGCTTACATTGCGGGCTGTACGGTCTACATGTTTCAAGCAATAATGGTTAAAGTAGTTGCTATGGCCTGTTTGTGGAGATTCACTTTCGATGCCTTAGCATTTATTTCTAGCGAAACACAATTAACACCGGTCATTTTCACTCGCCCCTTTTCGCTTGCAGAAGGAGATTTTTTAGTTGATTTTGATAATTTGGCTGCCATTACCAGAAATAAGGGGTGTTATAACCATGTAACTGGGAATGTTATCGGCGTGAGTCAAACTTTCTTTAGAGTATTTTTGTTCCTGCCTGAATAATTCAGACTTGCCGACACTGGCAGGTCAATATTCCTGAAAGATACTATGATTTTGTCAGGAATCCAGAATCGAACTTGGTTTTGTAGGTGTACAGGGGTACAGATTCCATAAGGGCCCAGCCAACATTTGCTGTTGATCAAAACCGTTATATTCTTTGGTAGGTACGAATGGGCGCGAACTACCGATTCCCTGGATGACAAGAGAGACGTAGATTTTTAATCTCGGACTTTACCCGTATCCCCTTGGAACTACGATTGGGAGCAGGCCATTACCACTTCACAATTGAGCCCGATATTTCGTGCAAAGGCAGAACAAGTCCCGCAGCACCCAGCTTGATTGCCTCTTTCGGCATACCGAACACCACGCAACTGTCTTCGTTCTGAGCGATGGTTTTCGCACCGACATCCAGCATTTCCTTCAGTCCGCGCGCTCCATCGTCTCCCATGCCGGTCATGATGATGCCCAGCGCGTTCCTGCCGGCGAATTTTGCGACCGAGCGAAACAGCACATCCACCGATGGCCGATGACGGTTAACCAACGGGCCGTCTATCACCTCGACATGGTATTGAGCCCCGCTACGCTTGAGCAGCATGTGCTTTCCGCCCGGTGCGATCAGTGCGGTGCCGGGCACGACGCGGTCGCCGTTCTTCGCTTCGCGCACCTCGATCCGGCTGATGCTGTTGAGACGTTCCGCGAAGGCGCCGGTGAATTTTTCCGGCATGTGCTGCACGATGACGATGCCGGGGCACACTCGCGGCAATGCAGTTAGTACCACTTCCAGCGCCTGGGTACCGCCGGTCGAGGTGCCAATGGCCACGATGCGCTCAGTGGTTTGCGCCATCGCGTGGCCCGCAGACAGTACCGCATCGGCGGATAATTTCGAGGTGGTCTGTACGGTAGCCGGCGGGCGGGTGCCCAGACGCTTGACGTTGGCATGGGCTGCGGATTTCACCGCATGAATCAGGTCGGAAGCGGCGTCCTCCATTTGCTGCCGCCGCGAACCGATGTCCGGCTTGGGCACCACCGCCACCGCGCCAGCCTCGAACGCCTGTATGGTGGTGGCTGCGCCTTCACGCGTGATGGTCGAACAGATCACTACTGGTGTGGGGTGTTCCGCCATGATTTTTTTCAGGAAGGTGATGCCGTCCATGCGCGGCATCTCGACATCCAGCACGATCACGTCCGGCCACTGGCGCTTCATTTTTTCCAGGGCGAAAAGCGGGTCTGCAGCCGCGCCGATCACGTTGATGCCGGGATCCTCGCCCAGCACCTCGGCCACCACCTGGCGCACCACGGCGGAATCATCAACGATCAGTACATTAATCTTTTGCATGCTCGATTTCCCCCGGCTCGGTAACACGCTTTACATGACGCATCCAGACATCCCCGCTCCACAGTTCGAATATCACGTTGCGATGCCCGTGCATGCCGACATGCTCGGCCACAACATCGTGCCCGTGATGCCGCAACAGATGGCGCGCCGCCACGACGTTGCGGCAGGGCACGTCTACGCACCCGACTTGTTGTTTCGGCAACTTGAACATGTTGCCGCCACCGAACAGCTTGACCTGGTATTCGCCCGGCTTCGTCCTGGCCGCACGGATTTCTTTCTGGAACAACAGCATCGCCTCGTCGGCATAGCGGCCGTCCAGAATGTCGGACGGCCTGACCGCTCGCGCCGGCAGCATGAAGTGGCACATCCCGCCGATGTGCAAGCGCGGGTGCCACATGGTGATCGCCACACACGATCCCAGCAGGGTGCGAATGCGCGTCGCTCTGTCGCCGAAATAGAACTCTCCCGGTTGCAGGAAAATATCCAGAACATGTTCCGGCGCTTTCATGGCTTCTGGTAGATCGAAGGCATGATAACCCTCAGTTCGTCCGTCACGCCGTTGAGGCTCTCGGAATGCCCGACGAGGAAATATCCGCCGGGCCGCAGCGCCTGCAACAGCCGTTTGACCACCTGTTGTTTGGTTTCCAGTTCGAAATAGATCATCACGTTGCGCAAAAAGATCACGTCAAATTCGCCCAGCTTTGGCAGGGCCGCATTCAGGTTCACCTGCATGAAGCGTATCCGCTCGCGCAGCCTGCGCTCGACCAGAAAAGTCCCCTCCTTTGAACCCGTCCCTTTGAGGCAGTAACTGGTCAGGTAATCGCGCGGAATGTGCTGCGCACGCTCCAGCGCATAATGCCCGCCACGTGCGCGTTCCAGCACGCGCTTGCTGAGATCGGACGCGACCACTTCCCATGCATTATCGCCAAGCGACCCAGCCAGCGTCATGGCGATGCTGTATGGCTCCTCTCCGCTGGAACATGCAGCGCTCCACACCCGGAATTGCGCACCGCGGCGGTGCGCCGGCAGAATACGATTTTTCAGGAAATCAAAATGTTTGGTTTCGCGAAAAAAATAAGTCTCGTTGGTGGTCAGCAGGTCAACCACAATCTGCAATTCATCCTGACCGTCATGTCCGCGCAGTTGCTGGTAATACTCGCCGAAGCTTTTGCACTGCCGTTGCTTCAACCGCTTGCTCAGCCGGCTGGTCACCAACGGCTTTTTCGCCGGTGAAAGATGGATACCCGCAATCTGGTTCAACAGTTGCTGGAAACTTGCAAATTCCTGATCGGTGAGTGGGGAAACTTCCATTTGGCTACGCAGTCAGGCTTGTGCCTGTTGCATGCGTAATATTTGCGAGCTCTTCCACCGACAGCACCTTGTCCACGTTCAGGATGATCACGAACTTGCTGTCGACTTTACCCATGCCGCCGATGAAATCGGCCCGTATCTTTGCGCCAAAGGAAGGCCCCGGCTCGATCTCGGCCTCCGGAATTTCCAGTACCTCGTTCACCATGTCCACCACCACACCGATGTCTTGCTGCACATCTTCGTTCATCACCTCGATGATCACGATGCACGTGCGCCTGGACACGTCCATGGCCTTGCGCCCGAAACGCGCCGACAAATCCACCACCGGCACAACCGCACCTCTCAGGTTGATCACCCCGCGGATGTATTCCGGCATCATTGGCACTGCGGTCAGTGTGCCGTATTCGATGATTTCCTTGATGTGCAATATACCGATTGCAAAAATCTCGCCGCCCAGCATGAAAGTGAGATATTGCCCCTGTTCCTGCTCCGCCGCGACGCCGGGCAGGCTTTTCTGGTTCGCAATTACGCTCATTGTCAGCCCCTTAGAATTTGACGAATTCGGATTCATCCTGTGATGCCATGTGTGCAACCGCTGCCGCCTTGACGCGGGATGCCACCGGTTTAGCCGCCTTGACGCGAGACGACGCGTTTGCCGGCGTGCCAACACCCGTGCCTACCTTGAAGAACGAGATGGTTTCCTGCAGCTGCCCGGCCTGCCCGCTCATTTCCTCGGCAGTCGCCGCCAGTTCTTCCGAAGCCGATGCGTTCTGCTGCGTGATCTGGTTCATCTGTGACATCGCAGTGTTGATCTGCGCCACACCGCTGGTTTGCTCTTCGGAGGCGGCAGTTATTTCCTGCACAAGGTCCGAGGTCTTGTTGATCGTTGGCACCATTTCGCCCAGCAGTTTTCCGGCCGTCTCGGCTTTCTGCACGGAACCGGCAGCCAGTTCGCCTATCTCCTGCGCAGCAACCTGGCTGCGCTCGGCCAGCTTGCGCACTTCCGCCGCGACCACGGCAAAACCCTTGCCGTGTTCGCCGGCACGTGCCGCCTCGATCGCTGCATTCAGGGCCAGCAGATTGGTCTGGTAGGCAATATCGTCCACGATGCCGATTTTGCCCGCGATCTGTTTCATCGCAGCCACGGTCTCGGTCACCGCAGCTCCCCCTTCGGTTGCCTGCTTGGATGCCTGTGAAGCCATACCGTCCGTCACCTTGGCATTCTCGGTATTCTGGGCAATGGAGGCGCTCATCTGTTCCACCGAGGCGGAGGTTTCTTCCACACTCGCCGCCTGTTCGCTGGTCGACTGGCTCAGGCTCTGTGCCGTGGCGCTCACTTCTTCCGAAGCAGATGACAGGTTGTCCGACGCACTGCGCACCTCACCGATGATTTGCGACAGCTTATCTACCATGGCGGACATCGCTTTCAGGAGCATGCCGGTCTCGTCGTTGGACTGCGCTTCAATTTTCACCGTCAGGTCGCCCTCCGACAATCGGCTCGCCACATGCACAGCCTCGGCAATAGGTTTGGTGATCGAGCGTGTAACCCAGAATGCGATGCCGCCTGCCAAAGCAAGGGCAATGGCAGCCAATACATACATCAGGGTGCGCGCGGCAGCATATTCCTGTCCTGCCTGCTTGCCGGATTTGTCCATTTCATTTTGCTGGAAATCGACCAGGTTCTGCACAGCCTCGATGTATGCGGCCTGATCCTTTTTCATTGCGCCCAGCATCAATGCGACTGCACTGTCGTGATGGCCTGCCCGCACCATCTTGACGATATCATCTTGGGTTGAAGTGAAGGTGGCGCGTGAATCATCCAGTGTCTTCAACAAGGCCTTGCCTTTTTCCGAACTGACGGTTGCTGTCAGTTTGTCGAAGTCTTCCTTGATCCTTTTGTCTGTGTCAACCATGCGTTCGTATTCACTTTCCACTTTGTCGGGATCCGTTTCCAGCAGCATGTCGCGCATGGAACGGGCGATGACGTTGACACTGTCGTGAATATCGTTCGCCAGCACCGTTTTGGGATATTTATCCTTTACCAGATCGTCAATGCTTGAATTCAGCAAGCTCAGCCGAGTAGTGCCGATCACCGCGATCGCGACCAATAGCAACACCACCAGGCTGAATCCCAGCCCGAGACGCACACCGATTTTCATATTCTTGAACATGTTCGCTCCCTTTCAGATTTTACAAATGTCAGTTTGATGCCCATTAAACATTTACAGCCAACTTGCTTTCAGCACCGGTCGGTGCACCTTCTTTTTTTGCTGCCTGCTGGATCAGCGACGGCACGTCCAGGATCAATGCCACTTCGCCGCTGCCCAGGATGGTGAAGCCGCCTATCCCCCTGGTGCCGCTGAACACTTTTCCCAGCGGCTTGATCACGGTCTGGTACTCGCCCAGCAATTCGTCCACCACCAGGCCGGCCTTCTGCCCGCCGTAGCGCACCACAACGACGTTCTCGCGTCGCCCGGCCTTCCCATCCACGTCGAACTGATCCCGCAGGCGGACAAATGGCAACACTTCACCGCGCAGGTTCATGTAGTTGTGATCCCGGCTGTCCTGCTGCGCTTCGCCGGCGAGGTCCACACACTCAAGCACCATATCCAGCGGCACGATATAAGCCGCCCCTCCCACCCCAACCAGGAAGCCGTCTATGATGGCCAGGGTCAGCGGCAGGCGGATGCGCACCGTGGTGCCCCGGCCTTCCTCGCTGTCAAGATCCACCGTGCCACGCAATGATTCAATGTTGCGCCGCACCACGTCCATGCCCACACCCCGTCCGGACAGGTTGGTCACCTGGGCGGCGGTGGAAAAGCCCGGCTCGAATATCAGGTTATAGACTTCCCGGTCGCTCAGGGTTTGCCCGGTTGTCACCAGCCCGCGCTCGATGGCCTTGTTCAAAATCCGTTCGCGGTTCAGCCCGCCGCCGTCGTCGCCGACTTCGATGACGATGCTGCCGGAGTCATGAAACGCATTGAGGCGCAGCGTACCCTTGGCGGGCTTGCCGCGCTGCTCGCGCAACTCCTTCGATTCGATGCCGTGATCCATGGAGTTGCGTACCAGGTGCATCAGCGGATCGCCTATCTTCTCCACCACGGTTTTGTCCAGCTCG
>DATKVZ010000032.1:0-58983 GCA_035529795.1 Gallionella sp. | reverse complement strand
TGGCCGGCCTTGTGCAGATCGGTGTAAATGGTCAGATTGATCACCACGTCTTGTTTTTTGCGGCGCTCATTCTCGTTGATACCCAGAATGCAGCGCACGAAGAGGTCGCAAATGCGAATACGATCCATCATGTCTTCCATAGATTCTCTTTCGTTTTAAGGTGTCGTCTATACAGGGATGAGTCATACCTGCGAGATTTGCTTCGCGTGCAGGCACGCTCCTGCAGTTAGCGGATGAGGCCGCGCAGTTTCTCGGGTGTCAGCTTTTCTCCTGTGCGGATCAGCTCGCGTGCCGTCTCGACCTTGTCCCATACGTTGCACATCATCACGCCTCTGACTTTGCCCTCGCGCAGGTAATAGATAACGCCGGTATCGTTTTCTTTCTGCCAGTCGGCAAAAGTCTCCAGCCGCGAATCGACTTCGCCGGTCGCCTCGTAGCCGAACTCGAACAAGTCCGAGAAAAAATACGGCTGATGGATATAGGGCTCATGTGCGCCGGCCATATTGCGTCCCGCCCACTTGCCCTGGTTGAGAGCTTGGTCCCAGTGCTCGATGCGCATTGACTGCCCCAGCGCCAGGTAAGGGAAAAAAGCGTTGTCGCCGGCGGCGTAAACATCCGGTCGGGAAGTCTCGAGGTATTCGTTCACCACGATGCCGTTGCCCACTTCCAGCCCACCGCTTTTGGCCAGTTCCAGCTCGGGGATGACGCCCACGCCGACGATCACGATGTCCGACTCAATCGTCTCTCCCTTCTTGGTATGGGTGATGAACTTGCTGCCGTTTTTAGTGAAAGACACGGGCTGGTCCGACGCCAGCACTTTGACACCCTTGTCCCGATAGCGCTGTTGCACAGCTCGCCCGAGATAGTCCGGCAACACCCGACCGCACAGAAGTTCGTCGGGAAAAATCAAGGTGACGTTCAGCTTGTTGATGTTGAGCGCAGCGGCCAGCTCCGAGCCGATGAACCCGCCGCCGACGACCACCGCGGACTTCCCCTCTGCGGCCACAACCCGGGTATGCAGATAATCGTCGAGGCTGCGAAAGTAACAGATACCCTCGAGATCGCCACCGGGAATGGTCAGCGTCCGGGCCTTGCAGCCCGTTGCCAGCAGCAGCTTGCCGTAGCCGTAGGTTTTGTTATTTGTGGTGGTCAGTATCTTGGCTGCGGCATCAATCCGCACCACTTTTTCTCCCAGCGCCAGGGTAACGGCATGCTGGTCATAGAACGCGCGATCATGGAGAAAGATATCCGCCACTTTCTGTTTGCCGAACCACAGCTTTTTGGATAATGGCGGATGGTCATAGGGCAAGTGAATTTCCTCGCCGACCAGCAGTATGCTCCCCGCCGTATCAAGCTCGCGTATGCCCTCAACCGACGATGCACCCGCCAGCCCTCCGCCCACAATGATGTAATCGTAAACATGAGTCATATCGCCTCCCTGAGTGGAACAACAACACTACCGGCCGGAACAACTTATGCGGGAGTTTACACTTTTTCGAAAATCTCACCAATTTAATGAGCCTTGATACACAGAAAAACAGGGGTAACATTGGCCACTGAACGAACCGCTCTCCTCGAGCTCGGGGCGCTTTACATATTATTTGAAGTACTTGCGAATTCAGGTCGAAAGGATCATCCAACCGATGCAAAAGAAGACACTACATCTGGTGATTCATGGCCGTGTACAAGGCGTGTCCTTCCGCGATTCGATGCGCCGTGAAGCACAAAGTCTGGTGGTTTCAGGCTGGGTACGCAACCATAGCGATGGCACGGTGGAAGCCGCAGTACAGGGCGAATCCACCGATGTGGATGCCATCGTGCGCTGGGCTCAGCGCGGCCCGCAACGCGCGCAGGTGGAGCTGGTCGAAATCGAACCGCACCATGGCTGCTATACCAACTTCGAAATCATCGGGTAACCATATCTATGACTGAGGGTGTGAGAGTTTTTATGCCCACGGTTATTTGGCAGGAAGCTGGCTAAAAGAATGAGTGCTGTGTGCCATTTGCTGTCATCGAAAAGCAACGGAAAATGCGCATCTGAACGGCAGGTATCTCCCACCGAAGCCGACCTTCGTTTCGATAGGCACTAGGCTCGGAGCCTCGGCCATATCGGAAGTTGAGAGTTACACCCTGGCATGTCCGTTCAACGCAATTAAGCTGACATCCAACTTGCTGCGGTGATACAAAATTAGTGTTTTTGACCAATGGCCTATGCATTTCGGCCTATATACTTGTACTTAGAAGGGGGCTATCCTGACAAAATCAACAGTGTTAATTTACCCCGCACCAAGGCTGATGTGCCTTAAATTTCCAGGAGCCATAGATAATCTCAACGAAGTGTATGCCGATGCAGCGCAGACGAACACAAAAAACTATTTAATGCGTTGGGGCGGCATCCGATAAATTAAGAGCAAACTCAAAGTAGTGTTTTCCAGACCGAGGAGATACGTGCCTAAGAAGTATCCCGATTCCGCAGTTATCGGTGAAGCCACTGGCAAGATGAATGTTTTCATCGAGAGCCAGCGACAAGAGGCACTGCTTACAGCGGAGGCATTGCAGAACGCGATTTTCAATAGCGCCAACTTCTCCAGCATCGCCACCGACGCCAAGGGTATGATCCAGATTTTCAACGTCGGCGCCGAACGCATGCTGGGCTACGCGGCCGCCGAGGTGATGAACAAGATCACGCCCGCTGATATTTCCGATCCGCAGGAAGTGATCGAGCGCGCCAAGGCGCTCAGCGTCGAACTCGGCACCACGATTGAACCGGGGTTTGATACCCTGGTGTTCAAAGCATCGCGCGGCATCGAGGATATTTACGAGCTGACCTACATCCGCAAGGACGGTAGCCGCTTTCCGGCGGTGGTGTCGGTCACGGCGCTACGCGACGCGCAGGAAGCTGTCATCGGCTACCTGCTGATCGGCACCGACAACACCGCGCGCAAGCAGGCGGAAGAGGCGCTGCTCAGGGCGGGAGCCTTGCAGAACGCCATTTTCAACAGCGCCAACTTTTCGAGTATCGCCACCGACGCGAAAGGCGTGATCCAAATTTTCAACGTCGGCGCGGAGCGCATGCTCGGCTACACCGCCGCCGAGGTGATGAACAAGATCACGCCGGCCGACATTTCCGATCCGCAGGAAGTAATCGCGCGCGCCAAGGCGCTCAGCGTCGAACTGAAAGCATCTATCACGCCCGGCTTTGAAGCCCTGGTGTTCAAGGCCTCGCGCGGCATCGAAGACATCTACGAGCTGACCTACATCCGCAAGGACGGCAGCCGCTTTCCGGCGGTGGTGTCGGTTACGGCACTGCGCGATGCGCAGAACGCTATCATCGGCTATCTGCTAATCGGTACCGACAACACCGTGCGCAAGCAAGCTGAAGCAGAGCAGATGAAGCTCGATCAGCGTCTGCGCGACGAGCAGTTCTATACGCGCTCGCTGATCGAATCCAACATCGACGCGCTGATGACCACCGATCCGAAAGGTATCATCACTGACGTCAACAAGCAGATGGAGGCGCTCACCGGCTGTACGCGCGACGAGCTGATTGGCGCACCGTTCAAAAATTACTTCACTGATCCGGCGCGTGCCGAGGCGGCCATCAAACAAGTGCTGGCCGAAAGCAAGGTCACCGACTATGAGCTCACCGCGCTCAGCCGGGACGGTAAGCAGACCGTGGTGTCCTACAACGCCAGCACCTTCTACGACCGCGACCGGAAGCTGCAAGGCGTGTTCGCCGCCGCACGCGATATCACCGAGCGCAATCGCCTGACTGTCGAGTTGGAGAACGCCAAGGTAGTCGCGGAAAAAGCAAGTCTGTCGAAATCGGACTTTCTGTCCAACATGAGCCACGAGATCCGCACGCCGATGAACGCCATCATCGGCATGTCGCACCTGGCGCTGAAGACCGAGTTGACGCCGCGCCAGCGCGATTACCTGAAGAAAATCCAAGGCTCCGGCCAGTACCTGCTGAGCATCATCAACGATATTCTCGATTTCTCCAAGATCGAGGCCGGCAAGCTGACGGTCGAGCAGACCGAGCTCAATCTAGAGAATGTGCTCAAAAACATCGCCAACCTGATTGCTCCGAAAACGACCGCAAAAGGGCTGGAGCTTGTTTTCGATATCGGCCGCGACGTACCCAACGAGTTGATCGGCGACCCGTTGCGCCTGGGGCAGATATTCATCAACTACGCCAACAACGCTGTCAAGTTCACCGAGACGGGCGAGATCAATGTCGTCATCCGCATGCGCGAACAGAGCGACCAGGATGTGCTGCTCTACTGCACCGTGCGCGACACCGGTATCGGTATCACCGAGGAACAGCGCGGACTGCTGTTCCAGTCTTTTCAGCAGGCGGATACCTCGACCACGCGCAAGTACGGCGGCACCGGCCTCGGGCTGGCTATTTCCAAGAAACTCGCCGAGCTGATGCGCGGCGAGGTCGGGGTCGACAGCGAGTATGGCAAGGGCAGCACGTTCTGGTTTACCGCACGCCTCGGCAAGAGAACCGGCATCCAGCGTCAACGGGTGCTGAGTGTTGATCTGCAGGGACGCCGCGCGCTGGTAGTCGACGATAACGAGAGCGCCCGTACGGTGCTCGCAGGCATGCTCAAGTCCATAAACTTCGTCGTCGACGAGGCCTCCTCGGGCAAGGCGGCGATCGATGCCGTCGACCGCGCCGAAGCGCAGGACCAGCCTTACGACATCGTTTTCCTCGACTGGCTGATGCCCGGCATGAACGGCAACGAGACGGCGCGCCAACTGCGTGCGCGACCGCTCAAACGCTTGCCGCACCTGATCATGGTGACGGCCTACGGCCGCGATGAGGTCATCCAGGGCGTCGAGGAGGCCGGAGTGGAAGGCGTGCTCATCAAGCCGGTCAGCGCATCCGTGCTGCTCGACAGCGTGGTGAGCGTGCTGGGCGGCATACCCTCCGAGCGGTGCGGGATGGGCGATGCGCCGTCGCTGCTGGCGGAGAACCTCGCCACCATCCAGGGGGCGCGCATCCTGCTGGTCGAGGACAACGAGCTCAACCAAGAGGTCGCGACCGAACTGCTGCGCGATGCTGGCTTCATCGTCGATCTTGCCGAGAACGGCGAGATCGCCGTACGCAAAGTGCAGGAGAGTGCCTACGACATCGTGCTCATGGACATGCAGATGCCGGTGATGGACGGCATCATGGCGACGCAGGAAATCCGCAAGCTGCCCCAATTCGCGGAATTGCCTATCGTCGCCATGACCGCCAGCGCGATGGAAGGCGACCGCCAGCGATGTCTGGATGCGGGCATGAACGACCACGTCCCCAAGCCTGTCGAGCCGGATAATCTGTGGATGGTACTGCTGAAGTGGATCAAGACGCCGCCTGCGCTCGGCGTAAACGTGCAGACTGCAAACCAGCCAGAGCATGGGGTTAAAGGGCGATGTGCTAACGATAACACAGCAGCAAGCGCATTTTATGCTACCACGAGTGCCGAGATGGTAGACCCGGGTTTGCTGGCATTAAAGGGCATTGACGCGTTGCAGGGCGTTCGTCGCTTCGGCGGCAAAGCAGAACCTTACCGCAAGCAGTTGCGCCGTTTTCGCAAGCATTACCACGGTGCGGCCGATGAGTTACAACGCCTGATCGCTGAGAAAGGCGTAGCAGCGGGCGAGGCGTTCTGCCATGAACTCAAGGGGGTGTGCGGCACGCTCAGCGCGAACGAAATATTTGCCTGTGTCGCTGAACTGGACGATGCGCTGAAGCAGGGCGAGATGCCGAAGCCAGCGCAATTTGCATGCCTGCACCAATTGCTGCAACAGCTCATGGGCGAAATTGATGGACTCACCGCACCCGCCGTTACGATGCCTGTAGCAGAGGTGTCGCTGGGGCGAGACGAATTGCTTTCCAGGCTGGCAACACTGGCCTCACTATTGGAGAGTGATCTGGGTGAAGCCGAATCACTGCTCGCGCAATTGCGCGCCGGCGTGGTCGGCGGCGAAGCGGAACAGGCAGTGGCCGAGATCGCCGCCGCCGTGGATAGTTTTGCCATAGACGAGGCGCTTGCCCTGATCGATACGTTACGCACGCGCCTGCGCGGTAAAACATGAACAAGGGGGTACAGCCATGACAGAAAACAGCAACGACAAACCCAGGATACTCATCGTGGATGACGTGAGTGAAAACCTGCATGCGATGATGAGCATCCTAGGCGACGCCTATGCTGTTACCGCAGCGACCAGCGGGGAAAAGGCGCTGGAGCTGGCAGCACGCAAACCACAACCGGACCTGGTGTTGCTCGACATCAAAATGCCTGACATGGATGGTTATGAGGTATTGCACAGGCTCAAGGCGGATCCGCTCACGGCGGACATCCCGGTCATTTTCGTTACATCCATGTTGGAGTCGGAAGATGAAGCCACAGGGCTGAAGATGGGCGCCGCCGATTACATCACCAAACCGGTCAAGCACGATTTGCTCAAGTTGCGTGTGCTGACCCAGCTTGAATTGCGGCGTTACCGCAGGAAGCCCATTCAATCCGGTGCCGGCGCGGACGGTGCTGAGCGAGGACAGTTCGGTATATTGGTTGTCGATGATATACCGGAGAGTATCCACCCGCTCATCAGCGCGCTGACCGACGAATATCGTATCACGGTCGCCAACAATGGTCCGAAAGCGATTGAAATGGTGGAGGGACCAACCCCGCCGGACCTGATACTGCTGGATATCCTGATGCCGGAAATGGATGGCTATGAGGTATGTCGCCGCATCAAAGCAACCGAAGCGGGGAATCATATTCCTGTCATCTTTCTCAGCACGGTCGACGATTCGGTGGAAAAAATCCGCGGATTTTCCATCGGTGCCGCCGACTTCATCAGCAAGCCGTTCGATATTGATGAAGTTCGTGCCAGGATCCGTACTCACCTTGAATTGAGCCTGTTGCATCTATTTTTTGAACAAACGGTTGCGCTACGGACTGCCGCGCTGCGAAAAAGTGAAAGCCAACTGTCTGAAGCCTTGAGAATTGCCAAGGTGGGTTACTGGGAATATGAATTTGCCGCAGATAAATTCGTATTCAACGACCAGTATTACTCGCTGCATAAAATTACGGCTGAGGAGGCGGGAGGATACTGGATGTCCTCGGCTGGCTTTGCCCGCCGCTACGTCCATCCGGAAGATGCGCCACTTATTGGTAAAAATGTTCAATTAGCATTTGAATCTGCCGATCCGGATTATTTTGCCATGGTAGAGGCTCGAATATTGACCGGGAAAGGTGAAATTGTCTGGGTGGAAGCGCGCATCACGGTAGAGAAGGATGCCAAGGGGCGGACAATCCGGCTCATTGGCGTTAATCAGGACATCACCGAACGCAAACAGGCCGAGGAAAGCCTGAGACTTTTTCGCACCTTGCTTGACTACTCCAGCGATGCCATCGAGGTGCTCGAGCCTTCGACAATGCGTTTTCTGGACGTCAACGAGACTAGCTGCCGTATTTTGGGCTATAGCCGGGAAGAGATGCTCGAACTGAGCGTCTTTGACATTGACCCAGCATTCACCCCGGAGATAGCCAAAACGACCGAGGTGCGGCTACGGCAGGCAGGAAACGCCCATTTTGAAACGGTACGCCGGCACAAGGACGGCTCGACCTTCCCCGTGGAAGTCAATGTGACACGGGTCGAACTCGACAAGCCTTACCTAATGAGTCTCGTTCGCGACATTACCGAACGCAAGGCTGCGGAAGCCAAAATCTTATATCTCAACCGCGTCTATGCCGTTCTGAGCGGTATCAATACGCTGATCGTACGTGTACAAGACCGCGACGAACTATTCAGTGAGGCATGCCACATTGCGGTTGAGAAGGGCGGGTTCCGCATGGCCATGCTGGTTATGATGGATCAGAGCACGATGAAGTATGTCCCGGTCGCTTCGGCAGGCGTGGATGAAGAATTTCTGATCAGTATTAAAGCCTTCTTGTCAGCAAGTGAGTATCCGCCTGACACCATGTTCGCACTGGCGGCCAGGGAGAAAAAAGTCATCGTGTCCAACGATTCATCAAATGACCCCAGGGTTTTGTTCGGAAAAAGATACACTGAATCCGGAGTCCGCTCGATGGTGATTTTGCCGCTGATCGTCTCCGGTGAAGCGATAGGCGCGCTCGTGTTGTATGCCGGCGAGATGAATTTCTTCCAGGAAGATGAGATGAAGCTGTTGACGGAACTGGCCGGCGATATCTCATTTGCAATCGATCACATCGGCAAGCAGGAGAAGCTTGATTACCTCGCCTACTACGATGTACTGACCGGACTTGCCAACCGCACCCTGTTTCTCGAACGGGTGGCACAATATATGCGCAGCGCGGCGAACGACGGGCATAAGCTCGCCTTGTGTCTGATCGACCTGGAGCGGTTCAGGAACATTAACGACAGTCTGGGGCGGTCGATCGGCGACGCGTTACTAAGGCAGGTGGCGGAGTGGCTGACAAACAGCACGGGAGACGCCAACCTGCTGGCGCATATTGATGCAGACCATTTTGCTATGGTGCTGCCGGAAATAAGACAGGAAGACGACCTGATATTTCTGATCGAGAAAATGGCGCAAGCTTTTTATGAGCATCCGTTCCGCCTCAACGACTCCGATTTCCGCATCCCCGCCAAAGCGGGAATCGCTCTATTCCCGGATGACGGCAACGATGCCGGCATCCTGTTTAAAAATGCTGAAGCCGCACTCAAAAAGGCCAAAGCGGGCGGTGATCAATATCTTTTCTATACGCAGAAAATGAACGAAGCGGTGGCTGGCAAGCTCACGCTGGAAAACCAGCTGCGCCAAGCGATCAACAATGAAGAATTCGTACTCTATTACCAGCCCAAGTTGAATCTCGCGAGCGGCAAGGTCACCAGCGCCGAGGCGCTGATCCGCTGGAACGATCCGCGCACCGGCCTGGTACCACCAGGAAAGTTCATTCCGATTCTGGAAGAGACTGGACTGATTAATGAAGTCAGGCGCTGGGCTTTGCACAAAGCCATCGCAGACAACCTGCGCTGGCGCAGCGCAGGACTGCCTGCCTTGCGCGTTGCAGTAAACGTGTCTGCACTGCAACTACACCGCCAAGGCTTTATCGCCGAGCTCGAACAGGCCGTTGCTATCGATGTGCATGCGGCGGAAGGACTGGAGCTGGAGATAACCGAAAGTTTGGTCATGGAAGATGTTGGGCGCAATATCTCCATCCTGCAGGCGGTTCGCGCCATGGGCATTACCATCGCCATTGACGATTTCGGCACCGGTTTCTCATCACTCAGCTACTTGGCAAAATTGCCGGTAACCACACTGAAGATCGACCGCACGTTCATAATCGAAATGACTGCCGGGCCGGAAGGAATGGCGCTGGTATCGACCATCATCAATCTGGCACACGCATTCAAGCTCAAGGCGGTGGCAGAAGGTGTTGAAACCGAGGAGCAGTCGCACCTGCTGAGGTTGCTGGGTTGCGACGAAATTCAGGGCTTCCTGTTCAGCAAAGCAGTGCCGTGCGAGGAGTTTGAAACAAAATTTCTAGCTCCATAATAAATTTCTGGTAGCCGTACAAAACCCGCCCAACCAGGGCGGTTTTTTTGTTTGTCTGCTACACAAGGAATCAGCTGGCCAATTTCTGGTTTGCTGCCCCCACTGCAACACCGTGTTTAACTGGTGCTTTCAAACGGGCGAGTACGTCATCCTGAATCGCCACCGATTTACTAGGCAGACTTCAGCTAGTCCGGAATGAGCGCCAATGCTGCCATTCATCAGCACAATACCCAAGGACCACAATGGCCGACGACCTGGCAGTTATTTTCTACGCATCAATGGCAGCTTACCAATCATGAACCGGTCATTTGCTGGTTGCATTTTAGAATGACGGCAACGGGTCGGGAGCGGAAGTAACCGTGGTTAAATGGGTCCACTTCAAATTAGTTCTTCAAGCGGGGGGGTGTGATGGTTATCCAGAAAAGAAATTTGATGTTGAGCTAACCCCCCCAGGCCTCTTGAACCTTTTGTGTTAACCGTGAAGGATCGTAAATCAATGCTCAACGAAGCCGTCAATTTCAACAATATCAGTCACGCTATCCAGCTTGCCTTGGCACCAGTTTTTCTTTTGACCGGCATTGCAGGCATCCTGAATGTCATGGCGGGACGTCTCGCGCGGATTATTGACCGCAGTCGCCAACTGTCAGGAAATCCAATTCAAGAATCCGGGGTGCAGCCTCAGCCGTTCAATCAGGAACTTGTCACCCTTGAGCAAAGGCGGCATCTGGCCAGTACCGCGATTACGGCCTGCACATTATCGGCGCTACTCGTATGCACTGTCATTGCGTCACTCTTTATTGAGGTGCTGGTCAGCCTGGAACTCAAGTGGCTCGTGGGACTGCTCTTCACAGGCTCCACTCTCGCCCTGGTGGTGGGCTTGGCATACTTTCTGCGTGAGGTACATCTTGCTACCAAGACGGTGCGCATACGCGCCACAAACGGCTCGTAACAAGAGTCAAAATGATACTCAACTCGTCGTTCCAAAGAATGCTCCGCCTATGAATGACCATTCTGGGTTGCGAATTCAACCGGTCAATGCAACACACTAGAATCTGCGTAAGCAGAAGGAGTGTTGCAAATGAAACAAAGACCACACATCTATTACACTAAAACTCAGAAAGCGCTAATCTGGGACCACTGGCAAAAGGGTGGGTCTCTCCAGTAGATCACCCGGTTATTTTATCTAAACCATTCCCCAGTACTTCGCATTCTGGCGGAGAGTGGCTGAATACTGCGCTTGGCAAACACACAGGAGCTTCAGAATGAATTTCCCTTGTTATCCGCACCCATTCAATGTCGGCTTTATGCGACGCATAATTTTGCTGGTTACTGTCACCATTCTTATCGCCGCCTGCGGTAACAAACCAAAAGAGGAGGCGCTTCTTCCGGGTAGCCAGGTTCTGGCGCTGGGAGACAGTCTGACCGCCGGTAACGGAGTGGCTTCCGGAGAAGCGTGGCCAGAACTGCTGGCGAACCGAACCGGGTGGGCGGTGATCAATGGTGGAGTAAGCGGGGACACCAGTGGCGATGCCTTACATCGCCTGCCGGAACTTCTCGAAAAACATGATCCGGTTCTGGTGTTGGTGACATTGGGAGGCAACGACATGCTGCGCCATATCCCGCAGGCGGAAACTGTCGCCAATCTTGGGCAGATAATTACGATGATAAAACTGCACGGAGCAAAGCCGGTTTTGCTGGCAACACCGAAGCCGAGTGCCATGGGCGCCGTATTCCAGAATCTGTCTGCGGCGGATTTCTATCGCGAAGTGGCCGATGAACACGGGATTCCTCTCATCGAGGACGCGGTTGCCGAAGTTCTATCCGACCCGCAAATGAAGGGGGATCCTCTGCATCCCAATGCCGCCGGACATGCACAATTGTCCCTGAAAATTTTTGATGCGCTGAAGTCGATTGGATATGCTCGTGAATGATGCAGCGCTTAATGCCACGGAAGCATGAGTATAAAAAAGTTTCCGGCGAAACGCCGTACAGAGCTACTCTGCAATTTGGCGTCAAACGGCACATTCAATCAGGCATTACAACTCAACCGTCTGGCCGGGCTCCGGCACAGTCACCTTCCAGTTGTGATCGGTGCGCAGCCGCTCGGCGAATATGAGTGCCGCACTTTCTTCCCCGTGTACCACGAACGTTTGGCGCGGCGGCCGCCGGAGACCACCGGCCCATGCGAGTAGTGCCGCCTGGTCGGCGTGTGCCGAGAACCCGCCCAGTGTGTGAACCGAGGCGCGCACCGGAATTTCCTGACCGAAAATACTCACCCGCTTTGCACCGTCCACCAGCCTTCGTCCGAGCGTGCCCTGCGCCTGAAAGCCGGTGATCAATATGCTGTTTTCGGCGCGTCCAAGGTTGTGGCGCAGGTGATGCTTGATGCGCCCGGCCTCGCACATGCCGCTTGCGGAAATAATGATGGCACCGGAACGAATCTGGTTGAGCGCGATGGACTCCTCGGTACTTCCGGTAAAACGCAGGTTCGGCAGATTGCGTCCCGACTCGTGCCATTTGGCGAGCTGCTGCGCCTCATCATCGAACAGCGCCAAATGCTGCATGGTGACTTGGGTTACGGCCGTCGCCATCGGTGAATCGACAAAAATATTGAGATCGTGCAAGCGCCCCTCGTGCGCCAGTTGATGCAGATGGTAGATGATTTCCTGCGTGCGGCCGACCGCAAACGCCGGAACAATGACGTTGCCGTGTTTGACGTGCAGCGTGTGCTCGATCACCTGCACGAGCTCATCCAGCGTCGCCGGCATATCCTTGTGCGCGCGGTTGCCGTAGGTGGACTCGATGAACAGCACGTCTGCCTCCTCGATGATCGTCGGGTCGCGCAGGATCGGCCGGTCCGGCTGGCCGAGATCGCCGGACATGACCAGCTTCGTGAGCTTGCCACCTTCCGTGATATGAATCTCGATGATCGCCGAACCGAGAATGTGGCCGGCATCGCGAAAACGGCAGCGCACATCCGGGTGCGGGGTTAGCCACTCGTCGTATTCAACCGGGCTCAGTTGTTGCAGGCAATCTTCCGCATCCTGCACGGTATACAGCACGGACAGCGCCATTTGGGTGCGCGAGCTATTGCGGCGGTTCGCGGCGCGACGGGCATCGGCTTCCTGGATATGGGCGCTGTCGGGCAGCATGATAGCCAGCAGTTCGGCAGTGGTTCCGGTGCTGTAAATCGGCCCGTTGAAATTTTCGCGGGTAAGCCGTGGCAGCAGGCCGCTGTGGTCGATATGCGCATGGGTGAGCAACACGAAATCCAGTGAGCGCGGTCTGAAACCGAATGGCCTGCGGTTGCGCGCCGGTGCCGAACGCCCGCCCTGAAACATGCCGCAGTCCACCAGAAACCGCACGGTGCCGGTCTCGATCAGATAACACGAACCGGTGACTTCGCGCGCCGCACCGAGAAAAGTAACTTTCATGATTACAGGTCTTTCTTTGCAAGTTGGATACCGGCAGCGGCGCGCCACTGCTCAAGCGCGGTCAGCAGCTTCCACAACGAATTACCTGTCATCCGGTTCTTCCCATGGTTGCATCACGCATTACTTCGCCGCCATTGCCATTCCCGTATCTCGGGCATGTCTTCGCCATGGCTGATGATGTACTGCCGGTGTTCGATGCGCTTGTCACGCATCGCCTGCTTGAGGTGCGCCGCCCGGTAACCCAGTGTCGGCACGCGATCAATCACGTCCGCCACCAGATGGAAACGGTCGAGATCGTTGCGCACCACCATGTCGAATGGCGTCGTGGTCGTGCCTTCCTCCTTGTAGCCGCGCACATGCAGGTTGCCGTGGTTGGTGCGCCGGTAGGTGAGGCGGTGAATCAGCCACGGATAACCGTGGTAGGCAAAGATGATCGGCTTGTCGGTGGTGAACAGCGAATCAAAGTCCTTGTCCGACAGCCCGTGCGGATGCTCTTCCTTCGGCTGCAGGGTCATCAGGTCCACCACATTGATAAAACGAATTTTCAGGTCGGGGACGTGCTGGCGCAAAATATCGACAGCGGCCAGCATTTCCAGCGTGGGCACATCGCCTGCCGCCACCAGCACCACATCCGGCTCGCCGTTCTGGTCATTGCTCGCCCAATCCCAGATGCCGATACCAGCGGCGCAGTGCCGGGTGGCGGACTCAATATCCAGCCACTGGAGCTGCGGCTGCTTGCCGGCGACAATCACATTCACCAGATCACGACTTATCAGACACTGGTTGGTGACGCAGAGCAGAGTATTGGCATCCGGCGGCAAAAACACCCGGACAACATCCGCCTTCTTGTTGACGACATGATCGATGAACCCCGGATCCTGATGCGAAAAACCGTTGTGATCCTGGCGCCAGACATGCGAGGTCAGCAGGATATTGAGTGAGGCGATCGGGCGCCGCCACGGAATTTCGTGGCACACCTTGAGCCACTTGGCATGCTGATTGAACATCGAATCCACAATATGGATGAACGCCTCGTAACATGAAAACAAACCGTGGCGACCGGTCAGCAGGTAGCCCTCGAGCCAACCCTGACAGGTATGCTCGCTGAGTATTTCCATGACCCGGCCATCCGGCGAGAGTTGATCATCCTGCGCCAGTCGTTCGGCCACCCACGTCCGGTCGGTTACCTCGAACAGCGCGCCGAGGCGGTTCGACTCAGTTTCGTCCGGTCCCATGACACGAAAGTTGCGCGTATCGAGATTGTGTTTCATCACATCGCGCAGGTACACGCCCATGGTGCGGGTCGCTTCGCCCAACACCGCGCCGGGACTCGGCACCTTGAGCGCATAATCGTGAAACTCCGGCAGCTTGAGGTCCCTGAGTAAAATGCCGCCGTTGGCATGCGGGTTGGCGCCCATGCGTCGCACCCCTTGCGGTGCCAGTTCGGCAAGTTCGGGTTTCAACGCCCCGCTTTCATCAAACAACTCCTCGGGCCAGTAGCTTTTCATCCACTGCTCAAGCAGCTTGAGATGTTCCGGTTTCGCCATCTCGCCGAATGGCACCTGGTGTGAGCGCCACGATCCCTCGGACTGCTTGCCGTCCACCTCCTTCGGCCCGGTCCAACCCTTGGGGCTGCGCAGAACGATCATCGGCCAGCGTGGGCGTGCCTTGACGCCGTTGGCTCGCGCGTCGTGCTGGATGGCCTGAATTTCGGCAATGGCCCGATCCAGTGTGGCCGCCATCTGCTGGTGCATCAGCGCCGGATCTGACCCTTCCACGAAGTACGGCTGGTGACCATAGCCGATCAACAGACTCTCCAATTCTTCGTGCGGGATGCGCGCTAGCACTGTCGGGTTGGCAATTTTGTAACCGTTGAGATGCAGGATCGGCAGCACCGCACCATCGCGTGCCGGATTGAGGAATTTGTTGGAGTGCCACGCCGCCGCCAACGGGCCAGTTTCGGCTTCGCCATCACCAATCACGCAGGCCGCAATCATATCCGGGTTGTCGAACACCGCACCGTAGGCATGTGCCAGCGAATAACCCAACTCGCCGCCCTCATTAATCGAGCCGGGCGTCTCCGGCGCCACATGACTCGGAATACCGCCGGGAAAGGAAAACTGCCGGAACAATTTTTTCATGCCTTCGGCATTCGAAGAAATATTGGGATAGACCTCGCTATAGGTTCCTTCCAGCCAGGTATTGGCTACCAGGCTCGGGCCACCATGCCCCGGTCCGGCAATGTAAATCATGCTGAGGTCATGCGCCTTGATCACGCGGTTGAGATGGACATAAATGAAATTGAGTCCCGGTGTCGTGCCCCAATGGCCGAGCAGGCGCGGTTTGATGTGTTCGAATCTGAGGGGAGATTTGAGCAGCGGATTATCCAGCAGATAAATCTGGCCGACCGACAAATAGTTGGCTGCGCGCCAGTAGGCATCCATCCGGTTAAGTTCGGTTGCGGACAAAGGGCCTGACTCTGCATTGACGGATTTAGATTGTTGCCTGACACTCGCTTCAGAACTCATATTGATGCTCCTTTCGATATGTGTTTCAACGGCGGGCGATTACTGCCAGCGCCTCCTGTGCCAGGATGTGCTGCTCGTCCACGGGAATCACCCAGACCCCGATTTTGCTGCCGATATTACTGATTTTACCCTCCTGCCCCAGTGTCGTCTCATTTGCGCTGGCATCCAAGTGTACACCGGCCCATTCCAGTTGTTGCAGAATCGCCGCGCGCACCACTGGAGCATGTTCACCCACGCCACCGCCAAACACGATGGCATCAGCGCCGCCCAGCACTGCCAGATAGGCACCAATATATTTGCGTGCGCGGTAGGCATAAACATCCACTGCAAGACGCGCCCGCGCATCCTTTGCGCGCAGCAATACGCGCATGTCGCCACTGCTTCCGGACAGACCCAGCAATCCGGATTCGCGACTCAATACACGATCGACCTCTGCGGGCGACCAGTGCTCCGCGCGTTGCAGGTAGCTGATCAGCCCCGCATCGACATCCCCGCAGCGGGTGGACATGACCAGACCCTCCAGCGGCGAAAAACCCATGGACGTATCTTGCGGCGCCCCATCCGCAACAGCCGTAATCGAGCAGCCGGCACCGAGTTGCAATGTAATGATTCTGGCCCCGCGCGCCCGCTCCGGGTGCAATGCCTGCCAGCGCCGCCACATCGCCTGGTGCGCCAAGCCGTGAAATCCGTAGCGGCGAATCTCGTGCCGATCAGCCAATGCACGGGGAATGGCATAAGTTTTTGCAACCTCGGGAAGCCCGGCGTAGAACGCGGTGTCGAACACTCCGACCTGCGGCACGCCGTCACCAAGCAGCGAATGCGCGGCGCCGATCCAGCGTAGCGCCTTCGGATTGTGCAAGGGCGCGAGCGGCGCAAGACGCGCGATCTCGCGCTCGGCTGCCGCGTCCAGCAAACAGGGATTCACCAGTCGCTGCCCGCCATGCACCACGCGATGCGCGACCGCTGCCACGCCGTCGGGCACGTTTGCGTGCATGAAATGCCGCAGCACTTCCGTCGCATCCACGTCTGCCACTGCATGGTGTTCGGCGGCCAGCAACGCCAGTGATCGCTCCTTGCCGCAGACGAATGCTGCCAGCCGCACGGATGAACTTCCGGTATTGACCGTGACGATGGTGCGCCCCGCATATTCACGATCAGTCATTGCCACTTCCCTGAAAACCACTGACCTACATTCGGTCGACGCAACCGCGCAATAAATCTGTGGCAAGATTTAGTTTGCTCATGAAACCACTCCAGCTTTGTTTTGCGACAGGGCATGCGAGCTACAGTATAAGCTCAATCCGGCACTCCGGACTTTGTAAGGGTCAAACCATGCTCCACCCGATCACCCAGTAGCGCGCAAATTTTCCGAGCACCATGAACAGCGCGGCCTGCCACGGATTAAGGCGCAGCCATCCGGCAGCGAGACATAGCGCATCACCGAGCAACGGAACCCAGGCCAGCAACAATGCCGGCGTGCCGTAGTCACGCAATTTTTTAACGTGTTTAAGTTGCTGTGTTTGGGGAAGCAGCCAGCCCATGCCGAAGCTGACCATGCCGCCCAGAGTATTGCCGACGGTGGCAACGAGCAGCGCACTCCACAGCGTTTGCGGATAACCTTTCAACACGCCGAATAGCACCGCTTCCGAGCCGCCCGGGAGCAGCGTGGCTGCGAGGAAGCTGCTGATGAAGAGTGACCAGAGGCTGGAAGTTTCACTCATGCTGATTGACAGGGCGCGCGTCTAAGACGGACAAACGCACTACAGTGTGCAAGCCTTGAGTTCCCTGCGCAGCCTTGGGTAATCCGGGCAAACGCTTCCGACCACTTCCCAGAAAGCTGCCGAATGATTCATCTCGTGCAGGTGCGCCAGTTCGTGCGCCACGACATAATCGATCAGGCGTAGCGGCAACTTGATGAGCTGCCTGTTCAAATGCACCATGCCACGTGCTGTGCAGCTCCCCCACTGCGTTTTTGCCGAAGAAATCCGGATTGCGCGCGGTGCAACATTCAGCAACACGGCATAGTGTGCGACACGCTCCGCAAACAGCCGCTGCGCCTCACCCTGATGCCAATGTTCCACGGCGCGCTCGATTTTTGCAGCGACGCTGTCATCGGCAACGAACACCCGCAGCTCGCTGCGACACCGCTGCGCGGGAGTATCAAACAAACCCCGCTCTATGCGCAGAGTCAGCGCTTCACCGAGGTAATGTATCGTCTCGCCATCAACCCAGCGTATTTCCGGCGGCCTGCATTGTTGCCAGCCATCCAGCTTTTCCACCACCCAGCGTGCCTTGTCCTGCAGCACACTTTGCAGCCAGCGTTCCGACGCACGTAGCGGCATACTCACAGTGAGGCCGCGGTCGTCGATACGCAGGCCGATGCTGCGGCGCCTGTTGCTGCGCTTCAGGGTATAGGAAATATTTTTTCCGGCGAGGAGTGTGACGCGTTGCTCGATGGCGAGAGGGCCGTTGCGAAGCAACGGGGACACACCGGATATGCCCCGTGCGGGTATGGCGGGAGGGGCGACCAGGTTGCGCAGGCGCTTCAACATTTGTCAATTATTCAAAAATAAGTGATGTCATCAATACATTCAACCCCCATCCCAACCTTCCCCCTGCAAGGGGGGAGGAGTTACATTCCCTCCCCCCTTGCAGGGGGAGGGCCAGGGTGGGGTAGTGGCTTTTATACAATGTGAATCCTCAAGCGTGTGCCAGTTGCTGAATTTCGTTCTCGATCCACGCTTCGACATCGGCATTAATATCTTCCGCCTTGCGCCCCCGCGTAACGATTGGCGCGCCGATACTCATGGTGATCAGGCCGGGATGTTTGCTGAAGGCGTTGCGCCCCCACAGTCGGCCGGCGTTATGCGCCACCGGCACCACCGGCACGCCGCTACTTGCCGCCAGCAGTGCGCCGCCGATTTTGTATTTGCCGCGCTGGCCAAACGGGATGCGTGTCCCTTCCGGAAAAATCACCACACAGAACCCCTGCGCCAGCCGCTCTTTGCCCTGCCTGAGCAACTGTTTGATCGCGCCTTTGCCGTCGCTGCGCTTGATCGCAATCGGGCTGGTCATCGCCAGTCCCCAGCCGAAAAACGGCAGCCATAACAGCTCGCGCTTCAGCACCCATACCTGCGGTGGAAAAATAACCTGCAAGGCCAATGTCTCCCATGCCGATTGATGTTTGCACAGCACGATGCTCGGTTCCTTCGGAAGATTCTCGATACCGCGCACCTCGTGGCGGATACCGCACACTACGCGCAGCAGCCATATCATGGTGCGCGCATAGCTGGAGATGAGGCGATAACGCGTCAGCGGTGGAAACGGGAAAGTCAGTAAGGCCAACGTGGAAAAAATCGGCGTAAGCACGAACTGCAGCAACAGAAAAAGCGTCGAGCGTATGGCGAGCATGGCGAGCTAACTGTTTCCCGTCATTTTGCTAAACCAACTCCGCCACCACTGCCGCCAGATCGGGAAGAACAATAGTCCCTTCCGGCAAGCCGCCTGCTGCCTGCGTCTTTACGCCTTTTCCGGTCAGCACCAGATAAAGCTGCGCGCCCAGCGCAACGGCTGATTGCAGATCACGCAGCGAATCTCCCACCACCGGCACATCACTGAGGTCGCTGAGGCTGTAACGCGTTGCAATTTCTTCCAGCATGCCGGTTTTGGGTTTGCGGCAGGAACAATTGCTCTCACTGGCATGCGGACAGAAAAATATCGCATCGATACGCGCGCCAACCAGTGCGCAGGCCTTGTGCATCTTGTCGTGAATCGCGTTCAGCATCGCCATGTCGAACAACCCGCGCTCAACGCCGGACTGGTTGGTCGCCACTACCACGCGATAGCCGGCCTGGTTCAGGCGCGCGATTGCTTCGAGGCTGCCGGGAATCGGCTTCCACTCCTGCGGGCTTTTGATGAACTGATCGGAGTCGTAGTTGATGACACCGTCACGGTCGAGGATGACGAGATTCATGTCAGGCCGCCAATCTGGAAATGTCGGCGACCTGATTCATCAGCCTGCCGAGTTGCTGCAATAGTGCCGCCCGGTTCAAGCGCAGTTGTTTGTCTTCGCACATCACCATGACCTTGTCGAAAAAATCGTCGATGAACGGCTTGAGCGTAGTCAACGCTTTCAGGTTCTGCCCGTAGTCGCCGCGCTCCATACATCCCCGCGCAAATGGCGTGATATCCAGTATGGCCTGATGCAGGTCGCGTTCGGCAGCCTCTTTCAGCAACGCCGGCTGCACGGCTGCACTGGTCAAATCAGTGCCGAGTTCCTCGGCATTTTTACGCATGATATTCAGCACACGCTTGTTGGCCGCAGCCAGATCCTTTGCCACTTCCAGCGCGGCGAATGAACGCACCCCTTGCAGGCGTGGCAGAACTTCATGCATGCGCCCGTTCAGCGTGTGGAGCACCGCCTCGATGTGCGTCACTTCGAAATCGCGTTCGCGCAGATAGCCGCGCAGACGATCCAGCATGAAGCCCTTCACATCACTTGCCACCGTGGCGCTCAACAGGTCGGCGGGAAAATTTCCGGCGGCAATCTTGAGCAGCGCAGGCAACGGCAAATCGAGCGGTGTCTCGATCAGAATGCGCAATATACCCAATGCGTGACGGCGCAGGCCAAACGGGTCTTTTTCGCCGGTCGGTATCTGGCCGCTGCCGTAAATACCGAGCAGCGTATCCAGCTTGTCGGCCAGCGCCACGGCGCACGCGATGGCACCCTGCGGCAGTGAATCACCGGCAAAGCGCGGGTGATAGTGCGCTTCGATGGCGTTCGCCACCACCGGATCTTCGCCGTCATGCAGCGCGTAATAGCGTCCCATGATGCCCTGCAACTCGGGAAACTCGCCGACCATGTCGGTAAGCAGGTCGGCCTTGGCCAGACGCGCCGCCAGCTCGGCATCCGCCTTGTTCGCATCCAACAGCCGCGCAATTGTGCCGGCCAGCATGGTGATGCGCTCGGTGCGCTGCAACTGTGTACCCAGCTTGTTGTGGTACACCACGCTACCGAGCTTTTTGATACGCGATTCCAGCGTCTTCTTGCGATCCTGGTCGAAGAAGAACTTTGCATCTGCCAGGCGCGGGCGCACCACACGCTCATTACCGCCGATCACCAGACTCGCATCTGCCGGGCGAATGTTGGACACGATCAGAAATTTGTTGGTGAGTTTGCCTGCCGCATCCAGCAGCGGAAAGTATTTCTGGTTCGCCTTCATGGTCAGGATCAGGCATTCCGGCGGCACTTCAAGAAATTCCGCTTCAAACTTTCCAACCAGCACGCTGGGGCGTTCGACCAGCGCCGTCACTTCGTCCAGCAAGTCATCGTCGTCGATGGGCTTGAGGTTTTCTTTTGCGGCAGCGGCAGCAAGTTGTCTGGCTATCTCAATGCGGCGTTTTTCAAAGCTCGGAATCACCGCGCCTTCACTTTCCAGTTGTGCTTCGTAGCTGTCGGCATCCTTGATAAGGACCGGGTTCACCTTGGCTTCAAAGCGATGACCTTGGGTTTCGCGCCCGGCGTTCAGGCCCAGTAGGCTTACTGGCACAACCTCATTACCATGCAATGCAACCAGCCGATGCGCGGGGCGTACAAACTGTACGCTGCTCCAGCCGTCGGCAAGCTGATAGGTCATCACCTTGGCGATAGGCAACTTGGTGAGAGTTTCTTCCAGTGCTTTCTGAACCCCTTCTGCCAATGTCGCACCATTTTCCATACTGCCATAAAACAAAATTTCTGCCTTGCCATCCGACTCGCGTACGAGCTGTGGCACAACCTCCGCACCCACACCCATTGAGGCAAGTTTTTTGAGTAGCGCCGGAGTGGCTTGACCATTTGCATCTAACCCAACACTAGCGGGCATTAGCTTATGCAACTTGGGTTGATTTTGCGCCTGCTGCAAAGCATCTCTAACAAAGACGCCAAGCCGGCGCGGAGATGCAAACCACTGCCATGGTAAAGGGTGTGCACCCTTGCTTTCATCAAGCAGATTCGCCGATGCTAATGAGCAATAGAAGCGATAAGCAAATTCGATACCCAGTTTCTTCAGCGATTTCGGCGGCAGCTCTTCGACGAGCAACTCAACCAATAAATTCTTACTCGACATTATTAAAGCCCCGTCATTCCCGCGCAGGCGGGAATCCAGTTGAGTGGATAATTCCCGCAAAGCGGGACAGAAGTAGATGTTGCCCGCTTCGCGGAGCATTTGTTTTGCTGGATTCCCGCCTGCGCGGGAATGACGGTATGGGTGGTTTCCCTGCTCATGCCGCCACCTTCTTCTCAATCTGCGCCAGCACTTCATCGGCCCACGCCCTCGGCGCCATCGGGAAGCCCAATCGGGCACGACTATCGAAATAGCTTTGCGCGACGCTGCGCGCCAGATTGCGGATGCGGCCGATGTAGGCGGCGCGCTCGGTGACCGAGATTGCGCCGCGCGCATCCAGCAGATTAAAACTGTGCGCTGCCTTCAGCACCTGTTCGTAAGCGGGCAATGCGAGCTGTTGCTCCATCAGATATTTGGCCTGTTTCTCATGGCTGTTGAACGCGCCCAGCAGAAATTCCACATCACTATGCTCGAAGTTGTAGGCGGATTGCTCAATCTCGTTCTGGTGATACACGTCGCGGTAGGTCACGCCCGGAGTCCAGGTCAGATCGAACACATTCTCCACACCTTGCAGATACATCGCCAACCGTTCCAACCCGTAGGTGATCTCGCCGGTGATCGGCTTGCAATCGATGCCGCCGACCTGCTGAAAATAGGTGAACTGCGTGACTTCCATACCGTTCAGCCACACTTCCCAACCCAGCCCCCAGGCACCCAGCGTCGGATTCTCCCAGTCGTCCTCGACGAAACGGATGTCGTTTTGCTTCAGGTCGAAACCAAGCGCCTCCAGCGAGCCGAGGTACAGGTCGATGATGTTGGCGGGCGAAGGCTTCAGCACTACCTGAAACTGGTAGTAATGCTGCAGGCGGTTCGGGTTTTCGCCGTAACGCCCGTCCTTGGGGCGGCGCGATGGCTGCACGTAAGCCGCCTTCCACGGTTCCGGGCCGAGCGCGCGCAGGAAGGTCGCCGTGTGTGACGTACCCGCGCCGACTTCCATGTCGTAAGGTTGCAGCAGCGCACAGCCCTGTTTGTCCCAGTAATTCTGTAATGTCAGAATAATCTGTTGAAAACTCAGCCCTTGGCTGAGTTTCGGTGAAGACTTATGTCCGCTTGCGGACGTTATGTCGGAGCCAAAGGTGAGCATTGGTTGTTTTCAGGCAATTGCAAAGGCACGCATTTTACTGGTTTTCGCGAGAGCCTGCCCTGAGTACTATCGAAGGGTCAGCCTGACAAGCTCCAGTTTTTTCACACGCGGCAATTTTTTAATCTCCATTTCGCGTTTTGATGCGGCAGATCTGCCGATGCGACTCTCCACATACGCCAGCTTCACTGGTAGGCGCGTGCGTGTGTACTTTGATGCGGTACCGGCGTTGTGTGCCGCGAGACGTTTGTCGAGGTCGTTGGTGATGCCGCAATACAGGGTGTCGTCGGCACAGCGCAGCAGGTAGCAGAACCAGCTCATTTTCGTTACAGCGCTCACCCAAGCCATCTCCCGCCTTCGGCACCCTCTCCCGCTTGCGGGAGAGAGGGGATGATGCGCGGCGCAGCCATGCATAGGCCAGCATGGCAACCAGCAGCAATATAACCGCCGCATTGCCCCAGCGCACATAGGGCGTGATGCCTTGATAACCCTGCGCCATGCCGTTCAGCGCGCCTTCCGTATGTTGCGGTAATTGTTGCAGCACTTTGCCGTCCACACCGATGATCGAGGTGACGCCGGTGTTGGTGGCGCGCAGCATCATGCGACCGGTCTCCAGCGCGCGCAGTTGCGCAATCTGGTTATGCTGCGCAGCGGCGTGGGAATGGCCGTACCACGCGTCATTGGTGACATTCACCAGCAGCGTGGCCTGCGGCAATGCGCGGATGATTTCCTCGCCAAACACATCCTCATAACAAATGTTAACCGCAACGTGTTGCCCGGCAACTTCGAGCGGTGTCTGCCGCACAGTGCCGCGTGCCAGGTCGCCCATCGGGATGTCGAGCATGCCGTTGATGAACCAGCCGAGCAGCGGGCGTAGCGGGATGAATTCGCCGAACGGCACCAGATGCTGCTTGCGGTAATGCTGCTCGTCCGCCGTGCCGAGCGTGAACACGCCGTTGTAGTAACTGCCATTGCTGCGCTCGAAGGCGCCGATCAGAATGTCACCGCCATTTTTTCTGGCGTGGTCGCGCAGTTGTTCGAGCATGTTTTGCGGCGCCTGATGGCGCAGCAGCGGCAGCGCGGTTTCCGGCAGTACGATGAGGCGCGCCGGATTTTGCAGCACCAGGCGGCGGTAGGTTTCCAGCGTGCCGACCAGCGCGTCTTCATTAAACTTGAGGTTCTGGGCGATGTTGCCCTGCAGCAGCGCCACGCTGAACGGCTCGCCATGCGGCTGTGTCCATGAGATGGCGCGCAACGCTGCACCACCAAGCCATAACGCAACAAGTACCGCAACAGCAATCCGCCCCTGCCGATTCCAGCGTTCGCGCCACAGCATGGCCAGCAAACTTGCGCTCAGTGCCGCAACCAGCGACACACCGTACACACCGAGCAAGGCTGCATAACCCGCCAACGGGCTGTCGCTATGCACATAGCCCATCGTCAACCACGGGAAGCCGGTAAAGATCGTGCCGCGCAGCCACTCACCCAGCACCCATACGGCCGGCATGACCAGCACGAGATGCAACCCGTTTCCCGCCGGAAAACGCGCTTGCATGTAGCCGACTAAGGCCGGAAACAGCGCGATAAATGCGGCAAACAACAATGTAGCGGGCAGCGCCAGCGGCAGCGGCATATTGCCGTAATCATACAGCGCCACATAAATCCAGCCGATACCGGCACCAAACAACCCCAAGCCAAATGCAAAGCCCAGCCAAGCTGCCGTTCGTGGACTATCGGCGCGGTTCCATAAGGCGAACAGCACGGCAAGCGCCAGCACCGGAATAATGAATATCCCGAACGGCGCGAAACCGAATACACACAACAGACCCGCAAAGAAGGCGGTGAGCAAGGTTTTTCGAGTTATGGACATCAAACTATCCGGTGCGAATGACGCGCGAAGAATAACCGATTCCTTTCAATGCGGCATTTGTGATTAAATCCCCTCCCGACCAATTACCCATAGCAGCACGTCATGGAAAAAATTCGCCTCTCCAAACGCATGGCCGAACTCGGCCTGTGCTCGCGCCGCGAAGCGGACGGCTATATCGAAAAGGGCTGGGTGGAAGTCGATGGCGAAATTGTCAGCGAGCTGGGCAGCAAGGTTTACCCTGCGCAGCAGATCACCTTGCGCAACGCCGCACACCACACCCAGCAGCAGCGCGTGACCATCCTGCTTAACAAACCGGTCAGCTATGTTTCCGGCCAGGCCGAGCATAATCACAAACCGGCCATCACCCTGCTGGATAGCGCAACGCGCTGGGCCGAAGACATTTCGCCGCTGCGTTTTCACCGTAGCCAGTTGCTCGGGCTGGCTCCGGCGGGCCGTCTGGATATCGACTCACAGGGTCTGCTGGTGCTTACCCAGGATGGCCGTATCGCCAAACGGCTGATCGGCGAAGATTCTGCAGTGGATAAGGAATATCTGGTACGCGTGCAGGGCAAACTGGAAGATAGCGGACTGGCCCTGCTCAATCAGGGGCTGAAACTGGACGGCGAATATCTCAAACCCGCCAAAGTGACCTGGCAGAACGAAGACCAGTTGCGCTTCGTGCTGCGTGAAGGCAAAAAACGCCAGATCCGCCGCATGTGTGAACTGGTCGGACTGAAGGTGACCGGGTTAAAACGCATTCGTATCGGCAAAGTGAAGCTGGGGAATCTGCCGGTCGGACAGTGGCGCTACCTGGGAGAGAACGAACAGTTCTAACCGCCGGACGTCCTCCCGGTTAAGCCGCTTGTAGCGCGGGTTTTTTCCGCTCAACCAGCAGCGAATGCAGCCTGCGGCTGTCCGCGCGCAACACGGTAAAAGTCAGTTCGTCAATATGAATGTGATCGCCGCGCTTGGGAAGCTGTCCGGCAGATTTCAGCACCAGCCCGCCTATCGTGTCGTATTCCTCATCGCTGAGTTCGGTACCGAGCGCCTCGTTGAAATCTTCAATCTCGGTGTCTGCTTTCACACGCCATTTTCCCTTGCTATCCGGGATGATGTTGGCCTCATCCTCGTCGAAGTCATACTCATCCTCGATGTCGCCGACGATCTGCTCCAGCACGTCTTCAATCGTCACCACACCGGAAATACCACCATATTCGTCGACCACCAGCGCGATATGATTGTGTTTGCTGCGGAAATCGCGCAGCAGCACATTCAGCCGCTTGGACTCGGGCACAAACACCGCAGGCCGCAGCATGTCGCGCACGTCAAACTCTTCCCCCGCATAATAACGCAGCAGGTCTTTTGCCAGCAGGATGCCGATAATGTTGTCCTTATCGCCGTCGATAACCGGAAAGCGCGAGTGCGCAGTCTCGATGACAAAGGGGATGAATTTTTCCGGTGGTTCGCTGATGTCGATGACATCCATTTGCGCACGCGGAACCATAATTTCACGTACCGGCCGCTCGGATACCTGCAAAACGCCTTCCATCATGGACAGCGCATCGGCATCAAGCAGATTATTTTCGTAAGCGGAGTGCAGCAACTGGATAAGTTGCTCACGGTCTTCGGGTTCGCGCAGCAGCAGCGCAGAAAGGCGTTCCAGCAAGCTGGGTTTATTACTACTCTCGGGTGAATCCATTTGGTGCTCAGGTTTCCTGATAAGGATCGGGGTAGCGTAATTTTAGCATCAACTGCGTCTCCAACGCCTCCATTCCGGCGGCATCGGCTTCGTTCTCGTGATTGTAGCCCTGCAAATGCAGCGCGGCGTGGATCGCGAGGTGCGCATAATGTGCCGTCAACTCCTGGCATTGTGTGCGCGCTTCTTTTTCCACCACCGGGGCGCAGATCACCACGTCACCTACAACCCCTCCCAGCCTCCCCAATCCCTCCCGGCCTCCCCTTGAAAGGGAGGAGCCAGTTAGCCCCCCTGACAAGGAGGGTTGAGGGGTTGGTTCTTCATCGTCATACACGAACGTCAGTACATTGGTGGCGTAGTCCTTGTTGCGATAGCTTCTGTTCAGTTCGCGCCCTTCTGCTTCGTCGACGATGCGCAAAGTCATGCGCGCATCACGCTGCAGCGCGGCTTTTATCCAGCGGCGCAGCTGCGCACGGGTCGGCAAGTTTTGTGCGGCGCTGGCGTACTGCACCGTCAGGGAAAGCCCGGGGGCTGCAGCCTTATGCATTCTTTTGTTGCTCATAGCGCTCATAGGCCGTGACGATTTTCTGCACCAGCGGGTGGCGCACCACATCTTCGGCAAGAAAGTTGCTGAAGGCAATGCCGCGCACATCCTGCAATACACCGCGCGCCTCGATCAGACCGCTCTTCTGCCCGCGCGCCAGATCGATCTGGGTCACATCGCCGGTAATTACCGCCTTGCTACCGAAGCCGATACGGGTGAGGAACATTTTCATCTGCTCCGGCGTGGTGTTCTGCGCCTCGTCGAGAATGATGAAGGAGTGGTTCAGGGTGCGCCCACGCATATAGGCGAGCGGCGCAATCTCGATCACGCCGCGCCCGAAGGCGTGACTGACTTTATCCACGCCCATCAGGTCGTACAGCGCATCGTACAGGGGACGCAGATAGGGATCGACTTTCTGCGCCAGATCGCCGGGCAGGAAGCCGAGTTTTTCACCGGCCTCCACCGCCGGGCGCACCAGTACCAGACGTTTGACCGCTTCACGTTGCAGTGCGTCCACGGCGCAGGCCACCGCGAGATAGGTCTTGCCGGTACCCGCCGGGCCGATGCCGAAGGTGATGTCGTGCTCCTGAATCGCTTGCAGGTAGCTGTTCTGGCGCGGCGTGCGGCCGCGTATCTCGGCCTTGCGCGTCATCAGCAGGGGCACAAAATTTCCCGGTGGTTGCGGATTGACGCGTAATTTCATCGCCTCAATCAACCCGAGTTGCAAACGCTCCAGGGTAATATCGTGCTTCGCTTCGCGGTAGAAATTTTGCAACACCTGGCGCGCCAGTTCCGCCTGCACACCCTGCACATTGAAGTGCTCACCACGCCGTGCGATGCTGACTTCCAGCGCGATCTCGATCTGGCGCAGATTTTCGTCCAGCGCACCGCACAGATTGGCCAGTCGCGTGTTGTCGACCGGCTCGAGCGCAAATTGTATAGTGGGAACATTCATGGCTTCTACCCTCACCCTGCCCCTGATGAAACTACTAGCCACCTGACTAACCCGTCTAAAAATGCCGGGTAAGTCATTGGTTATCTCCCTGCAAGGGAGAGGGAATCGCGAGCTCGCCGCGCAAGGTATGACGCACCACTTGCGTAATTTTCACTTCGGCAAAATGCCCGATCATGTCCGGCGTGCCGTGAAAATTTACCACGCGGTTGTTGTCGGTACGTCCGGCCAGTTCCTGCACATCCTTCTTTGACACACCCTCCACCAGCACGCGCTGCACCGTACCGAGCATAGACTGATTGATCTGTCGTTCCAGCTCGTCGATGCGCGCCTGCAACCGCGCCAGTCTTGCCGCCTTCACTTGCGCGGGCGTGTCATCCACCATCTCGGCGGCCGGTGTGCCGGGGCGCGAACTGAAAACATAGCTGAAACAGGCATCGAAACCGACATCATCGATCAGTTTCATGGTTGCCTCGAAATCCTGCTCTGTTTCGCCGGGAAAACCGACAATGAAATCCGAGGTAATGCTGAGGCCGGGGCGTGCCGCGCGCAACCGGCGCACGATGGATTTGTACTCCAGCGCGGTGTAACTGCGTTTCATCGCGGCGAGGACACGATCCGATCCGGACTGTACCGGCAGATGCAGATGGCTGACCAGTTTGGGTGTGGTCGCGTATACATCAATCAGGCGCTGCGTCATTTCCTTGGGATGCGAGGTGGTGTAGCGTAGCCGCTCCACGCCTTCCAGTGCGGCAATGGCCTGCAGCAGAAAGGCGAAATCCAGCGTGTCGCCGTCCCCGGTCGCGCCACAGTAGGCATTCACGTTCTGCCCGAGCAGGGTGATTTCGCTAACGCCCTGCGCAACCAGCTCTTCAATGTCACGCATCACGTCGGCGAACGGGCGCGATACTTCTTCACCGCGCGTATAAGGCACCACACAATAGGTGCAGTATTTGCTGCATCCTTCCATGATGGACACAAAGGCTGTTCCACCGGTGGTCTGTGGAGCGGGCAGGTGGTCAAACTTCTCGATCTCTGGAAAACTGATATCCACCTGCGGCCGCCCGGTGGCGCGACGCGCCCGCAACAACTCCGGCAAACGATGCAGAGTCTGCGGCCCGAACACCACATCCACATATGGTGCGCGCTTCAAGATTGCCGCACCCTCCTGGCTGGCCACGCAGCCGCCCACACCGATCAGCACATCTGGGTTGGCCAGCTTCAAAGGGCGCACTCGCCCAAGGTCGGAGAACATTTTTTCCGCAGCTTTTTCACGAATAGAACAGGTGTTGAACAGGATGACATCTGCCTCTTCCGGCCTGCCGGTTTGCTCCATGCCATCGCAGGCACGCAGCACATCCGCCATTCTGTCCGAGTCGTACTCGTTCATCTGGCAGCCGAAGGTCTTGATATATAGTTTTCTAGTCATGTCAGAATGCTACTTTAGATATTTGCCGTGCGGGCTGAATTCATACCTGAATCCGGGCAAAAATTATGTGAAATAAAAAGTTTATACCCGCTTAAAATGAAAACTATGCTAGGATTCTCCCACTTGTTGTTTTATTCAAACCGATTCTCTATGGGAGGAGAAATGGCGATTATCGCAGACGTGGCATCAATCGGCGTGGCGTTATTTAGCGTGTTATTTTTCTTGTGGATGTTAAAGCAGGTTCTCACCGACAAATAGATCTGCGATCGCCCAGCAGCAAATAAAAACTCCAGCACAGGCTGGAGTTTTTATTTGGCACGTCAAAAACCGTCATCCTCCGTCAAACTCTCTCCTGACACTCTTTTCAATAAAGCGCCTGATTGACCAGCACCAGATGTTCTTCACCCAGCAATCCTGATGCTGCCTTCAAGCGCAGTTGACTGACAAGGTAGTTATATTCGGCCTGATATAAATCGCGCTGCGTGGAAAATGATTGCTGTTGCGCATTCAGCACATCAAGATTGGTGCGCACCCCGACTTCCTGTCCCAGCTTGGTGGCTTCCAGCACGCTCTCGCTGGAAGTCAGCGCTTGCCGCAATGCCTTGACCTGGGCAATGCCGCTGACCACGCCGAGATAAGCCTGGCGCGTCTGGGTCGCAACACTGCGATGGGCATTTTCCAGCTCCTGCCGGGCACGCTCGTTATTGGCTTGCGCCTCACGCCATCTGGAATTCACCGCGCCGCCCTGAAACAACGGCAGATTCAGTTGCACGCCGACGCTCTTGTTGGTGCTGTCGGTGCCCACGCCAAAACTTCCACCACCGGCATTATTGTTGGCGTAACTCGCCACCAGGTCAACCGTGGGATAGTGCCCGCCACGATTGCGTGCCACTTCTTTTTCGGCAATCTCGGCAGCGGCTTGTGCGATAGCCAGTTGCGGGCTGCTTACCTGCGCATCGTCCACCCACTTTTCCATATCGGCAGGTTGCGGGTTTTCCAGTTTAAGCTCTTTGCCGAGACGTCTGAGGCCTTGCGGTGCTGCGTTGATCAATTGCTGCAAGGCGTGACGCTTGTTCTCCAGATCGTTCTGCGCGGCGATTTCCTGCGCGCTGGTCAGGTCGTAGCGCGCCTGCGCCTCATGGGTATCGGTGATGGTGGCGATGCCCACTTCAAAGTTGCGTTTGGCGTATTCCAGTTGTTCGGTGATGGCGGTTTTCTGTGCCTCCGCAAGCCGCACGCCGTCCTGGGCAATCAGCACGTCGAAATAGGCCTCGGCAACGCGCAGAATCAAATCCTGTTCGGCGATTTTAAATTGTGCCTCAGACTGGACAACCTGCAACTCGGATTCGGTATAAGTCATCCAGCTTTGCTGGCGAAACAGGGGTTGTGTCAGATTTACGCTGTAACCGTGCGAATTGAAACGCTGATTGCCGCCCCCGGGCAGGATGGTAGGCTGTTGGCTATATTGAAGGGTACTGTCGTTAATCGCGCTGTTTGCGTTAAGGTTGATGCTGGGCAACAGCAGGGAACGACCCTGCGGCAACTTTTCCAATCCGGCCTGCAACGTGGCGCGCGCTGCGGCAAACACGGGATCATTGGCCTGGGCGGCGCGGAAAGTTTCCAGCAGATCGGCACCCTGCACCGGAGCGGACACGGCAAGCAACACCGCCAGGATAAATGATGTCAGCTTCATCGGTTTTTGCACTATCATCATATTAGAGTTTGCTAATGCTATAGTGAATTCCTACGTAGTGCAATGCCGGTACGTGGTTCAAAATACGAAACGTTCAGCGTGTTCGGCATTCTGCAAGGGTGCGACACAGGTTTCCATGATGTTGACCGTGGTGAAAACATTCGGTGCAACACGGGTAATCAACCGCACTTCCATGGCCGGTGCGCTGCCTACAATCGCAAACAACCGCCCACCGATGTTCAGGCTATTTTGAAATGTTGCGGGAAGTACCGGGGTTGAACCGGTCAGCACAATGACATCATAATTCGCGCCATGCCCCCAACCATGCGATGCGTCGCCGGTCTCAAGAAGAATGTTGTCACGGTGATAAGTGGCCAGGTTGTGTTTTGCCATGTCACTTAGTTCCGGCACGATCTCCACCGAGGTAATCTGCCCCGCCAGCGCGGACAGCAGCGCGGTCAGGTAGCCACTGCCGGTACCCACCTCCAAAACCGTGTCAGTCCCGGAAAGATTCAACTCCTGCAGGGCGCGTGCCTCCAGCTTGGGGTACCACATGGCGGCGCCATAACCCAGCGGAATTTCCATATCGGCAAATGCCAGCGCTCTTTTGCTCGCCGGCACGAAACGCTCGCGCCGGACATGCCTGAGCAACTCCAGCACCCCGCCGTCCAGCACTTTGTATGGGCGAATTTGCTGTTCGATCATGTTGAAACGTGCCTGTTCTACATCCTGCATTTTCTTCTCCTGAATGCCTGTCTTGTTGCCTTGGCCGGAATGCACATTAAATGCACATTATCGGTTTGGTACGGTGAAGTATAAATTCCGTTCGGGCTGAGCTTTATTAGCCGCTACTGTCAGCTTGCCGGCAAAGCTCTCTTGATCGGAAAGACCAGCGCAAACGTGCTGCCCTTGCCCTCCTCGCTCATCACCTCGATTTTCGCCTGATGACGCATTGCAACATGCTTGACGATCGCCAGTCCCAGCCCGGTGCCGCCGGTTTCCCTTGAGCGGCTGTGGTCAACACGATAAAAGCGCTCTGTCAGGCGCGGGATATGCTGTGCCGCAATGCCGATACCGCTGTCTTGCACCGAGAATACCGGTTGTTCGCCGCGCACCGCCCAACACAGCGAAATTATACCGCCTGCCGGGGTGTAGCGAATTGCATTGCTAAGCAGATTGCCAAACGCGCTGCGCAGCTCGTCGCGATTACCAAATAATTTTACGTTGCTGCGCACCTCCAGATGCACCGAATGCGCTCCCCCATTCAACAGTTGCCCGTCCTGATAAATCTCGCCGAGCAACACATCCATATCGATGACCTCTTCGCGCAGCGGATTCTGGTCATTTTCCAGGTGCGACAGGGTAAGCAGATCGGCAACCAGATTCTCCATGCGTCTGGTTTGTCCGGCGATCAGTTGCAAAGCGCGCTGCGCATCCTCGCGGCTGATATCGGCCATCTCCCGCAGATTTTCGACATAACCATTCACCACCGTCAGCGGGGTGCGCAATTCATGCGAAACGTTCGCCACAAAATCACGGCGCATTGCCTCGATGCGTTCCAGTTGCGTAACGTCACGGCTGATCAACAGTCGTTTGTTCACGCCGTAAGGAACAAAATTGATGGACAGCAGCAAGTCGTCGCGGCGCGCCGGACGCATTACCAGTGGTTCACTGGAGTTGGATTCCTGAAGATATTCGATGAATTCCGGCTGGCGCACCAGATAAGTAATGTCCTGCATCAGATCGTATTCGGCATCCAGATCGAAATGCTGCTGGGCCAGCGGGTTGAACCATTCGATGCGATTCGCCTCGTTCAGAATTGCCACACCCTCCGGCAAGGCGGCAGTCGCCTGCTCGATATACTGTAGCTCCTCTGCCAGTTCCTGCTTGGTCTGGTTGTGTCGCTTGGCCATCCGGTACAGACGGGAAAATATTTCACCCCAGACTCCACCCGCCTCGGGGATGGTTTCAAGGCGCGCATCATGCAGCCATTGTCCCAACCGGTAGAGCTGCCGCGCATGCAGCGCCATCACCGCCAGCAATACCAGCAGCATGAACAGCAATGCCGGTGTGGCCGAGAACACTCCCCACAGCAGCAATGTGAACAGCGTGACGAGCGCGATGGGTATGCTTAGACGGAGCCAGAAGTTTTGCAATGCCTCTCCCTAACTGACGGAAAAACGATAGCCACTGCCACGCACTGTCTGGATCAGACCGTCCATTCCGAACGGTTCCAGCGCGGCGCGCAGACGGCGAATATGCACATCCACCGTGCGTTCCTCGATGAACGCCTGAGTGCCCCATACCTGATCGAGCAATTGCGTGCGACTGCACACCCGCTCCGCATGAGTCATGAAAAAATGCAGCAGGCGAAACTCGGTGGGGCCCAGCTCTATTGTCTCACCTCTTGCGGTCACACGATGCGAAACAGGCGACAGCTCCAGGCCGCCTGCCGAAACCATTCCATCCGGCCTCTGTGCAACATGCCGCCGCAGCACGGCGCGAACGCGCGCCATCAATTCGCGCGGCGAAAACGGCTTGGTGATGTAATCATCCGCGCCGGACTCCAATCCCGATACCTTGTCGTGTTCTTCGCTGCGCGCGGTCAATATGATAATCGGAATGTCGCGGGTGGCTGCATCGGCACGCAACTGTCTGGCCAGCGCCACGCCACTGCTGCCGGGCAGCATCCAGTCCAGTAAAATCAGATCCGGCACATGGTTGTGTATCTGCTCCCATGCGCTGTCCGCATCCCCGACACATACCGCCTGGAATCCCGCCCGCATCATATTGAAGGCCAGCAACTCCTGAATCGCCGGCTCATCTTCCACTATTAAAATCTTCGCGTTCGCCATTCTGTCATTATCCCGGAATCGAAGGCCGGAAGAGTATGAAGAGTTTATGACAGGAAGATGACACGCGCTACCGTAAAACACGCACAGCGTTCGATTACCTCCTCGCCCGCTTGCGGGATAACCGGCGACTTGGCGAGCGTTGTTTGCTCGCTTAGTCGAATGGCTAGTGGTTCCATCAGAGGATTGAGGAGAGGGGGACGGTCATGGCGTTTCATTATCAGGAGTTACTTGTCATGCCCGTCAGGTTTGCGGATGAGTGTGATGCCGGTCACGCATCATGTTGGGTAGTTTGGAGCCGATCAGCATTCCGGTCATGCTGAACAGCAACCCGATTAATTGCGGCGGCCAATAAGTATCCGGCTGAAGAATTTCCATCAACAGCCACGAACCCAGCCCCAGCGCAATGGACAGCAACGCGCCCTGATTATTGGCACGCTTCCAGTACAGGCCAAACACCAGCGGTACGAAGGCGCCTACCAGCGTGACCTTATAGGCATTCTCCACCATATGAAAGATGCTCGATTCGGAATTCAGCGAAAACCACAATACCATTCCGCCAAAGGTCAGCAGAATGACGCGCATGGTGCGCAGCATCTGATGGTCATTCATATTTTGCAATGCGAAGTGCTTGAGAATGTTTTCGGTGAACATCACCGAAGGCGCGAGCAGGGTCGCCGAGGCCGTGCTCATGATCGCCGACAGCAGCGCGCCGAAAAACAGCACCTGTGCGATCAGCGGCGTGCGGTTCAGAATCAGGCTCGGCAGGATCATCTGCGAATCGCTTTCGATCATATCGCCAAAGAATTGCGGGTCGATCAGCGTCGCCGCGTAGGCCAGGAACATCGGAATGAAGGCGAACACAAAATACAGCGTGCCGCCCAGCACCGCACCGCGCACCGCAGTCTTCTCATTCTTTGCCGAAGTGATGCGCTGGAACACATCCTGTTGCGGGATGGAACCCAGCATCATGGTCAGCGCTGCGCCGATGAAGGGTATCCACGCTTCCATGCCGCCGCTGGGGAACAGTTGCAACTTGCCGGCGACGTCCGCATGGTTGACCACATGACTCACCCCGCCCGCATCGTCGCTGATCAGCACGGTAATCAGCAGCAGGGCTGCCATGATCACGGTCATTTGCACAAAATCCAGCAGGGCTACCGACCACATGCCGCCGAACACCGTGTAACCGAGCACCACCGAAATGCCGATGATCATGCCGGCCTGTTGCGTGACGGCGCCGTCGCTGACCACATTGAATACCAGTCCCAGCGCCACCACCTGCGCGGACACCCAGCCGAGATAGGAAACCATGATGCACACTGTCATGATCAATTCCACCATGCGGTTGTAACGGGCGCGGTAATAATCGCCGATGGTAAGCAGATTCATACGATACAGCAGTGGCGCAAAAAATAGCCCGGCGAGTATCAGGCACATGCTGGCACCGAACGGATCGGCCACCACACCGCCCAACCCCTCCTGCACGAAAGTTGCGGAGACGCCCAATACTGTTTCTGCGCCGAACCAGGTGGCGAATACCGTGGCAGTGACAACCGGCAACGGCAGCCTGCGCCCCGCCACCACAAAATCTCTGGAATTGTGCACGCGCGTCGAAGCGTACAGGCCGATGCCAACGGACACCAGCAAATAGAGGACGACGAACCAGATCAGCATAGCGGCGACTCGCTCATTCAAAAAATAGTGGCGATTCTAGCAGCACCGCAAAAAATCGGAACAGCCAAAATTTGTGCCTTGCCGTACAAAATAAAAAATACAAAGCGGCCCGAGGGCCGCCTTGTATTGATGGGAAAATGCGGTTGTTATGGTATCAGCTCACGCCATATCACCCGTTTCCCGGTAAAGCCGGCAGCTACTGCGGCAAAACCCACATCCTCGTTTATCTTGGGTGTTGGATCGGTAGAGGTCACGACCCCGACCATGGGCGCGCCATCAATGTACAGGACGTTAACACCGACGATGGTGGAGTCATATTTCAGCGAAGCGATGCTAGTCGCCGAATTGATAGCACCGCCGGTCTTGTAGTCCAGGAAGTTAAGCCAGCCATACCCGCCCGGCGAACAGGCGGTATTGGATGGGACGATAGTGGGTACCAGTAGCGTGCCTTCCACCAGTTTACTGTCGATGTTCACGCGTTCGCCGCTGTCCGGAAAATCGATATACCAGCCCCGGCCGGCATAGAAACTCACCGCATTGCCGGTAGTCAGGCGGGTGGCGCTGCCGTCCGTGTTGTCGGACAGAGTCTGTTTTACCAGCGAATTGCGCGGGTTAACCAGGGTGCTGGTCGCATTATCATCCTTGATCGCGTACTGGGTCTGTACTTGGGTCGTGGTCAGGTCGCCGGTTTCCAGATATTTTCCGGTACCGATAAAGACAACACGCTTGCCCGCGATTTTGCCCAGCACTGGCGTGGTAGTGATGGGTTGTGCACTGGTGCCGGCGGTATCCGAGAACAGGGTTGCGAATTGCAACACATCCCCGGTGCCGATCTCCCCGTCGGCGACTGTAGCGGCCACGGTGCTGTTGATGTCGAAACGCCAGATATTTCCCAGCAAGTCGCCGCCATATACGTAACCGACCTGGTTACCCGCCGGCTCATCGTTCCAGGCTGCGATTTTGGCCAGCCCGCTGGGCGTGGTGGTGTCGCCCACATTGGTGGCAATTTTGCTGATGATCGCGCCGGTGCTGGCATTAAGCACATACAGATAGCCCTTGCCGTTACCCGGAAGGGTGTTGTTATAGCCGGAGCTGACCAGCACCACCCAGGTACCGTCAGCCTTCCTGGTGATGATGGGCTGGCCGAAGCTGTAGCCCATATCGGCATCCTTGACGATGCCTATACCGGTGGTCGGGGTTACTTCCCATAGCAGCGTCGGCGTACCGGGAACCGTGATATCCAGCGCGTAATAGCCGCGTCCGCCGCCGTTCAAGCCTGCCACCAGAATGGTGCGCCAAGACGCGCTGTTACCGTAAGTAACATCTACGACACCACCACAGTTTCCGGGGCAGTAGATATCCGAGGTGGTCGGGCTGCCGTTGACGTAGTTGCGATGCAGGGTGGCGTAATTTGTGTCTGCCAGTTTCCACAGACTGGGGATCACCATGCTCGGCACATAAGCCCAGCGCTCGATTCCGGTATCCGCAGCAAAGGCATGCATCATGCCGTCGTTGGCGCCCATATACACTGTTCCGGCCCGGCTGGCCTGTGCCGTGACATACGCGCTGTAACCCGGGTAGGGATAGCTGAATACCGGTTTGCTCATAAATGCCGGCTGGGATTCCAGCGCATCGCCCAGTACCGCTTCGCGTTTGCGATACAGATGGTCTGATACTGCATTGGCGGAGCGATCTTCAAAGCCGTATTGGCCGCGTATATAATTGACCAGATTCGTGCCCGCCGCCGCCGTCTGTTGGGTGGCATCAAGCGATGACCACTGGCTGAGCGTACCAATATTCGCGGAAGCGAAATAAGCTTTCTGGGTAGCCGTAAGGTTGGCATAAGTGAAGTTCACCAGCGCAGTACCGGTGCTGTTGGCGGTCTTGATGGTTCGGGTGTCGCTGACATCTGCAACCGTGGTTGGCATGGTGCCGGTGCAGGCGGTGGCCATCGGTACCCGGCAATCCGTGCCATCCATCTTGCCATCGGCACAGGTGACAGAATTAGGCGTGACACAATAATAAGTCGTGGTGTCACCGCTGTCGTCCGCCAAAACCGTGCTCGGCGCGTTACAAGCTCCCCCCACGACGTTTTCCGCACACCAGGTGGCGTTCTCATTAACCGCGCCGGTATCGGTGTTGATACCGCGTGCTTCCAGGTTACCTTGCCATTTCACCGTCGTGTAGCTGGCGACATAGGCGTAGTTGTTGCCGGCCACCGGGTTTAGGGTACTGGTGGCAGCCGCGGCCGCCGAGCCTTTGCGCGCGTTGATGCCGGCCAGTGCGCCGGACAGGCCGGCGGACAGCGATGTTGGATCACTGGCGCTGAAAAAGGCGCCGCGCCCGTTCACTGCTGCATGCCACAGATCATCGATTTTCTGGGGATCGCCACTAGCGGGGTTGGGCCAGGTACAGACCGTCCCGCTGGACTGCCATGTGCAGACCGATGAGGAGGCGGTGCTGCCCAGCTTGACTGCGACATAATCGCCGCTGCTGTCGCTCAGGTAGCTGGTCGAATAAATCATCTTGCCGCTGGCACCCAGCCCGAGCGTGAAGGTGGTCATGTGTTGCTGGGTGTTATTGTCCGTGCTGCTGATGAACACGTTATTTTTGCACAGTGGCCCTTCCAGTTCGGGTGATACCGCCGCGCCACCACAGTTGCCCAGCACGGTTGTGCGCAGGTCGGTCTTGTAGTAGTACATGGCGACATCCGCCAAGGTGTCGCTGGTTCCGCCGACGGATCCCGGGGTCGTCACCCTGCTTTTTTCAACCTTGGCACTCGGATCTGATCCGCCTGGCCAGCTTATGCTGCTTGCACAGGAGCCGCTGGTATACGAGGAGCCGTCTTTGGACCAACTACTGGGGTTGCAAATCTCGCTCCCTGTCGGAGTTCCGACGACGCTCACTTTGCAGGATCCAATTTCCGGTTGGGTCTTGAGCATCTTCTTACTGCCACTGCAGCCGGATGTAGTGGTCGAATAGTTATCTCGTGTATAAGTTATGGTCACGGTGGTGGTGGCCTGGTATCCGTCCCACATCGGTTTATCTGCGGTACCATCCTGATTGCCGACGTCATTGCCGTCCAGATCGAACCCTTTATCAGAGCTACCAGTGCTCCAGTAGCCGTCGGTGGACAGGATGGTGAAGTTTTGCTGGCAGGAATACTGTACCGGGTCAGTGCCGGACAGCTTGCCGGCATAATATTTCCCCGCATTTGCCAAAGCTTTGCGCAAAGGCGTGCCGCCATATGCTGTGGCACCGTAAAGCGCGCTGTACCAGTTGGTTCGCTGCGTATTTTCGAACGCCCCTAATGTTGGAGACATCGTGCTTGACGAGTTGATCCTGGACAGGCCGACGCGATAACCGTTGTTGAGATTGCTGAATGCGTGCCCTGCAGCGGTTTTCATCATCAGCATGCGGGTGCGGTAATAGCTGTACCAGTTGGCAAAGTTTTTTAATTTTGTGTCGTCGGCTTTCGGGAATATGGTCGGCAAAAGCGTCATGGTTCCGCTGTCCTTGGTGATGATCAGGCTGGAGGCCGTATCGGCCAGTCCGGTGATTGTGACCGTGCTGTCTGACAATGTGGCCGTATAGCCATGTCCGCCGACGGTGGTGCAGTTGCCGACTTTTGCGCTGGTGCAAAAATTGATCTGGGCTTTGATGCGGTCGGCTACTGTGCTGCTGGTCGAGTTGGCGGTGGTTGTGCCGTTCATGATCTCCTGTGTGCCGTTAATCTTGAGGCTGCTTACGGAAGTACTGTTGCTCCCGCTGACTACAATGGTGGCAGTGGTGGCGGCGGCAGTGCTGGACAGGCTTATTTTGGTAAATACATTGCTGCTGTTGCCCGCTATTGCCCCGAAATCGTTGTTACATTCTGTGTAAAAAGTTGAGCTGGTGTCGCTGAAATTTCTCGTGGTTTGAGAGCCGCTATAGGTGTAGTAATGAGCCGCGTATGGTCCCAGCGAACTGAGGAGGTATGACCCATTACTCTTATAATACGTATTGGCAACCTCGGGCTCAAACCGGTTGGCGATGAACGCGCTGTCAAGATTTCGGGCGGTTGAGGAGGAGTCGAATCCACCATCCTTTGCCGCAGTGAAACTGGCGTCGGCATAATTTGCCCCGGCCGCATCCACTGGCGGGCGGTATGTGATGCCCGGATTGTAATAAACCGCGTTGCACTGGGAGCTGTGGTAGCCGACCTTGCCTCGGAAATCGTCAGCGGCATCCGGCATGTAGGTCCACGACATGCTGCCGGAATCATCCAGTACGAACAATACATTTGGTTTTACCGTGGAGGTGGTGGAGGTCGCCAGGGGGGCGGTCGCCAAGGCGACCGAGGCGGCCAGTGCCGGCATCGGCAAAACGAGGCTGGCAACCAGCACAAAAGGCAGCAGGTGGCGGGTGGAAGCGTGATGGTTCATGTAACGTTTCATGATCGTCTCCTAATAGACAAATGCTTGTACGTAGCTGACGGTACTCTTGGGTCCTGTGGCTCTGGAGGTGATGCGGATCTGTGGGGTCTGCCCCGCGACCGGGCAGCCATCTCCATCACAGACTTCTTGTGGCAGCGGGACGGCTTGTCCACTGCTGTCCTCAATGGCGCCGCTGAACAGGCAATCCGCATTCTGCACCGCCTGATTCGCGTTACGGCACATACGCTGGATGAGGTAGCGTACGGTGTTGCCGCTACCGTCCGTCCCGACCAGGACATTGTTGACATCGTCCCAGGTGGCATCTGCAGTGATATCCAGCGCGGGGTTGGCGCTGGAATGGTAGCCGGGCCGCGTGGCGAGATCGGTGATATTGAAGGGGTGGCCGGGGTCATTCAGGACGTTGATGGCGTTGTTTGCCGCCTCGACTCCCGCCAGCCAGGTCACTGCCGCATCGATCCCGGCATCACCGGAAGCGGTCGCCGATTGTTTGAACGCCAGATTGCCTGCAATCATGGTGCTGGTGTCCACCGAGCGGATCAGCGCTACCGCCGCGAGCGACATGGCAAGCAGCGCGATAAGGGTGAAGAACAGCACCACGCCGCGCTGCTTGGTCGCACGTGCCAGCTCGAAGCGGGGTTTAGGCAGTAATGATTTCATAGCGTATCCCTGGACCAGATCATGTTGCGCAACGGAATAATGGTTTCGAATACCCGGTAGCGGTAGCGCAGCCAGTCCGGGTCGACGGCGCTCAGATCTATTGCCGGCGCGGGCGAAGCCACACTACCCTCCCATGCACACAGTCCGGTGGGCGCGGCGTCTGTGAGGGAGCTGCATGCGGCAGTCACGGCAATCGATTCCATTTTTGGATTGCGCGCCACGACCGCGATGCGAATGGCTTTGATGCGGTTACGATCGGCAACTGCGGGGGCGGCCCAATCAATACCGTCTGCATTGGCGTTGTTCGCGTTCACCCATGCGGTAACCTGATTCGAGTTGGCAGCAGCAGAAACACCGTACTGCACTTGAAGGTTGACAATGCCGGCCACGCTGGGAACGCCATTGCGCTCAAGGTTGCCATTATTCATGGTATAGGTGATCTCGTTCCATGTTCCCAGGCAGGAAAGGTTGGCACCGGCGATGGCGACGGCGGTGTTAGCCAGCGTGACGGTTGTGGTATCCGGCACAGCACTTGCACTCGACAGGGCGCATGTCGTTCCATTGACAATCAGGGTGGTATCGCCGACCAGACAGCCAAAGCTGTTGTCAACGGTCGCGTCGTTGCCGGTTAGCGCGCCAATTGTGGTAGGGATGCCGCCCGCAAGTGAGTTGCCGTAGCGCAAGGTGATCGTGTCACTGGCGCCGTCGGTTAAGGCGACAGGAGAAAGGCGGTTGGGAACGGTTGTATCTGCTGTGCCATTAACTGTCAGTGTGGTGCATTCGAGCGGCGAATCATCGATAGGCATCAGCGGATAACCCGCCACTTGCAGTTCGCGTGCGATGTTATAGAGCGCGATGCCGCCATTGGTTTGTGCGTCGGCGGTACCGGTGGTGGTACGTTTCTGCGTTTCGAAAACCGAGAAAACCTGCATGATAACCAGCGTGGCGAGCATGCCGATTGCCATTCCAACCATGATCTCCACCAGGGTGAAACCGGTGTGGCGCAAAGAAGCGTATGGGTTGCCTGATTTCATTTTTTTAGCCCCCCACAATGCTGGCGATGGTGGTGAAGTTATGCGGTGCTTCCCCCGGCTGCTCCCAGGTGACGGCAACCGTAAACTGAACTCCGTCCCGGATGACGGAAAGTGACCCACCGGGCAACACGGCCGAAATGTCCGTGACGGTGGTGCTTCCATCGGCCGGGAGGTTGTCCGGTTCCGACCACATCAGACCTATTTGTTGCTGGGCAATATAACTGGCATCGGCACGATATTTTGAGTCAGCGGTATTCTTGAGCATGGCGGCTTGCAGACCGACAATGGCAAGTACACCCATGGAAAAAATCAGGATAGCAATCATGGCTTCCACCAGCACAACACCTTGCTGTGCAGCTTTGCTGGAACCGGTTTTTTGTCTGTTCATGTTGGCATCCTCATCTAACATGCGCGCGGGCTGGTGCCGGATGCGTTGGGATCACACATTCTGACATTACCGCCAATACCTATCGTGACGCGCAATTCCTGGCTATCTGCCGGCGATAGTACGGACGAATCAAGATCAACTTGCACGAAAGGCGCAGAGTCGTCTGTATTGAGTGGTTGCTTGGGAGGTACTCCGACACCACCAAAATTATTAAAGGTGATGGTTGTTGCTGGCGACGAATCCGCTGCCAGCGCGGTAACGGTGACATCTTTAGAACCTTCGCTGGCAGATCTGGATTCGATAACATCACCGCCGACTACCTGCACCGTCCAGGAGGATCCCGCCCCCAGAACAAATTCAACATTGGTGTTGCGCCCTACTGATTCCGAGCGCGCGCGTTGCAGCCCGTTCTGGATCGATTCGGCCGCGTTACGAATCTGGGAATTCTGAAGCCATGTCTGGAAACTGGGCATAGCCAAACCCATCAAAATAGCCATGATCGCAATGCCGATCAGCAATTCGATCAGAGAAAATCCGCTTTGTTTGCGCTGAATCAACATCCCCCCCCCTGCTTGGTTATCCAGCAATTGGTGGGCATTGCAGCCGCAGCCCACCCGGCAGGTGCGGCGGTAGTTTGCTTTACATTGCTCTGGTCAATGGTATAAACAAAGCCAGTCATGCTGCCGGTGCCGGTCGCGGTGATCGTGTAGGTGTTGGGTGTAAGATCGCATTCATACTTGAAATTTGCAGTGGTCGCAGGAATGGCAGTAGGGCAGGTTGTTGCACCGCCCGCATCATAGGCGCGATTGTCCTGAAAAAATTGTTCCATCTTGATCCGCGCATCAGACAGACCCGAAGTGGCTTCTATCACTTTGCCCTTTGTCACATAGTTGCCGTAAGCAGGTATGCCGATACTTGCCAGAATACCGACGATGACAACGACAATCATCAGCTCTACCAGTGTGAAACCTTTTTGCATTTTCATCGTGATCTCCTTTGGGCGGCATAGTAGGTCACGTATTTCAGGGTTTCCACTCCAAACCGACCGGAGGCGATGTGATACGGATGAGCGGCGCAGATTCCGAAGGGCGGTTGACACTGGCGTATCAGCGGATTGTGTACCCGGCACTTATTTGCCAGCCTATGCCTTGGTATATGCCAGCTATTCATCTTGGAGGGTTTTATGCGTACCGAACGACTTGTCAGTTTGTTTAAAAATGGACGTAATCAGGCACTGCGCATTCCACGCGAATTTGAGCTGCCCGGCAATGAGGCTGTTATCCGCAAGGAAGGCGACCGTTTGATTATCGAGCCTGTTCAGCGCCGTTCACTGCTGGCGCTGCTCGGCACATGGGAGCCGCTTGAAGGCGATTTACCGGTTATTGCAGGTTTGACGGCCGAGTCAGTGGATATCTGAAATGGCGGAACCCACTTACTTATTGGACACTAATATTCTGTCTGATCTTATCAAGCACCCGGCAGGAGTCGTTGCGCAGCACATTGCCAGGGTTGGTGAGAGTACGGTTTGTACCAGCATTGTAGTTGCGTGTGAATTGCGTTATGGGTGCGCGAAGAAAGGCTCGGCCGCACTCTCGGAAAAAATAGAGCAGTTGCTGTCCATGATGGACGTATTGCCGTTGGAAGTGGATGCCGACCGCGAGTACGGCATGATCCGTGGCGCATTGGAAAAAATCGGCACAACCATCGGTGCAAACGATATGTTGATTGCAGCACATGCTCTTTCGCAAAATCTCACGTTGATAACCGGTAGCCTTAGCGAGTTTTCCAGGATCAACGGCCTCAAACTGGAAAACTGGCTAAAGCCGTAGATCCAGCGCGGCGCTGGCCTCGCTCAGCAAGAACACTTTGAACGCCGCTGCCGCGCTGGATAGCCGCTTGTTGCTGCGATGCGCGACAAACCAGTGGCGCAACAGGGGGAAATTTTCGACATTGAGAATGGCGAGCCGTTTGGTTTCCAGCTCCAGTTCGATGCTGTGTTGCGACAGGATACCCAGTCCCATCCCGGCCTGCACCGCCTGCTTAATAGCTTCATTGGTTTCCATTTCCATGCTGATGCGCGGCTGGATGTGATGCTCCGCAAAAATGCGTTCCATCGCGCTGCGCGTGCCCGAACCCTTTTCCCGGGAAAGGAAAGTTTCCTGCGCAAGCTGCGCAAACTTGACGCGCTTGAGCTTGGCCAGCGGATGATCCGGCGCGGCAATCACCACCAGTGGATTATTCATGAATGATCCCGCGCTGATATCCAGCCCGTCTGGCGGTTGCCCCATGACGGCGAGGTCGGTGCTGTTGTCGGCAAGTTGCTTGAGCACGGCATCGCGGTTGGCGACTTGCAGATTAGCCTGAATGTTGGGATGTTGCCGGCAGAATTTCGACAACAGCTGTGGCATAAAATAATTGGCGGTGTTGACCACCGACAGGGTGAGTTTGCCCTGCTCCAGCCCTTTTATTTCGTCGAACACCACCTCCATTTCAGCAAGCTGTTGCGCGATGTTGCGGCTGTATTGGAGTAGCTCGCGCCCGGCTTCGGTGAGAAATATTTTCTTGCCCATTTGCTCGAACAACGGCAAGCCGATGTTGGCTTCCAACTGCTTGATCTGCATGGACACCGCCGGTTGCGACAGGTATAGTTCCTCGGCGGCGCGCGAGTAATTCAGATGGCTGGCCACCCTTTCAAATACCTGAAGTTGACGCAGAGTAAGATGAAGCATGGTTAACCTTAAGCCGGACAAGACGGGGCCGATAATGTAGGTCGAATCAAGCGCAGCGATCCGACGTTTTTTGTAGACACCTTGTCGGATCGCTGCGCTTGATCCGACCTACACCCTGGACTACACCCAATATGTGGGGGGGTGAATCACCGGAAACAAAAATCCAAGACTTGCACAATAATACCAAACTATAAGAAACATTTATGATGCTTATAAAAATAATTGACTGTCGCTTATAGAGCGATGTATCTATAGTAGCCACCGTTGCAAGCCAAAATTAATTGTTACTACAGGAGATGAAATCATGGATCAATCGAATCGTTACGCCGACTTAAGTCTGAAAGAAGAAGACCTGATCAAGGGCGGCAAGCACATCCTGGTTGCTTACAAGATGAAGCCCAAGGCCGGTACCGGCTACCTGGAAGGCGCTGCCCACTTCGCCGCCGAGTCCTCTACCGGTACCAACGTGGAAGTGAGTACCACCGACGATTTCACCAAGGGCGTTGATGCGCTGGTGTATTACATCGACGAAGCCACCGAAGATATGCGCATCGCGTATCCGCTGGATCTGTTTGACCGCAACGTGACTGATGGACGCTTGATGCTGGTTTCCTTCCTGACTTTGGTGGTTGGCAACAATCAGGGTATGGGCGACATCGAACATGCCAAGATAATTGACTTCTACATGCCTGACCGCGCCATACAGTTGTTCGACGGCCCGGCCAAGGATATTTCCGACCTGTGGCGCATCCTCGGTCGCCCGCTTCAAAACGGTGGCTACATCGCCGGCACCATCATCAAGCCCAAGCTGGGACTGCGCCCCGAGCCATTCGCCACGGCAGCGTACCAGTTCTGGCTGGGCGGTGACTTCATCAAGAACGACGAGCCGCAAGGCAACCAGACTTTTTGTCCGCTGAAGAAAGTGTTGCCGTTGGTATACGACTCGATGAAACGTGCCCAGGACGAAACCGGCCAGGCCAAGCTGTTCTCGATGAATATCACCGCCGATGACCACTATGAGATGTGTGCCCGTGCTGATTTTGCGCTGGAAACTTTCGGACCGGACGCCGATAAACTGGCCTTTCTGGTGGACGGCTTCGTCGGCGGCCCCGGCATGGTGACTACGGCACGTCGTCAATATGCCGGCCAATACCTGCACTATCACCGCGCCGGTCACGGCATGGTCACTTCGCCTTCCGCCAAGCGTGGCTATACCGCCTTCGTATTGGCGAAGATGTCCCGTCTGCAAGGCGCTTCCGGCATCCACGTCGGCACCATGGGCTACGGCAAGATGGAAGGTGAAGGCGACGACAAGATCATCGCTTACATGATCGAACGCGACGAGTGCCAGGGCCCGATTTACTACCAGAAGTGGTACGGCATGAAGCCCACCACTCCGATTATTTCCGGCGGTATGAACGCGCTGCGCCTGCCCGGTTTCTTCGAGAACCTCGGCCACGGCAACGTCATCAACACTGCCGGCGGCGGTTCCTACGGCCACATCGACAGCCCTGCGGCGGGAGCGACCTCATTACGCCAGGCATACGAGTGCTGGAAGTCTGGTGCCGATCCGATCCAATACGCGAAGGAGCACAAAGAGTTTGCGCGCGCCTTCGAGTCTTTTCCGAAAGATGCCGACCAGATTTTCCCGGGGTGGCGCGACAAGCTGGGTGTGCACAAGTAAGCTCGGGTAGTATCGGAGCAATAAAAATGCGCCCCCATTTACTGGGGGCGTTTTTTTCCGGAAACCCGTATGGGTTTTGCAGTAGCGGGCTACCGAAAGGAGATAGCGATGAGTGACAAGGAACAATACAGGATACACAAAGAGCCGTTCTACCAAGCGCTGGCCGATGAGGTTGCGTTATACGAGGCCGCCTACGCGGCGCGTCTGCCGGTAATGGTGAAAGGCCCGACCGGCTGCGGTAAATCGCGTTTCATCGAGTACATGGCCTGGAAGTTGAACAAGCCGCTGATTACCGTGGCCTGCAACGAAGACATGACCGCCAGCGATCTGGTTGGGCGCTATCTGCTCGACGCCAACGGCACGCGCTGGCTGGATGGCCCGTTGACCACGGCGGCACGCATCGGCGCGATCTGTTATCTCGACGAAATCGTCGAGGCGCGTCAGGACACCACCGTGGTGATCCATCCGCTCACCGATCATCGCCGTGTCTTGCCGCTGGACAAGAAGGGCGAATTAATCGAGGCGCACGCGGATTTTCAGTTGGTGATTTCCTACAATCCCGGCTACCAAAGCTTACTCAAAGACCTGAAGCAATCCACCAAGCAGCGCTTTGTCGCTTTCGACTTTGATTATCCACCCGCCGAACTTGAGACTGAGATTCTCTGTAAAGAAACCGGCATGGACGAAGAAATGTCCGTCAGGCTGGTGAAAATCGGTGCGGCAGCGCGCAACCTGAAAGGACACGGGTTGGACGAAGGCATCTCCACCCGCCTGCTGGTGTATGCAGCAACCCTGATTAAAGGTGGTGTCGAGCCGAAAGCCGCCTGTCGTATGGCGCTGGTGCGCCCGATCACCGATGATACGGATATTCGCGACACGCTGGATCATGCGATTGATGCGGTATTTGGTTAACAAATACCCCGGCAATTTGCGCTGAAAATAATGGAAACCGCGACCCTGCCAGCCGAACTGGAAACTTACTGGAAGCAGCTTGACTGCGGTTTTCCGCGCGTCAAACCGGTGTTTGTGGAGCGCATGCGCGAGGCTTTGGCAACGCTTTCAAAACCGGGGATGCAGGCTTATATCGAGAACGCACGCTTTCTCGGCAAGATGGGGCGCGGCGCGGAGCCCATTCTGATTTTTCTCGAAGTGTGGCCTACGGTGGCGAGAACGCTGGGTGAAAACGCCCTGCCCACCATCATGGAATGCATTCGCAGGATGACTGAATCTCCAAACAGCAACGCCATTACGCCATTTCTGCAATCACTGCCGGCCGCCGCGCGACGCCTGCAATCGCCGCAACAATTGCACGACTATCTGGCCATTGTGCAGGATTTTATGGAGCGCACTACCGGCTCGATCCACGGCAAACAACAGACCTTCCCCAGCCCGGGACTGCCGGAATTATTCAGGAAAACTCCACTTCTGCTCGGCCAGCTTTCACTGGCAGGACTAAAAAGCTGGGTGGATTATGGCGTGCGTTATTACCGTGATCATCCCGAGCGACAAATCGATTACTTCAGCCTGCAATCGGCGGACAGCCACGCGGTACTGCAGCGCGAGCGGCACGGCACACTGCTGGTAGATAACGAACGCAAGCTGGATATGTATTTGCGCGCGTTATGGCGGGATGAAAGTCAGTTGATTCCCTATTCCGGCGTATTCGACGAATTGCGCAAGCCGGTCCCCTATTATGACAAGCTCGGCATTCGTCTGCCGGATGCATATGACGACTTCGTCCCCCCTCTACCGCAGGCGGGAGAGAGGCTGGGGGTGAGGGGTGTTGACGGAGGCGAGCAGCGGCGAATTTCCGGCATAGACCGCTACCGCGCGGTGTTGGCCCACATCGCCGGACACCGCCGCTGGACGACAGCGATTTTCGCCGATAACTTCAGTCCGTTCCAGCGCATGGCCGTGGAGTTTCTGGAAGACTCGCGCGTGGAGTATCTGGCAATGCGTGAATACCCCGGCCTGCGCCGCATTTTCATGGCTCTGCATCCAATTCCCGCCGAAGATGCATGCGACCCGGAGCAGGAATCCGGCCTGCGCCATCGTCTCGCGATGCTGTCACGCGCAATCCTTGACCCGCAGCATGCTTACCAGAACCCGCACATTATTGAATTCGTACAACGCTTCCATGCGCTGATGCGGAACAGCGATATGACCACGCAGGAGATCGCCAATCTGGCGATTGCCTTTGTCGCAAAAACGCGCCGCCAGAGTGATCAGCTAGCCAAAATACACTTCAAGAACACAGTGGTGGATTACCGCGATGACAATCGCCAGATGTGGAAATTTATCGAGGAGGGCGACGAGGAGGAAGCCTTCGACGAGCCGCGCAAGATTGAGCCGGGCAAGGAAATCAATGGCCTGCTGCCGCGCCATTATCACGAATGGGATTACAAAAACCAGAGCTACCGTCCGGATTGGGTGAGCGTGTATGAGGCACTGCATCCGACGGGAAGTGCGGCAGATATTGATAAGTTGCTGGCCAAGCACGGTGGGCTGGCGAAACGGCTGAAGAAAATGCTTGACCTGCTTAAACCACAGGAAAAAGTGCGCATCCGTTATCAGGAGGACGGCAGCGAACTGGATCTGGATGTCGCGCTGCGCTCGCTGATCGACTACAAGAGCGGCACAACCCCCGACTCGCGCATCAACATGAGCCACAAGACCAGCGGACGCAACATTGCGGTGCTACTGCTGCTGGACTTGTCGGAATCGCTCAACCAAAAGGCGGCTGGCAGCGAGCAAACCATTCTGGAATTGAGCCAGGAGGCGGTTTCGCTACTGGCCTGGGCGATTGAAAAACTGGGTGATCCATTTGCCATTGCCGGTTTCCACTCCAACACCAGGCATGACGTGCGCTACCTGCATATCAAGGGCTATAGCGAACGCTGGGATGATGCGGTTAAGGGCCGACTGGCGGCGATGCAAGCCAACTATTCCACGCGCATGGGCGCGGCGATGCGCCATGCCGCGCACTATCTTGAAAAGCAACCCGCCGACAAGAAGTTGATGCTGATTCTTACCGACGGCGAACCGTCGGACATTGACAGCAAGGACGGACGGCTGTTGATCGAGGATGCGCGGCAGGCAGTCAGGGAGCTGGATCGGCAGGGTATTTATACTTACTGTATCAACCTTGACCACAAGGCCGATGAGTACGTCGCGGATATTTTCGGCAAGCGGTACACCATCATCGACCGCGTGGCGCAATTACCTGAAAAGCTACCCGCGCTATTCCTGTCATTGACGAAGTAAATGTCAGGAAGGGCAGCTTTCGGCGCAGGCTAACAGTTAGCCGACAGCTCATCGTCAAACGCCACATCACCTTCCGCTACCTTATCGCCAATCCGCAGATTTTTAAAATCGAACAAATTCGCATCGAACAAATGTGACGGTGCAACATTCTGCATTGCGGTGAAGATGGTCTGGCTGCGCCCCGGATACTCAAGCTCCCAGGTGGCGAGCATTTGCTTGATATTCTGACGCTGCATATTTTTCTGCGAACCGCACAGATTGCACGGAATGATCGGGAATTCCATACCGCGCGCATAGCGCGCAATATCTTTTTCCATGCAATAGGCCAACGGGCGAATCACAATATGGTCGCCCTTGTCGGTGATCAGCTTGGGCGGCATGGCCTTGAGTTTGCCGCCAAAAAACATGTTCAGGAACAGCGTCTCGATCATGTCGTCGCGGTGGTGCCCCAGCGCGATCTTGTTGGCGCCGAGTTCATGCGCGACACGGTAAATGATGCCGCGCCGCAGACGCGAACACAGTGAGCAGGTGGTCTTGCCCTCGGGGATTTTTTCCTTGACGATAGAATAAGTATCCTGTGCTTCAATGTGGTATTCCACGCCGACGGATTTGAGATAAGCAGGCAGCACTTCTTCCGGGAAGCCCGGCTGTTTCTGATCGAGATTCATCGCGACAATGCGGAAATCGATTGGCGCACGCTTGCGCAGGCTGAGCAGGATATCGAGCAATGCGTGGGAATCCTTACCCCCGGACAGGCACACCATCACCGAGTCGCCGTTCTCGATCATGTTGAAATCGGCAATTGCCTTGCCGACCTGATGCTCCAGCCGCCCCTTGAGCTTATTGAAGTTACCGGAATGTTCACCGGTGCTGTTCAAATGAATGGGTTGTGCAATATCGTTCATGAAAATTCCAAATTAAATATTGATACTTCTGCCGCCATCGACGGTGATAATTTGCCCGGTAATGTAAGGCGCATCCTGAATCAGAAAAGCCACAGTCCGCGCGATGTCGTCGGGCTCTCCTGCACGCTTGAGCAGCGTGAGCGCGACAATTTTGCGACGCTGTTCATCATCCATCCAGGACGCATGTTCCGGCCACATGATGACCCCCGGCGCAACGGCATTAACGCGTACCTGTGGTGCCATCTCTTGTGCCAATGCGCGGGTCAGCGCAGCCAATCCGGCCTTCGCGACGCTGTATAGCAGATGCCCGTGCATCGGGCGTTTGGCATGTATATCTACAATGTTCACGATGCAGCCGAGACGGTGGCGCAATTCGGGTGCTGCCGCCTGTGCGAGAAACAGCGGCGCGCGCAGATTGGTGCCGAGCAAATCGTGCCACTGCTGTTCGTCTATCCCGGCCAGGGGCGTGGGATAAAAACTAGAAGCATTATTGACCAGCGCGTCCAGCCGCCCGAATTTTGCAATGACCTGATCCACCAACGGTGGTAATGCCGCTAGGTCAAGCAAGTCCGCCTGAAACGTCGCCACGCTGTCCGGGCGCAGTGCATTCAACTCATCCTGCAACGCCAATGCCGGTTGCACGGAATTGCGGTAATGTACGGCTACCTGCGCTCCCGCTGCATGCAGACGCCGGCAAATCGCCGCACCGACGCGCTTCGCACCGCCGGTTACCAACACCACTTTACCTTGCATCCCCTGTTCCATTAGACTCGCGCTCCACCACACTCGCAGACTTGCGAATTATACCCGACCATGCCGACCACCCTGCCCACTCCGAGCCCGGAAGCTGCCGGGCACAGCGCCAGATTAAGCAAATTCATCCGCCGCGATATCACAGCGCAGGGTGGCTGGATTTCCTTTGCGCATTATATGGAGCTGGCACTGTACGCACCCGGTCTGGGTTATTACAGCGCCGGCGCGCACAAGTTTGGTGGGGCGGGCGACTTTGTTACTGCGCCGGAACTGTCGTCGCTATTCGGCCACGCTGTGGCGCGGCAGATGGCGGAAATCATGGCGCACAGTGCACCGCATATTCTGGAACTGGGTGCGGGCAGCGGCAAACTGGCGGCAGACATGCTCAATGAACTGGAGCGGCTGGATAGCCTGCCCGACAGCTACGCAATTCTGGAGGTAAGCGCCGACTTGCGCGCGCGCCAGCAAACCTTGCTGCGTGAACGTCTGCCGCACCTGATGGAGCGCGTGCGCTGGCTGGATGCCCTGCCGGAAAAATTTAGCGGCGCAATTATCGCCAACGAAGTGTTGGACGCCTTGCCGGTGCATCTGGTGCGTTGGCAGGACAGCGCACTGACCGAGCGCGGCGTGACTAATGGCGATACCGGGTTTGTCTGGCAGGAACGCGCTATCGGCGATACCGCATTGCTGCAGGCGGCGCAGCAAGTCAATGTACCCGACGGGTATGTCAGCGAAATTTGTCTCGCCGCACACGGCCTGACCAACAGTCTGGCAAACTGCCTGGAACAGGGCGCGCTGCTGTTCATCGATTACGGCTTTGGCGCACGCGAGTTTTACCATCCGCAGCGCAATGCCGGTACGCTGATGTGCCACTATCGCCATCATGCGCACTGCGATCCTTTTTTTCTGCCCGGCCTGCAGGACATCACCGCCCATGTAAATTTCACCGCTATCGCGGAATACGGTATCGATGCGGGACTGGAGTTGCTCGGTTATACCAATCAGGCTTTTTTTCTGATCAATTGTGGCATTGCAGAACTGCTGCAGGGTACCTCCCCGGAAAATTTGCGCGATTATTTGCCGCTCTCGGCACAACTGCAAAAACTCACCAGCCCGGCGGAAATGGGCGAGTTATTCAAGGTAATCGCTTTGGCTAAAAATATGCCGGCTCCGCTATGTGGATTTACCCGGGGTAATTTGACGCGCATGTTGGGTTGACTCCGGCAATGGTGTCTGGCGGGCAACAAGGCACCGATGCCGAGCTTGTAGCCTTGTCGATAGCTGTGTGAAGCACGCCGTAAAGCGGTAAAATGGCGGCAGTCGAAACTTCTGAAATTTGAGGAAAATATATGAGTAAAAGTTTGGTGCAATTCATCATCGAAGAACAGCGCGACTTCCCCGGTGCGAGCGGAGATTTTACCGGCTTGCTGAATGATATTGTCTCCGCCTGCAAGCAGATCGCGCATGATGTAAACAAAGGTGCGCTGATCGGTGTGCTGGGCAGCGCGGGCAGCGAAAATGTGCAGGGCGAGACGCAGAAAAAACTGGATGTCATTACCAACGAGGTATTCATCAAGGCCAACGAATGGGGTGGCCACCTCGCGGCAATGGCATCGGAAGAGATGGACGACATCTATCCCATTCCGGCGCAGTACCCCAAAGGCAAATATCTTGTCACCTTCGATCCGCTGGATGGCTCGTCCAATATCGATGTGAACATTTCCGTCGGCACCATTTTCTCCATCCTGCGGTGCCCGGAAGGTGTGACCAATCCGACCGCTGCCGACTTCATGCAGCCCGGCACCAGACAGGTGTGTGCGGGCTACGCCCTGTATGGCCCGGCCACCATGATGGTGCTGACCTCCGGTCATGGTGTGAACGGCTTCACTCTGGATCGCGATGTCGGTGATTTCTTCCTGACCCACCCGAATATGACCATTCCGGTTGATACCCAGGAGTTTGCCATCAACATGTCCAACCGCCGTTACTGGGAAGAGCCGGTGCAGCGCTACGTGAAAGAGTGTGTGGAAGGCATGGACGGCGGCCGCGAAAAGAATTTCAATATGCGCTGGGTTGCCTCGATGGTCGCCGAGGTACACCGCATCCTGACGCGCGGCGGCATTTTCATGTATCCGTTTGACACCAAGGATCCGGCCAAGGCCGGCAAGTTGCGCCTGATGTACGAGGCCAATCCGATGTCTTTCATCGTCGAGCAGGCGGGCGGTATAGCCTCCACCGGTTACGAACGCATCATGGAGATCAAGCCGTCCGGCTTGCACCAGCGCGTGCCGGTAATCCTCGGTTCGAAGAACGAAGTCGAACGCGTCGTCAGCTACCACAAGAAGGCCTGAAAAATGCAACCACTCGTTTCCATCGTCATGGGCAGCGCCAATGACTGGGAGGTCATGCAGCAGGCCGCGCGCCAGTTGCAGGATTTCGGCGTGACCTTTGACGCGCGGGTGATTTCCGCGCACCGTTCGCCTGATCTGCTGTTTGACTACATCAAACAAGTCAGCGCGCAGGGTGCGCAATGCTTCATCGCGGGCGCGGGCGGCGCGGCACATCTGGCCGGAGTACTTGCCGGCAAGACCACGCTGCCGGTGCTGGGCGTGCCGATCCCGTCCAAATATCTCAAAGGCATGGATTCGCTGTTGTCCATCGTGCAGATGCCCAAAGGCATTCCCGTTGCCACCTTTGCCATCGGTGAGGCGGGCGCCGCGAATGCCGGACTGTTCGCGGTCGCCATGCTGGCCTTGAATGATGCGCAACTGGCGCAGAAACTGGCCGACTATCGAAAAAAACAGGCTGAACAAATCGCCGCAACCACCCTGCCTGCCCTCTGATTCCGGAGTTTTCGATGTCTGCCTTATACCAATCAAATTTGACCAGCCTGCCGCTGCTGCACCGTGGCAAGGTACGCGATCTCTACGAAGTGGATGAGCAACATTTGCTGATCGTGCAGACCGACCGGCTGTCGGCATTCGATGTGATCCTGCCCGACCCGATTCCGGGCAAGGGCGAAGTGCTTACAGCTGTTTCGAATTTCTGGTTCAACAAGCTTCGCCACGTCATTCCGAACCACCTGACCGGCATTGCGCCCGAGTCAGTCGTCAAAGGTGAAGCCGAGCAGGCACAGGTAAGAGGACGCGCGTTTGTGACCAGAAAGCTCAAGCCACTGCCGATCGAGGCCATCGTGCGCGGTTATCTGGCCGGCTCGGGCTGGAAGGATTACCAGAAAACCGGTACGGTCTGCGGAATTCAACTGCCCGGGGGGTTGCGCGAAGCGGAAAAATTGCCGCAACCGCTGTTTACTCCGTCCACCAAGGCTGCGATTGGCGATCACGATGAAAACATTTCCTTTGCTCAGGCGGTCGAATTACTCGGCGAAGCACGCGCCAGTGAAGTACGCGATGCGACCCTGGCGCTGTACCGTGAGGCGGCGGGTTATGCGCTGACGTGCGGCATCATCATCGCCGATACCAAATTTGAATTCGGTGTGGATGATGCGGGCAAGCTGTATCTGATCGACGAAGCACTCACGCCGGACTCCTCGCGTTTCTGGCCGGCCGATCAATATTGCATCGGCAGCAATCCGCCCAGTTTTGACAAGCAATTTGTGCGTGATTGGCTTGAGTCTTCGGGCTGGAACAAGCAACCGCCCGCGCCGCATATTCCTGAAGAAGTACAGCACAAAACAGCCGGCAAGTATCGCGAGGCACAACAGCGTCTGACTGGAACATGACCAGCCCGCAAAATCTGATCGAGGGTTTCCACCGCTTTCGTGAAAAACATTTCACAGACAACGATGCCCTGTACCGGCAACTGGTACAGGGGGGCCAGACGCCCAAGATACTTGTCGTGGCTTGCTGCGATTCGCGCGTAGATCCGGCACTGGTACTCAACTGTGCGCCCGGCGACCTGTTCGTCATTCGCAACGTGGCCAATCTGGTACCTCCGGCTGAAAGCCACAGCCGCAAGCGTCATGGCACCAGCGCTGCCCTGGAATATGCGGTGCGCACTCTGGGTGTGGAGCATATTATTGTGCTGGGGCATGCTCATTGCGGCGGGATCCGCGCGTTAATGAGCGGCCGTCGCACAGACAACGGCGATTCATTTATCAATAGCTGGATGCGCTTGGCCGAAGAGGCCCGGATACGAACCGAGCGGGAGCTGGCCAATGCTGACCCGGAAACACAAGCGCGTATCTGTGAGCGCTATGCCATTCTTGGTTCGCTTAATAATCTGATGACTTTTACCTGGATACGCGAGCGTGTCGAACGGGGCACACTTGCGCTACACGGCTGGTATTTTGATATTAAAAGCGGTGAACTGCTCGGCTACGACCAGGCCAGCCGCAAATTCAAAGCGTTGTAACTCACTCTTTTCCGGTCAGCTCTTTGTAGCGTGCCTTGTCGGTGTCGTAGCGTGTTTCCACAGCCGCTTTTTCCGCCATGGATTTTTCCAGATCCTGTTGCAGTTTGGCTTGCCGCACCTGAGATTCCTGCAAGTCATCGCGTAATGAGGCGGGGATTTCCTTCGCGGATTTGGTGTAACCGTCTGCCTCTTTTTGCAACCCGGCCAGCTTGTTATCAGCCATCTTGAGCTGGGAGCCGATGCTGTTAACACGAGCTTCCACCTGCTGCAAATTGCGGCTGCGCGCCAGATCAATTTCCTTCACGTTGCTATAGGTACTGAGTAGCGCACTGTCACGGCGCCTCTGCTCAAGCACCGCTTCTTGATTCTCGCGCTTCCTGAGTTCTTCAAGATCTCTGGCGCTGCGCTCTTCGGGAGTGAGCACTTCCTTTTTCTCCACCACACGCCCGGCCTTGTTCAATTCCTCACGATCCCTGCTGGCATACTCGGGAGGGACGGTCTCGCCATAATGGGTGACGCCCTTGTCATCTACCCATTTGTACAACTTTGCCGCCGCGGGCAAGCTGAAAGCGATACCAACAACCAGCGCAGCGAGCAATTTATATTTGGTCATTTTTTACTCCATAACGATCACGATAGGATTGCACGGCAGCCAGATTCTGCACCATATCCGCCTCATCCCGCAAATAGCCGAGCAAATCGTCCAGTGTGGCAATGGACACCACCGGAACGCCATAGTTGCGTTGCACCTCCTGGGCTGCGGAAAGATCACCTTGCCCCCGCTCCATGCGGTCCAGCGCAATCACCACGCCGCAAGGCTGCGCATCGGTTGCGCGAATCAACTCGACGGATTCGCGCACCGACGTGCCGGCAGAGATTACATCATCAACAATCAGTACCCGGCCTTTTAATACGGCACCCACCGTTGAGCCCCCCTCACCGTGATCCTTCGCTTCCTTGCGGTTGAAACAATATGGGACATTGCGGCCCTGCTCCGCCAGTGCGATGGCGGTTCCGGCAACCAGCGGAATGCCCTTGTAGGCCGGGCCGAACAACATATCAAACTGCAACCCGGAAGCGAGAATGGCTTGTGTATAGAATTGCGACAGATTTTTTAACGCCGCGCCATCATTGAACAATCCGGCATTAAAAAAATAGGGCGACAGGCGTCCCGCCTTGGTTTGAAACTCACCGAAGCGCAATATGTTCTGCGCGACCGCAAAGCGGATGAAATCCTGCCTGAAATTGAACATGGTGACGGTCTTGGGTTGAAATGGCGTGAATCATTATAGCGTGTGATTTTTATCGGGACCGGGCGACCGGTATCGGAATCAACAGCAACCTGCGAATCGGGCCTAATTGGCAAAAATGGCCGGCGGGAAAATCAGTCCTGATCCCAAGGCAGCCCGGTTACCCGCCACCCTCCCAGCGTGTTGCGGTGCCCGTCTGCGTTTTGATCGCCTTCGAAGCCTTCCAGCACATTGTAGCAATCGTTATAACCGGCCTGAGTAGCGGCAGCCGCGGCGGCATCCGAGCGCACTCCGCTACGGCAGATGAATAACACCAGCGCTTCCTTGTCTACCTGCTGCTCGAGCTGGGTGATGAAATGCGGATTGAGCTTCATGCCCGGATAGGTTGCCCACTCGATTTCTGCGGCGCCGGGTGCGCGTCCGACCCAGTCCAGCTCGGCGCGGGTGCGTACATCCACCAGTCTGGCGCCGGGAGCGGCTTGCAGAATCTCATAGGCCTCGTCGGGATACAGCGCGCCCTCATAGGGCAGGTTCATCTCTTTTGCGCGTTGTTGCGCGGCTTGCAGAATGGCGGTAATTTTGCCCATGCTTTTCCTTATGAATACACAAGGACACAGTATGCCGCGTCCCTCTCGTGCGATGATAAATGTTATGCTGACAGCGGGGTACATACTAGCTCAATTGACATGAAAAATCACACCCACACGCCGCGCGAGGTGTTTGAACCCGTCAACAGGGAGCGCTTTGTCGCTGCCCAAAAAAGCACCTGGATCAGCTTCTGGGTTAATCTGTTGCTGACGCTGTTGCAGTTGGTGGTCGGCTACTTCGGAAGGTCGCAGGCGCTGATTGCGGACGGGCTGCACTCCCTTTCCGATCTGCTATCGGATTTTCTGGTGCTGTTTGCGAACCGGCATAGCAGTCGCCATGCCGATGCCGAACATCCTTACGGCCATGCACGTATCGAAACCGCCGCCACGCTGCTGCTCGGTTCGGCATTGGCCGCTCTCGGTATTGCGCTGCTGATTGCCGCCGGAATGCGGCTGCAGTACCCGCAAAACCTGCAGACTGTCCATCCTGTCACGTTCTGGATAGCGCTGCTTACCCTGATTGCCAAGGAGGGATTGTTCCGCTATTTGATGGCGGTAGCCAAACGTGTGCGTTCACAGCTGCTGGCGGCTAACGCTTGGCATTCACGTTCTGATGCCGCATCCTCATTGGTCGTGCTGGCGGGTATCGGCGGTAATTTGCTCGGCTTTACCTTTCTGGATTCGATCGCTGCGGCGGTGGTCGGTGTGATGATTGCGCACATGGGTGGCAAGCTGGCTTTGCAAGCCATGGCGGAACTTATCGATACCGGGCTGGATGCGGAACAGGTCGATGCCATCCGGCAAACATTACTTGATACTCACGGCGTGCGCGGGCTGCACGAACTGCGCACACGCAAAATGGCCGACAATGCGCTGGTTGACGCGCATATCATGGTCGATTCGAAAATCAGCGTATCGGAAGGGCATTACATTGCCGAATCAGCGCGCCAGGCCGTGCTTAACCGGCATCATGTGCTGGATGTACTGGTACATATTGATCCGGAAAATGACTTGCAAGCCAAATCAAACGCGGGCCTGCCGAACCGCGCCGGCCTTCTGGCGCACCTTGCAAAGCGGCTGGGAAATGTAAATCTGGCCAATGATCAGGTGGTGCTGCACTACCTGGATGGCAAGGTGGATGCGGAAATCCATGTTCCCGCCCGTGACCATTCCGGGGAATACACCGGGACATTGCAGAAACGCTGCGACGAACTGGTGCGTGACGACGAAATATTCCGGGCTATTCGTGTTTATCGGAGTTGCGCGCAAGATTAGCGCACGAATGGTTGCTATGCGCCCGATTCCGGGACAAATATTTTGTGTTAGCGCTAAGTAGTAATGTCCCCTGTCTCCCAAATAGAAATGTCCCCTGAGTAATTAGACTCGGCGCCTGTAAAAACCAGAGGCGGGCATTTTGAAATGGGCATCATGATGAGTCAAAAAGAAGCGAAGCGGGCGCAA
>DATKVZ010000031.1:0-17170 GCA_035529795.1 Gallionella sp. | reverse complement strand
ATGATTCTTTTCGACTTCGCGTAAGCACTTTTTACTGCTGTTTTTTAAAGTCGTTCCCACATCCCAAAGGATACAGAAACTCCCCAAAAACCAAGCGCCTACACTCGTCGGTTGTTCGTTTGTTTTTTAAAGATCGGGCTGATGGGTTGCGGGGACAGGATTTGAACCTATGACCTTCGGGTTATGAGCCCGACGAGCTACCGAGCTGCTCCACCCCGCGTCAGCGAAGAGGCGAACTATAGCAAAGCATCCCAGCCTCGTCAAACGCTATGTGCATTTTTATTGCGGCACAAGCGGTAACGCTCTTGATAGATACTTTCTGGAGTTCAGACTGCGCCTGACAACGATATGAATCTATTCGCAAAGTGAAATTTTCAGAGCACTGCCTCAAACCACTCATCAGCGACCCACACATTCCACAAGGCAGTGCGGGCAGTGTCCATGTTGATTACAGCTTCACTATCCATCGGCAGACCTCACCTCTGGCAATACCGCCAGAGGTATCGATGAGCAAGTCACTCTTACATGTCAAATTCACTGCGGCCCTTTATCGTAGAGGCTAGCGCACCCAACCGTCCCAACCACCAGCCCTTTCCAATCACCGCACAGCACTGGGGTTTTGTTGGTACAAAACTTCGCACAATTCAATACCAATGAAACACGCTATTATCTGCCGTCCAACAAATACCGAACCAAAGCCTGATCAGAGCAAAACCACCATGAATTCCATTCCCGAAATCAAATCCGGCCAATCCGTCGAATTGCTTAAAGAGTTGCATATCCTGACACGCGACGGCAAACTCAATCAGGACAGCCGCCGCAAACTGAAGCAGGTTTATCATTTGTATCATTTCATCGAGCCGTTACTGGATGAGGTGTTTGCTGCCAGGCAAGACCTGACACTGGCAGATCACGGTGCGGGCAAATCCTATCTGGGTTTTATCCTCTACGACCTATTCATGAAAGCGCGAGAGACTGGCCATATTTATGGCATTGAAGCCCGTGAGGTGCTGGTCGGCAAATCTCGCGAACTGGCCGAGAGGTTTGGTTTTGCGCGTATGTCATTTTTGAGTTTATCGGTAGAAGAGTCCATTCACTCGCAGCAATTGCCCGAACAAATCGATGTCGTTACCGCATTGCATGCCTGTAACACCGCTACCGACGAAGCAATCAAATTTGCGCTGCGCAAGCAGGCAAAATTCGTCGTGCTGATACCCTGTTGCCAGGCCGAAGTGGCTGCGGCACTGAACAAACATAAAAATCAATCCTTCGGCAAAACACCACTCTCGGAAATCTGGCGCCACCCGATTCATACCCGCGAATTCGGCAGCCACCTCACCAACGTACTACGCTGCCTGCTGCTGGAAGCGCACAGTTATCAAGTAACAGTGACGGAACTGGTCGGCTGGGAGCACTCGATGAAGAATGAGCTGATTATCGCGCGCCACACGGATACGCCGCGCAAGAATGCGCAAGAAAGAATGGAGCAAATTTTGCATGAATTGAATCTGGAAGAATTGCGGAAGCGGTTTATTTACTGAACTGTCTTGCCAGCGCCCATACCACATGCTCGCACACCAGTGCGGATGGATGCACAGAACGGGACTCCAGCGCGCCGATGACAGCAGCGCTTCTTGGTGCATTACCCAACGCCACGGCGATATTACGCAGCCATTGCTCATGGCCGATGCGATAGATCGCGCTGCCTGCCAGCCTGGTCATAAACTCAGCCTCGTCCCACGCGAACAACTCGATCAAGGACACATCATCCAACCCGTGCCGTACTGCGAAATCCGGCTCGACGCTGGCCTGGGCAAAACTATTCCACGGGCATACCAACTGACAATCATCGCAGCCGTAAATACGATTGCCGATCAGTACGCGCAACTCAACCGGAATGCTGCCCTTGAGTTCGATAGTGAGGTAGGAAATGCAGCGGCGCGCATCAACACGGTATGGAGCGACGATGGCTTGCGTCGGACAAATATCAATACAGCGCGTGCAGGCTCCGCAGTGCTCTTGCTGCAGCTCGTCGACCGGCAGTGGCAAGTTCACATAGATCTCGCCGAGAAAAAACCATGACCCCTGTTCGCGCGACAGCAGCAGCGTATGCTTGCCACGCCAACCCAAACCGGCTTTGCGCGCCAGCTCTACCTCCATTACCGGCGCACTGTCAGTAAATACACGCCCGTTAAACCCGGCTACTTCGGCATAAATTTTCTCGGCCAGCTTTGCCAAACGGTTGCGCAATACCTTGTGGTAATCGCGCCCCAGCGCATAGCGTGAAATAAAGGTGCGCTCGCCTTCCGCCAACACCTGCCAACTATCTCGCACATGGGGCGGCGCACAATTCATGCGCAGTGAGATAACACGCAATGTGCCGGGTAACAGCTCCGCCGGGCGGCTGCGTTTGGTGCCGTGTTTTGCCATATAATCCATCGCACCGTGATAACCGCTGGCCAACCATTGCAACAGGCCGTTCTCCCCGGTCGAAAGATCGGTATCGCTGATACCCACGGCCTGAAAACCAAGCTCATGCGCCCATGCGCGTATCCGTGCGGTGAGTGCCGCATAATTGATCGATTGAGGAATTTCGTTTTGCATAGTCAGGATAATAGCCGAATCAGATTCACCCTCGTCGATGAAGTTGCCACGCTTGCGCTGGCACGGCGGCTCGCTGCACAGTTGAAACCGGGCATGGTGATTTACTTGCGCGGCGACCTTGGCGCAGGCAAGACTACGCTGGTACGCGGCATGCTGAATGCGCTTGGTTATACCGGTAGCGTCAAAAGCCCCACCTATACGCTGGTTGAACCCTACCATGTCGCCGGGTTAAACTTGCGCCACTTCGACCTGTATCGCCTGCACGATGAGACGGAATGGGAAGCCGCCGGCTTTCGTGACGAGTTTGACGGATATAGCATATTCTTTATTGAATGGCCGGAGAAGGCGCAGGGACTGGCTCCGCAGGCTGATGTGGAAATAAATCTGGCGGTTCTGAACAAGGGACGCAAAGTGGAGGTTCGCGCCAACACGGAGGCAGGAAAACAATGCTTAGAGCAGTTATAACGCTTCTTACTTTTACAACACTGTTGTGGTTGCCACAAGTATTTGCAGCCGTTGCCGTTAGTGCTGTACGCGTCTGGCCAGCACAGGATTACACGCGCCTGACACTCGAATCCAGGCACGCCATTCGTCATAATATGTTCACCGTGAGCAATCCGGAACGTCTGGTAATCGACCTGGAAGATGTCGAACCCGGCAACGCGCTCGATGACCTGATCAAACTGGTCGGCGACGATGACCCCTACATCAAGAGTGTGCGTGTGGGGCAATTCAAACCCGGTGTAGTACGTCTGGTGCTGGACTTGAAAAGTGAAATTGAGCCACAGTTATTTGCCCTCAAACCGGTCGGCGAATACGGCTATCGCCTGGTGCTGGATGTGTACCCTGCCCAACCGCTTGACCCACTGATGGCTTTGCTCGAACAACCCAAAGCATCTGCCTTGGAAGCCGCCAGTGCACCAGCCACAACCAAACCACCCGCAGAAGGACATCCGGGATTAAGTACGGACCTGAGCAACAAACTGCCTCCCCCTGCGAATGCAACGCCCAATCTGCCGGAATTACGTGCCCGCACCTTAATCATCGCGATTGATGCCGGACACGGCGGCGAAGATCCTGGGGCAATTGGCAGGAAAGGTTCGCATGAGAAGAACGTCACACTGGCTATCGCGCGCAAAGTGAAAACATTGGTGGATGGAACGCCAAATATGCGCGGCGTGCTGGTTCGCGACGGCGATTACTTCATCCCGCTCAGCGGACGTGTTGCCAAGGCGCGCAAGGTGAATGCAGACCTGTTCATTTCGATACACGCCGACGCGTTTATCAAACCAAGCGCGCGCGGCTCGGCGGTGTTCGCACTGTCCGAGCACGGTGCAACCAGTACGGCGGCACGCTGGCTGGCAAAGAAAGAAAATGAAGCAGATCTGATTGGTGGGGTAAACATCGCGGTAAAAGATCCCTATCTGGCGCGCACCCTGCTTGATCTGTCGCAGACCGCCACCATCAACGACAGCATGAAACTCGCCAAACATGTACTGAGCGAATTGGGTGACATCAACGATCTGCATCGCGGCCAAGTCGAACAGGCCGGATTTGCCGTACTAAAATCACCAGACATCCCGTCTATTCTTGTCGAAACTGCTTTTATCAGCAATCCTAGTGAAGAGCGTCGCCTGAACGATGAAGCCTATCAAATGAAAATCGCCAATGCGATTTTGAGCGGCATCAAACGCTACTTCGCGCAGAATCCGGCACTATCCAAACCCAAGTTTGCTCAGACAGGATTTTAGGCTGGGAAAACTCCGGTAGACAGATAGCGGTCGCCCCGGTCACAGGCAATAAATACAATGGTCGCGTTCTCGACCTGTTGCGAGATACGCAGTGCCACAGCCAGCGCGCCACCGGACGAGATGCCACAGAAGATACCTTCCTCACGCACCAAGCGGTGAGTCATTTGCTCCGCATCGCGCTGGCTCACATATTCCAGTCGGTCCACATTGCTGCCGTCATAAATTTTCGGCAGATAGGCTTGTGGCCATTTGCGGATACCGGGAATCTGAGCGCCCTCTTCCGGTTGTACGCCGATAATTTGAATGGCAGGATTGCGTTCCTTGAAGAAACGCGAACATCCCATGATGGTGCCGGTAGTACCCATGCTGCTGACAAAATGCGTGAGTTTGCCTTGCGTATCGCGCCAGATTTCCGGCGCGGTGCCCTCGTAATGTGCCAGCGGATTATCGGGGTTGGCGAACTGGTCGAGGATGATGCCGTTACCCTCGGCACACAGCTTTTCTGCCGTGTCGCGCGCCAGCTCCATACTACCTTGTTTTGGCGTCAGCAGCAGTTCCGCCCCATAGGCGCGCATGACCTGGCAGCGTTCCACGCTCTGATTTTCCGGCATCACCAGGATTAGCCGGTAGCCGCGCACCGCCGCCACCATCGCCAGCGCGATGCCGGTGTTGCCGCTGGTTGCCTCGATCAGTGTATCGCCCGGCTTGATTTCGCCGCGTTGTTCGGCGCACATAATCATCGACAACGCCGGACGGTCTTTCACCGAACCGGCGGGGTTATTGCCTTCCAGCTTGGCCAACAACATATTGCTGGTGTTGCCGGGAATGCGCTGGAGTCTGACGAGCGGAGTATTGCCGATGAAATTCTCTATGGAGGTATACATATTTACCCCGCTGCTTTGAGCATCTGTCCCACATAGCGCGCCACGCCCTGCTCCACTGTCAGGAACGGTTCGGCATAGCCACTGCTGCGCAGTGCCCCGATGTCGGCCTGGGTGTAGCTCTGGTATTTGCCACGCAACGCTTCGGGGAACGGGATGTACTCGATCAGCCCTTGCTGTTGCAGCTCGGCGAGATTCAGTGCCGACCTGCCTTCGGTCTCACGCAAGGCATTGATAGTCGACATGGCCACATCATTGAAACTTTGTGCCTGGCCGGTACCCAGATTAAAGATGCCTGATTTGTGCGGATTATCGAGGAAATACATATTTACCTTGACCGCATCCTCGACCGAGACGAAATCGCGCAGTTGCCCGCCATCTGCATAGCCGTCGCAACCTTCGAACAGCTTCACCTTGCCATCGGCGCGATACTGGTTGAAAAAGTGAAATGCAACTGAAGCCATACGCCCCTTGTGTTGTTCACGCGAGCCGTACACATTAAAATAGCGCAGCCCGACAATCTGCGCATTGCGCTTGTGCCAACGACGCCGCACGATCTGGTCGAACAGAAATTTGGAATAGGCGTACACGTTCAGTGGCGCTTCGCATTCGCGGCTTTCCCTGAATGCTTTACTGCCGCCATACACCGAGGCGGATGAGGCATACAGGAATGGGACCTCCTCGTTCTGGCAGTAATTCAGCAACTCCAGCGTGTACTGGTAGTTGTTGCCCATCATGTAGCGTCCGTCGGTTTCCATTGTGTCGGAGCATGCGCCCTGATGCAGCACCGCGCTAACCAATCCATCGAAAAAACCATCCTGCAATTTCTTGAGGAAGTCTTCCTTGTCGAGATAGTCGGCGATTTCGCAATCGGCCAGATTCCTGAACTTGTCGGCATTCCTGAGATTGTCCACCGCGATGATGTTGTTCTCACCGCGCTCGTTGAGCGCCTTGACCAGATTGGAACCGATAAATCCGGCAGCGCCGGTAACGATGTAGTACATTTTTGTTCCCTTCAATTTATTTTTAAGAAAGTGGGTTGGCGCTGCACACCTCAGTAACAAGTTGAAAGCGGGAAAGCCACTTTCTATTCACCACTCTCTATTTACCCGCTGCCAGCACTTACTGCATATCCTGAATAATCTCTTCACGGCTGGCTACCGCTGTGCCCAGTTTACCCACTACGATACCTGCCGCATGGTTGGCGATACGCATCGCATCGAGCATATCCGCACCGCTCGCCAGCATCACCGCCAGCATGGCGATTACGGTATCACCTGCGCCGCTGACATCGAATACTTCGCGTGTTTGCGCTGGCTCGTGCAGTGCTTCGTTGGCGCGATGCAGGCTCATGCCATCCTCACTACGCGTGATCAGCAGCGCATCGAGCTGCAACTCAGAGCGCAATTTTTCTGCCTTGGCGTTGAATTCTGCTTCGGTCTTCCATCTACCCGCCACTTCGCGAAATTCACTGCGGTTCGGTGTGAGTAGTGTCGCGCCGTGATAACGGACGTAATCGTCACCCTTGGGGTCCACCAACACCGGTTTGCCTGCTGCGCGCGCCAGCCGAATCATTTCACTGATGTGCGCCAGTCCACCCTTGCCATAGTCAGACAGAATCACCACATCCGCCTCCGGTAGCTTGGTACGAAAATCCATCAGCTTTGCATTCAGTACTTCGTGGCTGGGCTGAGTCTCGAAGTCGATACGCAGCAATTGCTGCTGGCGCGCGACGGCACGCAACTTGATGGTGGTCGAGATGCTGCTGTCACGATGCAGCAGTGCGCTTAGGTTATCGTGCTGATTCAGCAATTTCTCCAAGTGCACACCCGCCTCATCGTCGCCAACCACCGACAGCAAAGTGGCCTGCGCGCCAAGTGCAACGATATTGCGTGCCACGTTGGCAGCCCCGCCAGGGCGCTCTTCGATACGCTCCACCTTGAGTACCGGCACCGGTGCTTCCGGCGAAATGCGGCAAACATCGCCAAACCAATAGCGGTCCAGCATCACATCACCAACCACCAGTATCTTTGCACCGCTGAACTCTGGCAACGCCATCATGACCGCCTCGCACTGTTTTGATTCATGCTGCTCCCCCGATCTCCCGATTGATCTCAAGCAATGCCTGCAGTGGATCCACAGCCTTGGTGATCGGCCGCCCAATCACCAGATAGTTGGCGCCTGCTTTTAATGCAGCAAGCGGCGTCATTACTCGCGACTGGTCATCAAGACTGGCCTGCGCCGGACGAATACCCGGCGTCACCAGACAAAAATCTTTGCCGCACTGTTTGCGCAATAGCGCGGCTTCCTGCGCGGAACACACCACGCCGTCCAGCCCGCTGGCGTGCGCCAGCTTTGCCAGACGCAGCACCATCTCGGCTGGTGTAGCGTTAATGTCGAGGTCGGCGAGGTCTTCCTGCGCCATACTGGTGAGCAGCGTCACGGCAATCAGCTTGGGCTGGTGCGTGCTGCCGACAACCGCTTCATGCGCCGCTTCCAGCATCTTGCGCCCGCCCAGCGCATGCACATTGACCATCCACACCCCCAGGTCAGCTGCGGCTTTGCAGGCCTGCGCAGCCGTGTTGGGGATATCGTGAAACTTCAGGTCGAGAAAAATTTCGAAACCGCGCTGCTGCAACTGTTCGACCAGTTGCGGTCCAGTCGCAGTAAACAACTCTTTACCCACCTTGAGGCGGCACAATTCCGGTTGCAGGCGTTCAACCAGCGCCAGTGCCGGTGCCGCTTCCGGATAATCCAGCGCGACAATGATCCTGGGGTCACTCATACAGAAATTTCTGTTTCTTCAGTGTGGCGCGGTGAATAACTGTCCCAAGCCTGACAGGCCGGGCAGTGCCAGTAGAACTGGCGCGCCTTGAAGCCGCAATGAGCACAATGATACATTGCCAGATTGCGTGTACGTTTATGCACCAAATCCTTCACCAGCTCGACATCGGCGCGCCGCTCCATCGGCATTTCCAACAGTCGCGCCTCAAGCAATTTATCCAGCCCCAGTAAGGATGGATTGTGCTGCAACTCGTCGCGCACCAGTTGATAGGCAGCAGCCGGGCCTTCGTTTTTTATCACCCCGTCGAACACCACATTCATCAAGTCTAACGAGTGATATTTACCCAGATATTCACGCAACAGAGCAATGCCCTCCGCCTCTCTATCCAGGTAGCGATAAGCATTCAGCAGGCGCTCCGCGACCAGCGGCAGATATTGCGCATCCTGTATCTCGATGTTTTTCCAAATAGAAATGGCCTGTTCGTGCCTGCATTCACTAACTACCATATCACCCAGCATCATCGTGGCACGTACCGCTCCCGGATAAATCGTCAACGCCTGTTGTAAATGCCCGTACGCCGCAACGGTATTGTCCTTTGCAATCTCCTCGCTTGCCAGTTCACAGTAAAACAGTGCAGCCTGCTTGCTGTAAGGCTGGCCGGTTGCCGCTGCCAGCTGTTGTGCAATATCAATCGCCTTGAGCCAGTCGTGTTCCTTCTGAAATAGTTCCAGCAGGAATTCCAGTGACGGCTTGGCATACGCAGTCTTTTTCAGTTCGCGAAACAGGCTCTCGGCGCGATCAAAAATACCTGCTTTCAGATAATCCTGCGCCAGTTCGAAAATCGCCTGCTGGCGTTTATCATTGTCCAGATCGGCACGATCCACCAAATTGTGGTGCATACGCAGGGCGCGATCAATTTCTCCGCGCCGGCGAAACAGACTACCCAGCGCAAAGTGCAGTTCGATGGTTTGCGGATCGACCTTGACCACCTCGATAAAGGCCTCAATAGCCTTATCCTGCTGCTCATTGAGCAGGAAGTTCAGCCCCTGAAAATACGATTGTGGCAACGCACCCGATTCAGAGAGCAACTCTTTGATGTCGATACGCGCGGCCAACCAGCCCATTCCGAAAAAAAGCGGAAAGACCAGCAGCATCCAGGGTTCAAATTCCATAACCAGACAGGTCTATCAGGAGGGTTGAATGGGGATTTGCTGCGTTTCACCGATACCGGCAAGTTTATTTTTGACCCGGATATCACGCTTCAGGCGCGCAATTTCACGGCGTTGCTGCAGTACATTGGCAAGCATGGCGAGTACACCGACAACTGCGCCGGCAGCAAAAAACAGCAGTAGCACAATCACCAGCGAAGACTCCCACTCAAGGCCAAAGAAATACTGCACCTTGACAGCGCTGTCATTTTTTAACGCGAACCCGAGCAGCGCGAAAAACAACACTGCACGCAAAACCCAATTGAGATAACGCATGGCATCTGCCCCAAAAACTATCACAACAAAATTCCTGCAACGTGTGGCTGGCGCTGGCTATACCCGGAGAGCAAGTGGCGAATACCGGAGTGTATGTTTTACACACCAAAATTTTGAGTCGCACTTTGACGCAGTATTATCAATACACAGCTGTGGTGCAGGCGTCTCGCAACGATAGCATAAAAAATGGCGGCTCTACCTTGCGATATGCCGCCATCTTCAACCGCACAGGACAGGAATCAGCGCATCTGCGCGCAGACCCGCTCCCGTAGTTCCTTGCCTGCCTTGAAGTGCGGCACATACTTGGCAGGTACTTTCACCTTATCGCCGGTCTTGGGATTACGCCCTTGACGCGGTGGGCGGTAATTCAAGGCAAAAGTGCCGAAACCACGAATCTCAACACGCCCGCCACGCGCCAGCGTGGCAGACAAGGTATCCAGAATTACTTTGACAGAAAATTCAGTATCCTTGGCCAACAATTGCGGGTGCAGTTCGGCAAGCCTGGCAATTAAATCGGAACGAGTCATAATGATAAATCCCTGATTCAGGCTTCAGTCTTGCTGCCACTCATCTTGGCCTTCAGTAATGCGCCCAGATTGGTGGTGCCTGCATTGGAAACGCTTTCGGCGGAAAGCTTCTGCATGGCAGCAGATTCTTCAGCCTTGTTGAGTGCCTTGATCGACAAATTGATACCGCGGTTCTTGCGATCCACATTGATGATTACGGCAGTCACGCTATCGCCCTCTTTCATATGGGTGCGGATGTCCTCAACGCGGTCGGCAGACACTTCAGACGCCTTCAGGTAGGCTTCAACATCACCTTCCAGCACGATAGTCGCACCCTTCGCATCCAGCGCCTTCACTGTACCCGTGACCACTGCTCCCTTTTCGTGTCCGGTAACAAAGCCACCGAAAGGATCTCCTTCCATCTGCTTGATGCCAAGGGAAATACGCTCGCGTTCCACATCGATTGCCAATACCACAGCTTCAACTTCGTCACCCTTCTTGTAGCTGCGCACCGCTTCTTCGCCGGGCTGACTCCAGGACAAATCGGACAGATGCACCAAGCCGTCAATGCCGCCATCCAGACCAATGAATACGCCGAAGTCGGTGATGGACTTGATCTGCCCCTTAACCTTGTCACCCTTCTTGTGATTGATCGCAAAATCATCCCATGGATTCGGCTTACATTGTTTCATGCCCAGAGAAATACGGCGGCGCTGTTCGTCGATTTCCAGAATCATCACTTCCACTTCATCGCCCAATGCGACAACCTTGGATGGATGAACATTCTTGTTGGTCCAGTCCATTTCGGAAACGTGCACCAGACCTTCAATGCCTTGCTCAATTTCCACGAATGAGCCGTAGTCGGTCAGGTTAGTCACCTTGCCGAACAGACGTGTGCCTTGCGGATAGCGGCGTGCCAGACCATTCCATGGGTCATCGCCCATTTGCTTGATGCCCAGTGAAACACGGTTCTTTTCCTGATCGAACTTGAGAATCTTGGCTTCGACTTCGTCGCCTACATTCAACACTTCGGAAGGATGTTTCACGCGACGCCATGCCAGATCGGTAATGTGCAACAAGCCGTCAATACCGCCCAGATCAACAAACGCACCGTAGTCGGTGATGTTCTTGACCACACCCTTGACGATCGCGCCTTCCTTGAGATTTTCCATGATCGCTTCGCGGTCGGCGCCCATGGATGCTTCCAGTACCGCGCGGCGCGAAACCACCACGTTGTTGCGCTTGCGGTCCAGCTTGATGACCTTCAGTTCCATGGTCTTGTTTTCGTAAGGCGTGGTGTCCTTGACCGGACGGATATCCACCAGCGAACCGGGCAGGAACGCGCGAATGCCGTTGACCATTGCAGTCAGGCCACCCTTGACCTTGCCGCTGACGAAACCTTCCACGATACGGCCTTCTTCCATGGCCGCTTCCAGATCATGCCATGCAGCGAGGCGTTTGGCCTTCTCGCGCGACAGCTTGGTCTCGCCATAACCGTTTTCCAGCGCCTCGATTGCGACGGTGACAAAGTCGCCTGCCTTGACTTCCAGTTCACCTTTGGCATCAAGAAATTCCTCAATCGGAATCAAACTTTCGGACTTCAGTCCGGCGTTCACAATTACCATATTGTGATCAATACGCACAACTTGTGCGGTGATCAGTTCGCCCGCGCGCATTTCCTTGCGCGTCAAACTTTCTTCAAACATTGCGGCAAAACTATCGGTATCCAGTACAGCGTCAGCAGTTGCGTTCATTGAAAATACACCTAAAGATAAAACCGTTTACACGGCGGTTAGTTGGAAAATCCTAGCACCGGGGAGGTGCGCGGAACCTTACTTCTGCGGGTAGTTTGCCAGCACTTTCTGTACCGCCTGCTCGATGCTCAGAGCAGTGGTATCCAGCAGGCTCGCACCCGGCGCCTGTTGCAAGGGAGAAGCGCTACGTTGCGTATCCCGCTCGTCGCGCACCCGGATATCTTGCAAAAGGGCGGCGATATTAGCATCCATTCCTTTTTCCTTCAACTGCTTATATCTGCGCCCGGCACGCGCCTCAGCGCTGGCGGTCAGAAAGATTTTCAACGCAGCATCCGGAAATACCACCGAACCCATGTCACGCCCATCGGCAACCAGTCCCGGCGCACGACGGAAAGCATGCTGTTTGTCCAACAGTGCAGCGCGCACCAAAGGTAGCGCCGCCACTCCGGAGGCGGCGGCGCCCGCCTCTTCGGTGCGCAACTCATCTCCCACTTTTGTGCCGTCCAGCCAGATGTTCGCGCCTTCAAAACGAATATCCATCTGTCCCGCCAGGCTGGCCAGTGCCGCTTCATCGTCCAGCGCCACGTCATACCGCTGCGCCGCCAGCCCCAGCAGGCGGTACAGAACGCCGCTATCGAGAAAATGGAATCCCAATACCTGGGCGACGCGCTGTGCCACCGTCCCCTTTCCCGAAGCAGAAGGCCCATCGATGGTGATCACCGGCACCGCCTGCACCACTTCGCGGAAGCGCGCAAAATAATCCGGAAAAGTCTTGGCAACACAACCCGGATCATTGATGCGCATCCCCGCCGCGCCAAACGCCGCGAGCGAAAAACACATCGCCATGCGGTGATCGTCGTAAGTATCGATGGCGGCATGTTTGATTTGCGCAGGCGGTGTAATACAAATGTAATCCGCACCCTCTTCCACTGTCGCACCGACCTTGCGCAGCTCGGTCGCCATTGCCGCGATGCGATCAGTTTCCTTGACGCGCCAGCTGGCGATATTGCGCAGTGTAGTGGTGCCCTCGGCAAACAATGCGGCAACCGCCAGCGTCATCGCCGCATCGGGAATATGGTTGCAATCGAGGTCGATGGCCTTGAGTTTGCCATCGAGCGGCGCACACGCCTCCATCCAGCGATTACCCTTTGTGATCTGTGCGCCCATCAATTCCAGCGCCTCGGCGAAGCGCACATCACCCTGCACACTATCACCTCCCACCCCTAAAACTCTCACTGGCCCACCGCCAATTGCGCCCGCTGCAAGAAAATATGATGCCGAGGAAGCATCACCCTCAACATAAATTTTTTGAGGAGACACATAGTGGCAGCCCTCTGCCACTTTTAAATGAGTGATGTCTTTTTTTGGAGCCTCTACACCAAAACGTTTCATCATCTCTAACGTAATCTCGATGTAAGGCTTGGATATCAGTTCGCCGACCACCTCAACCTTTATCGTCTTTCCTACCAACGGCAACGCCATCAACAGCGCGGTGAGAAACTGGCTGGATACATCGCCGCGTATCCGTACGGTGTCACCCGCCAACTTCGCCGGAAAAATCTCCAGTGGCGGAAAGCCCTTGTTTTCCAGATAACGAATGTCCGCACCCAATTGGCGCAACGCATCCACCAGATCGCCGATGGGCCGTTCATGCATGCGCGTCACGCCGGACAGTACATAATGCCCACCAGACAATGCCAGCACCGCCGTCAGCGGACGGAACGCCGTGCCTGCATTGCCTAAATGCAATTCAAGCGGCTTTTCTGCATCACCTTTCGCGTGCTTAACAAAATTGCCGCCGCAACCCGTCACCCGGTATGCGTTATTACCCAGTGTCTCGACTTTCACGCCCAATGTTTGCAGTCCCTCCAGCATGCGTTCGGTATCGTCTGAATGCAGCAAGCCGCACACTTCGGTTGCACCTTCGGACAGCGCCGCCAGCAGCAGCACACGATTGGAAATACTCTTTGAGCCGGGCAACATAACCGTGCCGTGCGCACTCAACAGGGGGGGGAGATCAAGAAAATTTTCAGATGTCATCAGGAGTAAATCTTGCAACAGACTGCGCTAAAAAATTCGAGAGCAGCATGATACCGTAATGGGATCGTTTAAAAGGAAGGTTTGTATTTTCATGTTGGCGGATTGCTGAATCGTACCTGCTCCGGTGCGTTGGTGCCGCCGGTCATGACAAAAGCCATGGCTTCCTCCACGCTCCAGTCAGTCATCACCACATCTTCCATGCACACGATCTCGATATAGCCGGAGGTGGGATTGGGCGAGGTGGGTACGTAAACTGCCGCCAGCTGCCGTCCCGAAACCGTGTCGGTCATCACCTTGGTAATAAAACCCACCGCCCTCATTTCCGGCGAGGGAAAACTGATGAGCACCACCCGCTGCCCGCTCAGTGGCGGCTTCTGCAAACTCTGCAAGAAGCGTTTGGTGGCACCATAAATAGTTTGCACCAGAGGCAGACGGTCAAGCTGGCGCTCCACGAGCGCGATCAGACGCCGCCCCAGCACCAGAGAAGTAAGCAGGCCCACGACGTAAAGTCCCACCAGCGTGACCAGGGCGGCCAGCACATATTGTACGGTGGGATCAATCAGCCAGTCGGCCAGAGTGCCAAAAAATGGCCGTAATCCCCGTGCCGTGCCGCGCAGAAAAGGTGCGCCGGTTTGTGCCAGCAAACTGAAAAGAAAATCGAACACCAGCCAGGTCACCCACAGCGGCGCCACGGTAAAGAAGCCGATTAGAATATGGCGCCAGAAATACGGCGGCACTGGCACCGGACGAGCAGGCTCTGGCGCAGGATACGGTTGCTGCTCATTCATGGCTGCGATGCGGGATGATTGGCGACCAATACGTCGCAGGCTGATTCCGACAGGATATGCTTGGTCACGCTGCCCAGCAGCAGTTCTTCCACCACCCCCTGCCCATGTTTTCCCATGACGATGAGATCGCAATCCAGCTCCTGCTCCTGAGCCAGCAGAACTCGGGAAGCGTCACCATGATGCGCGGACAGACGCACGGTATCCGGTCCTAACCCGGTTTCGGCGACGATCGCCTCCAGTTGAATCATGGATTCCTGTCTGGCCGCCACCCGGTAACGATTGATGGTTTTTTCGTCGATACCGGCATACTGCAACCTGGATTCAAAGGGCGCTTCGAAAGCATGCAGCAATATCAGTTCGGCCTGAGGTGCAACAGTGCGTGCCAGCTTGAGCGTGGTAACAGACCAGGGAGAAAAATCTACCGGCACCAGCACCTGGCGGTAGGGTTCGTGGGAAGTTTGCTTGACCATCAAGACCGGCCGCAGGGTGCGCCGCAGCAAACGTTCGGCAGTCGTGCCAAGCAGTAAGTGGCTCAGGTAGTCCTCACCTCGTGCACCCAGAACAAGAAGATCGGCCTCCATGGCGTCGGCCTGATCAAGAATCATGCGCAACACTGTCCCGGCAGCCACATGTATGCCGGCTGACAGTCCGTGTATCTGGCCAAAATCTGCCGCCAGTTGCACAAGTTTTTCGCGTGCCTCATCCAGGATATGCTGTTCCACGGGCGATGCCTGCGTACCCAGTAACCGGCGCAGCGTGTCCAGGGCGCTCTGGCTGATTACATGGGTAATGTCCAGTCTGGCACCAATCTCGGCCGCGATGCGGAAAGCGCGGCCTACCGCGTGGCGGGCCGGAGTGGAGAGGTCAGTGGCCGTAAGTATGCGGGTTAGTGGTTTCATGAAATGCCCTTATTCAGATCGTATGAGCACGGTCAGGTGTTCCGCGCAGAGAAACTCATATCATCCCGAGACAGGTAGCACATGGTGGGCGCGGTGCATGGCAACTCATCCACGCCACAACAATAGCCCTGCCACCGAAGCGGCGCAGCGTTACACAAATGTCCTGCCCAATCAGAAAATCCGCCGTGATGCGGCCATGCAGCGAATCGAGTTCGCGCTTGTCGGGGAGCCGTTTGATAATGATAGAGGCGATTAGCACCGGCAGGCTGCCGATGCGCTGCAACTCCAAAATTTTATTCTAACTGATTGCCATCGTTCATAACGGTGTTAAAAATCCTTCCGGCTTGATTGCGAGAACAGAGCAGTCTACCTGGCGCAAGACCGAATCGGCCGTATTCCCCATGAAAAAACCAGGAATTCCCGTTCGACCCACCGTTCCCATGACTAACAAATCCGTTTTCATGGCTCTGGCTATTTCAGGGATTAACTCCTTTGCATCCCCTTTGTGAAAATGTATCTGTACCTCGTTTTGTTCCAGCCCATTTTTTGCAAGCGCTTCATTCAACCATTGGCGATGTATTCGCTCCTCATCCTGCACCAGCCTATCGACTGTATTGACCAGCACTGATCTGCCTCGCAATGTGGCTTCCCCATAAAGATCCCATATATGAACTACGTGAAGTTCCGAACCAACCAGACTGGCCACATGCTTGCCCCACTGAAGCACTTTGTCCGCAAGCGCATTTTTTTCCTGATCATATGCAAGCAAATCGACGGCAACCATTATTTTTCGCAATTCAGTGTTGGTTGTCGGTTTGAACACCCATACCGGATAGGGACACAAGCGAAAAAGCTGCATATCGGTACTGCCAAATAATAGCGTTTTCACAGCAGGCTCGCTCTCGGCCTGCTTCATGATTAGATCGTAATCACCGCTTATCGCTTCACGAGTGATTTCAAGATACGATTTTCCGCTGGATTGCTTAATCGTCACCTGGAATCCGCTTTTCGCAAGCGTGGAGGAAATATCCTCCATTTCATTCAGTTGATCTTCCATCATCCACTGTTGAAGGTCAGATGATTTTGCGTTCTTCTCATGACCGCCTGGCGGCATATCCAAAACGCCCAGCACGGTGACCTGTGCACCTGCGTCTTTTGCAACAGTAGCCACCTCGGCGATAAATGCCTGCCGGCCAACGTTGCCGTCTACAGCCAAGAGAATATTCCTGATTTTTTTCATGTTGACTTACCCGTCTGTTAACTAACCAGTACCAACTGGCTTGAAACAACCAATCCCCCAAAAGTGCAAAGGATGACCCACTCTAAACTGAACATCGAGTTTTGTGCTCAGTGTACAGTGCATCAACAAAAAATTACAGATGTGCCTTGCTTTCCTGTTAGCGCTAAGTAGTAATGTCCCCTTTCTCCCAAATAGAAATGTCCCCTGAGTGATTAGACTCGGCGCCTGTAAAAGCCAGAGGCGGGCATTTTGAAATGGGCATCATGATGAGTCAAAAAGAAGCGAAACGGGCACAAGTAATGGAACTGCTCACGGCAGGCAAGCTTGATCAAAAGGAAGCCGGCAAAAGACTGGGCGTCAGCGTACGGCAAATCAAGCGCATTGTGCGGCGCTACCGCATCGAAGGGTTGCCAGGGCTTGTCAGCAAGAAGCGCGGCC
>DATKVZ010000030.1:0-6840 GCA_035529795.1 Gallionella sp. | reverse complement strand
CGCCACCAGCGCGGCCACGATGCTGCGGTACCATTTGCGACTGTGCGCCAACCACCACGCCAGCGGCGTGGCGATCAGCAACAGCAGCAGCGTGGCGACGCTCGCCAGCTTGAGCGTCAGCCACACGGCTTGCAGGTCGTCGGGGTTCAGTTCATGCATGCTGTTGTCGGGTCAGGGCAACGCGTATCCGTAACTGCGGATCACCGCCGCCGCTTTTTCACTCTTCAGAAAATCGAGAAACGCCTGCGCCGCCTCCTTGTCCTGCGCACCGGCCAGCAGCACCGCGCTCTGCCGGATCGGCAGGTACATTTGTGCCGGGACAATCCACCATGATCCCGCGCTGACTTTGCCGTCGCGCATCACCTGCGACAGCGCGACAAAACCCAGTTTGACATTGCCGGTCGCGACGAACTGATAGGCCTGGGTGATGTTCTCGCCAATCACCAGTTTGCGTTGAACACCGTCCCACAATCCCATGCCGTCCAGCGTTTGTTTCGCCGCCATGCCGTAGGGCGCAAGTTTGGGATCGGCGATGGCCAGCTTCTCGTAATCGCCTTTGCGCAACACCCTGCCCTGGTCATCCACGTAGCCGGGCTGTGCGCTCCACAACACCAGCTTGCCCAAAGCATAGACGAAGCGCGAGCCGCCGACGGTCAAACCCTCTTCTTCCAGACGTTGCGGGGTCGCCGTATCCGCCGCAAAAAACACATCGAACGGCGCACCGTTCTTGATTTGCGCATAGAACTTGCCGGTCGAGCCGAAGCTGAGTTTCACCGTGTCACCGCCCTGCTGCTCGAACAGCGTGACGATCTGCTTCATCGGCGCGGAAAAGTTCGACGCCACCGCGGCGTTCACCTCTGCGGCGAACAGCGGTGAACTCGTCAAACCGGACAACACGAAAACAGCGGCCAGGGCACTACGCAATTTGGGGATAAACATTATCAACATCCTTTTGTAAGGGCTGCATGATAACAAGCAGATGAAGGGCAGAGAAGAATTGTTCCCAACGCCGCACACATTGGGTAGACTGCCGTAATGTTCTATATCGACCTGTTCACCGCCCTTGACCGGCACAAAGTTGACTACCTGCTGATTGGCGGGTTGGCCGTATCTTTGCATGGTATAGAACGCGCGACCATGGATGTGGATATCACCGTTGCAATGAATCCGGACAACCTCGCCGCGCTGATCGGTACAGCAAGGGAACTCGGGCTCGCACCGGTGTTGCCCGTTCCCCTGGAATCGCTCAACGACGTCGAATTGCTGCGCAAGTGGCATGCGGAACGAAACCTCGAAGCGTTTGCATTGCGCGCTCCCGATCCCGCCGGTGTAACGCTGGATGTGTTGCTGTTTCCCCCGGTGGAATTCGCCGGGATGTTTGCACGAGCAGTGATCTTCAACGTTGGCGGCACACCGGTCCGCGTTGTATCGATAGACGACCTGATTGCACTCAAACAGGCTGTCGGCAGGCCGATAGACCTCTCCGATATCGAACACCTGAAACGGGTCAAACCGCTATGAACCGACCCTTCCCGCCCGGCGACCGCACCTACCACGTCAGCGACGAACGGCTGAAAGCCTTCAAGCAGCTGACGCCCGAACAGCGCCTGAAATGGGTGGAAGAACTGGCAACCTTTCTGCGCCTGGCAAAACTCGGCACCACCAGGCCGGATGAAAATAAAAAGTGAAGTTGAGCTGATCGGGCGATTTGTACAATCTTGCGCTGGCGCTTTTTTCCGAAGAGCCGGAGAATTCGGGGACAGCATAATTTGACCAATATTTAAACAAGGCACTTCAGTAGTAATGCCAAGTTATACACCTCGAAGGTGCCTTTCAAGGCATTTTTTAGAGTGTCTACTTTACGTTGGGCGTACATAATAGTGGAGCATTAAATGAGAACTATATGGATATTACTTCTTTCATTATCAACCCTAAGCGGCTGCGCAAATACTTCATTTGGTAGAGCCGATCTTGCCAAGCGTGCTAAGACGGAAATGATTGGCATGTCAAAAAAGGAGCTTCTTTCATGTGCTGGCGTCCCTGCAAGGTCTGAGAAAATCGATGACCTAGAATTTCTTACTTATAACAGTGGGGGCGGCAGTGTTGGCTATATTCCAGGTGGTAGCGATTCTAATGCTGGTGGTGGCGCAATATCCATTGACGAAACGTATTGTGAAGCAACCTTTGTTTTAGAAAACGGTAAAGTAAATAAGGTTTCGTATTCTGGAAGCACAGGTGGGTTTTTGACGAAAGATGAACAATGTGCTTTTGTTATAAAAAACTGCTTACAAAGCAACTAGCGCAAAAAACTAAAGCAAAATACTAAAGGGGTCACCCATTAATACTCAGGTGATTGAAAATGACTGCTCGTTATATCGGTGACCTCATTCCTCAACTGGAGCGCATACTTGGTGTTCCACACAGTTTCTTCGAGTCTCTTGATCGAGACGATGAAACCGACTGGGCTTTTGTCATAAAGCTTCACGCACTTGTGGAGGCAGCGATTTCTCACTTACTCACCGAGTCATTGAATAGGCTTGAACTTCATGACATTTTTTCGCGCCTTGATATGAGTAATAAAAGCACAGGAAAGACGGCATTCGTTAAAGCTCTTGAGCTGTTGGGAAAGGACGAGCTTCGTTTCATCAATTCGTTATCTGAACTTCGCAACACATTGGTACATGATGTGCGCAACGTCAACTTTGATCTAACCGCATATGTTGATGAGATGGATCAAGAGGGGCAGGATGCTTTCCTGAAAAGGTTTAATCTCTTGTCCACTAAGATAACCGACGACGTTCGTAATCTTTTCCGCTTTGATCCAAGACAGGCTCTTTGGTATGCGGGAATGGCCTTTCTGGGAATCGTATATCTAAAGCTACGCCCCAATGCCACTCACTGAACAAAGCCCTAACCCGGCAGTCGTGAGGGACTGCGTAAAAGCGCGCAGCTCCTCACTTTTACGTTAATGAAGCCACCCTCTCTTAAAGGCACATTTCTCGTTTTGGTTGCTGGTGTTGCCAGCTCCCTTGTCTGGCCATATCTTTTTGCGTTAAGTGTTGTATTCCTTAAACCGCTGTTTGAGTTCACCGCATATCGACTTCATTGGTCGCCAAACTGGGTGGCCAATATATTCTGGTCCGTGTACTCGCTGGCGTGTGCATCGCTTTTCGTGTTTCCGCTGTGGCTCTTCATGCGCCGCACGCTGTATGTCTCGGCGGCCATTTTCATCAGTTCGTTCCTGGCGGTAATTTTTATTCCAGTATTATTAAGCAATGAGCCTATCCTTCTGGACGCAGTGTTCGATCTCACGCAGCTTTGGCTATTCGTTTTTGGATTTGTATTCCTGGTGTTTATGGCAAATCGCTACACGACAAAGCATCATGTGTAACTTCATGTTCGAGTCGTCACGCTGCGCTTGACGGCTCCCTCCGTGCTGCACGCTGCTGCGGCAGGTCTGCATAAAAAATCCTCCTTGCCAAACCGCTTGTCCCCGTTTCAAATTCTGCAAACCCCCTGATTGATATTTTACAAAAAGGCGCTCACTGAACTTTTTCATTTCCGCTGCGTCAATTCGCGCGACCACTACGCACGTTCAACAATTTTTTGATATGGCAACATCAATACATCTGGAGACAGGATATGCACATGAACAATCGCCAGGCATTCCCTTGCTTGCAAAGGCCCGCAGATGAACAGATGCGCGGCCCGAGACACTGATCTGCGGAGTTATAAATAGTGAAGCAGGTAGCATGGAAGGCCAAAAAATATCGAACCGGCATTACCCTCAGCGCTACAGATTTACCCGGGGTTGCTATCGCAGTATCGGAGATTTTTTTGTTACAAGAAATTACAGGAGGAAATAAATAATGGACACGCTTGCAGTTGATCCGGCCATCACATCAAACAACACCCTCACCGCCTTCAAGGAACTTCGCCGTTACCTCAACACCCAGATCCTGGGACAGGAAAGCCTGGTTGAAAGCCTGCTGGTCACGTTGTTGGCCGCCGGTCATCTGCTGATCGAAGGGCCGCCGGGACTCGCCAAGACGCGCGCGATCAAGGCGCTGTCGCACGGTGTGCAATGCGACTTCCAGCGCATCCAGTTCACGCCCGACATGTTGCCTGCCGACCTGACCGGATCGGACATCTACCGTCCCGAAGACGGCAGCTTCCGCTTTCAGCGCGGCCCGTTGTTCCACAACCTGATCCTCGCCGACGAGATCAACCGCGCGCCGGCCAAGGTGCAGTCCGCGCTGCTCGAGGCGATGGCGGAACACCAGGTCAGCGTGGGCATGACCACCTATGCATTGCCGCGGCTGTTCCTGGTGATGGCGACACAGAACCCGATCGAGCATGAAGGCACCTACCCGCTGCCGGAAGCACAGCTCGACCGCTTCATGCTGCACGCGGTCGTCGACTACCCGGACCGCGCCAATACCCGGCTGATCATGGACCTGGCGCGACGCGAGGCGCTGGACGAACGCGAACTGCCGCCGCCTGCACGCCCGGTCACGCAGGAGATCGTCTTCGCGGCGCGCCGCGAAACATTGGGCCTGAAACTCGCCGATTCCGTGGCCGATTACATCGCTGCACTGGTCGATGCGACACGCCGGCCCGACAGCTACAGCGGCAAGCTGGCGGAATGGTTGCGCTGGGGTGCCAGCCCGCGTGCGGCGATTGCCATCGAGCGCGGCGCTCGCGCGCTTGCCTGGCTGGACGGGCGCGATTACGTCAGTCCCGAGGATGTCCAGGCGATCGCGCCGAACGCGCTCCGCCACCGGTTGCTGCTCGACTACACCGCACAGGCACGCGGCGTCACCGCGCAGGACTGCGTCAAGGAATTGCTGCAGAAGGTCCCGGCTCCATGATCGTTCCAGATCTCGATGAACTGACCGCACTGCGCGGTGCGGCGCGCGGACTGAGCTTGCGCGCGCACCGGCCCGCGATGGCGCAACTGCAGGGCGGACACCGCAGCGCGCAACGCGGGCGCGGGCTGGAATTCGAGGAGGTGCGGCTTTATACCGCCGGCGACGATGCGCGCAACATCGACTGGCGCGTCACCGCGCGGCGCGGGCGCGCGCACACCAAGCTGTTCCGCGAGGAGCGCGAGCGCCCGGTGTGGCTGGTCGCAGACATACATCCCGGCCTGTATTTCGGCAGCCGCCGCCAGTTCAAGTCGTCGGTGCTGTTGCGCGCCGCCGCGATGCTGGGCTGGGCAGCCGCGACGGGCGGTGACCGCGTCGGCGCGGTGCTCTCGCTGCCTGCTTCCGCGCCGCTGATCTTCCCGCCGCGCGCCCGCGAGGCCGGCGTGTTGCCGATCCTGCAGGCGCTGGTGGAATCGCAACCGACCGGGCCCGGCACAACCACACCGGGCGGATTGCACGATGCGGTCTCGGCATTGCGTCCGCTGCTGCAGCCGGGCAGCCTGGTCCTGCTGCTCAGCGATTTTTCCGGTCTGGACGCCGCGACAGAGGACATCCTCGCGAGCGCCAGCCTGCACAACGATTGCCGTTTGTTATGGATCACCGACCCGCTGGAGCGCAGCGGGCTGCCTGCCGGCAGCTTTCGCGTCGGCCTGCCCGAGCGCATCTGGTGGATGGACGGCGACCAGAGCCGCAACAGCTGGCAGCAGTCATGGCGCGCGCGCGAACAGCGCCTGGACGATCTGGCGACGCGATTGAATCTGCCGCTGCACCGGCTGGACACGCAAGACCCTGTCACCGACAGAATGATCGCATTGCTGCGGGAGCCTGCATGGGCGGCGTGACACCGGACTGGCTCGCACAACTCGCGCCCGAACATGCGCCGCCCGCGCCGGGTTGGTGGCCGCCCGCGCCGGGCTGGTGGATATTGCTGGTGCTGTCCGCATTGATCATCGCTTACATTGTTTACAGGCAGTTCAACCCGACCCTGCGCTTGAAACGCGCTGCATTGCGCCAACTAAAAATCCTGGAATCGACCGCGACCGACAACAGCGTGCTGGCGCGCGACCTCGAGCATCTGCTGCGCCGCTATGCGGTCGCGCGTTTCGGTCACGAGATGGTCGCCGGACTGAGCGGAGAAAAATGGGTCGCGTTCGTGATCGAACACGGTGCCAGCGCATGGACCACAGACGCCGGAACCAATCTGCTGCGCGCGGCCTACGGCGGTACCGCGAGCGTGGACCGCACCGTGATCCTGAGCGGCGCGCGCGCCTTTCTGAAGAGGAAATAATGCTGCACTTTGCATGGCCCTGGATGTTGCTGTTCTTGCCGCTGCCGTGGCTGGTCGTGCGCTTCCTGCCGCGGGCAAACGTGCAGAGCGGCGCGCTGTTCCTGCCGTTTGCCGCGTCCGTATCGTCCGTCTGGACCCCCACCCTGGCCCGGCATGGGCGGTTGCGCAGCCTGTTGCTTGCGCTGGTGTGGATACTGCTGGTCGCCGCCGCAACGCGACCGCAGTGGCTGGATGATCCGTTGCCGGTGCCGGCCACCGGGCGGCGCCTGATGCTCGCGGTCGACGTGTCCGGCTCTATGGCGACACAGGATATGGCGGGCAACGCATCGCGCCTGAACGTGGTGCAACAGGTCGCTGGCGATTTCATCAAGCACCGCCAGGGCGACCAGGTTGGCCTGATTCTGTTCGGCACCCGGCCCTATCTCCAGGCACCGCTGACAACCGATCTCGATACCGTCGGCCAATTTCTGAATGAAGCCATGGTCGGCGTGGCCGGCCCGCAGACCGCGATCGGCGACGCGATCGGGCTCGCGATCAAACGCCTGGACAGCGACAGAAGCAATAGTGCATCCGGAAAACCGGGACAGATGGTGATGATCCTGCTCACCGACGGCGGCAACAATG
>DATKVZ010000029.1:0-13979 GCA_035529795.1 Gallionella sp. | reverse complement strand
ATTCATTTGGTTATCGTTTTGAGACTTCGGCATTTCGTAATCTATACTTTTAAGTAATTGATCGAACGGTGCTTTTTCGAAAAGAGTGAGGCTTAAAATCTGTAATATTTTGTAGAGCGAAGCATCGGTCTTGAGGCGCTTTTTCACGATGGCGACCAAGACGTAAACGCTGATGGCGATCCAGATTTGTGTTTTGACTGCGTTTTCGGTGGTGCCAAAGCGCGTTATCGTGGCTTGCTCAAGAATGCCAATCGCGCCTTTGCGATGCTGGCGTTGATCAACCTGGAAAAATGGGGGGCAACCGCTGACAGGGTCAGTGTGTCCAGCGTAAGCGAAATGAGGGGAAATTCCCCAGAAAATCACCCCAGCCGGGGTGATAAAACGGGAAAACCGGCAAAGTTGCCGGGATAATTGCAATGCTGAATCTATTCTCGAAAAAATCAGAGCTTGTTCAGCGTTTCCTTAAAATGTTTCCATTAGTTGCGCTCCGTCGATTTGGATACTATACGTCCTCGTGCTGCGCGTGCCTGCATCGGTGACTCGACTTGCTGGGCAATGCCTTCGGGCCGAAGGCCATGCGGGATGCCACCAAATACCTCATCGTGCGCTCCCTGACTGATGGCAATAATGGCAGGGTGTGTCAGCCGACGCTCAGTGGTAATGGCAAAAAGTTGCTCACTTATCGCATTGATGCGCCCGATTGCCTCAACGCGATATTGCTCGCAAACATAGGAGGCAATCGCGGTTGGTGCCACGAACAAACCAGCACCAGCTTGGCCGAAAGCCGAAAGTAGCGCACTATCGTCGAATTCTCCAACAATCTGCGGATGCAAATTCTGGGCTTCTAACCATTGTTCGAGCCGTGGCCGTATGGCGGCATCCATACCTGGCATTAGAAATGGCGCGCCATTAAGTAGCGCCGGGAAGGCTCCATTCAGCGCCTGAACAAGAGCGGTCGCACCAAAAACAGTCAGATCACTTTCGCCGAGGTGATGACTGTAACCGCGCACATTAAGATTATTCGGCATTGGCCGATCGGCGATTACCATGTCAAGTCTATGCACCGCCAATTCCGCAAGAAGAGAAGTCAGACGACCTTCGCGGCAAATAAGCCTCACCGGTTCTGCCAGATGCAACGCTGGCTCTATTAGCCGGTAGGCAGCCGATTTTGGTACGGTATCGGAAATGCCAACCGCGAAAGGAAGGCTCTTTTTAGCCGACTGGTCACGCACCACATCAAGAAGTTCGTTACCAAGTGAGAATATCTTTTCAGCGTAGCCGAGAATGCTTCGGCCCGCATCAGTGAGCTCCAAGCCGCGGCCGGCACGGCGAAATAAATCAACACCAAGGTTCTCCTCCAACTCGCTTAATTGGCCGCTGATCGACTGCGGCGTAAGGTGCAATTGCTCACTGGCACGAGTGATGGAGCCTGATTTGGCAACTGCCCAGAAATATCGCAGGTGCTTGTAATTGAGTGCTGACATAAATTTAATTATTCCAATTTTACGAACTAATAATTAAGTATATTCGATTTGTTGGATTATTCGCCATAACTTAGACTAACGCCGCGTCATCAACTAGAGGGTAATATTTTCGTGCGAATCATCATTCAGTCCAGAGCCTTTGATCAAACTGATGACTTGCGCGAGCACGTTGAACGACCCATGCATTTCTCGTTCGACTGGGCCAAATACCAAATGTGCAAAATTTCCGCCTGTCTCTCCGTTATCAATGGCTCATACGGTGGAGATAAGCGCTGTCATATCCAGATAGCGGTTCCAAGCGTTGTGGATATCGCGGCTAAGGATACAGAGCCCGATCTCTATGTTGCAATCGACCGGGCCACCGATCGTGCCGGGCGCACGCTGACACGCCGGGTGGAAAGGCAGCACGAACATCATCATGACTGCCCACGCGATATCGGTGCGAAAGCCATTTCGCTCGTACCGCAGGCCCTGCGTGTTACACCCACAACCCCTGGAATTTGAAATTTATCCATTACCAGAAGGAGTACAACATGAATTCTTTCAAAGTACTGTCGACGGGCACCGCCCTTCAAGCCATCACTGAATCAGTGCTCGCCACCAATAAAGTGATCCGCAACACGTATATATTGCTGTCGATGACGCTGTTATTTTCGGCCATCACTGCCGGCGCTGCGGTCGCGCTCAAGCTGCCCCATCCGGGGCTGATTATCACGCTGGTTGGCTACTTCGGTCTGCTATTTACCAGCACCAAGCTGCGTGACAGTGGCTGGGGACTGGTCTCGGTGTTTGCTCTGACCGGTTTCATGGGCTATACGCTGGGACCGATCGTCAGTCACTACCTGGGTCTGCCTAACGGCGGCCAGACCGTGGTTACTGCGATGGGACTGACCGGCGCGATCTTCCTCGGACTGTCCGGCTATGCGCTGACCACCCGCAAGAACTTCAGCTTTATGGGCGGTTTCCTGATGGTTGGCATCTTGGTGGCCTTTCTGGCCGGACTCGGCGCGATATTCTTCGAGATGCACGCTCTGTCGCTGGCAGTCTCGGGAATGTTTGTGCTGCTGATGTCCGGGCTGATCCTGTATCAGACCAGCAGCATCATCCACGGCGGCGAAACCAACTATGTGATGGCCACAGTCACGCTGTTCGTATCAATCTTCAACCTGTTCACCAGCCTGCTGCAACTGCTGGGTTTCATGAACAGCGACGAGTAACCAGGGAATTTTATGCAAGCCATCGAACACTTTCTGGAAAAAACCATGTTCGCCAGCCGCTGGCTGCTGGCACCTTTCTACCTCGGTCTGGTGTTCGGCATCGTCCTCCTGCTCATCGCGTTCGGATTTGAATTCGTGCACCTCGTGACCGATGTCCTGGCGGGCAAGGGCAGTGTCGTCGTTGGTGTCCTGTTGCTGGTTGATTTAACACTGCTCGCCAACCTGCTGATCATCATCATTTTTGCGGGCTACGAAAACTTCGTATCCAAGATCAATGTCGGCGAGCATGAAGACCGTCCTGACTGGATGGGGCATGTGGATTTCACCGACCTCAAGATGAAGCTCATCGGCTCCATCATTGCCATCTCCGGCATTAACCTGCTCAAGGCCTTCGTCAATGTCGAGAATTACGCCAATGAGCAGTTGGCGTGGAAGGTGGGCATTCATTGCACCTTCCTCCTGTCTGGACTGATTTTTGCCATCATGGACCGGCTGGGCGTAGCCAAGAAGTGCATCAGTAAGGAAACCTGATGGGCAACAACATCGGCGAACCCTGGATGTGGGGTGCGTTCATTACCTTCGTGTTGGTCATGCTGGCGCTCGACCTGTTCGTCTTTGGCGGGCGCAAGGTGCATAAGGTGAGCGTCAGGGAAGCAGCGGCCTGGTCGCTGGCTTGGGTGTCTCTGGCGCTGGCCTTCAACGGCCTGTTGTGGTGGTATCTGAGCAGCACGCTCGGCTCTGAGATCGCCAATGCCAAGGCCGTGGAATTCCTCACCGGTTATGTCATCGAAAAATCACTGTCAGTGGACAACGTGTTCGTGTTCCTGATGATATTCAGCGCCTTTCACGTTGCTCCCGAGTATCAGCGCAGGGTGCTGGTCTACGGCGTGCTCGGCGCCATTGTCCTGCGCGCCATCATGATTCTGGCCGGAGCCTGGGTGGTGAGAGAGTTCCACTGGGTACTGTATCTGTTTGGAATCTTCCTGGTCATCACCGGCATACGCATGCTGGTCATGGCGAAAAAAGAGCCGGATCTGGAAAAGAACCCGGTACTCAAGTTTGCGCGCCGCCATTTACGTATCTTGGCAGGCGACCATGGCGAAAAGTTCACCGTGGTGAAGGATGGCGTACGCTATTTCACGCCGCTATTTCTGGTACTGATCCTGGTGGAGGTTTCCGACGTGGTGTTTGCGGTGGACTCCATTCCGGCCATCTTCGCCATCACCACTGACCCATTCATCGTCTTCACCTCCAATATTTTTGCGATCATGGGTCTGCGCGCATTGTATTTCCTGCTGGTAGACATGGCCGACCGTTTTCATTTACTAAAATATGGCCTCGCTATGGTGCTCACCTTCATCGGCACAAAAATGCTGATTGCGCCCTGGTATCACGTGCCGACGCAAGCTTCGCTGGCACTTGTGGTTATCCTTATTGGAGCATCGGTGGTGGCGAGCCTAATCGCCACACGCAGCGGGAAGCGGGTAGCATGATGTTGGCGCGAAATACCTAACAACGAGACACCTGACTAGCATGCAAATATTTTTTCCACTCTATCGGCGCGCGATGCTTTGGTCGCGGCATCATCATGCGCCGTGGTATCTGGGCGGTGTGAGTTTTGCGGAATCGTCGTTCTTCCCGATTCCGCCCGATGTGATGCTCGCGCCCATGTGTTTAGCTAATCCGTCACGCGCATGGCAATTTGCTCTGTTAACCACGCTGGCCTCGGTTGCCGGCGGACTGTTCGGCTATTTGATCGGCCATTACGCCTTTGATATTTTTGAGCCTATGCTGCGCGAATCCCATTATTGGCCAAGCTACCAAAGAGCAGTGGAGTGGTTCGGAAATTGGGGTTTCTGGGCAATCTTTGTCGCCGGCTTTTCACCGGTTCCATACAAAGTATTTACCATCGCCGCCGGCACCCTATCGATGGCGCTTCTGCCTTTCACCTTGGCCTCACTGATCGGGCGCGGCGCGCGCTTCTTTCTGGTCGCCGGGCTAATGGCTTGGGGTGGAGCACGTATGGAGGCGGTGTTGCATAAGTATATTGACCGTTTAGGCTGGGCCGCTGTCGTGCTAATAATTTTTGCTATCTTGGCTTTGAGAAATTGATGGGGCGCAGAAATTTAAAAGAACTGGAAAGTTTGAAGTGCTGATTTACACACAGCTATCGACCAGCGTCAAAAAATAATTCTCTCTTTTTCATAGTAAATTAAATGGCGGCTTTGCTAACGACCGTTCATGCAGGTGTTATCTGCCATACTTGGAAAGACATTTCCCAGCTTAATGAAGAGCTACTTTTGCGCAGCCAATTTCTACGATTGGATGATGGCAATGGATCGAGAGTATGAATTTCCCGCCTTGAAAAGCAGTCATTCATAATAATTTTTGGTGTGACAACCTCGAACTACCGAAATGGCTGACGACCCGGCAGTTTGCCACGCATCAATGGCAGCGTGCCAAGCTTAAACCGGTCATTCGCTGGTTGCATTTTGGAATGTCAGCAGTGGGTCGACAATGGCCAACCGGGAATTTATTGCCAGATCAAATCTCGCTGCACAGAATGTGAATCAGGTTTTACGATCCAGCGTTTGATCGGACAGTGATACCGGATCTTCCACGGGCTCGAGATGAGTCATCACATGAGCGTGTGGTACGGCGCGCCTGATGTCAGCCTCGATTTTTTCCAGCCAGTCATGACCTTGCTGCACCGTCCATGCACCTGGCACCAGCACATGTAACGAGATAAAGGCGCGTTGCCCTGCCTGCCGGGTGCGCAGGGCATGAAAACCTGTTCCGTGTCGGCGGTAGTCTTCCAGCACGGTTTCGATTGCCCTGACCTGTTCTTCCGGAAGGGATTCATCCATCAATCCCGAGGCGGAACGCTGCAGCAGTTGCCAGCCGGTCCAGACGATATTCACCGCCACCAGCAACGCAATAACCGGGTCAAGCCACAGCCAGCCGGTCATCCACACCAGCCCGACGCCAGCAATTACACCGGCGGAAGTCCACACATCGGTGAGCAGGTGGTGTGCGTCCGCCTCCAATGTGATGGAGTTATGTTGGCGCCCTACCTTCATCAGGATGCGTGCGGTCGCGAGGTTGATGAGCGAAGCCACCACCGACACCGCCAGGCCGATGCCGACGGATTCGATTGGCTGTGGATGGAGCAGGCGCTCAATCGCCGCATAGCCGATGCTGAAAGCGGCGACGAAAATGAGAAGGCCTTCGAAGGCGCTGGAGAAGTACTCTGCCTTGCTGTGCCCGTACGCATGGGTGTCGTCCGCAGGCGTCGCCGCGAGCGACAGCATGGCCAGCGCCATCAGCGCGCCCGCCAGATTGACAAAGGATTCCAGCGCGTCGGACAACATGCCGACCGATCCGGTCAGCCACCAGGCCGCGCCCTTGAGCAGGATGGTGACGAGTGCGGTTGCAATCGAAAGATAGGCGTAGCGCTTCAGTGTGGTGGACAGCATGTTCCGGCTATAAGACAACGTGGGTTCTGGTTGTGGTACGCATTGTCACATATTCCACACGGCAAGCGTTTTAAGGAATTGCATAATCAAGACGACTGCTAGAATGATGCCATGCGTAAATTTTTTCGTCAGTTTCTGCCGCACCATGAAACGGTGAAGAACCAGCGCTGGGTCAAACCGTTCGGCAACTGGTTGCATCATCCCAATTTGTGGCATCTGCACCGTCGCTCGGTGGCGGGCGGGGTAGCGGTTGGCCTGTTTTGCGGGCTGATTCCCGGGCCGTTCCAGATGATTTCTGCCGCGCTGCTGGCGGTGCTGCTGCGCGTCAATTTGCCGGTAGCGGCGTTTACCACGCTGTACACCAATCCATTTACCATCGTGCCGCTATATGTGCTGGCTTATGAACTCGGCGCATGGGTGAGCGGCGCGAACAATGGAACGGAAATTGCACAGTTGTCATTCCCTGAATTGCACTGGTATGGCTGGTCGGGAGAATTATGGGGTTGGCTGACGCTGCTCGGCAAACCATTTTTGATCGGTTTGCCACTGCTCGCCTTGAGCCTGGCAATTGCCGGGTATTTCACAATTCGCGTGGCGTGGCGGATCGCGGTGACGCGCAAATGGCGTGCCAGACGGCAGCGATATATCCGGCGTTGCTAGCAATTCGTCCAATTTATGGAATACCCGGCGGCATCACAAATATTTTTTCATGCGCGCTAGGACGGTCTCACGCGGGAACAGCGCAAGTACTGCATCGACGGACGGTGTATGCGTTTGCCCGACCAGCAACACACGCAACGGCATCGCCAGTTTGGGCATTTTCAGGTTGTGCTTTGCCAGTAATTCCTTGATCAGCGCAGCCAACGCGGGTGCCTCCCAGGCAACATCGGCAAAGCGTCCGGCAAGCTCGCGCAATGCGGGCAACACTTCCGGAACAAGGTGTGTATCCAGCAACTCCTGCACCGGATGTATTTCGACGTAAAAGACTTCCGCTTCATCCGCCAACTCAAGCAACGTCGCGGTACGTTCCTTGTACAAGGCGACCACGGCTTCCAACCTGGGTGCTTCACTCACCTGCACACCGCGCTCTGCCAGATGCTTGCACACCAGTTTAGCCAACCGCACATTGTCGGCCTGCTTGATGTAGTGTTGATTCAGCCAGCGCAGTTTGTCCGGATCGAACTGCGCCGCCGATTTGCTGATATGGCGCAAATCAAACCACTCGACGAATTGCTGCGTGGAAAAAATTTCCTCGTCGCCATGTGACCAGCCCAGACGCACCAGATAATTGACCAACGCTTCCGGCAGAAAACCATTCTCGGCATATTGCGTCACACTCACCGCGCCGTGCCGCTTGGATAATCGTTCGCCGTCGCTGCCGAGAATCATCGGGACATGCGCGTATTGCGGAAGCGGTGCGCCCAGCGCCTTGAGAATGTTGATCTGGCGTGGCGTATTGTTGATATGGTCGTCTCCACGGATAACCTGGGTGATATTCATATCCAGATCATCCACAACCACACAGAAATTATACGTCGGTGTACTGTCGGCACGCGCGATGATCAAATCATCCAGCTCGCTATTTTCAAAAACGATTTTGCCTTTGACCAGATCGTCCCAGTATGTTGTGCCGGAAATGGGGTTCTTGAAACGCACGACTGGGTCAACACCTTCCGGTGGCGCCGGTAACATCTTGCCCGGCTCCGGCCGCCAGCGCCCGTCATAACGTGGTTTCTCGCCGCGTGCGCGCTGTGCTTCGCGCAGGGCGTCCAGTTCTTCGGGTGCGGTGTAACAATGATAAGCGGTGCCTTCATCCAGCATCTGCTGAAGCACCGCCTTGTAACGATCCATGCGCTGCATCTGGTAGAACGGACCTTCGTCGTAATCCAGATTCAACCAGGACATGCCATCCAGAATCGCCTGCACCGATTCCTGTGTGGAACGTTCCAGATCAGTGTCTTCGATGCGCAAAATGAAAGTGCCACCCAGCTTGCGCGCGTAGGCCCAGGAAAACAGCGCGGTGCGCGCACCGCCGATATGCAGATAGCCGGTGGGGCTGGGTGCGAAACGGGTACGTATGGTCATAACTTGCAGAGAACATTCCAAAGTAAGGCGCGCATTTTACGCCACCTTGCCTGTCGCACCATAACCAATTGGCCGGTAAACGCCCGAATGCTCTAATGCGCGTCCTCTTCAGGGCGGTTAACTCAGCGGTAGAGTGCCACTTTCACACGGTGGAAGTCACTGGTTCGATCCCGGTACTGCCCACCAAGACAAAAATATTACAGCACTTCCACCTTAACCGTATTGTCAGGATCCTCGTTCATAATATCGCGGTTCATAGCACCAGACTCGCCCGCGATACGGAATGCAAGGGCGGCGATGGGCGGGCCGATCGTTTCAAATACTGCCACGGCACCCAGAACAATTGCGGAGATGGTTGATGCATGCTGGGGAAAGAGGTTACCCGAAGTCTGGACAAGCCCAATGGCAAGCCCGGCCATCGGCAGCAGAAGCATCCCGCTTGATATACCTACACGGACTGGCTCCCTGAACAGAGGCAACGTCGCCATAGTCCCAAACATTTTTGCGAAACTCCGCGCCAGCACCAGCACCAATACCACAGGAGCAAACTCAACCAACTCTTCAAGATGAAGTCCGGCACCGGCGAAAACAAACAAAACGATAAAGAAGAGTTCGAACGGTGCACCAAATTCAATGCCTGAAATAACGGTTTCCCGTTCCAGGTTCTTGATAACAACGCCAATCACCAAAGGGGCAAATAGCATGGAAAGCTTCAGTTCGTGCGCCAGCCCAATCGCTACAATAACCGTGCCGATGACCAACGCGAGCTTGTACTGGGAAGCCCGCTGTGTTTTCACGGCAATTGTGTGCAAGCCATAGGCTAATGCACATCCCAGAAGCAGTGAGCCAGTGAGCTGATATAAGGGCTGGAGAATAATGGTCATCCAATCGGACCCGGCAGAGTAGTGCAAGTCCGGCAGGGATGCAGAAAATGCCACAAAGGAAATCAGATTATTAAGCGCCACCAACGTCTTGGTAGATTCGGTAACCACGCCTTTGGCGCCAACTTCGTGTGCCACGTGCAGCAACACTGAAGGTGAAGATGAAATCGTGATGGCGGCCACCAAAACAGCCACGGGAGTGGGCATGCCAAACAGGTGCAACACATAAAAAACCAGCCCAAATGTTACCAAGCTTTCGACCAGTGAAGTGACAAAGAGCCCTTGCGATCGCCACAGTATCTTGATATCCAGAGACAGGCCAAGGCGATAGAGAATCAGAGCAAGAGCAATATCAATAAAAATCTGTGACTCAACCATGGCTTCCTGACTCAGCAGGCCGATGCCGCTGGGGCCGCATATAAAACCGACCAGCAGAAATCCCGTAATACTCGGAAGCCAGGATATTCGATGCGCAACATAGCCCCCGACAGCGCCAATGATTAGCATCAAACCGAATGCCAAGAGCGGCGTAATATGCAGTGGTAAATTTGGCAAATAACTCATTGAAACTTTCTAATGTTCAGGACAAGGTGTGCACAATGCCCGAATTACTGTCTAATCTATCCGAAATAGTCTGAAGTTTTTTATCGATCTTCACAAGAGAAGACTTGATCCGGGCAACCAGAAAACCGGAATTTGCTGGCGCGCTGAATGACTGCCAATTCAGCAACACGAAAATGCCAACCCAAACCAGCAAACCCAAAATTAAAGCGGCTCAGGGTCTCACGGATCACAACTCCTTTGCAATAAACATATTCGGCTCAAATCCTTTGCGTGGTGATACATATCACCAGCAATTTGTATTTTTCTACCCTCTCCGATCATGGCGCGCAGTGTTCCAGTATTTCAGCAGCCGGTCAACATGACCACATATCTATATATTTTCGGGAATGAGCAGTTTCGATGGTAACGGCCATTTACCCTTTCTTCGCTCATTGTCGCACCATGCGATAGCGGCCCGACCACTTTAATGTTCGCACGGCGATGATTTATACTGGCGGCGTCAAGGGTGCGGGTAGCCTGTCGGATGGATAAAATGAGTGACGAAATTTTCATGCGTGCCGCGCTGGAGCTCGCCCGGGAGGCAGAAAACCTGGGCGAAGTGCCGGTAGGCGCGGTGGTGGTGAAGGACGGCGAGATTGTCGGGCGCGGCTTCAACGCACCGATTTCGCACCGTGACCCTTCCGCCCATGCCGAGATGATGGCGTTGCGTGATGCGGCGCAGCAGCTGGGCAATTACCGGCTGGCGGGCTGCGAGCTGTTCGTCACACTGGAGCCGTGTTTGATGTGCGCAGGAGCAATCATGCACGCGCGCATCGCGCGAGTGGTGTACGGGGCCAGCGACCCCAAGACCGGCGTATGCGGCAGTGTGCTGGACGTGTTTGCCGAGCAACGCCTGAACCACCATGCCGAAGTGACGGGCGGCGTACTGGCAGAGGAATGCGGCGCCATGCTCAGCAATTTTTTTGCCGTGCGCCGCAGGCAGCAGAGACCTCAATGAAAATCAATGTCCGGCTCGCCACGCAACAACTTGAATTGCTCGACGATGCGGGCGAATTGCTGCGTCGTTACCGCGTTTCCACCGCCGCGAATGGCGCGGGAGAAACATGTGGCAGCTACTGCACGCCACGCGGTAAACATGTCATCCGCGCCAAGATCGGTGCTGGACAGCCGGAAAATACCGTGTTCGTGCGCCGTCGCCCAACCGGGGAAATCTACACGCCAGAACTGGGTGCACAGCATCCGGAGCGTGACTGGATACTGACACGCATCCTGTGGCTGTCCGGTTGCGAGGTGGGCTTTAACCGGCTGGGCGACAATGACACCATGCGCCGCTATATCTACATCCACGGCACACCGGATGCGGCCCAACTCGACACACCCGATTCACACGGTTGTATCCGCATGCGCAACGCTGACCTGATTGAATTATTTGACCTGATTTCTGCAGGAACAGCCGTCGAAATCATTGCCTGAAAGGAATATCAAGGAATGAAAAAAAATTTTTGGCTGGAGCGCTGGGAGCGTGAAGAGATCGGTTTTCACCAGAATGAGATTAATCCGTATTTGCGCCAGTACTGGCAGAAATTACATCCGGCCCGCAGCAGCAAAGTGTTTGTGCCGCTATGCGGCAAAAGCCGCGATATGCTGTGGCTGCGCCAGCAGGGGCATTCGCTGCTGGGCGTGGAGTTGAGTGCCATTGCGGTGCAGGCGTTCTTCAAGGAAAACGGCTACACCCCGCACCACAGCACCGACGGAAAATTCGAGTGCTACGAAGCGGATGGTATCCGCATCCTGTGCGGTGATTTTTTTGACTTGGACAAAGATGACCTGACACAAGTGGGTGCGGTATACGACCGCGCATCACTGGTTGCGCTGCCACCAGAAATGCGCGAACGCTATGTACAAAAATTAGTGAGCATCCTGCCGTCCGCAACACAAATCCTGCTCATTACTTTCGATTACCCACAGCAAGAAATGCCGGGGCCGCCATTTGCGGTTTCCGTGAACGAGGTAGAATTGCTTTACAGCAGACACGCCGAACTACGCTTGTTGACGCAACTGGACGTATTGCCACAAAACCCGCGCCTTCAGGAACGCGGCCTGAGTCGATTGCAAGAAAATATTTTCCTACTGACACTGCATCAACGGCTGTGAAACAGGCTCTGACAAAATGTCGGCAAGGTGCTACCGGAAGCTGCCACTCGCTTATTGCCAATACCATCATGATGAAAATATCCGGGCACAACTTGCGGTTAATGCTGACGCAAGGTCTACGCCAGCAGCCGAAACATCAGAAAAAACAGATAAAGACTCCCCAGCGACAGCAGCCAGCCGGCTTGCCGCGTATGGCGCGCGACAAAGTGATCAAACTGATCATGCGGCAAATCCAGCGCTTTGGTAGCTCGGCGTGAAGATACCCACTGGTTGACTTCTTTTTCGACCCCGCGCAACAGACTGGGTCGCAACCAGAGAAAAAAGCCGACCAGCAGCGCAACAGCAGCTCCGAGCAGCGAAGTAAGCACCGCAGCATCCAGCAGCCCGTCCATAAGTTTGGACGGTACATGGCTGGTCAGGTTTAGCGGAACGGCTGCCTTGTCAAACAGAAAACCGAAATACACGAGAATATATCCGGCACCGAGTATGACCAATATACCCAATGGGCGATGGTGCCGATAAAACCAGTGTTCAATACTGATGCTGCGATCCAGCAGACGATCAATATGGCGCATGGAAACCCAGCGATTCGCTACGTGATTGATGCGCTCCACCAGATGCGGCCTGAAAATCAGCAGCAGCCCCAGCGCCATACCCAACAATGCGCCAACAAGCAGAAAAATTGCCAAGCTGCGCCACAAGAGAATTCCGATCAAGTCAGTGTGCATTGGTTATCTCCTCAAGACATTTCGGGACAGGCTGGAATACGGGTACTTAAAAAGTGTCCACCACAAGGTGGAGCAAAGCAAGTTTTTTGCAAAACCATCAGTAGTGTCCGGCAATTTTATCCAGATGGCAATCTAACAACTTGATTGAGAATAGAAAATAACGTGCTTAGGGGTGTCACCGACTTGAACATGAATTTTTTGGGAAACTGGGGTTTTCTCCCTCAGGTTTCCCGTTATGTATTCAGGTCAGCTGGTGTTCGCGCAACTCATGGCGCACTTACCTCTCCACACATTTCGCCGCTGCGTACAACGGTATCCTTCCAAATATCCAACCAAGACATTCTCGCATCTCGACCAATTTCTCTGCTTGGCTTTCGCGCAACTGACTTATCGCGAGAGCCTGCGCGACATCGAAACTTGTTTGCGCGCCCATCATGCCAAGCTCTATCACTTGGGCATACGCGGTCATGTCGCCAAGAGCACACTGGCCGATGCCAACGAAGCGCGCGATTGGCGTATTTACGCCGACTTTGCGGCGAGTCTGATCCAGACGGCCAGAGCACTCTACGCCAGCGACAGCTTCGCTGTGGAACTGGATCAGACCGCTTACGCGCTGGACACCACAACCATCGACCTGTGCCTCTCCGTCTTTCCGTGGGCACACTTCCGTTCTGCCAAAGCCGCAGTCAAGATGCACACCTTACTCGATCTGCGCGGCAACATCCCCAGCTTCATCCATATCAGCGACGGCAAGATGCACGAGGTCAATGTGCTCGACATCCTGATGCCGGAAGCGGGCAGCTTTTACATCATGGATCGCGGCTTTCTGGATTTCGCCAGGTTGTACCGCTTGCAGCAGGCATCCGCTTTCTTCGTCATTCGCGCCAAGCGCAATATGGTTTGTCGCCGCGTCTATTCGCACGCCGTGGACAAGGCCACCGGTTTGCGCTGCGATCCGACCATTATGCTGACGGGTCAGCTCACGCAACACGACTACCCGATCCATCTACGGCGCATCAAATTCTACGATGCAGAACACGACAGACAGCTCGTGTTCCTGACCAACAATTTCGAGTTGCCTGCATTGACCATCGCCAATCTTTATCGCTGTCGCTGGCAAGTCGAGCTGTTCTTCAAGTGGATCAAACAGCACCTTCGTATCAAACAGTTCTATGGCACCACCGAGAACGCGGTCAAGACACAAATCTGGATCGCCATCAGCGTTTACGTCTTGGTCGCCATCGTGAAGAAGCGCCTCAAGACCGATGCTTCGCTCTACAAAATATTACAGATTTTAAGCCTCACTCTTTTCGAAAAAGCACCGTTCGATCAATTACTTAAAAGTATAGATTACGAAATGCCGAAGTCTCAAAACGATAACCAAATGAAT
>DATKVZ010000028.1:0-47750 GCA_035529795.1 Gallionella sp. | reverse complement strand
GGCGCTGAATAACATCAGCAAGAAATGGACGATGCCAATTAGGGATTGGAAAGCGGCATTAAATCGGTTTACTATCCAGTTCGAAGACCGGATGCCGCAGCAATAATGAATTCCCGTTTACACAAAATCCGGGACACCCTCACCTTGAACGGCCCATCTTTGAGCAAGCCAATGTCCTTTGGCTGCACATTCTCAAAATCGACAAGAACGAAATTAGTACGTATGGTCATTGATTAGCCTTAACAATAATTCGACTCCGATATCTTCCCGTTGTGCATCCACACTCGTCAACCCATTGCCGTCTCAGAAAACCGTGGTCTGTCCCGGATTATTCTAGAAAACCTTGGTCTGTCTCTGGCTATCACTGCACTGCAACTTTGAGGGGAGACCTCAGAGCCTGGCCCCTTTGGAGACCTCAGAGCCTGGCCCCTTTAACTTTGCGCTTTGACGGTCCGCTGGAATGATGGGTTGGGCGTCATAGATTCTTGATGTGTGCCGCGAGCCGCTCAACAAAGATACGCAGCTCTGCCAAAGGGACAGTTGCCTCAAAACCGCTTTGGTCTTTGAAATTGAACGCTGTCACTTCACCGTGCTCAGGTACAGGCTTGAAGCGAAAATGCGCTACTGCATTGCGAAGCCGCCACACTAGGCCCCGGAGGTTCTGCGGATCGTCGTTTTGGCCATTCGATTTGCCAAACGATTTTATAGCGCTCGGATTGATTCCCCATTCTTCGAGTTCGGTAATCGGGACAAGCGGAATCTCTGCGAGGCAAGATTCTTTGGGGACGACCAATAAGCCGAGTAGGCAGTTGAGGAGTAGCGTGGCGTCGAAGGGCCCTTTGTACTCCTGGACGAGCACCAAGCTGCGTTCAATAAATGCACGTTCGAAATCTGAGTTGTAGCTCACAGACCCTCCGTTAGTGACGCCCAACGTAAAACAATAAACGAGGACAGACTGAGCTAACCCCTTTAGTTCCGACGCTAAATTTTAATTCCAGCAGATTATTTTTCGGAGTAAATAATAAAAAGACCAAACGAAACTGCTACGGCGCTAAAGATGCAAGCATCTGCAAAATTGTCTTCAAAACGCCCTTTATATAAATAGACAATCATGTGGCCGCCCATAAGAAATACTCCCCAAAGAATTGCCCCACTTCCTATCCATTTTGCAATAGTTCTCCGCAGGGGACTCTTTTTTTCAGCTATTGCAGGTGTGGAGCGAATGCTGTTACACATCACTGCATTAGATTTATGCTTCTCACGAATCACACCCATAAAAAACATGAAGCTAAACATCGCCGGACCTGCGCCAGAAAATGATCTTGTAAAATGGAAATACATATCCGAAAGCACATTTAATCCAACTACTGCGATAAACCACATCACTACAGAAAAAATAATAGCTGATCCGAGCTTTGCCCCATTGGTCGATTCAAATATCGTAGTCTTTAGAAACAGGCCGACACTCCAGCCAGCAACTCCAACAAGGACTATTTCAAGCATTTTCTTTTTTCCTTAAATAGTTATTGTTGTTGAAATTTTATGAAAAGCATATTTTTCGTCGCAATCGTCGCACGGATCAGCATGAAAGAACCGTTCAGCAGCTTGTATGGTAGCGCTTAGTCCTAAGCCATTCCCGCTAAGACGAGAAGCTCCTAACAACGTGGACACACCGCGATTCTTCCCATCCATCCCCGACCAGCGCGCAGTGTTCCAGTATTCCCGCAAAATAACAATATGCCAAATGGCCTATATATTCCGGCCCATGAGAGCCAGCGCGGTTTTCACGGCAATGGCCGTATAATCCGCAGCATTCTGAATTAACCAGACGGGAATAGGTATGGGCTTGGGGCCGGTGATGCTGGATGTACTGGGTACGCAACTCACGCCGGAGGACGAAACGCGGTTGCGTCATCCGCTGGTGGGTGGGGTGATCCTGTTTGCGCGCAATTATGAATCGCCCGGCCAGTTGACTGAACTCACTGCCGCGATTCACGCACTGCGCACGCCGCCGCTGCTGATTGCGGTGGATCACGAGGGCGGGCGGGTGCAGCGTTTCCGCGACGGCTTCACGAAAATACCGCCAATGCGCGAACTCGGCAAAATCTGGGACGCGCATCCGCAACGTGCGCGCCATCTGGCGCAGCAGGCCGGTTATGTGCTGGCGGCGGAATTGCGCGCCTGCGGCGTGGACTTCAGTTTCACGCCGGTGCTGGATGTGGATTACGGGCAAAGCAGCGTGATCGGCGACCGCGCCTTCCACAGCGATCCGCAGGCCATCGCCGAGCTGGCGCACAGCCTGATGCTGGGTTTGAAGCACGGCGGCATGCATACGGTCGGCAAGCATTTCCCCGGCCACGGCTTCGTTAGCGCCGATTCGCATCTGGACATTCCGGTGGACGAGCGCGACTTCGTCGATATCGAGCTATGCGACCTGGTGCCGTTCCGGCAGATGGTGGACTACGGCCTGACTGCGGTGATGCCCGCGCATATCATCTATCCCAAAGTTGACAACCGCCCGGCAGGCTTTTCGCCGATCTGGCTGAAGCATATCCTGCGCGGCCAGCTCGGCTTCGAGGGCTGCATTTTCAGCGACGACCTGAGCATGGAAGGCGCGATGGTCGCGGGCAATATCGTGCAGCGCGCCGAGGCTGCGCTGAATGCCGGTTGCGACATGGTGCTGGTATGCAACAAGCCGGAATCGGCGGACGAATTGCTGCAAGGGTTGCATTGGGAGATGCCTGCCACCAGCAAGGCACGCCTCATGCAGATGCGCGGCAGGACGCACCCCGAGTCGTTGTCGCATCTGTATGAACAGCATCACTTCCTCAAGGCGCTCGACGAAGTTGCCGCTATCGGCATGGGCAATACGGAATTGCCATTAGCGTGAAACATGCGCAGCGTTCGTTTGCCTCCTCTCTCGCAAGCGGGAGAGGATTGAGGTGAGGGAAACGGGCATGGCGTTCATTATCAAGGGCGACCATATTCATGCCCGCTGGTGTAACTTTGCCATTTGGCACACCGCCTGAGATAATCCCGCGTGGAATTTTCGCGTCGCACGCATTTGGGTATTTCTAAAGCATGAGTGAATTACAGACAACTTTGCTGGCTATCGGACTCGGCGTGATCGTCGCGGTGTATATCTTTGGCTGGTGGCAGCAACGCAAGTATCGGAGCAGATTTGGCGCGGCCTTCAAGGCAAACCATGCGGATGCGCTGTATCAGGAAAATACTGCTGCTGCGCCGGAGCAGATTCAACAACCCGCGCTGGCCGAAGTTAACGAAGTTACCGTAGAGATCGCAAACGAAACCAACACGGCGGCTGAAATACCGGTAGAGGTGCCTGCCACAGAACGATCAGACAGAAGCTCGCCGGGAGATTTCTGCGCGCTGCTGGATGCGCGCAGCGATTTCATCATCGAATTGCATCCGGCCGAACCCTGCCCCGCTGCTGCGCTGGATGGTCTGTGGCAGCGCAAGTTCGACTTCGACAAGCCGGTGCAGGTGTGCGGGATGATATTGAATTCACAGCAATGGGAACGCGCCATTGCCGAGGGTCAGACTTTGTACTCGCACTTCCGGATTGCCCTGCAACTGGTGGATCGGGGTGGAGCAATCAGCGCGGCGAAACTGGCGGACTTCCGTGATCTGGTGCTGGGCGTTGCCAAGCATATCAAGGCGGACGCCGCCGCACCGGATGTCCATGAAACGCACCGGCGTGCCGTGGAACTGGATACATTCTGCGCCGAAGTGGACCAGATGATCGGCATCAGCTTGGTGCCGCCCGGCGAACGCTTGCTGCTCTGCGGCAAAATCTCCCAGGCTGCCGCTTTGCGCGGTATGACACTGGAAGCGGACGGCGCTTTTCATTTGCCGGATGCGCGCGGACACAGCCTGTTCAGCCTGGCTAGCCAGGATGCCCAACCGTTTCAGCATCACACTCCGGAAACCCAGGGTACAGCCGGCATCACGCTGCTGCTGGATGTGCCACGCACAGAAAATCCCGGCAAACAGTTTTTCCGGATGGCGCGAATCGCCCGGGAACTGGCCAGGGAATTGCAGGCCAATCTGGTGGACGACCAGCGTGTCGCGTTAACCGATCCTGCGCTGGCAGTTATCCGCGAGCAGATTATCCGGGTTGAAACAAAAATGAGTGCCAACAACATCGTGCCGGGCAGTGCGCAGGCGCGGCGCTTGTTCGATTGATGGGGCTTGCGGCACGCATCGCGCAACTGCGCGCCGAAATAGAACAGCACAGCTACCGGTATTATGTGCTGGACGATCCCTCCATCCCCGACGCGGAATTCGACAAACTATTCCGCGAACTGCAAGTGCTGGAAGCACAGCACCCCGAACTGCTGACCCCCGATTCGCCAACACAGCGCGTGGGCGGCAAACCGCTTAAATTCTTTGCCGAAGTGCGGCATTACACGCCGATGCTGTCGCTCAATAATGCTTTCAGCGAAGAGGAAGTGCGCGCCTTCGATACGCGCATTTGCGATGCGCTTGGTGTTACGGAAGTGGAATATGCGGTCGAGCCGAAATTTGACGGACTGGCGATCACGCTGACCTATCGCGACGGAGCTTTCGTACAGGGCGCAACGCGCGGCGACGGCAACACGGGTGAGGATGTCACGGAAAATCTGCGTACCGTGCGCGCCATTCCGCTGCATTTGCGCGAAGCCATTGCCGATGTTGAGGTGCGCGGCGAAGTGTTGATGTTCAAGCGCGATTTCGCCAGACTGAACGACGCGCAGCGCACCAGGGGCGAAAAGGAATTTGCCAACCCGCGCAATGCTGCGGCAGGCTCGCTGCGCCAGCTTGATTCACGCATCACCGCCAGCCGCCGCCTGAGTTTTTTTGCCTATGGCATCGGATTATGTAAGAGTGTCGCCCTGCCGCAACGGCACGATCAACAGCTGGCCGTGCTGCAGCACTGGGGTGTACCGGTCGCGCAACAACGCCGCGTGGTGCAAGGCGTGACGGGCTTGCTGGAGTATTACCGCGAGATCGGTGCGCAGCGCGCCGACTTGCCGTTCGACATCGACGGCGTGGTGTACAAGGTCAACGATACCGCTCTCCAACAACAGCTTGGTTTTGTATCGCGCGCGCCGCGCTGGGCAATCGCGCACAAATTCCCCGCCGAAGAGGCTATAACCACGCTACTGGGCATCGAGGTTCAGGTCGGGCGCACCGGTGCGCTGACGCCGGTGGCGCGGCTCGCGCCGGTATCCGTCGGCGGCGTGACCGTAACCAATGCGACACTTCACAACGAGGATGAAATCCGTCGCAAAGACGTGCGCATCGGCGATACCGTCATCGTGCGCCGCGCCGGGGATGTCATTCCCGAGGTGGTGCGTGTAGTGGTGGAGAAGCGCCCACTCGACGCACGCGAATTCGCCATGCCGCAACGCTGTCCGGTGTGCGGCTCGCATGTCGTCAGACAGGCGGATGAGTCCGTATGGCGCTGCAGCGGTGGTCTGTTTTGCCCGGCGCAGCGCAAGCAGGCATTGCTGCATTTCGCCGGGCGCCGCGCAATGAATATCGAGGGGCTGGGAGACAAGCTGGTCGAGCAACTGGTCGATGCGCGGCTTGTCGAGACACCGGCCGGCTTGTACCGACTGGGGATGACGACGCTGATGAATCTGGAACGCATGGGCGAAAAATCTGCGCTCAATCTGCTCGACGCGATCAAACACAGCAAACGCACCACGCTGGCGCGCTTCATTTTTGCACTCGGCATCCGCAATGTCGGCGAAGCCACCGCAAAAGATCTGGCGCAGCACTTCGGTTCGCTGGATAACCTGCTGTCTGCCGATGCAGAGAGCTTGCAGCAGGTGCGCGATGTCGGCCCGGTAGTAGCGCAGAGCATTATGGATTTTCTGGCAGAAGCGCATAACCGCGAAGTCATCGCGCAGTTGCGCATCAGTGGAGTACATTGGCCGGAGCATGAGCAGCATCAAGCGGCAGAGTTGCCGTTCAACGGCAAGATTTTCGTGCTGACCGGCACACTCACCGCGATGAGCCGCGATGAGGCCAAAGAAAAACTGGAGGTGCTGGGTGCCAAGGTCAGCGGCAGCGTATCGAAAAAGACCGACTATGTGGTGGCGGGTGCGGAAGCGGGCAGCAAGCTGGATAAGGCGCAGGAACTGGGGGTGGCGGTGCTGGACGAACGGCAGTTTCTGGCATTGCTGAATGGATGAAGCCCTGCGCAAATGATGCTGTGCAGTTCCACAGAACTAAGCCCGCGATAACGCCCGGTACGGCTTTTATTTTTCTCCCGATTCCTTCACTTCGGTGCGCGCCCAGCCGTGCGCAAAAGTGATACGCAGTTCCGCACCGGCAACCAGATCGCTGGCATCGGACACCACACTGCCACCGGCATCCTGCACCATGCTGTAGCCACGCGCCAGCACTTGCCTGGGATCCAGCAGAATAAGGTGTTGCGTGATGTTTTCTACCTGCGCTGCGTGTTGTGCATGCACTGTGTGCATCGCGTTGGTCAGACGCGTCGCGAGGTTGGCTTGCCGGTCTTGCAGACGGGCGAAATCGCCGCTCGCGGCACGCAACCGTTGTGCCAGCGCTTGCCACTGCCAGTGCTGGCGCTGCGTGCGGTAGGCGCCGGCACGCCGCATGTGTTGCCACAATTGTTCCAGTCGTAGTGTTTGGCGTTGCAACTGCTGCGCGGGATGCACCAGACGGCGTTGCAGATAATCTGTAGCTTGCATGGCATTCTGCAGCCGGTTGTGCTGTGTGCGGCGCAGGTGCTGCGCGAGATCACGCAGGGCGCGCAGCAGCGCATGGCGGTCCGGCACGACGCGCTGTGCCGCCGCGGTCGGAGTGGGGGCGCGCTCGTCGGCAACGAAATCGGCGATGGTGAAGTCGGTCTCGTGCCCCACGCCACTGACAACCGGAATGGCGCTGGCGACAATGGCGCGCGCCACCACTTCTTCGTTGAACGCCCACAGGTCTTCGATGCTGCCGCCGCCACGGCACACGATCAGCACATCGCATTCCGCACGCTGGCTGGCGGTGCGGATCGCAGCCGCGATCTGTTCCGCGCTGCCGGTCCCCTGTACCGGCGTGGGATACAGCAGCACCGGTACGCTCGGCAGGCGGCTGCGCAAGGTGGTGAGTACGTCACGCAACGCGGCGGCCTGCAATGAGGTGACAATGCCGATGCGTTTGGGATAGGACGGCAGCGGACGTTTGCGCGCCGTATCGAACAGACCTTCGCTTTCCAGCTTCAGCTTGAGCTGTGCAAAGCGTTCGTACAGAACGCCCAGTCCCGCCGGACGCATCTGTTCGACAGTGAGTTGAAAATCACCGCGCTGCTCATATAAGGTGACAACAGCCAACACTTCCACCTGCTGACCATTGGCGACTGAATCGCTCAACAACTGATTTCTGTGCCGAAACATCACGCAGCGTACCTGCGCCTGATCGTCCTTCAGTGAAAAATAGAAATGCCCGGAAGCTGCTTTAACCAGATTGGAAATTTCTCCGCGTACCCACAGCAACGGGACATTGCTTTCCAGCAACTGCTTGATTGCAAAGTTGAGTTCCGTGACACGCAGCACACGATTTTTTTCTTCGAAAAATAGACCAAAAGACATATTGACAATCCAGAACAATTCACAAATCCAGAGAACTCGCCGCTTTCTGCCATCCCATTCGCAGCAGAATCGTCGACTTACGTTAATTCCTTGTTTTTAAATAAAATTCCTTCTATACAAAAAAGAGGCAATGTAAGGAAACCCCTTATATAACGGCAAGTTAAAGGATGACTATCGATAGCTATCCACAAAGTTATCCACAGATTTTGTGGGTAAACGGAAATACTCTTTTCAAATGGCGAGTTAGCAAAATATAGCTGAAGTAAGTCCTGAGAAATGTTGCTCAACTCAGTGTGACACGCTACAGTTGCCCCCTCGAAATCTCCGGGCAAATCGTACGATGGACACGACGTCCACAGAGACTTGCCCGAAGACTCTTTTCAATTTAAGCACATCTGGAGAATCTGCGTGTTTGCAATTATAGAAGCGGCCGGCTGGCCGATCTGGTTTCTGATTCTGGCTTCGGTTATCGCTCTCGGTTTGATTATTGAACGTTCGATTTTCCTGCACACCTCCCGCGTCTCTCCACCCGCGTTGCTGGATGAAGTCATCAAGGAATTGCAACAGCGCGGTGTCAGCGACAGCATGCTGACACGACTTGCCGGCAGTTCGCCGCTGGGACGCATTTTTGCCGCCGGGCTGAAGAACATCAAGAGTCCGCCCGAGGTGATGAAAGAATCCATCGAGGATGCGGGACGCGCGGTCGCCCACGACCTGGAACGCTACCTCACCACATTGGGTACCATTGCCTCAATCAGCCCGCTGCTGGGACTGTTTGGCACACTGGTGGGCATGATCGAAATTTTTGGCGCACAAACGCCAACCGGCAATAATCCGGCGGTGCTTGCTCACGGCATTTCCGTGGCGCTTTACAACACCGCTTTCGGACTGATTGTGGCGATACCCAGCATGATCGCCTACCGCCATTTTCGCGCCCAGATTGACAGCCTGACCATCGAGATGGAGCAGCGCGCCGTCAAGCTGGTCGAGATTGTGCATGGCACCCGGGTGAAGTAATGAATTTCCGCCGTGGACACCCTCGCGAGGAACCGGAAATCAATTTGATTCCGATGATCGACGTGCTGCTGGTTATCCTGATTTTTCTGATGGTGACCACCAGTTACGCCAAGTTTTCCGAATTGCAGATCAACCTGCCACAGGCCGGCGGCGAAACCGGCACGGAACAGGCTCAACCAATCAACGTCGCGGTGGATGCCGCAGAACGCTATGCCATCAATAATCAGGGGATTCCCTACTCCGGCGTAACGGCACTGGCAACCGCGCTGAAAAATGCCGCAGGCGACCAGGCCGATCCCACCATCGTCATCAATGCCGATGCCAAAGCGCCGCATCAGGCCGTTATCAATGTGATGGAAGCGGCACGGCAGGCGGGGTATGGGCGCATCACCTTCACCACCCAGAGCACCTCCAAATAAGGATGTTCGGCCTGCAATACCACTGGTATCGCATCACCCCGCTGCATTTGATTCTGCTTCCGCTTAGCTGGCTGTTTCGCGCGCTGGTAGCGGTGCGACGCGTACTGTATCGTAACCGCATTCTGAGTAGTCAAAGATTGAACGTGCCGGTTATCGTGATCGGCAACATCAGCATCGGCGGAACCGGCAAAACCCCGCTGACCCTGGCCGTGGCGCAGCAACTGATCCGGCGCGGTCGGCGGCCGCTCATCGTCAGCCGCGGTTACGGTGGCAGCGCGCAACAATCACAACAAGTCTCGCCAGACAATATCGCGCAACAGGTGGGAGACGAGCCGTTGCTGATGGCACGGCGCAACCTCTGTCCGGTATGGATCGGCAAGGACCGCGCCGCCGCCGCACAAGCCGCGCTACTGGCCAACCCGCAATGCGATGTGGTGCTGTGCGACGATGGCTTGCAGCATTACCGGCTGCGGCGCGATATGGAAATTGCGGTCATTGACGGGGGGCGCGGCTTCGGCAATGGCTTCATGCTGCCCGCCGGACCGTTGCGCGAACCGGCAGCACGTTTGCAGACTGTGGATGCCGTGGTGGTCAACGGCGGCGAACCCACAGCAGATCAATATGCGATGCATTTGTCGGGAGAAATTTTCCATAACCTGCTCGATCCCGACAAGGCCGTTAATGCTGATGAGCTGCGCAAATTGCGCTGCCATGCCGTGGCCGGAATCGGGCATCCGCAACGTTATTTCCGCCATCTCGCATCACTCGGATTGAACGCCGTGGAACATGCCTTTCCCGACCATCATTTCTATTGTCCGGCCGATCTGTCCTTCATGGATTGTGATGCGCTACTCCTCACCGAAAAAGATGCGGTAAAATGCGGCGCATTCGCTGATGAACGATATTGGGTGTTGCGTGTGGAAGCCCGAATCGACCCAGCCCTGACTGATCATATTCTGCGAAAGATTGCCCATCATGGATCCGAAACTGCTTGATATCCTCGTTTGCCCGTTGTGCAAGTCTCCACTTATCTACCGGAAAGCCGAAAAAGAGTTGATCTGCAAGGCCGACCTTCTGGCCTTCCACATCGAAGATGGCATTCCGGTGATGCTGGCCGACGAAGCGCGCAAGCTCACAGCGGAAGAAGCCGAAAAGATTTGATGGTCGATTTCCATGTTGTCATTCCGGCGCGCCACGCCTCAACCCGATTGCCCGGCAAATCCCTGCTGCCAATTGCGGGGAAGCCGATGGTGGTACGGGTTGCCGAACAGGTAGCACAAAGCGGTGCGCAACAAATCTGGATCGCCACCGACCACCATGCGATTGCCAATGTCGTGCACGAGCATGGCTTCAAGGCGTGCCTGACCAGGGACAGCCACACCAGCGGCACGGAGCGTATCGCCGAAGTCATCGAGCAACATGGCTGGCCGGACGATACCATCGTAGTAAATGTGCAGGGCGACGAGCCGCTAATACCCCCGGAACTGATCCGTGCCGTCGCCATGCATCTGCATGATCATCCGGAATGTGCCATTGCCACCGCCTGCCATGCGTTTCATGACGAGGCTTCGCTGCGCAACCCGAACATCGTCAAGGCAGTATTGGATAAGGATGGCAACGCGCTGTATTTCAGTCGTGCGCCGATTCCCTGGCCGCGTGATGCGTTTAAGGCTTCACCTTCTTCCGAAGGGCAAGATAATTGCCTCTCCCTCCTCGGCAGAGAGGTTGACGGCGGGGAATTGCCGCAAGGCTTCCCGGCACTGCGCCATATCGGCATTTACGCTTATCGCGCCGGCTTCTTGCGCGCCCATGCACAGCTTGCACCGACAGTGATAGAGCACATTGAGGCACTGGAACAGTTGCGTGCGCTGTATTATGGGTACAAAATCGGCGTGGTCATCGCTGACCAGGCTCCGCCAGCCGGCGTGGATACCGAGGAGGATTTGCGGGCGGCGCGGGAAATATTCGAGAAAAAAAAAGGATAAAAGGGCAAAGCTGAGCCCCAATTTTTACGGGTTATGGAAAAGAACACATCTACCATTGCTCTCTTCATTACCCTACAGAGCTACAACAAGCGGAGGAACCACCATGAGACTGATACTGTTAGGCGCGCCGGGTGCAGGTAAAGGCACCCAGGCCAATTACATCAAGGAAAAATTCAACATCCCGCAAATCTCCACCGGTGACATGCTGCGTGCGGCAATCAAGGCGGGCACACCGCTGGGTATCACTGCCAAAAAAGTGATGGATGCAGGCAACCTGATCTCCGACGACATCATCATCAACCTGGTAAAGGAGCGCATCAAGGAAGCCGACTGCACCAATGGTTTCCTGTTCGATGGCTTTCCGCGCACCATCCCGCAGGCGCAGGCAATGAAGGATGCGAACATCCACATCGACTATGTAGTGGAAATTGAAGTGGACGACAGCGAGATTATCAAACGCATGAGCGGGCGGCGCGTGCATCTGGCTTCCGGCCGCACCTACCATGTGATGTTCAATCCGCCCAAGGTGGAGGGCAAGGATGACATTACCGGCGAGGATCTGGTGCAGCGCCCGGATGATGTCGAAAATACCGTCATCAAACGTCTCAACATTTACCATGAGCAAACCAAACCGCTGGTTGATTACTACATCGCCTGGTCTAAATCCGGCGACGCAAATGCGCCGAAATGCATAAATATTCCCGGCACTGGCGGTGTTGAGCATATCCGCGACCAGATATTCGCCGCGTTGGGCGGTAACTGATTTTGAAGCAAAAACCCCTGCTCACCCTTGAAAGCGCCAAACGTGTCGCGGCGGCCGCCGAAGCGGAAGCACAGCGCAACAACTGGCAAGTGACTATCGCCGTGGTGGACGATGGCGGCCATCTGCTCTACCTGCAACGCAATCACGATACCCAGTTCGGCAGTGTCGAAACCGCTACAAAAAAGGCCCATGCCGCAGCCGCGTTTCAACGTCCGACCAAGGCTTCCGAAGATGCCGTCCTGAACGGACGACTGATTCATCTCGCGCTGCCCGGTGTAATTCCTGCCGAAGGTGGAGTTCCACTCGAGATCGACGGATTGACCGTGGGCGGCTTGGGCATCAGCGGTGTGCGCTCATTCCAGGACGGACAAATTGCGGCGGCAGGTGTCGCCGCGTTGGTCAAAGCCTGTTCCAGCCCCGCTACAGGCGATCATTAGCAGGGCCGCGCGCCTGCCAATAATCTTTCTGACTTTGCATCACCTCCTGTGCAGGCTCATCCGCGTCATGATGCCGTCCTTGTCAAGGAATTGGTGCTTGAGCGCGCCCAGCACATGCACCACACTTAACGCAATCAGCACATTTACCAGAATTTCATGCACTTCGTGCGCGGTCACACCGGTAAATTTTTTCGGCAGCAGCGACGCATCCCACGCTGTCAAGGCCACATACACATCGCTGGTCAGCGTTTGCATCATCCCGCTGACCGGCACCAGAATCAACACGGCATACAGGGCGTAATGAATGCCCTTGGCAACTTTGTCCGGCAGTGTATTGCCAAGTGGAGGCGGAACGCCATCCTTGTTGCGAAAATACATTCTCGCCAGGGTGAACAACAGCACTGTGCCGCCTACCAGCCCGTGCACCACATAACCCAGCAACGTTGCGCTCCCTTCGTGGCGCGCATCATGCAATGCGTCCCCCAGCAACCATGCGGCTATCAATAATACCAATGTCAGCCAATGTACAATCACCATGCGTTTGCTATATTGCGTCATAACTTTCTCCTGAGAATTTTATGTGCTTCCCGCCATAACCGTGAATACCACAAGTTTCCGGCAGAAACGAAAGTGCAATTTACCCGAAAGTAACGATTACCCACCACTTTTATTTTCCAGTGTTTCCCAGCGCTCCAGTGCCATTGCTATTTCTGCCTCAACTTCCTCGCTACGCGCTTGCAGTTGCTTGGCGCGTTTGGGATCGTTGCGATAGAGCGTGCCATCTGCGAGATGTGCGGCGATGTCGATCTGCTCGCGCTCCAATGCTTCAATGCGCTTGGGCAGTTCTTCCAGCTCACGTGTTTCCTTGAAACTCAGCTTGCCGGCAGGTTTGGCTTTTGCGACCTGTGCAACCACCGCGCGAGGTGGCGTGGCAACGGCAGGTTTGGCCGCCGCGCTGGCCTGATATTTCTTCACCCGCACCCAGTCTTCATAACCGCCGACATACTCCACCAGTTTGCCGTCACCCTCGAAAGCGATTACCTGCGTCACCACATTGTCGAGAAACACCCGGTCATGACTGACCAGAAACAGCGTACCGTCATAGTTCGCCAGCAGCTCTTCGAGCAACTCCAGAGTCTCGATATCGAGATCGTTGGTCGGCTCGTCGAGCACCAGCACATTGGAAGGCTGGGCAAACAGGCGCGCCAGCAACAAACGGTTGCGCTCGCCGCCGGAACAGCTTTTGACCGGCGAACGCGCGCGCTCCGGAGCAAACAGGAAATCGCCGAGGTAGCTGATGACGTGTTTTTTCTGCCCGCCAATTTCGACAAAGTCCGAACCCTGGCTGATGGTGTCGGCCAGCGTCGCCTCATCATCAAGCTGCTCGCGCAACTGGTCGAAATAGGCCACCGAAATTTTGGTGCCGAGCTTCACCTGTCCGCTGTCCGGCTGCAACTCGCCGAGAATGATCTTGAGCAATGTGCTCTTGCCGGCGCCGTTCGGGCCGAGCAGGCCGATCTTGTCGCCACGCTGGATGCGGCAGGAAAAATCGTCGATGATCCTGCGTGCACCATATGACTTGCTGACGTTGCTCAGCTCCGCGACCAGCTTGCCGGAACGCTCGCCGCTATCGACGCTCATCTCGACCTTACCGAGTTTCTCGCGCCGTGCCGCACGCTCGCGACGCAACTGCTCCAAGCGCAACACGCGCCCTTCGTTGCGGGTGCGGCGCGCCTTGATACCCTGGCGTATCCATACTTCCTCCTGCGCCAGTACTTTGTCGAACTTGGCATTCAGCACCGCCTCGTCCGCCAGCATGCGCTCCTTGAGATTCTGATAAGCAGAAAAATTGCCGGGGAAGGAGGTTAACTTGCCGCGATCCAGTTCAACGATGCGCGTGGCGACATTATCCAGAAAACGCCGGTCATGCGTGACAAACAACACCGCACCCTTGAAGTCGTTAAGCAGGCCTTCCAGCCATTCGATGGAGGCGAAATCCAGATGGTTGGTCGGTTCGTCGAGTATCAGCACATCCGGGTCGGCCACCAACGCCTGCGCCAGTGCCACACGCTTGCGCTGCCCGCCGGACAGTTCGCCGACACGCTTGTCGGCATCCAGTTCCAGTTTGGTGATCGCGGTCTCGATGCGCGCCTGCACCGACCAGCCATCCTGCGCTTCGAGTTGCGTCTGCAACAGCTGCATCTCCTCCAGCAACTCGCCCACATCCGCATCCGGCTCGGATATCTGATGCGAGATCTGATGGTAATCATGCAGCAGTTTCTGCATCGTCCCCACACCTTTGGCCACAGCATCGAACACGGTATCACCGGCATCCAGCACCGGCTCCTGACTGACATGGCAGATGCGTGCAGTGGGTGCGCGCCACACCAGTCCGTCATCCAGATTTTCCAACCCGACGAGCACCCGCATCATGCTCGACTTGCCGCCGCCGTTGCGGCCGATCAAACCGACACGCTCGCCCTCGTCGAGCTGGAAATCGGTGTGATCGAGTAATGCAACATGCCCGAAAGCGAGGCACGCCTTATCTAAGGTAATAAATGGCATGTGTGAAAGTTATTTAACGGTAAACAGATTGATGCAAGTCAGCATAAATTTTTTCGGCAACAATTTCCTTGCAGACGCGCATGATACCAGCACGAGGTTTTGATTGCGGCGCATTTCCGCTAGAATGCGAGCCGCTGTCCTCGTAGTTAAATGGATATAACCGGCCCCTCCTAAGGGTCAATTACTGGTTCGATTCCAGTCGAGGACGCCAGTAATCATAATCAGAAACAGCCTGTTTTCCCGTGTAAACAAGCCGTTTTCATTGCTATCCGGACATAAAGCGGGGGGCTTGAACGGATGACTGCAAAGTCCTGCGAGCAGGCAATCACCCCCACACTTAGTCCGCCTATATCTAAAAAAGCGTGTAGCATGAAAAGCGTATCCTGGAAGGCGAAAAACCGGGCGACCCATGTAAATTCAGGCTTTTCGGCGCATTACAAATCATTGAGGAGGTCTTGATCATGAAAAAGAGATTGAATGCCTTTGTTCTGGCCGCATTTTTCAGTGTCCTTACCCATTACGCCTATGCGCAGCCCCCGGTTTTCGGCCCGGAATTTTTCTTCGGCGAAGCGGGTGAATCGAAGCGGGTAATCAAGGAATTTTCCGTTCAGGATACTGGCAAAAAGTATATTCTTTCAATTCAAAGCGGAGAGAACCGGGGCAAAAATAACAAGGTCACGATTTCCATAAATGGCAAGCGCGTCGCGCTGCCCGATGAACTCAGGGAGCGTCTGATGGTTACTGAGCCGGCAACTCTCCAGAAGAAAAATGAGATATCGGTCGAAATAGCAGGTGAAGCCGACGCGCCGTTTCTCGTTACCATTATGAACACGGAGGAGCACACGGCAACTGCCCAGATACCCCGGATTGGCGGAGTTGTTGGCATTGAGGGGTACGCAGCGGTGTTATTCCCTTCGGGCAGCTTTAGCACGAGCCAGAATGTCACGATAACTGTCACTGCCGAGCAGCATTTTGAAGCTAATGTTACAGTGCCTCATCTGCCATACGAGATCAGGATAAATTCCGGTGATCATCCGCCTGCCAAGGATGTTCATGTGAGTGTGAATGTGACTGATTCCCTGATGGACTCGGATTATGCAATGTACTTATTTGTCCAGATGCATGGCACTCCTGATGTACCCGATCTGCATGACAAGCTCTTCAAGATAAATTCCGGCGTGGACGACATACTCAAAATGGTCAAGGCTACCCTGCCGAGGCATGCATTTTCAAATCTCTATAGCAAGAACGGAACTTATGAGGCGACATTTACCGTCGGGCTGGCACGATAAAATTTTGCTTACCCGAAACATGGAACGAAGATAAAGGGATCAAGCTCGACTGCTTGCAGAAATGCGACTGTCCGGCCTTTCTGATCTTGCCGTGCGCGCCCGCCTTGTTGAAAAATACAGCAGCGACCAATGGGCTGCATCAAAGGCCGATAATCTGCATTCGATCTTAGGTTGAGCGGAATTCACAGCATGGCGCGCGATTGGGCAACTTTATTGCGCGCTGCATTTGCCTGTGTCAATCGAGAATGGCGTAAAATCTGCCGCTGATATTTTATGGTATCCGTGATGTTGACACTGTTTTTTGTTGTGTGCGCCTACCTGATCGGCTCGGTTTCGTTTGCGGTGCTGATGAGCAAATTGTTCCGCCTGCCCGATCCGCGCACCTACGGCTCGCATAATCCCGGCGCAACCAATGTGTTGCGTAGCGGCAAGAAAGCCGCTGCGGTTCTGACCTTGCTGGGTGACGCGGCCAAGGGCTGGCTGGCGGTGTGGCTGGCAATGCGCTTCGCGCCGCTCAATGAAACTTTCCTGACGCTAGTCGCGCTGGTGTCGCTGGCGGTGTTTCTCGGTCACCTGTTTCCGGTATTTCTGCGCTTCAAAGGCGGCAAGGGCGTGGCAACGGCATTAGGCATATTGCTGGCATTGAATATCTGGCTGGGGTTGGGCACGCTGGTGACCTGGCTGCTGGTGGCGGCGTTATTCCGCCTGTCATCGCTGGCGGCCCTGACTGCCGCTATCGGCGCACCGGTCTATGCGCTGACGTTGGGCTTACCGCATGAGTGGGTGCTGGCATCCACGCTCATGTCGCTGCTGCTGATCTGGCGGCATAAGGGCAATATCCAGAATCTGCTGGCAGGTAAGGAAACGCAAATTGGCAAGCGCGGGACAACTCAATAAGGTTTTCTATGACCGGGAATAAAGCAGAGCAAGGCGGTATCCGGTCGGTCTGAGATCGGTGGTGTCGAGGTACAGTTTGATGTTGATTTCATGCTGCGGCAACAGGCCTGATTTTTCGCTCTCAAGCGGTGGCAGGTAATCCGCCGGACGAAACAAGCGTCGCGCCAAGGCGTTGTCCTGCGTATCGTTGAGCGTGAGTTCAAGATTTGGGAAAGCTTGTGAATATGGCGCACGGTTACGCAATAAGACACTCAGAACAATCCGACTTTCATGGTCCGGATCGGCTTCGAGTCCCGAGGATTCGATACTCATCAGGTCGGTATTTTGCGGCAGTGATACGGTGCATTTGAGTAGTTGGCAATAGCTGACCAATACGGGTTTCAGACCCGGCAAGCGCGCCGCCAGGTCGACGCGGTAGAAGTAGGTAGCCTGCGCGAGCAACACCAGCAGCAACAAAAATGCGCCCGTCGCCCAAGGCCAAAAGCGCCGCTCGGGGCGAAATTCGCTGTCATTTTCATCCTGCACGATGGCGACCTGTTCGGCCAGTGTCATCGGCTGCAGGGATTCAATTTCCAATAGCGGCGCAGCATAATCTTCACCCTGCACCATTTTGGCCATTTCGGTGTAATCCAGCGTTTCATCGCGGGCAGCATCCGCAAGCTCACTTCCGCTTGGAGCAAGTTCATCCATATTTATCGCTTCGTGCGCGAATGCAGCGGCATCCGGTACTGACGGAATGGAGCTGGCGGCAGCTTCATCCAATGTGCTCAGAGCTGCCGGTGACTCACCGGCAAGTCCGGGGGAAGGTGCCGGTTCGTTCAATATCGGCAATTCAAGCTGCGGGCTGGGTTGGTCTGGAATAAAGCCAGGCTGTGCATCAAAAGCTTGCAGGCAATGCCCGCACCGCACCATGCCGTGATACGCCTCCAGCTGCGTTTCGGAAATTTTGAAACGGGTGTCACAGTGCGGGCAGAGCGTGGTGCCAATCATCTCGGCACTTCCGTCGAATCAGGATATTTCCGTCCGGACAGGCATGCCCAGCCCTCCTCAAAAATTGGGGCATTCAGGTCGAACCATTGCCGGTAGATATTCATCACGTCTTGCGCCTGCTCCTCAAGGATGCCGGACAACACGATTTGTCCGCCCTGTCGCGTCGCATTCGCCAGCAACGGGGCGAGTATGCGCAGTGGGTTGGTCAGAATGTTCGCCACCACCAGATCATAACTAGCTTGCGGCACGTTGTCGGGTTGGCAAAACTGCACATTTTCAACCTGGTTGGCGACAGCGTTGTCACGGCTGGCCATCACCGCCTGCGAGTCTACATCAACCCCGACGGCGCGTGCAGCCCCCAGTTTAAGCGCGGCAATGGCGAGGATGCCGGAGCCGCAGCCGTAGTCCAGTATCAACTCTCCACCCTTGAGGTTGTCGTCCAGCCAGCGCAGACACAGCCGCGTGGTGGGATGGCTACCGGTACCGAATGCCAGGCCGGGGTCGAGCACGATATTGATGGCATGCGGGTCACTGGGAGTGTGCCAGGTCGGCACGATCCACAGTCGGGACGATATCCGGATCGGGTCAAACTGGGATTGCGTGAGGCGCACCCAGTCGTGGTCGGCCAGTGGCTCGATGCGATATTCCGGTATTTCCCTGAGGCCGATGTGAGCTGTCGCTTCGCGCAGGATCACGGTGACATCCCGATCATCACCGAACAGCGCGCTGATGCGATTATGCTGCCACACGCCGGGCGGCGCTTCGCCGGGTTCACCAAAAATTGCCTGTTCGTCCGGCGTGTCGGCATCGGCATCCAGCAAATCTACCGACAGTGCGCCGAGTTCCAGTAGCACTTCGCTCAGGGCTTCGGCATGTTCCGCGTCGGAGTCAACGGTTAATGTCAGCCAGGGCATTACTTGCCCTTGGTGCGTTCAGCCAGCCGCTCTTCCAGATAATGAATGCTGGTGCCACCGCCCATGAAAGCGGCGTCCTGCAGCAATTCACGATGCAACGCGATATTGGTATCGATGCCCTCCACCCACATCTCGGACAGGGCAGTACGCATTCTTGCCATGGCCTGCTCACGCGTGTCGCCATAGGCAATGAGTTTCCCGATCATCGAATCATAATGCGACGGCACAAAATAGTTATTGTAGGCATGTGAATCGACACGAATGCCTGGACCGCCCGGCGCATGCCATGAAGTAATGCGCCCCGGTGATGGAGTGAATTTATAGGGATGCTCCGCGTTGATGCGGCACTCAATGGCATGTCCCTTGATCTGGACATCGCGCTGCTTGAACGGCAATTTCTCTCCGGCGGCGATACGGATTTGCTGCTGCACGATATCAATGCCGGTGACCATTTCGGTGACGGGATGCTCCACCTGCAAACGTGTGTTCATTTCGATGAAAAAAAACTCGCCGTTCTCATACAAAAATTCAAATGTCCCGGCACCGCGATAACCGATCTTGCGGCAGGCTTCAGCGCAACGTTCACCGATTTTGTTACGTTGGCGCGAATTCAGCAATGGTGCAGGTGCTTCCTCGATAACCTTCTGGTGGCGGCGTTGCATTGAGCAGTCGCGCTCGCCCAGATGCACCGCGTTGCCATGCTGGTCGGCCAGCACCTGGAATTCAATATGACGCGGGTTTTCCAGGAATTTTTCCATGTACACCATAGGGTTGTTGAAGGCGGCCTGCGCTTCAGTCTTGGTCATGGTGACCGCATTAAGCAATGCCGCTTCGGTATGCACTACGCGCATGCCGCGCCCGCCGCCACCGCCAGATGCCTTGATGATGACCGGGTAGCCGATACTGCGCGCAATCTTGATAATCTCGGCGGAATTGTCCGGCAATGCGCCGTCCACACCCGGTACGCAGGGAACACCGGCTTTCTTCATCGCATTCTTGGCGGAAACCTTGTCACCCATCAGACGGATGGTTTCGGCACGCGGTCCAATAAACACAAAACCGCACTTTTCGACCCGCTCGGAAAAGTCAGCACTCTCCGACAGAAATCCGTAGCCGGGATGAATGGCCTGCGCATCGGTGACTTCCGCTGCGCTAATGATTGCGGGAATGTTCAGATAACTCTGGCTCGAAGATGCCGGGCCGATACATACCGATTCGTCAGCCAGCTTTACATATTTCGCATCGGCATCAGCCTCGGAGTGCACTACCACAGTTTTGATACCGAGTTCGCGGCAGGCGCGCTGGATGCGCAACGCTATCTCACCACGGTTGGCTATCAGGATTTTTTCAAACATTTCGAATGCTCCGAACTTTGGGTGCAGCGCGTAATCGCGCCGGAGGCTGGTATTAACCGAGGATGAATAATGGTTTATCCAATAATAAACAGCGGTTGCCCGAATTCTACCGGCTGCCCGTTTTCCACAAGAATGGCTTTGATAACTCCGGTCTGATCCGCCTCGATTTCATTGAGTAGCTTCATCGCTTCGATGATGCACAGGGTGTCGCCGTTATTGACATTCTGGCCGACATCGGCAAAAGGCTTGGAACCGGGTGATGCGGAGCGATAGAAAGTACCGACCATCGGTGATTTCACCACATGCCCCTCGGGGGCGGCGGGTTTGGCCGATTCCGCCACTGGAGCAGCGGGCTGCGGTGCAGCAACAGGTTGCGAAGCGGGTGCGTATATCTGCTGTGCGACGGCCACGGCACGCGTAATGCGCACGCGTTCCTCACCCTCGCTGATCTCCAGTTCGGCAATGCCGGAACTCTCAACCAGCTCAATCAGTGTCTTGAGTTTGCGTAAATCCATAATGTCCTCTCTGAAAGCCTAGTTTTTATTATGCAGTGCATATTGCACCGCGAATTCATAACCAGCCGCACCCAGGCCACTGATTACGCCAACCGCGAGGTCGGAGAAAAATGATTCCTTGCGAAAGGTCTCGCGTGCGGAAATATTGGAAAGGTGTACCTCGATAAATGGAATATCCACCGCTGCCAGCGCATCGCGCAGCGCAACACTGGTATGGGTGAAAGCGGCCGGATTGATAACAATAAATTGCGTGTTGTCGGAGCGTGCCTGCTGTACTCGCTCTACCAGCACAGCCTCCGAGTTGCTCTGGAAACAAACCACATTTGCGCCATCCGCATCGGCTAATGCGATCAAACGCGCGTTAATTTCGTCTAACGTGATGCGTCCATATACATCCGGCTCGCGGCTGCCCAGCAGGTTCAGGTTGGGGCCATGCAGTACAAGAATGTTCTTCATGTGCGCAGTTTGCCGTAAATTAATGAGAGTTGTCTATCTTTTTTATAAAGATAGACAAAGAACATTAAAAGCCGACTTTTTCCAGTGACTTCAGAAATTGTGCAGCATCCTGATAACCTATCACGCGAAAATCGCTCATTTCATTGCCTCGCGCATCGAAAAACAGGATACCCGGTGGGCCGTACAGGCCAAAACGTTTAAGTAACGCGCTGTCGGCTTCACTGTTCGCCGTTACGTCCGCCTGCAGTAACAATACCGGTTTGAGTTTTTCCTGCACGGCAGGGTCATGGAAAGTGAAGCGTTCCATCTCTTTGCAGGATACACACCAGTCGGCGTAGAAATCCAGCATCACGAACTGCCCACTCGCTTGGGTGATGCGCCGATCAAGCTCTGCGACGTCCTGGACACGGGAAAATTGCAATGTAGCGGGAGCCTGCGCTTCGACGCGGCCGGTGTTGCCGAGTGGACGCAGAGTGTCACGCGCGCCGGATAGCGCGCCAATCAAATAAGCTACGCCGAGCAACAGGGCGAGTATGCCAAAGCCTTTGAACAACCTGTGCCAGCCGCTGGCGTTGAGCGGCAGAGTATCCAGCGCGCGCAGGTAAACTCCGGAAAAGATCAGTAGCGCCGCCCATAACAGCATTTGTACGCCAATAGGCAACAGCGGCTGGATGATCCAGATTGCCAACCCCAGCAGCATCACGCCAAAGACGCTCTTTACCGATTCCATCCACGCGCCGGCACGGGGCAGCAATACGCCCGCCGAGGTACCAATCAGCAGCAGCGGCGCACCCATACCCAGTGCCAGTGCGAACAGGGCAACCCCGCCCAGCACGGCGTCATGTGTCTGGCCGATATACAGTAGCGCACCGGCTAACGGCGCGGCCACACAAGGTCCCACGATGATGGCGGACAATGCACCCATGACAAACACACCGGACAGATGTCCGCCGTGCAGGTGGTTACTGGCACCGGCTAGCTTGTTTTGCCAGGAATTCGGAAGTTGCAGTTCATATAAACCGAACATGGACAGCGACAGCAGTACGAATAGCGCGGAGAAACTGCCCAGTACCCAAGGGGTTTGCAGCGCATTGGAAATCAAATTACCGGAAAATCCGGCCGCCACGCCCGCTGCGGCATAAGTAATCGCCATACCCAGCACATAAGCCAGCGACAGGATGAAGGCGTGCATTTTGGTGATCTTGTGACCGCGCCCGACGATGATGCCGGACAGAATGGGAATCATCGGAAACACGCAGGGGGTCAAGGCAAGCAACAACCCGGCGCCAAAGAAGAAAGAGACAATCAGCCAGAAACTGCCTCCTTTGAAAAGCTGGGCGATTTTGGTGTTTTCGGTGGCAGGCGTGGCTGGCAGGGGTGTGAAGGCCGATGGTGGCGGCGCTTCAGTCAGCACCGGTATGGGCGATGCACGCGTGCCAGTTTTAGCATCCGGCAGGTCAAGTTTTATGATTTTATTGATGGGCGGGTAGCACAACCCTTCCTCACTGCAGCCCATGTAAATGGCATTCAAGGTAATGCCGGTGGCGGTGTCACCCAGGCGATCCAGGGAAATTTCGGCCTGGAACGAGCGTTGAAACACCTCGGTATTACCGAAAGAGGGATCCTGCTTCATCACACCTCTCGGTAAATTCATCGCCAGAATTCTGGCCGCACCGTCCTGAACCTCAAACCTGATTTTGTCGTGATATAAATAATAGCCTGGCGTTATCTCAAAGTTGGCTTGCAGGGTATATGCATCTTGTGGAGTGACTTGCAGGACGAATGCCTGGTCTGGCGGCAGGAAGTTGGGCTGCTTGGCGCCGCCGAGGCGGTCCAGCAAACCTCCCGCATTTACGGTGGAAGTCATAAAACATAGCAGCAATAGTACAAAACGCATGGGCTCAGTCCTCGAGTATGTCTGTTTCCCCGCTTACCCAGTTCAGATAAGCGGGAAAACCCGCTGTTATGGTGACAGCGATGATCTCCGGAAGTTCGTAAGGATGCACCGTGCGAATCAATTGTTCAAGGCGCGGATAGGCAGCACGCGTGGTTTTGATCAACAACGGCACTTCTGTGGCTGTCTCAATTTTAGCTTGCCAGCGATAGGTTGAGGTGCAGGGCGCAAGCTGATTCACGCAGGCAGCGGCGCGAGCCTCAATAATTTGATGCGCAAGCTTCCCGGCAGACTCCGCATCCGGCAAATTAGTGACGACCAATAATATGTCGCTCATTCGGGTGCCCGACCATAAGTTTTTTGGCTGGCGAAACGCAACCCCAGTTGCAGCAGTTCGTCCCACACATCACCCTGGCGCAACCCCTTGATGGTCTTGTCCAGCCGCGCGGCCTGCTGAATGGCGCGCTCGATATGCGGGAATTTCAGGCGCCGCGCCGCGTTTTGGATCAACCCCTGCCGGTCCCGCCGCACTCGCAAGTCGCGCAACGCGCTGTCGAGGTTGACGCCGCGTTGCGCCGCCTGCAGTACCTTGCCCAGCGTGCGGATATCTTCGCTGATCGCCCACAGCACCAGCACGGTTGCGGTCCCCTCGGCACGCAGCCCGTCGAGGATGCGCACAAAACGCGCCGCATTGCCGCTCAGCATGGCCTCCGAGAGCTTGAAAATATCGTAGCGTGCCACATCCATCACCGCATCCTTGACCTGCTCGAAAGATAGTTGTCCGGCTGGGAACAGCAGCGCGAGTTTCTGGATTTCCTGAAACGCCGCGAGCAGGTTGCCCTCGCAACGGTCGGCAAGGAACTCCAGCGTGGCTTCGTCGGAGCTCTGTCCCTGCCGTTTCAGGCGGGCGGCAATCCAGCGTGGCAGGGCATTGCGCGAAATATCGTCGGCACTAACCATCACACCGTGCCGCTGCAATGCGGTGAACCACTGGCTCTTCTGTGCGCTCCAGTCCATTTTTGGCAGGGAAATCAGCGTCAGCACATCTTCACCCAGGTTGGCGACATACTCCTGCAACGCCTGCCCGCCTTCCGTGCCGGGCTTGCCGGATGGAATGCGCAAGTCCACCACCTTGCGCTCTGCAAACAGGGAAAGGCTTTGCGCGCTGTTGCGCAACTCGCCCCACTTGAAATGTTGCTCGGCGATAAAGGTCTCGCGCTCGCTGTAGCCGGCCGCGCGCGCCGCCGACCGGATGCTGTCCGCCGCCTCAATCGCCAACAGCAGCGCATCGCCATACACCACATACAACGGCTTGAGGCCGGAAGCGAGCTGGCGCGGCAGGTCGTCGCTGGTGATTTGCATGGCCTACTGCGGCTGCGGCTTGGCGCGGCTCAGGCGGCGCACGATCTGTTGAACCATATCGGAGCGCATGCTCTGGTAGAGCAGTGTCTCCTCGGCTTCTTTGGCAAGAATCTTGGTGTCGTCATACAAATAATCGCGGCGCAGTACAATTTCCTCCGTCGCGATCCAGTCTTGCTGCTTGAGGTCATAAGCGCGCAACGAAACGCGGTAAAACAACTGGAACTCATTCACGCGCCCGCTACCACCCAGCGTGAGAATTTGCTTTCCGGGAATTTCGCTGACAATGTTGAGCACCACATCGGCCTGCTCGGCGCTGTTAACCAACTTCACGTTGTTGGCTTCCAGATTGCGGCGCAGGTCGGCAATAAAAGCGGTTCTGGGATTGGCCGCATCCAGGTATAACGTAGCGAACGGCATTCCTGCCTGTCCGCGCAGATGAAAACCGCAGGCACTCAGCAGTATGGCCAACAACAGCACGAACAATAGCGAGGGTGTGCGCATAATCATCTTTCTCAGGCGACGATGTTAATCAAACGGCCGGGTACGATGACGATCTTCTTCGGTGCCGCTCCCGCCAAGTGTTTCTGTACCGCCTCGTGAGCCAGCACCAGCTGTTCCAGCGTGTCCTTGTCGGCATCTTTCGCCACGCGCAAATGACCGCGCAACTTGCCGTTTACTTGCAACACGACTTCGATTTCGTCTTGCATCAGCGCGTTGTGGTCGATTTCCGGGAAGCTCTGGTCCAGCAGGTCAGTGCCGGGGCGCAACTCAGCCCACAGTGCCTGACAGATATGCGGCACGATCGGATTAAGCATCAGCGCAATGGCTTCCAGTACTTCCTGCACCACGCTGCGCGCGACAGGCGTCTGCTCGTCGAACTTGCCCAGCGTATTGAGCAGCTCCATGTTCGCCGCGATGGCGGTGTTAAAAGTCTTGCGCCGCCCCATGTCATCATCCACTTTTTTGATGGTTTGGTGCAGTTGCAGACGCAGGGCTTTCGCTGCCGCGCTCAATTCGCCGCTCCGGTAGGCGGGCACGGCACCTTGTTGAACGTGGTCATAAGTGGCCTTCCACACCCGCCTAAGAAAACGGAACGCACCCTCCACCCCGGCGTCCGACCATTCCAGCGACTGCTCCGGCGGCGCAGCAAACATAATGAACAGGCGTGCGGTGTCGGCGCCATACTGGTCGATGATGGCCTGCGGATCCACGCCGTTATTCTTGGACTTGGCCATTTTCTCGGTGCCACCGATGACCACAGGTTGCCCGTCGGCCTTTAACTTTGCGCCAATTGGACGCCCCTTCTCATCGGACTCGACATCCACTTCGGCAGGGTTGATCCACTGTTTTTTGGCGCCTGCTGGTTCGCGATAGAACGTGGGAGCGACCACCATGCCTTGCGTCAATAAATTCTTGAAAGGCTCGTCACCCGGCACCAGTCCCTCATCACGCATCAGTTTGTGGAAAAAGCGCGCATACAACAAATGCAGGATCGCGTGCTCAATTCCACCGATGTACTGGTCGACCGGCAACCAGTGCCGCGCGGCGTTCTTGTCCACCATGCCGGTGTCGCAATTCGGGCTGGTGTAGCGCGCGTAATACCAGGACGACTCGACGAAGGTATCCATGGTGTCAGTCTCGCGTCTGGCTTTACCGTCACATTGCGGGCAGGCACACTCGTAAAATCCCGGCATCTTCGCCAGTGGCGAACCCGCACCATCCGGCACCACATCCTCCGGCAGCACTACCGGCAGTTGCTCGTCCGGCACCGGCACATCGCCACAATTCTGGCAATGAATGATTGGAATCGGGCAACCCCAGTAGCGCTGGCGCGAGATACCCCAATCGCGCAGACGGAACTGCACCTGCTTGTCACCTAAGGCCTTGGCATTCAGGTCGGCGGCGATGGCGTCCACGGCCTGTTCATAGTGGAGACCGTCGTAATTGCCGGAGTTAATGCACACGCCTTCTTTGGTGGCGTACCACTCTTGCCAGAACTCTTCTGAAAATACATTTCGCGTCGAATCCACTCCGTCAGCAACTTGCGCATCTGTTGCATCTGGGGCTGCTCTGCGAATCTCTTTTTCAACAGCTACCAACTCGTCTTTAGACGAGTCAACCTGAATCGACTGCTTGATCGGCAACTCATACTTTTTCGCAAAACCAAAATCCCGCTCGTCGTGCGCCGGCACGGCCATCACCGCACCTTCGCCATAGCCCATCAGCACATAATTGCCGACCCACACCGGCACCTTCTCACCGGTCAACGGGTGAGTGACTTTAATGCCCGTGTCCATACCCTCTTTTTCCATCGTGGCGATATCGGCCTCGGCGACACCGCCCTGTTTGCATTTGTCGATGAAGGCTGCAAGCGCGTGATTGTCCTGCGCCGCAAGGGTCGCCAGCGGATGTTCCGCAGCAACCGCAACGAAGGTGACACCCATAATGGTGTCGGCTCGGGTGGTGTACACCCACAGCTTTTCATTCTTGCCATCCAGTGAATAGGGGAAAGCGAAGCGTACCCCGTAGCTCTTGCCGATCCAGTTGCGCTGCATGGTCTTGACCTGCTCCGGCCAGCCGTCAAGCGTATCAAGGCCGGCGAGCAGTTCTTCAGCGTATTGGGTAATGCGGAAGAAATACATCGGTATCTCGCGTTTTTCCACCAGTGCGCCGGAGCGCCAGCCGCGTCCGTCGATGACTTGTTCGTTCGCCAGCACGGTATGGTCCACCGGGTCCCAGTTCACCGTGGCCAGTTTTTTGTAGATCACGCCTTTCCTGAACAGCCGGGTAAACAGCCACTGCTCCCAGCGGTAGTAATCCGGCTTGCAGGTGGCAATTTCGCGTGACCAGTCCACACCCAGCCCCAGCGACTTGAGCTGTTTTTTCATGTACTCGATATTGGAATAGGTCCACACGGCGGGCGGCACGCTATTGGCCAGCGCGGCATTTTCGGCGGGCAGACCGAATGCATCCCAGCCCATCGGTTGCATCACGTTGCAGCCCTTCATGCGATGGTAACGGCTCAATACATCGCCGATGGTGTAGTTGCGCACGTGGCCCATATGCAACTTGCCGGAGGGGTAAGGAAACATCGACAAACAGTAATACTTTGGCTTGTCGCCAGTTCCGGTGGCGCGGAACGCCTGGCGGTCTTCCCAGTGTTGTTGCGTTTGCTGTTCGATGGATGCCGGATGGTAGCTGGATTGCATGATTTTGCGGGTTGCAGCCTGAATTTTTGAATGCAGCATTATAGCGACATCGCCTTTGCCGTGCTCAAGAGCCATCCTGTTGAATGGCCCCAGAAAACACAACCCGTAACGCAAGGCAAGGATAAAGTGCGATAGTTGAGCGGATATCTTTGCTATAGAATCGCACCCATACAAAATTTTTATTTTTTCAGGAGAAATTACCATGTCACGTAAACATCCCGTTATTGCCGTCACCGGCTCTTCCGGCGCAGGCACTTCTACTGTCAAACGCGCCTTCGAAAACATCTTTCGCCGCGAGAAAATTGCTGCGGCCATCATCGAGGGTGACAGCCTGCACAGCCTGGATCGCATGGCGTTCCGCGCTGCCGTGGCCGAGGCCGCAAAAAAAGGCAACTATTCGTTCAGCCACTTTGGCCCGGAAGCGAACCACTTCGACAGGATCGAAGAAATGTTCAAGGAATATGGCGAAACCGGGATGTGCCGGCGCCGTTACTATGTGCACAGCGAGGACGAGGCGGTATTGCACAACAAGCACTTTGGCTTGGCCGACCTGATGCCGGGCCAATTTACCCCATGGGAAGACATCGAAGCCAATTCCGATCTGTTGTTCTACGAAGGTCTGCACGGACTGGCAACAGACGGCAAGATCGATGCGGGTAAACATGTGGATCTGGGCATCGGCGTGGTGCCGGTAGTCAATCTGGAATGGATCCAGAAGATCCATCGCGACAAGGAAGAGCGCGGCTATTCTGCCGAAGCGACAGTGGATACCATCCTGCGCCGCATGCCGGACTACGTCAAATACGTTACCCCGCAGTTCTCACGCACCCACATCAATTTCCAGCGTGTCGCAACGGTGGATACCTCCAACCCGTTCATTGCGCGTGATATTCCCACGCTGGATGAAAGCTTTGTGGTGATTCGTTTCAGCAAACCCAGGGGTGTGGACTTTCCTTACCTGCTCACCATGATCCACGACTCCTTCATGTCGCGCGCCAACACCCTGGTGGTGCCCGGCGGCAAGATGAGTTTTGCGATGGAAATCATCCTGACTCCGATCCTGCACGAAATGGTCAAAAATAGAAAAAAATAAATAACTTCGCCATAGCGAATCCGATCCGGCATCCACAAAATTTGACGGCCTATCTTTCTGACTTTAATCAGGGCTTGATACCATCGCTCCAGCCTACAGGCTATAATGTCACGCATGGATAAACATGTCTCTGCCGCGCCACGCGCACTTAGTTTGGCACGTGAAGTATTGCGCATTGAAGCCGATGCCGTACAAGCACTTGCCGCCCGCCTCGACAAAAATTTCCTGCACGCGCTGGATGTAATCCTGTGCTGCAAGGGTCGGGTTATCGTCAGCGGCATGGGCAAATCCGGACACATCGCGCGCAAAATCGCCGCGACTCTGTCCAGCACCGGCACCCCGGCCTATTTTGTGCACCCTGGCGAGGCCAGTCATGGTGATCTCGGCGTGATCACCGGCGAAGATGTCATCATTGCGCTGTCCTATTCCGGCGAGAGCCAGGAGCTGCTGACCATCGTGCCGGTCATCAAACGCCGGGGCGCCAAACTTGTCAGCATGACCGGCAATCCCGGCTCCAGCCTGGCCAAGGTTGCCGATGTGCATCTCAACGCAGCGGTAGACAAGGAGGCATGCCCGATGGGCCTGGCTCCCACCGCCAGTACAACGGCAGCACTGGCGCTGGGCGATGCGCTGGCAGTGGCGCTACTGGATGCCAAGGGTTTCGGTGCGGAAGACTTTGCCCACTCACATCCGGGCGGTAGCCTGGGACGGCGCTTGTTGACCCGTGTGCGCGACATCATGCGCAGCGGCGAACGGTTGCCAATGGTCCACGAAGATGCACTATTGAGCGACGCAATTCTGGAAATCTCCAAAAAAGGCGTGGGCATGACGGCTATCGTGGATGCCGGACAATATGTGCTGGGCATATATACCGACGGTGATTTACGCCGTACGCTGGCAAAAAAATTCGACTTCAACGCCACACCGGTACGCAGCGTGATGTCCGTCAACCCGCGCTGCATCGGTCCGGACGCACTGGCCGCCGAGGCGGTACAAATTATGGAACAATACAATATCAGTCAGATGCTGGTAACAGATGAACAACACCAGTTGATCGGCGCACTGAATATGCACGACCTGTTGCACGCCAAGGTTATCTAGGAGCAAACCTTATGTTATCGAGCCGCGCCAAACTGATCCGCCTGATGGCCTTTGACGTGGATGGTGTGATGACCGACGGCGGGCTTTATCTGTCCGACTCCGGCGAAGAATTCAAACGGTTCAACTCACTGGATGGACATGGCCTGAAAATGCTGCGCGCCAGCGGGGTTGAGATTGCCATTATCACCGGGCGCACCTCGCACTGTGTCGCAATGCGCGCGCAGAACCTTGGTATCACACATGTCTTTCAGGGCGTGGAAAACAAACTTGAAACCATGATCGGCCTGCTCAACAAGCTCAAACTATCGCGTGATGCCGCTGCCTATATGGGTGACGACGTGGTGGATTTATCCGTAATGCGTCATGTCGGGCTGGCCATCAGCGTACCGGAATCTCCGCAGCTGGTACGTGAATATTCCGATTATGTCACCCAGCGCGGCGGTGGGCACGGTGCGGTGCGCGAAGCCTGCGAACTGATCATGTCGGCGCAGGGCACGCTGGATGCGCAACTGGCTCCCTACCTGTAATGACTTTTGCTTCCCGCGCCCGCTACTGGCTGCCGCTATTACCATTGCTTGGTTTACTGGGAATCACCTATTGGTTGAACCTGCAGGTGTTGCCGGAACCCATAAAGCCGGATAATGGTAAACGCCACGACCCGGATGCCATTGTGGAAAATTTTTCTGCTGTCAAACTGAACGAACAGGGTGTGCCACGCTTCATTGTGGCGGCGGAAAAGATGCAACATTACCCGGATGACGACAGCACCACACTGAAACTGCCACGCTTGACCACGCTATCTGCCGAATACCCGACGATACACACCATCGCACAACGCGGTATTGTCTCCAGCAAGGGTGATGAAATATTCCTGCACGGCGATGTCGAGGTGTTGCGTGAGGCCAGCGGGCAGCGCAGTGAACTTACCCTGCAAACCGAATATCTGCACGTCATCCCGGATCGGGATATTGCCAATACCGACCGCGCCGTCACCATTGTCGACGCGCGCAGCACCACGCATGCAACAGGTCTTGAAATGGACAACAAGGCACGCACCCTGAAACTGCTCTCCAAGGTAAGAAGTGAACATGCTCCAGCCAAGAATTAAACTGTTATTGGCAATTTTTTTGTTACTCGGCACTCCGTTTTGTTTTGCCGAGCGCGCCGACCGTGATAAACCGATGCACCTGGAAGCCGATCAGCTACTGGTGGATGACGCACGGCAAATCAGCACTTTCACCGGCAATGTAAAACTTGCACAGGGCACGCTACTGATACGCGGTGACAAAATTGTTGTGACACAAGACCAGGACGGCTTCAAACATGGCACGGTATATGGCAATACCGCCAGTTTCCGGCAGAAGCGCGAGGGGTTGGATGAGTATGTGGAAGGTTATGGCGAGCGCATCGAATATGACACCCGTGCCGAGACAGTAGATTTCTATGTGCATGCTCGCCTCAAGCGGGATCTGGATGAAGTGCTTGGCGAACACATCACCTACAGCGCAAAAACCGAAATTTTCCAGGTGAACGGCGGCGCAAGTACGGAAAGCTCGCCGCCCAAACGGGTACGCGCCGTGTTGCAACCCAGACCGCAAGAAGAAACTTCATTGCCACCCGCCTCAAACGGGCTGCCCATTATCCCCAGTGAAATATCCACTCCCCAGCCATGAGTGAACTGCGTGCTACCGCCCTGAATAAAAAATACGGTTCGCGTACCGTGGTGCATGACGCCTCACTATCGCTGCAAAGCGGCGAGGTCGTTGGCCTGCTCGGCCCAAACGGTGCGGGCAAGACTACATCGTTCTACATGATCGTGGGGCTGGTCGCGGCCGATGGCGGAGAAATTTCCATTGATGGACAAAATATCACCCACCTGCCGATTCACCGCCGGGCACGTCTTGGGCTCGGCTATCTGCCGCAGGAAGCGTCAATTTTCCGCCGTCTGACAGTGGCGCAAAATATTCAGGCCGTACTGGAACTACAGGGTCTTGCCGACAGTGATATACAGAATCGCCAGGAAAAATTACTGGAGGATCTACATATCACGCATATCCGCGATAATCCGGCCATCAGTCTGTCCGGCGGGGAACGGCGGCGCGTCGAAATCGCACGCGCGCTGGCAACCGATCCGCGCTTCATTTTGCTTGATGAGCCATTTGCCGGCGTCGATCCCATTGCCGTGCTGGATATCCAGAAAATTATCCGCTTCCTCAAGGAACGCAATATTGGCGTATTGATCACCGACCATAATGTGCGCGAGACGCTGGGCATCTGCGACCGTGCCTATATCATTAATGCGGGTTCGGTCATGGCGGAAGGCAAGCCGGATGAAATCATCTATAATGAAGGTGTGAGGAAAGTATATCTGGGTGAACACTTCAAGCTATGACGCGAGGGTATCCCGGACACAATACCAGTCAATGAAACCCGCTCTCCAATTAAAATTGTCGCAGCAGCTGACGCTTACTCCGCAGTTGCAGCAGGCTATCCGTTTACTGCAACTCTCCACACAGGATATGCATCAGGAAGTGGCCCAGATGCTGGATGAAAACCCCATGCTGGAATTGACCGAAGAATCCATACCGGACGCCTTCTCTCCTGAATTTACTCCTCCCGCATCGCATAACAGCAGCGACACAGCCACAGCCGAACCAAACCGAAGCGATGATCGTGGTGCGGACGATTTCGGCGACGAACCGGCGGATTGGAATGCCGGCGGCGGCACGGCCCACGGCACCGATGATGAGGACGAATCCTACCCGGAACAGGCTGCCGAACAAGCCAGCCTGCGTGAATATCTGCATAGCCAGCTGGCTACCAGTTCACTGGAAGACCACGACCGCAAGGTGGTTGGATTGCTGATTGACGCACTGGATGGAAACGGCTACCTAGGGCAGGATCTGCCGGAACTGGCGGAGCTGTTACCCGCAGAACTGGATATTTCGCTGGATGATCTCGAAACAGCGCTGGTACAACTGCAACATCTTGACCAGCCCGGCCTTGGTGCACGCAATCTGTCCGAATGCCTGACCTTGCAGCTCAAGGCGCTACCGGAAGATACCCCGCAGCGCGATTTGGCAATCCGCCTGGTAAGCAACCATCTGGATCTGCTCGCCAGCCACGATTTCGCCAGAATCAAAAAGCTGCTGCGCTGCTCTGATGAAGAGTTGCGCACCGCGCAACATTTGATCATCGGTTTGAATCCAAAGCCAGGCGACACCTTCGACAGAAGTGTCGCCGACTACGTGGTGCCGGATGTGATTGTGGAGAAACACCGCAACACATGGCGCGCCCGGCTCAACACGGAGGCTATGCCCAGGTTGCGCATCAATCAGATTTACGCCAATATTCTGCAGCGGCGCAACGACAAAAATTCATCACAGCTCGCCACGCAACTGCTGGAAGCAAAATGGCTAATCAAGAATTTGCAGCAGCGCTTTGAAACTATCTTACGCGTCGCACAGGCCATCGTGGAACGGCAAGGAAATTTTTTCGAGCATGGCGAAATCGGGATGCGCCCGCTGGTGTTGCGCGAAATCGCCGAAGCGCTCGATCTGCATGAATCGACGGTTTCACGCAGCACCACACAAAAATTCATGCTGACCCCGCATGGTATTTTTGAATTCAAGCATTTCTTTGGCGGCGGCCTGACCACGGAAAGCGGCGGCACCTGCTCTTCCACCGCAATACGCGAACTGATCAAGCAACTGGTCAGTGCGGAGGACCGGCGCAAACCGCTTACCGACAGCCGCATGTCGGAAATTCTGGCACAGCAGGGCATTGTAGTCGCCCGGCGTACCATAGCAAAGTACCGGGAAACATTGCATATACTCCCGGTTAATCTCCGTAAGTCACTATAAAAGCAAGGAGCAAGACATGAACATCCAACTGACTGGACGCCATCTGGAAATTACCCCCGCCATCCGCGACTATGCAACCGGCAAGTTTGACAAGATCAAACGCCATTTCGACAACGTGATTGATGTCAATATCATCCTCTCGGTGGAAAAGTTGCGGCAGAAAGCCGAAGCAACCATACACATCAGCGGCAAGGATGTATTCGTGGAATGCGAGGATGAGAACCTGTACGCCGCAATTGATGCGCTGGTGGACAAACTGGATCGCCAAGTGATAAAACACAAGGAAAAACTGTCGGCACGCCGTCATGACGATTCCGGAAAACATGTCGCAGTTGAGTAATTAACCACGGGCAACAACAGCATGTTGCCCATTTTTACCTGCCCCCTACAATGAATCTGATCAGCAAAACCCTGTTGCCAGACAATATCTTGCTGGACACGGAATCCACCAGCAAAAAGCGTGTATTTGAACGCGTCGGGCTGCTGTTTGAAAATAACCAGCAAATTGCGCGCAGTCAGGTGTTCGACAGCCTGTTTGCCCGCGAAAAGCTCGGCTCGACCGGCCTGGGGCAAGGTGTGGCAATCCCGCACGGACGCATCGCCAAGTTGCGTGATGCCACTGCCGCATTCGTAAAAACCACCCACCCGATTCCTTTCGATGCGCCGGACGGCCAGCCGGTAAATCTGATTTTCGTATTGCTGGTACCGGAGCGCGCCACCGATCTGCATCTGCAAATATTGGGAGAGCTGGCGCAAATGTTCAGTGACTCACAATTTCGCAATCGTCTGCTTGCCTGCGAAGATGGTGCCAGCATTCACCAGTTGTTCTACGACTGGAACAGCACTGCATGAGCCAGGTCAACATCCGGCAGCTATTCGAGGACAAGCAGCAACGGCTGCAACTCAGCCATGTTGCCGGTGCGGATGGCACTGATCGTGTTATCGATAGCGACCGGGTTAATGCTTCCAACAATGGGCTGGTCGGCCATCTCAACCTGATTCACCCGAATTGGATACAGGTGCTCAGCGAAACAGAACTCGATTATCTGCGCAACCTGGAAGCGGAAGCGCGCGCTAGTGCGTTCCGAAAAATCAAGCAAAGTGTTACGACCTGTTTGATTGTAGCGGGTACCGAAGACATTCCGGTGGAACTGAGCGCTTTTGCCGATCAGTCACATATTCCGTTATTTCGCTCACCCAAGCCCAGCGTGCACCTGATGTGGCTGATTCGCCATTACCTCGCCAAAGAGCTGGCCGAATCGACCACACGCCACGGTGTGTTTCTCGATGTGCTTGAGGTTGGCGTATTGATTACCGGAGAGAGTGCGATTGGAAAAAGTGAGCTGGGACTGGAATTAATCACACGTGGCAACGGGCTGATTGCCGATGACATCGTCGAGTTGCACCGTATCGCACCGGATACGCTGGAGGGACGCTGTCCCGAACTGTTGCGCGATTTTCTCGAAGTGCGCGGTCTGGGGGTGTTGAATATCCGCACCATGTTCGGCGAAACGGCGGTGCGGCGCAAAAAGAGCCTGAAGCTTATCGTGCATCTGCATCGCCCGCAGGGCGGCGATCTTTCACAAATGGAACGCCTGCCGCTCAATGCTACACACCAGGAAATTCTTGGTGTGAACATCAGCACCGTAAATATCCCGGTAGTTGCGGGGCGCAACCTCGCGGTATTGGTGGAGGCCGCCGCACGCAATTTTGTCATGCAACAGCGCGGCATCGACAGCATGCAGGAATTCATCACGCGGCATGATCAACTGCTGCTCGACGACTAGCGGAACACCCAATGCAGCTTTTTTTAATCAGTGGTTTATCCGGTTCCGGCAAGAGCGTCGCGCTCAAAACACTGGAGGACGCGGGCTTTTATTGCGTGGACAACCTGCCTGCTGAACTACTTCCCAGCCTGGTCGAACAACTCATGTCGACCGGCTATCAAAATATTGCGGTAAGCGTGGACGTGCGCAACGCTCAAAGCGTACGGGTGCTTCCTTCCCTGTTGCAGCAGCTTATGCAGAAAGACCTGGCGGTGCATGTGCTGTTTCTGGTTGCGCAGACCGACACACTGGTGAAGCGTTTCTCCGAAACGCGCCGCCTGCATCCGCTCAGCGACGGAGTGCGCACCCTGCCGGAATGCGTTGCCTATGAGCGCGAATTGCTCGCCGAAATCAGCGATATCGGTCATCACATCGATACCAGTGATCTCGACGCCAACGCGCTACGTGCCTGGATCAAGCAGCTCATCCAGTTGGACCGCGCGCGGCTGACGCTGCTGTTTGAATCATTCGGTTTCAAACATGGCATTCCGCTGGATGCGGATCTGGTATTCGATGTACGCTGCCTGCCCAATCCGTATTACAACGAAACCCTGCGCCCTCTCACCGGTCGTGATGCGGCAGTCATCGAATTTCTGAAAAATACACCTGCCGCGCAGGAGATGTTTGACGATATCCGCCATTTTCTGGAGCGCTGGCTTCCCTGCTATATCGCCGACAACCGCAGCTACCTGACCGTGGCCATCGGCTGCACCGGCGGGCAGCATCGTTCGGTATATTTCGCCGAAAAGCTTGCGCAACATTTTGAAGGGCAGCAGCAGGTACTGGTGCGCCATCGTGAACTCGCATGAATCCATCCACGCGGCCATCCTGCCGCACCTCAAATCCGGCGACTGGTTGACGCTGTTGCTCGGTGGCACCGGTGTCATGCTGCTTGCTCTCAATTTATGGAGTGGTGGCATCGCCGACAAGGCTGTCATCCGTAGTGGCGGCAAAATATTCCGTGAAGTGCCGCTGTCACGCGACCAGCAGATCGAAGTACCCGGCCCGCTTGGCACCAGCGTCATCACCATACAGGGGCGCAAGGCACGCATCAGTTCCGACCCCAGCCCGCGCCAATACTGCGTGCGCCAGGGCTGGTTGCAGCAGGCCGGCGAAATCGCCATCTGCCTGCCGAATCAGGTCAGTGTGGAATTGGCCGGTAGCCAGAAGAAGTATGACAGTCTCAACTACTAAAGATCAGGGTTCAGGCGCGAGAATGCAGGATTCGGAGACGAGCCCCTCTGAACCCCGAATCCCGCATCCTGCATCCTCGCTTCTGCTGGACACCACAGCAGAAGACCACCACATCGCGCGCATGGCGGCAGTGGCGCTCGGCCTTACAGTTCTGGAGAACGCCATTCCTTCTCCGCTGCCCGGCGTGAAACCCGGCTTGGCCAACATTGTGACGCTGATCGTGCTGGTGCGCTACGGCTGGCGCGCGGCGGCATGGGTATCACTGCTACGCGTGGTGGCAGGTAGCTTGCTGTTCGGCAGCTTTCTCGCCCCCGGTTTTTTCCTCAGTCTGTCCGGCGCAGTATGCAGCCTGCTGGTGCTGGCCTTCGCGCAATACTTGCCGGCGCGCTGGTTCGGCCCGGTCAGTCACAGCATCTACGCCGCCTTCGCGCACATCGCCGGACAGATGCTGGTGGTGTATGTATGGCTGATTCCGCATGCCGGCATCGCCTATCTCATCCCGATTTTTGCCACCGCTGCCTTGGTGTTCGGTGCAGTGAACGGCATCATCGCGGCACGTTTCATGGATAATGACGGCAAACCGAATATGGAACCGCAACCATGAAAACCATAACTCTTGCCTTTACCGGTGCCTCCGGGTTGCCTTATGGCATGCGCCTGCTGGAACGTTTGCTGAAAAGTGGACAGCGCGTACATCTGGTGTACTCTCAGGCAGCCCAGATCGTCGCCAAACAAGAACTGGATTTCACACTACCCAATCGCCCGCAGGATGCGGAAAAGCTGCTGGTGGAACGCTTTGGGGAATTCAGCGGCGAGTTGCACGTATTCGGCCGTGACGACTGGTATGCTCCAATGGCCTCCGGCTCCAACCCAGGTGACGCAATGGTGATCTGCCCCTGCACCATGGGCACACTCGGCAAGATCGCCAGCGGTACCAGCGACGACCTGATCGCCCGCACCGCCGATGTAATGCTAAAGGAAAAACGCCCGTTGATTTTAGTGCCGCGCGAAACCCCGTTCTCCGCGATCCATCTGGAAAATATGCTCAAGCTGTCACACGCCGGCGCGGTCATCCTGCCGCCCAACCCCGGCTTTTACCACCACCCGCAGAGCGTGCAGGACATCGTGGATTTTGTGGTGGCGCGCATCCTCGATCATCTCGGAGTAGCGCATGAGTTGGTAAAGAAGTGGGGAGAAGGTTCGTAGGTTGGGTTAGCAAGTATTTCGCATAACCCGATATCAAAAGAAAAGCCGCCGGGTTAGCCCCGGCAACACCCCTTCAACATCTGCCGCACCGGTGTCGGGATCGCCGCACTCAACGCATCCTCCACACTCAACCATACACTCCCCCGCTGCGCGGCACGCAGCGGCTTGTTCGATAGTTGAATCTTCAGTGGTGTGATGTGCAGCTTGAAGTGCGTGAAGTTGTGGGTGAATGTTTCCAGCCTTTCTCCGTGATGCGCCGTCATTCCATTTTGCACAAACCAATTCTTTGCCGCTGCTTCGTCACCGAACTGCGGCAGGCACCATAGCCCGCCCCAGATACCTTGCGGGGCGCGTTTTTCCAGCAGGATATCGTTGCCATGCATGAGCAGCAGCATGACTACGTGACGCTCCGGAACGGGTTTGCGCGGGTGCGGCGTGGGCAATTCATTAACACGGCCGGTGCTGAACGCTACGCAATCACTTTGCACCGGGCACACGGTGCATTTCGGTTTACTACGCGTGCAGACGGTCGCTCCCAAATCCATTAGTGCTTGGGTGTAGGTGGCGACATCGTGTGGCGGCAACAGCGCCTCAGCTTGCCCCCAGAGTCGCGCTTCGGCTTTTTTATCTACCGCCCAGCCCTCGATGCCGCAATGGCGCGCCAGTACGCGCCTGACGTTACCGTCGAGTATTGCACGGTGCTCACCCCAAACCAGCGCGCAGATTGCGGCGGCGGTGGAACGGCCGATGCCGGGCAGTGCGAGAATGGCTGCGAAGTCACGTGGAAATTCGCCGTCATATCGTTCGATGATGATCTGTGCGGCCATATGCAGGTTGCGCCCTCTGGCGTAATAACCGAGGCCGCTCCAATACGTGAGTACTTGCTCTTCGCTGGCGTCGGCGAGCATGGTGACAGTGGGAAAAGCGGCGATGAAGCGCAGGTAATAGGGAATGACGGTGGCAACCTGCGTCTGCTGCAGCATGATCTCGGACAACCATACTCGGTAGGCGTCCATACCCTGCCACGGCAGATCGTGGCGGCCATGTGTGTATTGCCAACGGATGAGGCGGGAGGCGAAACTATTCAAGGCGATGGCTAGCGGTTTCAGGTAGCCCGCGTAGCGGATGTGCGAAGAGTGTATGTTTGTGCGATCTATTTGAACAAGCCTTTGAGGCCACCCTTCAACTGATCCTGCAACTTGGTTTTAACTTCTTCTTTTTTCTCTTCAATCTTCTGTTTGGCAGCCTCACCGACCATCGCACCGAAATCCAGCGTGTATTTCAAATCGGCAAACGGGCCGCTAATACGCACCGGCACGGTGATCCCGCCAACGGCATCCTTGCCGCCCTGACCCTCCAGTGTTTTGGCGAGCGTGGCCTTGGCGACGTAGTTCATGCTGTCGTTACCGATGTCGATGTCACCGTTGCCAGTGAGGCGCAACAGCGGGGATTTCAGCGACAGGTCATCGTTATGCGCGACACCGTTGCTCATCTTGAAACTCGCCTTGAGTTCACTGAAGTCGGTCTTCTCTTCCTTGTTCGCTCCTACGGTTTTTGCAGCACCACCCTTGCCGAATTCGCGCAGATTCTTGGCGACGTTGATACCCTTGATCGCACCGTCGGCGAGATTCAGCGACATCGTGCCGTTGAGCGCCTTCTTCATCGCGCCGACGGTGTTGCCTTGCATGGTTAGATTCACGCCGATATTACCTTTACCTTCGAGGGTGTCGAAATTTGCCGCATCCCTGGTTAGTTCGGCGACGTTAATGCCTTTCAGTGTCTGACTGACAGAGATGACAGGCTTATCCGGCGCGGCATTCACACTCAGGCTGCCGTTCATGCTGCCCTGATACAGATTGGCGGACAGCGGCGCAACATTCACCTGGCCGTTGCGCGCCTTTACGTCGAGCCGCACGTTGGTAGATTTGACGTTTGCCACCTTGAGCGAACCGATACGCAGGCTGCCGTCCAGATTGAGCTTGCGCAATGCGGATAGGTCGATGGGTTGCTCCGGCTGGTCGCCTGGTTTGGATTTGCCTTCGACTTCGGATTTTTTCGGCAGGTACAGGTCGGCATCGAACTGGTCGATATCCACATCGAAACGGATCGCCGGTTCGGCAAAGCCGTTTATATCTACCTTGGCTTTGACCTGGCTTTGCAACAGGCCGCCCGCCAGATTGGCCTGCACGGTTTGCTTTGCCGCATCCACCTGCATGCTACCCTTCATCTCACTGCTCACCGACTTGCCCGGCAGCTTGTCGCCGGTTGCATTCACCGCCAGCACCAGGCTGGAAAGATTGAATTGCTGCGCCTCGAAGTTGCCGGACAACGGCGAGGCAAGCCTCACCTTGAACGCCTGCTCCGGCTGTTTCATATCCAGGTCGAGCGTCAGCGCGCTGACCTTGAACGATTTTGCATCACCCTCCACGCCGGGTAATGACAGAGCTGCGGCAATATTGCCGAAAGCACCGTCCAATTTGGCATTCAGCATCATTTTGTCGCCGGAGAATTTACCTTTGGTTAGACTTATTGCAGGCGCATCCAGCGTGGCCTGGAAGTTATCCTTACCCTTTACGCCGTTTGCACTCAGGGAAAATTTCTTCGCGCCAAATTCCTGTGCAGACAAGTCTGCATTGATATCGCCATTGGCTTTCAGCTTGAGATTGCTGATATCGAGCGCAGCACCGTCAACCTGTAAATCCAGTCCTTCCAGACGATAGAGCTGCTTGTCCAGATCAAAAGTCAGCGTAGTCCTCAGTTGGGTGTTGATGTCCAGCTTCGGCTGGTTGGCCTGCACAGAGGTAGACAGACGTATTTTGCCAGGCACACCGTTGGCGATACGCCCGGTGTGCAGGTTTAGGTCCTTGATGGTGTAATGCGCACCCGTGCCTTCATCACGGTAAGTCAGGCTGGTTTTTTCTATGGACACACCGGCGATATCGAACTTGATCGGCTGCTCACCATCCGATTTTTTTTCGTCTTTGCCAAGCAAGTCGTCGATGTTGGTCGTGCCATCCTTGTGCTCGACCAGCGTGGCTTGCAGGCCGCTCACCGCCACTTCGTTTACCACCGCCTGACCGGAAAACAGCGGCAACAGCGCCAGCGAGACGCGTGCCGAATCGATGACAGCAAACTGCTTGTCGCTGTTGAACTCGGACAGCGATACCTTGCCGACATTAGCGCCAATATTCGGGAAGAATGACAGTGTGATGTTGCCGTCCAGCCGCAGGTCGCGCTGCTTGCCCTCTTTCACCGCCCTGATAATCTGTTCTTTGTAATCATTCGGGTCGAAGGTGGCCGCCACATATGCTACACCCGCCACGGCGATAGCAACTGCTGCACCCGTGCCCAGCAAACCGTATTTGAGGATTTTGTTCATGGAAACCTCCCGGTGAGAATCAGGAGAGATTATAACGGAGAGCAGGCTAAATATTCGCCTGCCCGTCCAAATCAGATTACTTTCGAGTAACGTGCGTGTTCGGTACGGGTACGCAGGTATTTGTCGAACACCATACAGATGTTACGGATCAGCATACGACCCTTCGGCGTAACACTGATCCATTGCGGGGAAACCTCCAATAACCCTTCGCGCTCATACTCATGCAATTCTTCCATTTCTGTAGCGAAGTACTGGTCGAAGTCAATCAGATAGGCAAGGTTGAACGACTCTTTGGAAATTTCGAAATGGCACATCAGCGCCTGAATAATGGCACGGCGCACCAGATCGTCGGCATTCAATTCCAGACCACGCATGATGGGCAATTCATTCCGGTCCAGCGCGTCGTAATAGTTTTCCAATTCGCGATAATTCTGGCTGTAGGTCGGGCCGATTTTGCCGATGGAGCTGACGCCAAGTGCAACCAGATCGCAATCGGAATGGGTGGAGTAACCCTGGAAATTACGGTGCAGCCGGCCCTGGCGTTGCGCCACCGCAAGCTCGTCTTCGGGTTTGGCGAAGTGATCCATGCCGATATACACATAGCCGGCCCTGGTCAGCTTATCCACCGCCATGCTGAGAATATCCAGCTTCACTTGCGGTGCCGGCAAATCTTCTTCGTGAATGCGCCGCTGCGGCTTGAAAACGGTCGGCATGTGCGCATAGTTATAGACTGACAGGCGATCCGGATCGGCGGCAATCACCTTGTCCAGCGTCTTGCCAAAACCTTCCAGTGTCTGTTTGGGCAAACCATAAATCAGGTCGATACTGACCGATTTGAACCCGTTGGCACGTGCCGCATGGATGACGCGCAGGGTTTCTTCCTCGCTCTGGATACGGTTTACCGCGCGTTGCACCTCGGCGTCAAAATCCTGCACACCGATGCTGATGCGGTTGAAGCCTTCTTTGCCGAGCAGCGCGATAGTGGCGTCACTCACCTTGCGCGGGTCTATCTCAATCGAATATTCGCCGTCTTCCACCAACCTGAAGTACTGGCGAATGGCTGCCATTACCTGGCGTATTTCATCATCGCTCATGAAGGTTGGCGTGCCACCGCCGAAGTGCAACTGTTCGACTACTTGCCCTGGCCCGAGCAATGCCGCCTGCATATCCATTTCCTTGATCAGGTAGCGCACATATTCGGCGGACTGGCTGCGATCCTTGGTGATGACCTTGTTGCAGGCGCAGTAAAAACACAGCGTGTTGCAAAACGGGATATGGATATACAGCGATAACGGGCGGGGAGAGCCACCAATCTCACGTTTAGCCATCCATTGCCGGTAACTCTCGGCATTAAAAGCTTCAATGAAGCGGTCTGCGGTCGGATAAGAAGTATAACGCGGACCGTTTTTATCCAGCCGGCGTATCAGCTCCAGATCCACTACCAGCTGATTGACTGGCTCATTCATAAAAACACCTCCGTAATGCGTCTCGCATTATGCCAAATTTCCACCGGCAACCGGTTTGATATATATCAAGATTCATGTCACACTCGGTAGAGATGAAATAACCAATTACACACAAAAACGGGGGCCTCGCTTCCCTATTACTAAAGGCTGACAACGTGCAACAACCTGTTTCAAGCTCTCGACTCAAAATAGCCTGTTCCAATTGCAACCTGCGGGAACTGTGCCTACCCGTCAATCTTAGCATGGGTGAAATACACCAACTGGATGCAATTAGCCATACCAAGCGCAGCTACGTGCGCGGCGACTACCTGTATCGTAGCGGTGGCAAGTTTCAGTCGCTGTATGCTATTTACCGTGGCTCATTCAAAACCCAAGTGCTGCACGAAGACGGGCGCGAACAAGTGACTGGCTTCCAGATGATCGGCGAAATTATCGGCCTGGACGCGATTTGCACTGATCACCATGCTTGCGACGCGGTTGCACTGGAGAACAGCGAGGTATGCGAACTGCCGTTTAGCAAACTGGAAGCGCTAAGCCATGAACTACCCAGCCTGCAACGGCACCTATACAAAATCATGAGCCGAGAGATCGTACGTGACCAGGGCATCATGCTGCTGCTCGGTTCAATGCGCGCCGAAGAGCGATTGGCCGTATTCCTGCTCAGTCTGTCGCAACGTTTTGCAGCACGCGGTTTATCGCCAACTCAATTCCAGTTGCGCATGTCACGCCAGGAAATTGGCAGCTATTTGGGGTTGAAACTGGAAACTGTGAGCCGCGCATTTTCACAATTTCAAAACAGTGGCCTGATAAACGTCCATACCCGTTTAGTGGAGCTGATCGATCTGCCCGGTTTGCGCGCATTTATCAATAAACAGCATTAACATACGAAAACCGTACCTGCACGACCCTTCCATCAAATAAATCCGGCTCAAAAAATGGCCATGGAACGCAAATTATACTGGAGCATTGGCATTCTTTCGGTTCTAATTTTTGTGAGTTCATTTTTTACACCGGGAAAATCCAGCGAAAAAAATGATCTGCCGTGGCAGATCGAGCATCCGGCACCGGACACCATACGCATTTTTGGTCTGACGCTGGGCTCCAGCACCACCCATGACGCAGAGCAGCGTTTTCAGGAAGAAGCCCAGTCCAGCCTGTTCAAGTCTCCTGACGGGCAACTGGTTGCAGAAATGTTTTTCGAACAAGTTACGCTGGCAGGCCTGAAATCCAGAATTGTTATCAGCATCGCGGTTCCCGCAACCGAATTGCAGGCCATGTATGCGCGCGGCCTACGCATCAGCGGAGTGGGAGACAGTAAAAAAATCACACCTGCACCGGATGATGTAATTCGACTGCGCACCCTGCCGATCAGCAGCCTGACCTACATGCCATCCGTCCGCCTGGAAGAGGAAGTTTTCGTGAAACGCTTCGGGCAGCCGAGCCGGCGCATCAAGGAAAGAAAAAGCGGCACAATTCACTGGCTGTACCCGCAAAACGGCCTGGATATTGCCTTGGGCGGCGAAGAGAAGCCCGTATTACAATACGTACCACTCAAGGAGTTCGACAAACTTCTACAGCCCTTGCTGGCCAACGGGGAAGTACTTAACTAGATCTATCCGGCGCGCTGTCCTGTTCATCTTTCGGCTGGTGAACCATGTCATCATCATCCAGCAGAATACGACTGGCATTACCTTCCATGTCCTCGTATTGGCCCTTTTTAACAGCCCAGATCAACACCACAAAAAATATCAGGCCGAAAAATATCATACCGGGGATCAGACTATAAATTACATCCATGACTGCCTCTACGATTTCTTGAATAAAGTGCGAATGCGCGCCGCGTTACCGATTACCACCAACGAACTGATCGGCATGGTGATTGCCGCCACTAGCGGCGTCACCATCGCCAACATCGCCAGCGGTACCATGATAGCGTTGTAAACAAAAGACAATCCAATGTTCTGCCTGATGGTGCGCAAGGTGCGGCGCGACAACAGGGCGGCCTGACGCACTTTGTTCAACTCGTTATGCATCAACACAATATCGGCGCTCTCCACCGAAACGTCGGTGCCCGAGCCAAGCGCGATGCCGACATCGGCGCGAACCAGCGCAGGTGCATCGTTAATACCGTCGCCCACCATGGCGACTACCGCACCGCGTTGTTGCAACTGCCGGATCACCTGATCTTTGTCTTGCGGCAGCACCTCGGCGATAACTTCCATGCCGCCCAGTTGCCGCGCAATCACCTCGGAAACCGACCTGCGGTCGCCGGAGAGCAGGGTCATCGCGATGCCTGCCGCGCGTAATTCGTTTACCAGTTGCTGCGCGTCTTCGCGCAGCTTGTCTGCCAACGCAAAGACGGCCAGATGCGTAGCACCCTGTGCCATATGCACACAACTCATCGCCTGCGCTTCCAGCTCATGCGCTTGGGTTTGCAGTCCGGTATCGAGTGCAATGCCGCGCCGTTTCAACCATTCGGCACTACCCAGCAATATCAGTTGCCCGGCCGCTAGCGCTTCAACGCCCAGCCCGGCCGTCGCGTGGAAGCCACTCACTGTGATGTCGCAACAGTTCAATTGCTGTTTTTCTGCTTCGATGACGATAGCTTTCGCCACGCTGTGCTCACTGTAGCGTTCCACCGCTGCCGCGCTGCGCAATATATCTTCCTTCACCGCGCCTGGCGCGACATGCAGTTGTACAACGCTCATCTTGCCTTCGGTCAGCGTGCCGGTCTTGTCGAACACAAAATGATTCACTCTGGACAAGGTTTCCAGCACCAGTCCGTTCTTGATCAGGATGCCGTGTTTCGCGCCGAGGCCGGAGGCGACCGCAATCGACATCGGCGTTGCCATGCCCAGCGCGCACGGGCAAGTGATGATCAGCACCGAAGTGGCCGCCATCAGCGCAATTTCGATGTTTTCGGTACTCCATGCCACAAAGGTTATCCCCGCACAAATCAGCGTGGCCAGCACAAACCATGGCACGATGGTATCGGCAAGACGCTGGATCGGCGCCTTGGAAGATTGCGCTTCCTCGACCAGACGAACGATTTTTGCCAGGGTTGTATCCTGCAACAGCAAGCGCACTTCCACCAGCAGTGCGCCGCCGGTATTCAGCGTGCCGGCAAAAACCTGTGCACCGATTGATTTGCTCACTGGCACGGATTCGCCACTCAGCATGGATTCATCCACTGCGCTGCGTCCTTCCAGCACAACACCGTCTACCGGCACTTTGCTGCCGGGTTTGATCAGCACCCGGTCACCGGGCCTGACCCCGCGAATCGGCGTCATCTGCTCCTGTCCGTCGCGCATCACGATTGCCGCGCGTGGCTGCAATTCAAGCAGCCGTTTGGTGGCGGAAACCGCCTGATGGCGAAACATACCCTCCAGATAGCGGCCGATCAGAATCACAAAAATCAGGTTGGTGACGGTGTCGAAATACACCTCCCCAGTCCTGCTGGCAGTCACCGTAATATATGCAGAGTAGGCGTAAGTAACGCTCAGACCGAGGGCAATCGGTAAATCCATGGTCAGATGGCCGCCACGCAGGCCGCCAAGTGCGCCACGGTAAAAGGGATAGCCCGCATACAGCAAGGTCGGCGTGGCCAGAGCCAGGCCGACCCAATGGAAGAAATCGCGGAACTCGTCCCGGCTCGCACCACTATATAATGCGATGGAAACCCACAACATGTTCATCATCGTGAAACCGGCGAAAAATAACCGGTAGAGCATGGCACGATTGATTTTCTTGATTACACCTTCGGCACTTTCCGGATCGTAGGGCACAGCGGCGTAACCAATTTTGGCCAGCGCACGCAGTGCCTCGGATAATTTGCTGTGCCGATTGTCCCAGCGCAGGTGCAGCCGCCTGGCGGCCAGGTTGACATTTGCCGACTGCACACCGGATACATGCTGCAGGCCGCGCTCGATCAGCCACACGCAGGCTGCGCAATGAATGCCCTCGACGAGCAGATGAATATCGCGCACGTCACCGGTGCCGGTGGCGAATTCCTGCTGCACTTCATCGAGATCGTAAAATTCGATATCTCTGGGCGGCTCCGGCGGCGGGGCGAGCAATGTCCCTTCCGGAGTGCGCTGGTAGTAGCCTTGCAAGCCGGCAGCAAAGATGGCACCACACACCGACTGGCAGCCGAAACAACAGAAACGTCGCTCCGCACCCTCAAGCCACGCGTGATGATCTACCCCGGGAACGATAGTCAAACCGCAGTGAAAACAAATACTGGAAATGTGATCGTGCTGCGGTGTCATCAATACTGATGAGTTCAACGAGGCATCGCGACCGAGAACCTGTCGGTATTGACCTCAAACACATCTCCTCCGCGCTTGATGCGGATGCGCAGCTCCCAGTAGCCCTTGAGCGGAAAGCTGATAAAGCCCTGGTAGTTGCCCGGTGACACCTCCCTGAACGTTGTCAGAAAATCCTTACTCGCATCGGCTGCGCGATAGGCTTCCACTTCCATCGCCCCGCTGACCGGCACGTTTTCTCGATCCGCTACGCTGATTTCATAGGCGACTGGCGAATCCATCGTGATGGCCTTGGGCTGTTTGATGGTAGTTTTCCAGGCCAGCGCCTTATGTGACTGGAGATCACCCAGTACTGCCGCATCGGATTTGCGATCTCTGGTGCTGTATTCCCGGTCCACCAGAGATGAGCGATTATGCATGGCAAGCCAGACGAATATGCTATTTATGCTGAGCACCACAATGATTGCTCCCAGCATTCCGAGGAGCCACGGATTGCGCAAACCGTTTTTATGATTCTGTGAAATCATTTTTGGCTCTTCGCGTGAGAGTGTGGGTAAAAATGGTCATGGAATTGCCTGAACGCCTTACTGAATGCGGGTTTCAGCAGATTGATACTGCTGCGGAAACTGGTATGATTTCGGGATGGCTACTTTACGCAAACACAAGCTTCT
>DATKVZ010000027.1:0-12417 GCA_035529795.1 Gallionella sp. | reverse complement strand
GGAGATGTTGTGTTCATGCTGGCGTGTCCTCACGATTGTGTGCAAAATCAACCCCTCATGAAACGAGGGGACGAAGATGCAGCATAAATTGTGGGGCAGCAGTTTGGGTTTCCTCCGCGTAGCGGCTTCGTCCAACCCTCCCCCTGCATGGGAGAGGGAATTCGTGCAGTTATCTGCAAATGCCGGTGGGTTTGGCTCCTTCCCCCTGCCAGGGGGAAGGCTGGGATGGGGGTAAGCAAGGTGGAACAACAACACTTCTACCCCCACCCTAACCCTCCCCCTGCATGGGGGAGGGAATTCGTGCAGCTATCTGCAAATGCCGGTGGGTTTCGCTCCTTCCCCCTGCCAGGGGGAAGGCTGGGATGGGGGTAAGCAAGGTGGAACAACGACGCTTCTACCCCCACCCTAACCCTCCCCCTGCATGGGGGAGGGAATTCGTGCAGTTATCTGCAAATGCCGGATAATGCGACATCCGCTATCGGCCAGGTGATCACATGAATGCTACGCGCATCGATCTGCAAGTTACCGGCATGCACTGCGCATCCTGTTCGGCGCGGCTGGAAAAAGCGCTGAACAAGTTGTCCGGCGTTTCCGCCGTGGTCAATATCGCCACCGAGAAAGCCAGCATCACTTTCGACCCGCAGCAATCCGATCTCGAGCGCCTGATTGCCGCCGTGCGCGACACTGGTTTCGACGCGCATCCGGTGCGTGACTTCGCCGCCGAAAAAGCAGCGCGTGCGCAAGCCTACCACCGCGAGCTGCTGCAATTCGGTATCACCGCGTTGCTCACCCTGCCGCTGCTATTGGAGATGGTGCTGATGTTCCTCGGCGTCCACCTGACAATTCCCGGCTGGGTGCAATGGCTGCTGGCAACACCGGTGCAGTTCTGGGCCGGTGCGCGCTTCTACAGCGGCGCGTGGAGTGCGCTCAAGAGCGGCAGCAGTAATATGGATGTGCTGGTCGCGCTCGGCACCAGTGCCGCCTATTTCATGAGCTGCGCGGTGCTGCTGTTGCAACTCGACCAGCCGCTGTATTTCGAAGCCAGCGCCACACTCATCACATTGGTGTTGCTCGGCAAGCTGCTGGAGGCGCGCGCCAAGCGCAAGGCGTCGGCGGCACTGGAAGCGTTGGTCAACCTGACACCCAAGCTCGCCCACGTCGAACGTGACGGGGAGATACTCGATGTATCCGCCGGACAACTGCGCCCCGGTGAAGTGTTTTTCGTGCGCCCCGGCGAGAGTGTGCCGGTCGATGGCGAAATTATGGAAGGCACATCCAGCCTCGACGAATCAATGCTCACCGGTGAAAGCCTGCCGCGCGCCAAGCAGGCCGCCGACAAGGTGTATGCCGCTACGCTCAACCAGCACGGTCTGCTCAAGTGCCGCGCGCTCGCGGTCGGTTCGCACACCCAGCTCGCCGCGATCATCCGTTTGGTGGAACAGGCACAGGGATCGAAAGCACCGATCCAGAAACTCGCCGATCAAATCTCCGCCGTGTTCGTGCCGGTGGTGCTGGTGATCGCCGCGCTGACTTTCATTGGCTGGTGGATATTTGACGGTGTATTTTCGACCGCGCTGATTAACGCTGTGGCGGTGCTGGTCATCGCCTGTCCGTGCGCACTGGGACTGGCCACACCCACCGCCGTGGTGGTTGCCACCGGGCGCGCCGCCCACGCGGGCATCATCGTGAAGGATGCCGCCGCACTGGAAAATGCGCACAAACTTGCGGTGCTGGTGCTGGACAAGACCGGCACGCTGACCGAGGGCAAACCCGCGCTCACCGATCTGCTGCCCGCCGAAGGCAGCAATAGGGACAAGCTGTTACAAATCGCCGCGAGCCTCGCGCAAAATTCATCGCACCCGCTGTCGCGTGCACTGCTGGAATATGCGCAGGCACAACAGATCACGCCTACTCCAACCCGTGATTTCAGCGAAATCTCCGGCAGTGGCGTACGCGCCACAATCGGCGATACCAACTATCTGCTCGGCTCACCCGCCTTCATCGTGCAATCCGGCATCAGCCTGGATGAGCCACAGATACTGGCTTTGCAACAGCACGGTAAGTCCATCATCGCCGTGGCACGCGAGCCACACAATACTCCCTCCCCTTTGCAGGGGGAGGGCTGGGGTGGGGGTGAACAACTGGGAATCATCGCCTTCGCCGACCGGTTGCGCGACACTAGCCGCGCTGCAGTCGCCAGACTGCACGATATGGGTATCCGCGTGGTGATGTTGAGCGGCGACAACGCCGCCACTGCGCAGACCATTGCGACGCAGGTCGGCATCGACGAATTCCGTGCCGAAGTGCGGCCGCAGGACAAAGCTGCAGTGGTGCAAACCTTCAAGACCGAAGGCAAGCTGGTCGGCATGGTCGGCGACGGCATCAACGACGCGCCCGCACTGGCAGCGGCGGATGTTGGTTTCGCGATGAAGAGCGGCAGCGACATCGCCATCGAAGCCGCCGATCTCACCCTGATGCGTAACGACCTGATGAGCGTGGTGGATGCGATCTCACTATCGCGCGCCACACTCAAAAAAATCCGCCAGAACCTGTTTTTTGCGTTCGCCTACAACGTGCTCGGCATCCCACTCGCCGCTGCCGGTATGCTTAACCCGGTAATCGCGGGTGCGGCGATGGCGATGAGCTCGGTATCGGTGGTCAGCAACGCACTGCTGCTGAAACGCTGGAAGCCCTCCGCTAGTTAACGCGAGCCACCCAAGGTGACTGGGATTCACTCCTTCCCCCCGCTCAGGGGGAAGGCTGGGATGGGGGTAAGAACATGGTCAATTTTCTCGCCTGGCTTCTACCCCCACCCTAACCCTCCCCCTGCATGGGGGAGGGAATTGATGTTGCAATTTTTGGTTTTACTTTAAAATGACCGCAGTAACGCTCGAACCTTTTTAAGTCCCCTGCAGAGCAGTGGGTTTGCCTTACTGAATCACCCAGGAGAAAATCAATATGAAGAAAATTTATTTTTTATTGCTGACCGGAGTCGCTATTGCACTCGGTGGTTGTGCCAGCAGCAAATCCGGCGATGTCTACACCCGTGATCAGGCGCGCAAGCCGTTGCTGGTCAAAATGGGGGTGGTGGAAAGCGTGCGTATGGTCAAAATTGAAGGTACCAAAAGCGCAATCGGCCCCGCTGCCGGAGCCGTGGTTGGCGGTATCGCCGGCAGTGATATTGGCGGCGGCAAAGGCAGCGCCGTCGGAGCGGTTCTCGGCTCAGTCGCCGGCGGAGTGGTTGGTGCAGCAGCGGAAGAAGGTTTCACCCGTCAGGATGGAGTTGAAGTCACGGTACGACTTGAGAATGGGGAAGTAATTGCCGTGGTGCAGGAAGCCCGTGAAACGTTCAATGTCGGCGACAGAGTGCGCATTCTGGAAGGTGATGGGGTTACGCGCGTCTCGCACTAGGGCATCAATTTGCTTGCTGCAGCCTACCCCGACAGATGGCTACCCATACCTGCCCCAGTGAAATCGCGCTGTCGCCGGGTTGCATCTGTTGCGCTGTCAGCACCCGCAGTCCTTGTGCAGCAAGCCGGTCAGACAGGGCACGCAACAGAATCTCATTGTGAAAACAGCCGCCGCCCAGCGCGATATCCGTGATATTGCACTGGTGCGCGGCACGTTCTACCCATTCGGCCAGCCCGGCCGCCAGCGTGGCGTGAAACAGCGCTGCGCCATGACCAGCGCCATTGCTTGTTCGGCGAAGATCGGCCAGCACCGCGAGCAGCGGCAAAAAATCCAGCACGCCGTTTTTATCAATCTGCCAGCCCTCCTGCAGCGGCGCGACCTGTCCGTAAGACTGCGCGAGTTTTTGCAACCGGATTGCGGCCTCTGCTTCAACGGATTGGATTTCATTCACGCCCAATAACGCCGCAGCCGCATCGAACAGCCGCCCGGCGCTGGAAGTTGCCGGACAATTCAGTTTGCGCTGCAGCATCGTCGCCAGCGTCGGCGCACCCGCTTGATCGGGGAAACGCTGTACAATTTCGTCACCACGCCCCAGTTGAAACAATGCCGCTGCCGCCATGCGCCATGGCTCGCGCGCGGCACGATCACTTCCCGGCATCGCGAGTGGCGTCAAATGCCCGAGACGCTGAAAATCCGCGCCTTTCACACATAACAGCTCACCGCCCCACGGCGTGTTGTCGCTGCCCAGCCCCACGCCATCCAGTGCAAGTCCGAGCACGGCATCGTCGATGTGATGCTCGGCGCACAGCGCGGCAATATGCGCATGATGATGTTGCACGGCAATGATCGGCAAACGGTGTTGCGCGGCATAAGTTTGCGCAAATTGGCTGCTATAAAAATCCGGGTGTAAATCGTGCGCCACCACTTCGGGTTGCACCTCCAGCTCTTCGCACAGGCGCGCCACGGTTGTGTCCAGCATCAGCCGCGCCTCCACGCTGTCCAGGTCGCCGATCAGTTGCGAGACATACGCCTCGTTGCCGCGCGTCATGCAGACGGTATTTTTCAGCCAGGCGCCACAGGCCAGCACTGGCGGCCCGGCTGATGACAGGGTAATCAGCGATGCTGCTACTCCCCTCATCCCCGCCCTTCTCCCGCCTGCGGGAGAAGGGCGTTTAGGCCCGCCTGCCGTTCCAGCCACCCCAGCCACTCTGCCATCCCCTCACCTGTCGTCGCAGACAACTTGATGATTTCGATGTCCGGATTCACGCGCCGCGCATTCGCGACAACCTGCGCCACGTCGAAACTCAAGTGCGGCAACAGGTCGCATTTGTTGAGCAGCATCAGGTCGGCTGCGCGAAACATGTCCGGATATTTGAGCGGCTTGTCTTCGCCTTCGGTTACCGACAGGATCACCACCTTGTGCGCTTCGCCGAGATCGAAGCTGGCCGGGCACACGAGGTTGCCGACGTTCTCGATCAGCAGCAGGCTGTCGTCCTGCAACTCAAGCTGTTGCATGGCCTGTCCAACCATCTGCGCATCCAGGTGGCAACCCTTGCCGGTATTGATCTGGATGGCCGGCGCACCGGCGGCACGAATGCGCGCCGCATCATGGTCGGTCTGCTGGTCGCCCTCGATTACTGCCAGCGGCTGTGCGCCATTCAGCGCCTCGATGGTTTTTACCAGTAAAGTGGTTTTGCCCGAGCCGGGGCTGGAGAGCAGGTTGAGCGCAAAGATGCCATGCGCGGACAGATAACGGCGATTTGCGGCGGCGAAGCCGTCGTTCTTGGCGAGGAGATCCTGTTCAAGTTTTATGATGCGCGATGCGGCCGGCTCTGCAACATGCGTATCGGCGTCATGCGCGCGATAGCGCATTGGCTCTCCCGGCTTGTGCCGCCGCTTAAGAGCCTGCCCCCCGATCAGCGTCGAACCTGTCCCGCACCCGCATGTCACGCACATATTTTCTCCTTACTCCACTTCCAGTTCTTTGACGCGCATCGCATCGCCACCGGTCACCCTGATCTTATAACTGCCGCACACCGGGCACGGCTCATAAAGCGCTACCAGTGGAAAATTCTCCACGCATTCCTCACAGCGCCCCTGCCCGGCTGTTTCGATGATTTCCAGTCGTGCCTGTTGTGCAATACTGTCACGCGTTACCACATCAAAGGCGAAACGCAATGCCTCCGGTTCCACGCAGGCCAACTGGCCGATTTCCAGCCACACTGTTTTGACCCGCGTAAATTTCTGGTTGTGCGCCGCTTCCTCGATGATTTGCAGCACACTTTCCGCAAGCGACATTTCATGCATGGTTGATCCCGATTTTATATGCGGAGTGTTTCACAGGCTCGGCAGATGTTCTCTCCAACGATGCAGATCCGTATCGGTGCACAATTCACGCACCCGTTTTGCAGCATGCTCCAGATTAGCCGCTGCCCTGTCGCCCAACGGGTTGCCCAGCTCGAAATCGTAACCGCGAATGCGCAGCAAAAAGGCGGGCGGCGCATCTTCTTCGTATACTTTTCGATAAGCATGCAGCAAGGCAGCCGGCGTCATGGCATGGCTGGTGTAGCTGTTGTCATGCTCGCCAGTGATCGCGGAAAAATAAAACGGTTCGGTGCAGGAAACATCGGCATCGACGAACAACACCACGCTGCGTTCAAGCAGGTCGGTGACGTGCTCGACCTGCAACTGATACTCTTCAATCAACTCAACCCGTTCATCCAGCCCCGCCGCCTCCGCCCAACCTTCCAGATCACGCACCAGCAGCGGCGCCAGCGCATCATCACCGCGCGATTCGTTACCGATGGCGAAGATCAGGATAGGTGCAATCATGATGATCCTGCAAGACACGCAATACCAGCGGCGCTTCTACCCCCACCCCAACCCTCCCCCTGCAAGGGGGAGGGAGTATTTTTCCCGACAGCGAAAATGTGCTGACTGTGATGCCAACCCTCCCCTGACAAAAGGGAGGGGGTATTTTTCCTTCCCCCTCTCAGGGGGAAGGTCAGGATGGGGGTATACCATCCAGATTTTCCGTAATCCTTAATAAAACCCCCTCAATATTATTCATTACATCATTGTTCCAGAAACGTAAAACCCGCCATCCCTGCGACCGCAAGAACACGGTTCTTTGTTCATCATATGCGAGCTGATCTTGATGCTGTCCGCCATCAAGTTCAATTACAACCTTCTGCTCAATACAGGAGAAATCGGTAATGTATGGTCCAACAGGGTGCTGACGGCGGAAGCGATGGCCGTTAATCTGCTTGTCGCGCAATGCCCGCCAGAGCAAACGCTCAGCATCCGTCATATTACTTCGTAGTGATCTGGCTCTTTTGGTTGTTATTACACTGATTCTTTTGTTCATCAGACTTCACACCCCCATCCTAACCTTCCCCCTGAGAGGGGGAAGGAATTCCACACCACTCCGCCCTGAGAGGGGGAAGGAATTCCGCACCACTCCGCCCTGAGAGGGGGAAGGAATTCCACACCACTCCGCCCTGAGAGGGGGAAGGAATTCCGCACCACTCCGCCCTGAGAGGGGGAAGGAATTCCACACCACTCCGCCCTAAGAGGGGGAAGGAATCCTGCGCCCTCCCACGGGCAGGGGGAGGGTTAGGTGGGGGTCGAACTGGTCAAATACTAAATGCCATTGAATCTTGCCAATTCTCAAATACCACTTTCCTGGCAACTGAAACCTCCATCTGCCGAACGTATCAGTGTATCGACGTTGTTCCCTTCCGCATCCAGCAATTCCACCTGCAGCGGCATCTTGCCCAGCGCGTGGGTGGCGCATGACAGGCACGGGTCGAAGGCGCGAATCGCCACTTCGATGTGGTTGAGCAGACCCTCGGTGAGCTTCTTGCCGTCGAGGTACTGGCGCGCCACCTGGCGAATCGCTTCGTTCATTGGCTGATTGTTATGCGTGGTGGAGACGATCAGGTTGCAGCGCACGATCTGATCGTTCTCATCCACCTTGTAATGGTGGATCAGCGTGCCGCGCGGTGCCTCGATCACGCCGACGCCGCGCTCCTGGCGCTTGCCAATGCTGACCAGATCATTGCCTTGCAGATCTGGATCATGCAGTAACTCCTGAATGACCTCGGCGGCATGCAGCATCTCGATCATGCGCGCCCAGTGGATACCCAGCGTCGCACCCGCCGCCCGGCCCGCGTCAAAGGCGAGGAATTCCTTGCGCTGCTCTTCTGCCAGCGGCGACGGGATGAAGTCGCACTGCGTCACGCGGCTCAGCGGCCCGACACGGTACCAGCCGGTTTCCGGTCCAAGGCTGCGCAGGAACGGGAATTTCATGTAGGTCCACGGCTTCACATCCTCCAGGATCACATCCCAATACTGTGAGTAATCGTAGTGATCGAAGAATGTTTCGCCGTTCATGCTGCGCGCACGCAACCCGCCGTGATACAGATCCAGTGCGCCATCGGAGCGCACCATATTGAGCGTGTGCGATTTGAAGGTGCCGAAGTTATTGTATAGGTCGAGGTTCTTTTCAAACAGCTGCCGTACGATGCCGACTGCGCCCCTGCTCCACGCAATCATCTGCTCAACATCTTTCAAAAGATAATCGCGCTCCTCAATGCTGACATTTTTGTTCACCCCGCCGGGTATCGAGCTGGTACCGTGGATACGCTTGCCCGCCGTGACGCGAATTACCTCCTGCCCGTATTTGCGCAGCAGCACGCCCTGTTTGGCGATCTCCGGATAGGCGGCGGCGATGCCGACAATGTTGCGTTTCGCCACATCCGAATCGAAACCAAACAGCAGGTCGGGCGAGCACAGGTGGAAGAAATGCAGCGCGTGCGATTGCAGTATCTGCCCGTAATGCATCAACCGCCGCACCTTTTCCGCCGTCGGTGTAAGCGTGGCACCGACGATCATATCCATCGCCTTGGAAGCGGCGATATGGTGGCTCACCGGACAGATGCCGCACAGCCGCTGCACCATCACCGGCGCTTCCCAATAGGGGCGCCCCTGAATAAATTTCTCAAAGCCGCGAAACTCGACAATGTGCAAGCGCACCTGATGCACGCGGTCGTTCTCGTCCAGTAGTAGCGTTACCTTGCCATGTCCCTCGACGCGTGACACCGGGTCTATCGCAACGCGGCGCAGACCTCCGGGATGCGCGGCGGTTTCCAAATTGTTGGTCGTGTCAGTCATATTTGATTAACCCATGCCCGAGTTCGGGCGTCTTGCCCGCAATCAGGTCGGTAAGAAATTTCCAGATAGCATCGCCGGAGGGTGGGCAGCCGGGAATGAAGTAATCTATCTTCACCACTTCGTGCAACGGATACACCTTGTCCAGCGGCAGCGGCAATTCCGGGTCATTGGGAATATGGCCGTGCACCAGTCCCGGTTCGGTGAGGTACACCTCGGTCAGGCAACTGCCTATATCCAGATGGTTGCGCTGTGCGGGCAGACCACCGTTGACGGCGCAGGCACCGATGGAGATCAGTATTTTGCAGTTGTTGCGGAATTCGCGCAGCACATGCACGTTCTCCGCATTGCAGATGCCGCCTTCGATCAGACCGATGTCGCACGGCCCGCAGTGCTTGATATCGGTGAGCGGTGAGCGGTCGAACTCGACGAGGTCGAGCAACGAAAACAGGCGCTCGTCGATGTCGAGCAACGACATGTGACAGCCGAAGCAGCCGGCCAGCGAGGTGGTGGCGATGCGCAGTTTGGGCTTGGTTGGAGCGTTCATTTTTTAACCCTCATCCAAGGTTGCTCGTAGCACCAGTTTCTTCCCCCGTGCAGGGGGAAGATCAGAATGGAGGTAGAAGAGGTAGAGTCATGCAATGTTTCTACCCCCTCCCCAGCCCTCCCCCTGCAAGGGGGAGGAGATATGTTTCTTTTGCTCATGAGGAATCCTCGCAGGCGGCGCAATTGCCGCTGGCATCGGATGCGCGCGGTGCATCGTCCAGCGCCTGCGCGCTGACCGGACGCTGATCGTAGCGGCGTTCGCCAATCGGCACGCTGAAGCCTCTGCGCTTTTTCAGGATTACCCCCACCGGGCAGACCTGCATTGCCTTGTCGGTGAGCGCCATATCGGTATCCACCAGTAACCCCGACTCTGCATTGACGATGAGATGCTTGGTGATGCCGCGTCCGGACAGGGCAAACACGTGCTTGCCGTCCACCTCGCTGGAGGCGCGCACGCACAGCTCGCACAGAATGCAGCGGTTGTAGTCAAGCAGGATGTCGGGGTGCGAAGCATCGAGCGGGCGATTCGGGAAGAACTGGTTGTAATGCGGCGTCATCATCTGCAATACATAGGCGGTGGCCTGAAGCTGGCAGTTGCCGCTGACCTCACAGGATGGGCAGAAGTGGTTACCTTCGACGAACAGCATCTGCACCAGTGTGCGGCGCAGGCTATTCATTTCCTCGATATTGCTTTCCACCTGCATGCCGGCTTCTGCGGGCATGGTGCAGGAGGCCGTGGTGCGCCCGCCGATCTTGACCGTACAAACCTTGCAGCTACCGTGTGGCTTGAATTCCGGGTGGTAACACAGGTGCGGAATGTAATGCCCGGCTGTCAGCGCGGCCTGCATCACGGTCTGGCCGGGCTCGAAGGGGACTTCGGTGCCGTCGAGCTGGAAGGTGGATGTGTTATTCACTTTGAGAAGCTCGTTAACGTCTTAACCCCCATTCTGGCCTTCCTCCTAACAAGGGGAAGGGACGGGTTGGACGCCAAGTTTTTCATTCCCTCCTCTTTGAGGGGGAAGGTTAGGGTGGGGGTGAAAACCATGAGGCACACATCACTCCAGAATATATTTATCAGGCTCATATCTCCTCCGGCTTCAAATACGCTCCGGCATCATCGCGCCCGGTCATCTGGCGCGCACGCGCCAACGCGTCGTCGAGATCGAAGGCCGGTGAGAACTCCCGCGACTTCAGGCGACTCTCGTAGGCCGGGCGAAAATGTTTGAGCGTGTGCAGCACCGGGTTGCAGGCAGTGCGCCCCAACCCGCAGTGGGAACTGCTTTGCAACACCTGGTTAAGATGCTCGATTTCACCCAGGTCAGACTGCGTGCCATGCCCGGCAGCGATCTTGTCCATAGTCTGTTTCAGTATCGAGGTACCGACGCGGCACGGCGTACAAAAACCGCAGCTTTCGTGTGCAAAAAAATGCACGAAGTTGCGCGCCACTTCGAACAGGTCGCGGCTGTCGTCAAATACCATAAATGCCCCGGCACTGGGCAAATCCTCGAAGCATAATTTGCGGTCAAATTCACTTTTCGCGACGCATGCGCCGGATGGGCCGCTGACCTGCACCGCTTGTGTGTTTGTCGCGCCGCAGTCGGCCAGTACCTCGCGCACGCTCACGCCGAACGGGTATTCATAGATACCGGGGCGCGGGCAGTCGCCGGACACCGAAATCAATTTGCTGCCGGTGGATTTCTCCGTACCGATGGCGCGGTAGTTGTCCGCCCCCATCTGGATCGCCAGTGCGGCACTGCAAAAAGTCTCGACGTTGTCCAGCGCAGTCGGTTGCTGCTTGTAGCCGTGCGTCACCGGGAATGGCGGGCGGTTGCGCGGCACACCGCGTTTGCCTTCCAGCGATTCGATCAGCGCCGATTCTTCGCCGCAGATATAGGCGCCCGCGCCAAGATGGATAGCGATATCAAAATCGAAGCCGGGCTGGCCAAGAATATCCTTACCCAGTAAATTGTTGTCGCGGCGGCGTTGCAGCAGCGCCTGCAGCGGCTCGAGCAAATAGTGATATTCACCGCGCAGGTAAAGATAGCCATGCTGCGCGCCGATGCCCAGCGCGCACAGTGTCATGCCCTCGAATACCAGATCGGCCTGGCGGGTAAGCAGCACGCGGTCCTTGAACGTACCCGGCTCACCCTCATCGGCATTGCACACCACATATTTGGCCGTACCCGGTGCATTGCGGCACGTCTCCCATTTCAGTCCGGTGGGAAAACCCGCACCGCCGCGCCCGCGCAGGCCGGAGGCTTTGACCGCTTCAACGATGTCTGCGCTACCGAGAGCCAGTGCCGCGCGCAACACATCACCCGGAACAACGGCACTATCGAGCAGCAGGCCGCTGCGGCGGATGTTGTCTTCCACGCGGAAAAAATTCCCGGGCCAATCCGCAAGCGGCGTGCGGTTATGGATCAGATGACCGATTTCCTGCACGCGTTGCGATGTCAGGCGTGTGATGGCACGGCCGTTAACCAGCAGTGCCGGCCCCTGATCGCACATGCCGGTACAGGAAGTGGTGCCGATGCTGACCAGGCCGTCCTCCGAGACCTTGCCCGGCTGCAACCACAGTTGCCGGCACATTTCCCCCATCAGTGCATGGCTACCCAGCATGCGGTCGGTAATGTTGTCGGAAAACAGCACACGATATTCACCGTGCGGCTGCAAATTCAGGAAGGAATAAAAACCGGCAACACCTTCGATGCGGGCGCGCGGGATATTCAGCCTGATACCGAGATGGGAGATTGCAGCAGGGGGGATGTAACCATAATGCTCCTGCGTTTCGCGCAATATCTGCAGTAGCGCACCCGGGTCACGGGCATGGCGATCCAGTATCGAATCCAGATCAGCAGAATACCTGTCACTGTCCGCCATCATGAAACGCCTCTTTCCAGAAATGCAACCAGAGAACAGAATATCACACGCGCCAGTCTGCGCAGTTTTCAAAAGTGCTGTGCCCCGCACCGGAGCCTTCAGCGCATAGCACATAAAGGCAGGCAAATATTCTATTTCTTTGCATATTCGAACAATTACGGCATACGTATAATTACCGCGTCCGGCGTTACGCCACCCGATAAAATTTTCCCGGAGAAAAATTGATGATACGTCTTGCTGCACTGATTGCTCTGCTGTTTGTTCCTGTTGCTGCATTTGCCACGGAAGAAGGGCAGCGTCTCGACCTGACCGGCAGTTGGGTCGGCATCGTCTCGGTGCTGCTGTTTTTCGTCGCCTATCTGGTGGTGATGGCCGAAGAGTTCACCCACTTGCGCAAGTCAAAACCGG
>DATKVZ010000026.1:0-191255 GCA_035529795.1 Gallionella sp. | reverse complement strand
GCTGGCCGCCGGCATCATCTGGGGATTGGTTGCCTGGCATTATCAGTCGCACGAGATTCCGCACCTGGTCGAAACCGCACTGCGCCACAACCTCGAGGAATACGCCGAGCTGATGCTGTTTCTGCTGGTGGCGATGACTTTTATCAATGCGATGGATGAGCGCAACGTATTCGAGGCGCTGCGCTCCTGGCTGATTCGCAAGGGCTTCGGCTATCGCGCACTGTTCTGGGTGACCGGTCTGCTGGCTTTTTGCATTTCACCGATCGCCGACAACCTGACCACGGCGTTATTGATGGCGGCCGTGGTCATGTCAGTCGGTGGCGGCAACCGAAAATTTGTCATGCTCGCCTGCATCAATATCGTGGTTGCCGCCAATGCCGGCGGGGCCTTCAGCCCGTTCGGTGATATCACCACGCTGATGGTCTGGCAGAAAAACATCCAGGCCGGCAACGGTCCGGTAGATTTCTGGGTGTTCTTCGCGCTGCTCATTCCGGCACTGGTCAACTGGCTGGTACCGGCAATCCTGATGCACTTTTCCGTGCCGAACGAAAAACCCCAAAGTGGCGGCGAAATGGTCGCAATGAAGCGCGGTGCAATCACAATTACCGTGCTGTTTCTGCTGACCATCGCACTGGCGGTGAGCTTCCACAGCGCGCTCGGCCTGCCGCCGGTCATCGGCATGCTCACCGGCCTGAGCCTGCTGCAGTTCTTTGCCTACAACCTGAAAATGCGCGGTAAAAAAATACAGGTCAGCAACGGCAATACTGAAAATATCGGCAGCCCGGTGGCATTCGATATCTACCGCGAAGTGGCACGCGCCGAGTGGGATACGCTGTTCTTCTTCTATGGCGTGATAATGTGCGTCGGCGGACTGGGCTTCATCGGATACCTCAGCGTGATCTCGCAGACGATTTACGGCGGCTGGGGCGCGACCAATGCCAATATTGCCGTCGGTGTTATCTCGGCGGTCGTCGATAATATCCCGGTGATGTTTGCGGTGCTGACCATGATGCCGGATATGTCAATTGGCCAGTGGCTGCTGGTGACTCTGACGGCCGGAGTCGGTGGCTCGCTGCTGTCAATCGGCTCGGCGGCCGGGGTGGCGCTGATGGGCCAGGCGCGCGGTGCCTACACATTCTTCGGCCATCTCAAATGGACACCGGCCATCGCACTCGGCTATGCGGCCAGTATTGCTGTACACATGGCAATAAATCACAACCTGTTCTGATGGTGCCGTTACCGGTATTGTTTGACAAGACCGCGCATGAACCGGCCATTTGTTTCGGTGACTGATCTTGGGTAACGCTGGTGGCAGCCATGCCCGGCAAGGCTGCGCTGCACCGGCACAGCGCAAAAAACAGCAAAACTGGCGACGTCCGCATCTAGGAAAATAGAAATGATTGACTGGGTAACTATCGGCGGATTAAGCGGCGGCATCGGGCTGTTCCTGCTCGGTATGGGGATGATGACCGACGGCCTCAAGCAGGCCGCCGACCCGGCTTTGGAGCGTATTCTTGCCAATTCCACCCGAACCCGCCTGCGCGGATTGGCCGCCGGCACGCTGGTTACGGCAGTGGTTCAGTCTTCCAGCGTGGTGACGGTGGCGACCATCGGTTTCGTCAACGCCGGCCTGCTGACCCTGGGCCAGTCACTGTGGGTGTTGTTTGGTTCAAAGATCGGCTCCACCGTGACCGGCTGGCTGGTGGCGCTGGTCGGGCTCAAGCTCGAGATCGGGTTGCTGGCGCTACCGCTAATCGGCATCGGCATGGCGTTGCGCCTGAGCGGCGGGAATAACCGGAGCGGCACGTTAGGCATGGCGCTCGCCGGATTCGGCGTGCTGTTTCTCGGTATCGACATACTCAGGGAATCCTTCTCCGGCGCTACTGCCGATTTCTCGCTGAAAGAATTCGACGGTGCGCTCAGTGTTGCAGTGATGGTGCTTTCCGGTATCCTGATGACGGTGCTGATGCAGGCCTCGGCCGCCGCACTGGTTGTCACCTTCACTGCGGCCCAGAGCGGCATGTTGAGTATCGAGGCCGCTGCTGCCGTAGTCATCGGCGCCAGCGTTGGTACCACGGTTACCGCACTGATCTCCGCCATCGGCGCGACACCGAATGCCAAGCGTGCCGCATCCGGGTATGTGCTGTTCAACTTGCTGACCGGCGCTGTGGCGTTACTGCTGTTACCCTGGCTGATCGCCTTTATCGGCGCGCTGCGCGAGTTACTGGAGATGGATTCCGCCCCGGCCACCACGCTGGCCACCTTCCATACCATATTCAATCTGCTCGGCGCCGCGCTGATGTGGCCGCTCGCCGATCACCTGAGCCGTTTCCTGGAACGCCGTTTCCGCACCGCCGAAGAAGACGAGGCGCGCCCCCATTATCTGGACGCCAATGTGGCCGAAATACCGTCACTGGCACTCAATGCGCTGAAGCGGGAAGTACGACGCACCGGCAGGATTGCACTGCGGATGATACGTGGGACGATGGAAGGTGTAACCGGAGACAAGTTGGTGCGCGACCAGCAGATCGTCACCGGCCTCAACCGCGCCATTGCCGATTTCATCGCGCGCCTTAATCGCGGCGGCATGTCTCCCGACAGTGCACAACGCCTGCCGAACATCCTGCGTATTGTCCGCTATTACGAAACACTGGCAGAGCTGGCTCTGGAGGCGGCCGCCGCAACACGGGAAACCAGGACGCCAATTTTGGGCGAACCTGCCGACTTTGCCGCCAGTACGGAATCCCTGTTGGAGCGTATTGATCCGGAAATGAAACTGGATGACACCAGTATTGTCGAATCCGGCCTGCAACATATGGAAGACAACTACCAGTCGCTGAAAGCGTGGCTGCTGGAAGCAGGCGCCCATGGGCATATGCCGGTACCCGAAATGGATGCCCGCCTGCGCGCCGCCAGCGCCACCCGCCGTGCCATGCAGCAGGCAGTCAAGGCAGTATTGCTGCTTAACGACGAAACCTCGGAAGATGACATGGAAAAATTATCTGCTTCAGCGGGCTAGCCTCAGCTGTAAAAATATCCGGAATGCCGGCATATTACTTTTTATCCGGGTACGGAACATTCACTCAAAACAACACCAACCTGCTAGATCTTCAATACACGAGAACATCATGAAATTTGCTTCACTCATTCTGTCGGCATGTGCCGTCCTGCTCTTCTCCTGCGCCGCACTGGCCGCACCCGGCTGGATCATCGCCACGTCCGGCGAAACCATCCAGGCCGGTGAAACGCTGCAACTGGAAGCGGTGCGTCCGGATGAAGACACACGCTGGCCGGAATTCCTGCGACTCAAACTGGTGACAAACCAGCAAACTGAAATTATCACTTTTTATCCCGACACCACCGCCCCCGGGAGCAGTTTTCGCCGTACCTATGCCGCAGCGCTGCCGCAGTCACTGGACGGGCGAATGACGGCTGAGCTGGCCGATGTCGCTTCCAATCGCCTGATGTTGCTGGCTGCCAACCCGACCGAACAGGTCATTGATGCTTTCCCGGAGACCGTCGGCAGGATCGATCCAATTCCCGAAGACGAACCGGCGCTGTCCGCACACGAGCCGGTTTATTTTATTGTTGGCACACGCAACGGCCTGAATGCCCGCTACCAGCTCAGCTTCAAGTACCGCCTTTTCGACCAGGAATCTACCCCGGTGCAATGGTGGCCAGTGCTCGGACAGCTGCATTTGGGCTACACGCAAACTGCTGTTTGGGATTTGGAAGTGAACTCCAAACCTTTTCACGACACCAGCTACCGTCCCAGTCTGTTCTGGCAAAAACGCCTTGACGCAGGTGAATCCATGCCGCGCTATCTGCGCGCCGGCTATGAGCACGAGTCCAACGGCAGGGATGGCGCCAATTCGCGCAGCATCAACCTGGCCTACCTTCAACCGGCCTGGCGTGCCGATTTTGGCGACGGCAAGTCGCTGATTTTTGCACCGCGCTTCTACAGCTATCTGGATAAAATCGAAAATCCCGATATCGCGCGCTACCGTGGCTACGCAGACTGGCTGTTGCGCTATGGCGATGAAAATGAATGGGTGTTGTCCAGCCGCGTGCGCGTCGGCACCGCCGGGTACAGCAGCACGCAGCTCGACCTCTCCGTGCCGTTTCGCAAACCGCTGTTTGCGCGTACCGGCGGTTTTGTATATCTCCAGCTATTCAACGGCTACGGCGAAACCTTGCTCGACTACAATCAACGACATCCCGCGCAGTTGCGTATCGGCTTTGCCATCGTGCGATGACAGATTTTGCCAGTGCGCTTGACTTGCGTTGTCGCTGTTTGATACCGTACCGCACCCTGCTAGGGCTAGGCTTTGCAGCCGTTTACAGCCCACATGGATTACGTGCCCCTGTGCCAAGTAGCTGTTCATTGGAGACAAATACGAACTCATGAAGCTCTTTTTCTACCCCGCCATCGCACTGATGAACCGGCTCGGCTACACCAGGAAATTCGCGTTAATGGGGTTGCTGGTCCTGATTGCGATTACGTTGTTGGCCTACAGTCTGTTTGTCAGTCTTGATACGGTTATCCGCACTTCGCGCCAGCAGCTGGAATCCATCTCCCTGATCCAGCCCATTTCGCGCACTATGCAAAATATCCAGCTGCACCGCGGGCTCTCGGCCGCCTTGCGCGGCGGCAACGAGGCAATACGGAACAGCTATGTTGCCAATGAGAAAGAGACGATTGGGGTAATCAATACGCTGGAAACAAGATTACCGGCCAGCCTGAGTGCAAGCGAGGACTGGCGCGATATCAAGACCAGTTGGGAAACCTTGCTGAAAGACGGGCTCAACTGGACAGCCACCGAGAATTTCAATGCGCATAGCCGCCTGATCAGCCAGATACAGTTGTTTGTGGTGATGATGGCGCAAACACAGGGCACCGAGGCCGATTTATTCTATCTGTCCAACATCGCCACCAACGAGTTGCCGCGCGTAATCGAGCAAATTGGACAAATACGCGCCTACGGTGCCACTATCCTGACCGAGAAGCAGATCACCGGGGCGCAGGAAAGACACATGCGCGACATAATTGCCAATCTGAACAATGCGCTCACGCCCATCGCAGTCAATTTCGACAAGGCCGCGCGCCGCAACCCGGCGTTGCAGAACGCTTTCTCGGTAGCTTCCAGAAATACTACTGCTTCGGCACAGGAAATGATCAGTCTCGTGGAATCGGACATTTTCACCGGTCACTTCACCACTTCTGTGGAAGATTTCCTGATGATAGCGTCTGGAGTCATCGACTATAACTATTCGAATCTATATGAATCATTACTGCCGGCGATTGAGGCTTTAATCCACACCCGTATTGCCCAGGCAGAATCCGCGCTACACACCAGCATCTGCATTGCCATGCTGCTATTTGTGGTAGTGGTGTATTTCTCGACCGGCAGTTACTACGCCACGATCGCCAGCATCCAGTCGCTGGCCCGTTCCGCGCGCGCCTTTGCCGGCGGCGACATGCACACGCGCATCGATCTCGATACCCGCGATGAACTCAGGCAGGTGGGCAACAGCTTCAACGAAATGGCCGATGGCTTCAATGCCCTGCTTGAGGCGCACAAGCAGACCGAGGAAGATTTGCAGTTAAAGGCGCTGCTTCTGGACAGCAGCACCGACAGCGTTTTCGTGCTGGATCTCAATGGAAAATTTGTGTACCTGAATAAAGCCGCCTGGGAGTCGCGTGGCTACACACAGGATGAAATGATGGGAATTGATCTGCGTACACTCGATACACCGGAGTATGCCCAGATGGTCGATACCCGAATCAGGGAGATAACGGAAAAAGGCAGTCACACTTTCGAATCTGCGCACCGATGCAAGGATGGCTCCGTCATGCCGATCGAAATCAGCGCCCGACTCGTCGAAACGGGTGGGCGCAAGCTTATTCTCAGCGTGATTCGCGACATTACCGAGCGCAAACAGGCCGAGGAGAAAATGCTCAACCTGGCGTATTACGACACGCTCACCGGCCTGCCCAACCGGACACTATTCTATGACCGGCTGGCACAGGAGATCAAGAAAGCACATCGTGCCAACCTGAAAATGGCATTACTGTTCATTGACCTCGACAAATTCAAGGAGATCAACGACACGCTCGGGCACAGCATGGGCGACCTGCTGCTTAAAGAGGCGGCGCAGCGCATCAGCGATTGTGTACGCGAAGCCGACACGGTGGCGCGCCTGGGTGGGGACGAGTTTATCGTCATCCTGTCCGAGCTCGAAGATGCCGGCAGCATCGAGCGGGTCGCCGAAAACATTTTGTATAAACTGGCCGAGCCGTTCCGGCTGGGAGATGAAGTCGCTTATATTTCGGCCAGCATGGGTGCCACGCTCTATCCGGACGATGCGACCCAGGTGGAAAAATTGCTCAAAGACGCGGATCAGGCAATGTACGTGGCCAAGAGCACGGGACGCAACCGCTTGAGCTATTTCACTCCCGAGCTGGAGCTGGCCGCACAAAGCCGGTTGCACTTGCTCAATGACCTGCGTATTGCACTGGCGATCAAACAGTTCCGGGTTTATTACCAGCCCATCGTGGATCTGACCACCGGATGCATCCACAAAGCCGAGGCGCTGATCCGCTGGCAGCATCCGCAGCGCGGCCTGGTCAGCCCGGCAGAATTCATTCCGCTGGCCGAGGAAACCGGGTTGATCGTGGAAATCGGCGACTGGGTATTCAGGGAAGCGGCACGCCAAGTCAAGCAATGGCGGAATTTGTATGATCCCGAGTTCCAGGTCAGCGTGAACAAGTCGCCCACGCAATTCCGCCAATCCGGCACTGCGCACGAGGTGTGGCTTGACTATCTGCGGGAGCTTGGCCTGCCCGGGCAGAGTATCGCTATCGAGATCACCGAAGGATTGTTATTGGGCGCCGAACCCGGCGTAACGGACAAGCTGCTCGAATTCCGCGATGCGGGCATGCAGGTTTCGGTCGACGATTTCGGCACCGGCTATTCGTCGCTGTCCTACCTGAAGAAATTTGATATCGACTATCTGAAAATCGACCGGTCATTCGTGCGCGATCTGGCAACCGATCCGAACGATATGGCACTGTCCGAGGCGATCATCGTGATGGCGCACAAGCTCGGTCTGAAAGTGGTCGCCGAAGGCGTGGAAACAGAAACACAGCTGGCGCTGCTGGCTCAGGCAGGCTGCGACTATGCGCAAGGATATTTATTCTCAAAACCGGTACCGGCGGAAGAGTTTGAGGTGTTGTTGAAGAGCGGTCAGCCACTCAACCCCGAGTACTACGCCAGATCCTGAAAAGCGGCCGGTGGAGTCAGGACAGATGCATCGCTAACCGGGCCGCCCGTCCGCGCGCGGTTTGCAGTAAACCGGTAAATAACGTATCACCCACGGCGCAAAACAAGCCAGCCAAACCATCGCTGCCGCGAAATACATCCAGTGCATGATTGGCACGGGCAACATATCCGCCAGCACGCGCACCACGGCAGCAAGCTGGATTCCGGAAAACATCAGCATGATTTGCGTATCTGCCCGCATCGGCAGGCCGGAATGTCCCAACGTAACGCGCGTACCCATGCCGATCAGCAACGTTGCAAAGCAGCCAACCGTCAAGGCGTGCAACGGCGCCAGCCCCCAGATATATGTTGTGCCGCCACTCAAGAACAGCGCAAAACTTTGTACGCCAAACAGCAGCATGGCAATGCCAAGCCAGGCAAAACCGATGTGCAACACACCGAGCATCGGAATGCTGAAACTGCGACGCAATCCCCAGGCGTGGGTCAGATAAAGTGCCGCACCCGCCAGTGGCACGTCACACAGCCACAGCCATGCGCCGACATCGGCAAGCCGCAGCAGGCCGTGTGTCACACCGGCTGCGAGTACGATATACCATGCCCAGTAAGGGTTCGTTACCCGGTGCTGCGGTAACGCCGTGCTGGTGAAAAAGGGAATCATGCGGTGTGCAACGCTGGAGAACACCGGCAGCAGGAAAAACCACAAACCGCCTTGTGTCGCAAACAGCAGCCAGGCCGCATTGTCGCTCCATAACCAGATCGCGTAGGCAGCCAGACCGCACCAACCCATGCTCAGTGCGATAAAAATTATTAGCGGATGACGTTTGTCCGGGTGTCGTGCATCAAGCAATACCCGCAGCAGTGCGTGCAATGCCAACCCCCAACCGGCCAGTACCAGCAAAACAGCCAGCAGCAACACAGTGCGGCCAGCCAGCAGCCCCGCATAAAACCCGGCATTCCCCAGTATCAACAGCACCGAGGCGGGCACATAACGCCGCGCCGGAATTTCCCTGGCGTTCATCCAGCGCGGATAAGTGGTCAACAGGAAACCGAAAATGAAGAACGGAAACAGGCCGTAGATCATCAGGTAACCGTGCATTGCGCCGGGTGCGTCAGACCAAGTGTGGCCGATTACACCAAAACGTGTCGCCGTTTCAACCAGCAACCACAGCATCACGGCAATGGATTGTAGCGCGCCCCCGAAAAACATGGCGCGATGCGGGGCGGCAGTAAAGATATGCCAGTGTTGTGAAATTTTCATGGTTACACCGTCCTGTTTGAACTATTGTGCCTATACATCAACTCTGACCGGCAAACCCAATTGGCCGATGCGTCCGGCAAAAGCTTGCAGGCTTTCCAATGATAGTCTGGCCAGGCGTGCGGCCTCGGGTTGCAGCGAAGGGCGCGCCAGACCATACAGCAGCACTCCTTGCGGCTGATGCCCGTCACGCAGCAGGGCCGCAACAAATTCAAGGTAATCGTCCTCATCCTGCCGCGATGGTGGCATACCGTCCAGCGCGAACCAGCAGGTTTGCAGCCAGGTTGGGCACAGCGTGATGGCAACAACAATATTGTCGCGCACTTTATTCATGCTGGTGTGAGTGTCGTTGATAAGTTGCATCCCCGCTTCGCTGGCGCGATCCAGCTTGAACCATACTTCGCCATTGAGCTTCGCCATCATGCGCAACCCCTGCTGTACTTCACTGCGATATAACAGACTGCCGTTGGTAATCAGCACGGTCTTCACCGTTTCCGGTAAACCCGTTTCACTGCGCACCCGTCCGATGAGTTCGATAACCTGGGCAAATTCAGCGGCGCTGGTTGGCTCGCCGTTACCGGACAACGCGATATCATTGATGCGCCGCGCGCCTTCCGGGACACGATTTTGCATGAAATTACCGTGCAGCAATTCGTCGAGAAAATTGTGCAATTCATTTTTCAGAACCACCAGATCAACCGGCGGCGCAGTGCCACGCGTCAGGTCGGGGACCTGGCAATAGATGCAGCGCCAGTTGCAGGCGTTGTTGGGGTTGAGATTAATACCCACCGAGATGCCGCCAGCACGGCGTGACACCACCGGGTAGACGTAACGCAACGCTGCGCTAGCGCGATCATGATCGACGACACTGAGTTTTTTGTTACTCAAGGGAGCCTTTGAAATAGCACTTCGACAAGCTCATGAAGCAACTGATATAACTATTAGTTATCTGACTAGTCCGGCAAAAAATACCAGTCAAGTCATTGCTTGTAGTCATTCGACCAGGCCATCAAGATTTGCCGGACGGCAGATATTTGGCCGGGTCCACGGGCTTGCCGAAACGCCGCACCTCGAAATGCAGTTTGACCCGGTCGGTATCGGTATTACCCATCTCGGCGATCTTCTGCCCGCGCGTGATGTTCTGCCCTTCCCTCACCAGCACCTGGTCGTTATGTGCGTAAGCACTGAGATAGGTCTTGTTATGTTTGATGATCACCAGCTTGCCGTAGCCGCGCAGTCCACTGCCGCTGTATACCACCTTGCCGGGCGCGCTGGCAAAAACCGGCTGACCAAGTTTGCCGGCAATATCGATACCCTTGTTGGCCGATTCGGAAAACTCCGCAATCCATTTTCCCTGCGCGGGCACGCTCCATTCCAGCGCTTCATCATCACCGGAATCGGTTGTACTACCCGTTGCGGTATCTGACCTGGCCTCCAATTTTGGTTTTGGTTTTGATTCTGATTTTGGCTTGCTCTCTGACACTATGGTTACCGGCTGGGGCAGTTCCTGAACCTTTTCAATCTGCGTCACTGCCGCATCGCTGTAGGTGTATTTCGCGAGCCGCGGCTGCTCTCTTACCACCGGCTGTATCGGTTTTATTTCAACGTTAGCCGGAGGAATAATGGGTAGTGCGCCACCCGGAAACAGGCGAATCTGCTGTCCGACCTGGATCATGGTGGGATCCTGAATGCCGTTCAACTCGGCCAGTTCGTGATAATCGAAACCATAGTTGAAAGCAATGCTGTACAGCGTATCACCCTTCTGCACGACATATACCTGGGGACGCCAGTCTTTTTCCCGCAACAATTTTTTACGGGCTTCGTCGGTTGCGACAACACTCTTTTTTGACGCCTCACCACGCTCGATAACTGGTGCGCGCTGTCCGCTCGAAGCACAACCGGCCAATACGGCGACCGCCACCAATAATACGTAAAATTGCCCTGACTTCATGCTTTCCCTGTTAATAATGGTACGAATTTCACCGGTTCCAGTCGGGTTTCGCGAAATTCACCAGCATCGCGTTCGACCAGATGCAGCCACTGTTCCTGCGTTCCCACCGGCAGTGCCATTCTACCACCGACCGCGAGTTGCTCGCGCAGCACTACCGGTAGTGTAGGAGCAGAAGCGGCCATGATGATGCCGTCAAACGGCGCTGCCTCGGGCAGACCGATGCCGCCATCGGCATAACGTGCGCTGACATTACGCAATTTCAAGTCGCGTAGTTGTCGCCTGGCGCGTTCATACAGAGGCTGGACACGCTCCACGGTATAAACTTCCTTTGCCAGCTGCGCCAGCACCGCCGCCTGATAACCACAGCCGGTACCGATCTCCAATACCCGATCCAGCGGCTTGCCATCACGCAACACTTCAATCATGCGTGCCACGATGTAGGGCCGGGAAATGGTCTGGTTGAAATTGATCGGCAGTGACACATCATCGTAGGCGCGACTCGCCAAAGCCTCATCGACAAACAGGTGGCGCGGCACCTCGAACATCGCCGCCAGCACCGCTTCGTCCCTGATGCCCTGCTCGCGCAGTCGTTCGATCATGCGCGTGCGGGTACGCTGCGAGGTCATGCCGATGCCGCTAAGCCGCATATTCATCAGTCGAGCCAGCCGCGTACCGCATCGAGCTGGTCGTATTGGGTGAGATCAATTTGCAGAGGTGTGAGCGAGACGCGTTGTTGTTCCAGCGCGTAAAAATCCGACCCGGCACCGGCGTCTTGTGCCTTGCCCGCCGCACCGATCCAGTACACGGTTTCACCGTGCGGGTTGCTGGCCTTCACCACCGATTCGGCCTTGTGCCGTTTGCCGAGGCGTGTTACCTCAATGCCCTGCAACTGGTCGAAAGGAACATCCGGAACGTTCACGTTGAGCAACCAGGGATGGCTGTGCGTCTGCTTGGCAAAGCGTTGTACCAGTTCGGCGGCAATCCTGGCGGCAGTCACATAATGGGCGAATTCCTTGCCTACCAGCGAAATCGCAATGGAGGGAATGCCGAGTAGAAATCCTTCAGTAGCCGCCGCCACCGTACCGGAATAAATGGTGTCATCGCCCATATTGGCGCCGGCGTTGATGCCGGACACCACCATATCCGGTTGCTGGTCCAGCATTCCGGTAACCGCGAGATGCACGCAATCGGTCGGTGTGCCGTTGACATGGTAGAAACCATTCGCGGCCCGACTCAGCTTGAGCGGGCGATCCAGCGTCAGGGAGTTGCTTGCGCCACTGCGGTCGCGTTCGGGAGCCACAACCACAATGTCTGCCACTTTGGATAAATGCTCGGCCAGACAGTCCAGGCCGGGAGCAAAATAACCATCGTCATTACTGATCAGAATGCGCATCGGCAGGCACAAATTATGCTTTAAGGGCGGTTGAATAAATTGAGAGTCACCTGGTCGGGGCGAGAGAATTCGAACCTGCGACCACTTGCATCTCATGCACATCAGAAAGCTACCAACATCCATCTGAGAAGATAAATGGCACGGCGCGGCTGACGCGGCAATGATGCCTAAAAAAATGATCGGCTGCAACCTGTCGCTACATGCAAGCAAAAACCGTTACCTGTTACAGCTATCAACTGTCCAATAAACCACTTGACAGCCCAAATTAAACTGTCTACCCTGCAAATTAGACAGTCTATGATTAGCGCTATAACAAGGTGAGGTCGCTATGTTGTCAAGCAAGGAACTAATTGATGCCACAGACATTTCCAGGGCTACGTTAAATAATTACATTAGCCTTGGCTTACTGTCCAAGCCGGTAGTCTCCAATCCGGGCGGCGGGGCCGGCGGGCCGCGTCAGCTCGGCTTCTTTCCGGATGACAGCATCGGGCGTATCCGCGATATCCAGCGGCTGAAACGGGAGGGTTACAGTATGGCCAAAATCGCCGCCCGTCTGGACGCATCGTCACAATCCGGCGAAACGCAGGTTCCGCGTTCCACCACGGCACCTCCCTCTCCTCCCCTCGCAGCTAACCTGCAGTCGATCCCAGCCGGCAAGGCCAACGAGATCAATGTACCTTCCGGCCTGCGCGTTACCATCGAAGACATCGCCTTCCCTGCCTACATGATGAACCACAGTTTCGAACTGGTCTGGTTCAACGACGCCGCCCGCGACTGCATCTTCCGCAGCCTCGACAAGCTACCGCCGACCAGCGAGGGCCGCAATCTATTCCGCCTGCTCGCCGCCGACGGGGTGGCTCCCGATACTACCGACCTACTACGCTTTCACGTCGGCCTCGCCAAAGGCCGCCTCAATCCGGAACGCTTCGCCGACGGCTGCCATGGCGTCAGCCCAGAGGCCTTCACCTGGCTGCAGAACACCTATGCTGCGGCTGTCGCGGAGCCGCCACAACCTGTTTCGGACGGTCTCGTCACCCTGGCCGACGGCATCAGCCGCGCCTACGTCTCGCTATTCCGCGAGGGCATCTTTGTCGTGCTGACACCGCAGGATCACGGAGCGGACTCGATGCTTGAATTCCTTGGCCGCCGCGATGAGGTGATCCGGGGGCTCCTGCAGCGGCGCTTGCCGGTGCTGACGGATCTGGCGGTACTGGTGGCCGATCTGCAGGGCTCGGTGCGTATCTGCTCGGAGCTGCCACCGGACGAATACTTCAATTTGATCAATGATATCTGGGCAGCAATGGGGCCGATCTTCCGCAAGTATCACGGCACCTACGGCAAGCATGTCGGCGACGGCATGGTTTATTACTTCTTTCCCCAGCCCGGCAGCAATTACCTGCTCAATGCCCTGGCCTGCGCGACCGAAATGCGCGAGGAGATCAAACATCTTTCCAAGCGCTGGCAGTTGCAGAAAAACTGGCTCAACGAACTCTATCTGAACACCGGCATTACCGACGGCCAAGAGTGGCTCGGCACCTTCCGCACGAATACCAGCGTCGAGTTCGTCGTGCTCGGCGACACCATCAACCAGGCGGCGCGTATTTCAGATTTTGCCCGCTTCGGCGGCATCTGGGCCACCAAGAGCCTGATCGGCAAGCTGCCGCAAGAGTTACGCAAGCGAGTGCGCTTCGGCGTGCACCGCAAAACCGACAACGGCCGCGAAGTGTTCGTACCGACCAGCTTCGCCACCGTCGCCTCGCTGGCCGACGCTACTGAAGACGCCAACTGCAAGCTGCGCGACATCGCCACCGTGCCGATCACCGAGATCGTGGACGTTACCGAAGCATAGTTGCGCCATGGCCGCGCCGGCCTGTATCCCATTGCCGGTGAGCTACCGGCGTATCAGTACGACAGCATTGGACAAACCGTGCCGCAAAACAAAAAAGCCAGCATCTCTGCTGGCTTCAACTTATCGATACTACTGATCGGGGCGAGAGGATTCGAACCTCCGCCAAGACGAATCGTGATAACTCATGATGAGCGTTAAAGCCATATCTGGTGTGGCTCGCTTGTCAAGGTTCGGCATAATTGGTCACAAGAATGCCACCAAAATGCCACCAAAATTTAATATTCTTCAGGCAGCAAGATTGTCGTAGCATATTTGATCCCGTGATCGTCCAGCGCTTCCGTGATGATCCACACCCAGGCTGGAGGAGGTAACGAAAGGGAAGTTATCCGCCTCAGTTCTCATAGAACGCAAGTGCTGTCGGTCTTTTCAGGCGGTGAAGTTCTGTGTCGACTACGTCCGCAAGCGTTAACGGTCTTTAAGTGTCACCGCACAAGGCATGGCAATCAAAATATTAATAAATATAGTGCTTATCCATCAAGTGCTTGGCAATATTTCCGGCCGTTCGCCGCTGATTTTCGTGCGGAATTGCGGCAGGCTCTGCGGGTGATGTTTCTGGATGTAGGCGATGAGTTTCTCGCGGATATCGCAGCGCAAATTCCAGCCAATGGAAGAATCCGCCGAAGTGGCGAGCACACGAATTTGCATGGTTTTTTCCGTGGTGTCGGTCACTTGCAGGTTCCAGAAGCGTTTGTCCCAAAGCGGATTGGGCTCGATAATTTCTTTGAGCGCCGCGCGAAGTTCGTCCAGCGGCATCGTGTAATCCACCCAGACAAATACCGAGCCGAGCAATTGTGCCGAAGCACGTGTCCAGTTCTGGAATGGTTTGTCGATAAAGTAACTCAACGGCACTACCAGTCGGCGGTCATCCCAGATGTGAATGATGACGTACGTCAAAGTAATTTCTTCGACGCGGCCCCATTCGCCCTCGACGATTACGACGTCATCCAGCCGGATAGGCTGCGTCATCGCGAGTTGGAAACCGGCAAACAGGTTGGAAATGGTCTTCTGTGCAGCGAAGCCGAAGATGATGCCGAGCACGCCTGCCGAAGCCAGGATGCTGGTGCCGAACTGCCGCACTTCCTGAAAAAGCATCAGGATCGAAGCGGCGGCAAAGATACTGATGACCGCGTAGAACAGTTTGCTGATGACATGGATTTGCGTATAGATCTTGCGCGCCTTCAAATTGTCCGCGGCCGTGATGTCATATTTCGCGAGCACGGCATTTTCCATGACGATCACAGCCTGAAACAGAATGACCGCCACAGCGATGATAAACAAGATGCTGGTGCCCTTGCCTAGCGCGCTTGCGTACTCTGGCGGCAGGCCCAGGATAGGCAGCATAAAGATGATGCCTATTACTGGCACCAATGTGCGCAGACTCTTGCCCAGCAACGGGACCAGCAAGTTGTCCAATTTACTGCTGGATTTCTGGGCCCAGACCGCCAACTGCACCTCCAGCACATGCGTGAACCTGAAAAACAGCCAGAACAAGATCGCCGACACTCCAAGATCGAACGCTTTGTTGAAAATCTCACGGACGATATACAGCCATTCGCCTGGGTTCAGTTTCATCAGCAGCGGTGTGGCTACAAAATAAATGCCATAAATCCAAATCAGGACGTACAAGGGTTTGTCGATCGCAGCGAAGATGTGATGTCGCAACTCCTTGTCTTTCGGTTTGCTGGCAGATTGTTTCAACTTGTGCCGCACGAAGGCAAATACCACCAGATTTAAGGACAGCACCGCCAACATGAGGCAGAGCATCAGGCCAAGGTCCGCCCATGTGACCGAGCCAAACACTGGGGTGTTCACGTTGGTGCCGAAAAGATGCCTCATCCACTGGCCCAATGCCGTCGTAAGGGAGGTGAAGAATCCATCTAACAAATCGTTTTCGGACAGACTTGGATTAATACTCATCGTTTGTACGGGGGCAATCGCACCGAGATAATTCATAAGTTGCTCCGTGATTATTGAGATAAACTTTTTACCAATTCGCCAATGTTCCAACGATTGTGCTGCCACGCTTCCAACTCCAGGGCATCAGCATCTTTTCGGTAGCGCTGTTACAGAAATTATTGGTCAGGAATTTCATAATATGGGACCAACCAGAATGGCGCTTACTTAATGCCAATATTCTGATTCAATGAATAAAAGCAGACTGGCTCGATGAATGACAAGGTGGAGTTGCGAAGCACTCGTCCATCACCTGAGGAGCCAGCCCAAATGCATGTTAACCACAACGCCCGCGCATCACAATAGCATCGCGCCCGACGCGTGGCGCTGGCGGGGCCGTCCGGTGCGACTGGTATGGCAAGTCGAAGTGCGATTGCGATGGAAGAGTTGTGCTCATGCTGGCATGTCTTCACGAAAATGTGCAAAATCAACCCCTCATAAAACGAGTGGGCGAAGATGCAACATAAATCGTGACGCCGCAGTTTGGGTTTCCTCCGCGTAGCGACTTCGTCCAACTCCACGCTCAAGTGGGACACGCCAAAAACGGCGCGGCCCTTGGCTCCATGTTGAAGCTATAAAAAACTAACAATGCAAAAATTACAGTTGCATAAACCAAAAAAATTACAACACGTTTTTTGCCGGAAAACAGGTTTTTCTACAGCGTCGTTAGGCCGCGAAAGAAACTGACATGCGTAAACCAACCGCAGGCCCTTCACGTGAGCAATTGCGGGGCGAAGAATTCGCGAACAGCATTAGCCACGGTATAGCACTGGTCGCCACGCTGGTCGGAACGCCTTTTCTCATCATGAATGCCGTACGCCAAGGAGCCGCAGGATTAGTTGTCGGCGTGAGTGTCTTCTCCGCGACAGCCATGTTGCTTTACCTCTCCTCTACCCTGTACCACGCACTAGCGCCTGGCAAGGCCAAGCGTGTGTTTCGGATCATCGAGCATTCCGCGATATTCCTCCTCATCGCAGGCACATACACGCCGTTCACGCTTGGGGTACTGAAGGGTGCGTGGGGATGGACACTTCTTGGTCTGATCTGGGGCCTCGCGGTCGTCGGCGTGGCGCTGAAAGCATTCAAAAGGATATCCCATCCCATTGTCTCTACCGGCCTCTATTTGTTGATGGGCTGGCTTATCATCCTTGCTGTCAATCCGTTGCTTGCCAAGATGCCAACAGCAGGCCTGCTCTGGTTGATCGCCGGAGGCTTGTCTTACACTGTGGGTGTGGTGTTTTTTGCACTCGATTCGCGGTTGCGGTACGGACACCTACTCTGGCATCTCTTTGTTATAGGCGGCACCACATGCCACTATTTCGCGGTTCTCAACTACGCGGCCTAAATCAATTAACCCGGCCGCAAGGTGCGGACTTTATCGCTTCCGCATCAGCGCCTCGGCTGCGGCAGGTTATCTCCAACGTTAAGCCTCGCAAATGTCTCTTTGCGCATGCCGTGGACTTGAAGGTTGAATGACGACAACAGGTTGGAGCGCTCGACTGACATTGCAATACGATGATTGGATGCCGCGATTCAAAGCCATTTAACTGCCTATGTTAAGCTGTTGGTAATTTCACTCTTATTACTGTTTCATTGTTCTTCCCCGTCGAACGGGAGTTGCAATGGTTGATTGGGTGATTACCCAGCAGCAGTCTGCTTTTCCTGACAACCATAATTCCGGCTAATGCAGCGCAAAAAGTTTGCGATTGGCACGTATCCGGCAGATGCTCGGAAAGCACAAGTATGAGCTCCGGCAGGTACGGGTCAAAAGGCCAGTGCTGTGCCGACCAACCAGAGTTCGATCAAGGAGCATTTTATCGACATCAAAGAATTCAAATTTTCGGCACACGCACGGAATGCGCTGCGTGATGACCGGGATGCCGAGTTGCTGCGCTCGGAACTGTTCAGCATCGAGCAACTGAAGCGCCACGCGGCCATACTGGCTGGCCAGCATCGAATCGAGCTACGGTCAGGCCCGGACCGGTTGCTGCCGCGGCTGGCAGACAATGCGCGCGTACTGCTGGAGGCGTATGACATCGTAACCGCCGCCGCCACGCAGGGGCAACGGATCGTGCCGGTAGAGACCTGGCTGCTCGACAACTTTTATCTGATCGAACAGCAGATCAGTCTGGTGCGACGACATCTGCCGCGCGGGTATAGCCGACAATTGCCGCGACTGGCCGAGGGCCTGCTGGCTGGCTTCCCCCGCATCTACGACCTGGCGCTGGAGCTAATTTCGCACATGGACGGCCGCGTCGACAGCGACAATGCCACCCAGTTCATCGCCGCCTACCAGACGGTCGAACCGTTGAAACTGGGTGAGTTGTGGGCCTTCCCGATCATGCTGCAGCTGGCGCTGCTGGAAAACCTGCGGCGCATCGGGACACGTATCGCCCGCCGGCGCAAGGAGCGCGATGCCGCCATCAGCTGGGCCGACCGCATGTTCGCGACGGCTGAAACTGAACCAAAACAGCTGATCCAACTGCTGGCCGAGTTTGCCAATGCCGATGTGCCGCTGACCGCGCCATTTGTCGAGGAATTTTACGCACGGCTCAAAACCCAGGGACCGGCCATGGCGTTCGTGCAAACCTGGATCGAGCATAAACTGTTCGAACAAGGAGTAACGGCAAAACAGTTGTCGGAAGCGGCCGGCCGAACCGCCGCAACCAACCAGATTTCCATTGCCAACAGCATCGGCAGTCTGCGTTTCATCGATGCCATGGACTGGAAAAATTATGTCGAGTCACTCAGCATAGTCGAACAAATCTTGCATGACGATCCTACCGCAACCCACGCCGAACAGGATTTCGCCACCCGGGATCGCTACCGGCATGTCATCGAGGATGTGGCAAAGAACAGTTCGTGCAGCGAAACAGCCGTGGCGCACAAAGCCATTGAACTTGCGCAGGCGGCCGCAGCCCGATTGGGGCGCCATGACCGCAGTGCGCATGTCGGCTATTACCTGATCGACCGCGGGCGTCAGTCCCTGGAGCGGGCGGTCGGCTGCCGTCTGCCATGGAAAGTCCGGCTCAGTCGGGCGAGCCAGCAGATCCCGCTATTGCTGTATCTCGGCCCGATCGTGGCGCTCTCTGCGCTGGTAGCAGCGGGTATGCTTGCCGCGATCGGCGGCTTCGAGGCGGGCGACTGGCGGATCTGGTTGCTGGCAATCCCTCTCATCATCGGCGTCTCGGCGCTGGCGGTGCCGCTGGTGAATCTGCTGGTCACGCTGATCCTGCCGCCGCGCGTGCTGCCACGACTGGATTTTTCCAAGGGTATCACGGACAGCCACCGCACCATGGTGGTCGTCCCCACCCTGCTGGGCGGGCCGCAAGATATTGTCGATCTGCTCGAAGCTATGGAGATCCGCTATCTCGGCAATCGCGACCCCAACCTGTTTTTTGCCCTGCTGACGGATTTCCACGATGCGCCCGAGCAAACGCTGCCGGACGACGCGGCCCTGCTCGCCCACGCGCGTGCCGCGGTCGACGCACTCAACGCGACCTACCGCGAAGATCGCCCCTGCATCTTCTATCTGTTTCACCGGCCCCGCGTGTGGAATCCATTCGAGCAAGTATGGATGGGCTACGAGCGCAAGCGCGGCAAACTGGAGCAGTTCAATGCGCGGCTCAGGGGCGAGGCGCTATCGGCCTTCTCTGATATCGTCGGCGACGCGTCCCTGCTTGCTTCGATCCAGTACGTCATCACTCTGGACACCGATACGCAACTGCCGCGTGATGCCGCACGCACCCTGACCGGCAACCTTGCGCACCCGCTGAACCGGCCGGTCTACGACGCCGACAAGGGCCGTATTGTCGAAGGCTACGCGATCCTGCAGCCGCGCGCCTCGATCAGCCTGACCAGCGCCGGCCAGTCGCGTTTTACCAAGTTGTTCGCCGGCGACTCGGGCATCGACCCCTACACCCGCGAAGTATCGGACGTCTACCAGGACTTGTTCGGCGAAGGCTCGTTCATCGGCAAGGGCCTCTACGACGTCGATGCGTTTCGCCTGGCCGTCGACGGCCGCTTTCCGGAAAATCTCATCCTCAGTCACGACCTGCTGGAAGGCGGCTATGCGCGTTCGGCACTGGTGACCGATGTCGAGCTGATCGAAGAACATCCGCTCAGCTACGTCATCGAGGCCAGCCGACGGCACCGCTGGATACGCGGCGACTGGCAGCTCGCGGGCTGGCTCCTGCCGCGCGTGTCCGGCCCCCCCGGCGCCGCTGACCGCAAGACGAAGCGTCAGGCGAACCCGCTTTCGGCCTTGTCGATGTGGAAGCTGCTCGACAATCTTCGCCGCAGTCTCGTCGCCCCGTCGCTGCTTGCCTTGCTGACGGGCGGATGGTTACTGGGTCTGGGGCCGGCGTGGGGGTGGCCCTTGCTGGTTGTGGGCGTGGCACTGCTGCCCACCGTGCTATCCAGCGTCGTCGAACTCATCCGCAAACCCGAAGACCGCAACTGGCTGGTGCATCTGAGCCTGACCAGCCAATCCTCGGGTCGGCCGATTGCGCTGTCCCTGCTGAACCTGACCTTATTACCCTACGACACGCTGATCTGCCTGGGAGCGATCCTGCGCTCGGGGGTACGGATGCTGTTCACCCGGCGCGGCCTGCTGCTGTGGCAACTGCCGTCTTACGCAAGCCGCAATGCACGCCGCTCGCTGGCCGGTGTTTTCAGCGAGATGTGGGTTGCACCCGCGTTGGCGATTGCGCTGGGCATCGCGTTTGCGACCGGTGACAGCCCTGCAGCGGTGTGGCTCTACGCGGCGCCGATCCTGTTGCTGTGGTTGATATCACCGCTTATCGCCTGGTGGATCAGCCAGCCACTGGCCGCCCCCGCCTCGGGCCTGAGTGCCGATCAACGGGCGTTTCTGCGAACCTCGGCCCGGCGCACCTGGCGCTTTTTCGCCGACTTCGTCGGCCCCGGGGACAACTGGCTACCGCCGGATAATTTCCAGGAATATCCGGCACCGGCGATTGCCTCGCGCACCTCGCCCACCAATATGGGTATGGCACTGCTGGCCGAGCTGACGGCGTGCGATTTTGGCTATCTCACCGCCGGCGAATGCATCGAGCGTATCGGGAACATTCTGGACGCGATGGAAAGGCTGGAACGCTACCGCGGCCATTTCTACAACTGGTACGACACCCGCACGCTGCAGCCACTCCACCCGCAATACGTCTCGTCGGTCGACAGCGGCAACCTGGTGGGCAGCCTGCTGACCCTGGAAGCGGGACTGGCCGAGTTGAAACAGCAGCCGGTGTTGTCGCCCCTCACGTTTCAGGGGTTGCATGACACATTGCAGGTGCTGGCCGAGCAGGTGTCCGCGTCAAGCATGCCGGAACTGGAGAAACAGGTCAAAGGGCTGCAGGACAGTCTCCGTGCAGTCACGCTTGAGAGGCCGCCGCAGACGCTGGCCGCCTCCATCCACGCGCTGGATGAGATTCATCGCGCCAGCGAAGACCTGCTTGCATGGCTACCGAAAGACATCGATATCGATGGCGAGCTGGTTTACTGGGTGCAGGCTTTCACCCGTCAATCCCGCGCCCTGCGGGATGAGCTTGAATTTCTGGTGCCGCAAGCGCAGCACTTCAGCGCCATTCCGACCCTGGCCGAACTGGCCTTTGCGCGTGCGCCCGGCATCGAATCCGGCGCGGCGACGGTGCTTCACCCGCAGGCGCTCGAACGGCTTGGCATCATCAACGATCTGATCGCCCGTTGTCGCGCGCTGGCGGTAATGGATTTTGAGTTTCTCTACGATAGTGAGCGTAACCTGGTGAGTATCGGCTATGACGTCGGTGAACGGCGCCGTGATCCATCCTGCTATGACCTACTGGCTTCGGAAGCGCGGCTGGCCAGTTTTCTGCTGATCGCGCAGGGACAGGTTCCGCAGACGCACTGGTTCGCGCTCGGCCGCCTGCTGACCAGCTATGGCAGCGACGTGAGCCTGATCTCGTGGAGCGGCTCGATGTTCGAGTACCTGATGCCACAGTTAATCATGCCACGCTACCCGAATACCCTGCTGGAGCAGACCTGCATGGCCGCGGTGTCGCGGCAGATCGAGTACGGCCGACAACGCGCGGTGCCCTGGGGGATTTCCGAGTCGTGCTACAACGCCACCGACGTGCACCAGGTTTATCAGTACCGGGCATTCGGTGTTCCCGGCCTGGGCTTCAAGCGTGGCCTCGGCGACGATCTGGTCATCGCCCCTTACGCCAGCGCACTGGCGCTGACAGTGCAGCCGCGCGAAGCGTGCCGTAACCTGCAAACGCTGGCTAGTCTTGGCTTTGTCGGTACCTATGGATTCTACGAGGCGATCGATTACACGCCGTCGCGGGTAACGCGGGGCAAGAGCCGCGCCATCGTTCGGACATTCATGGCACATCACCAGGGTATGAGCCTGCTGGCCTTTGCCTATATCCTGCTCGACCAACCGATGCAACGCCGCTTCATGTCGGATCCGCTGGCGAAAGCAACCGAACTGTTGCTGCAGGAACGGGTGCCGAAAACCGGTGCGACCCTGCACCCGCATGCCGCCGAAGTCAGTGCAGCGGCCCGGCCCCCCGCCGCAGAAGCCAGCGGCATCATGCGTGTATTCACCGAACCGAACACGCCGATACCCGAAGTCCACCTGCTGTCCAACGGCCACTACCACGTCATGGCAACCCATGCCGGCGGCGGCTACAGCCGCTGGCACGACCTCGCCGTCACACGCTGGCGCGAGGATGTCACGGCCGACGACTGGGGCACCTTTATCTATCTGCGTGACCGCGACAGCGGGGATTACTGGTCGAGCGCGCATCAACCGACCCTGCGCCCCGCCGATCACTACGAGGCGATTTTTGTGCAGGCGCGCGCCGAATACCGGCGCCGCGATCACGCGATCGGCGCGTACACCGAGATCAGCGTGTCGCCCGAGGACGACGTCGAAATCCGCCGCGTCACCCTCACCAACCAGTCGTCGCGCATCCGTCACATCGAGGTGACGAGTTACGCCGAAGTCGTGCTGGCACCGTTGAATGCCGATCTGGCACACCGTGTATTCAGCAATTTATTCGTACAAACCGAAATCCTGCCTGAACGGCAGGCAATCCTCTGCACGCGGCGACCGCGCACCCCGGGGGAACAGATGCCATGGATGTTTCATCTGCTGGCTGCACCCGGCGTGGCAGCCGATGCGCCGTCTTACGAAACGGATCGTGCCCAATTCATTGGGCGGGGGCGAACGGCAGCCAACCCGCTGGTGCTGGATGACCGTGACAGCCCGCCGACGCTATCGAATACCGCAGGGCCGGTACTCGATCCCATCGTGGCGATCCGCCGCACCCTCACCTTGCGGGCCGACGAATCGGCGGTCGTACAGATCATCTCGGGTGTCGCGGACACGCGCGAGGGTGCATTGGCCTTGCTTGATAAATATTGCGACCGGCACTTCGTCGAGCGTGCCTTTGAAATGGCCTGGTTCCAAAGCCAGGAGGTGCTGCGACATCTCAACGCCAGCGAAGCCGATGCACAGGTCTACGGTCGCCTGGCCAACTCCGTCATCTACGGCAACGCGCTGCGCCGCGCCGCGCCCGGCATCATCGCCCGCAACCAGCTGAGGCAGTCCGGGCTGTGGCGCTTTGGCGTCTCAGGCGATCTGCCGATTATCCTGATCCATATCGGTGACCTGAACCGGATCAACCTCGTCAAGCAGGTGCTGCAAGCCCATGCCTATTGGCGATTGAAGGGTTTACCCTCGGACCTGGTGATCGTGAACGAGGATTTTTCGAGCTATCGGGCGGAGTTGCATGACCAGATCGTGGGTCTGATCAACGCCGGGCCCGAAGCGCAAATCGTCGACAAACCCGGTGGGGTGTTCGTGCGGCGTGCCGAGGAGCTTTCCGAGGATGAGCGGGTATTGCTGCAGACTGTTGCCCGCATTGTCTTCAGCGACGCGGTCGAGACCCTGATCGAGCAGACCGAACGCCGCGTCTCGCCAGAACGCGTATCGGACCGTCTGGAACCGACGCGGCGGGCGGCCGCCGAAGCCATCGAGCCGCTGGCGGCGCGCACACGCATTTTCAGCAACTGCCTGGGCGGCTTCACCCAGGACGGGCACGAATACGTCATCACCCTCGAACCGGGCCAGCGCACACCCGCGCCGTGGGTCAACGTCATCGCCAGCCCGTACATCGGCACGGTCGTCAGCGAAAGTGGCAGCGCGTATACCTGGGTGGAAAACGCGCACGAATTCCGGCTGACGCCCTGGCACAATGACCCGCTCTCCGACAGCAGCGGCGAGGCGCTGTACATCCGCGACGAGGAAACCGGCGCGTTCTGGTCGCCGACGCCGCTGCCCGCCGGTAGCGACTCCGGCTACGTGTGCCGGCATGGATTCGGCTACAGCGTGTTCGAGCATGTCGAATCCGGCATCGCCTCGGAGCTCTACACCTACGTCGCCATGGACGCTCCGGTCAAGTTCCTGGTGGTCAAGCTGCACAACCAGTCGAAGCGTGCGCGCAGTCTGTCGTTGACCGGCTATTGGGAGCTGGTGCTCGGCGAGTGGCGCCACGCCAACCTGATGCACATCGTCACCGAAAAGGACCCGCACAGCGGCGCGCTGTTTGCCCACAACGCCTACGGCCTCGAATGCGCCAACCGGGTCGTCTTTGCGCAGGTCAGCGAACGGGAACAGTCAGTTAGCGGCAACCGCACCGAGTTCATTGGCCGCAACGGCTCGCTGGCCAGCCCGGCAGCGATGCGGCGCAAGCGCCTGTCGGGTAGGATCGGCGCCGGCCTCGACCCGTGCGCCGCGATCCAGGCCCGGTTTGAGCTGGCCGAAGGGCAAACGCGCGAGGTCGTATTCGTATTCGGCGCCGCCCGTGATACCGGCGAAGCGCGGCATTTGATCCAGCGCTTCGGTGGACGGTCGGGCGCCCGGCAGGCACTGGAAGCCGTGTGGCAATACTGGAACCACACCCTGGGCGCGGTGCATGTGGACACGCCGGACCCCGCCCTCAACATGCTCGCCAACGGCTGGCTGGTCTACCAGACCATCTCCTGCAGACTGTGGGGGCGCAGTGGCTATTATCAGTCTGGCGGCGCCTATGGTTTCCGCGATCAGTTGCAGGACACCATGGCCTTGATCCACGCCACCCCCTGGCTCGCCCGTGAGCAGCTGATCCGCTGCGCCGAGCGCCAGTTCGCCAAGGGCGATGTGCAGCACTGGTGGCATCCGCCCAACGGCCAGGGCGTGCGCACCCATTTTTCGGACGATTATCTGTGGCTGCCGTTTGCCACCTGCCGCTATGTGGCGGCAACCGGCGATACCGGCGTGCTCGACGAAACGATCCATTTCCTTGAGGGTCGCGAATTGAATGCGGAAGAAGAGGCCTACTACGACCAGCCGCAACGCTCGCCAGAAACCGCCAGCCTGTACGAGCATTGCGTGCGCGCCATCACGCATGGCTTGCGCTTCGGCGTCCATCAGTTGCCGCTGATGGGCAGCGGCGACTGGAACGACGGCATGAACCTGGTCGGCCACCAGGGCAAGGGTGAAAGCGTGTGGCTGGGGTGGTTCCTGTACCGGAACCTCGAGCTGTTTTCCGGTCTGGCGCACGCCCGCGGCGACACAGAGTTTGCCGAGCGGTGTACCGCTGAGGCGGCGCAATTGCTCAGCAACATCGAGGCCGAAGCCTGGGATGGAGCCTGGTATCGGCGTGCCTGGTTCGACGACGGCACTCCGCTGGGATCATCGACCAATGACGAATGCCGGATCGACTCGATCAGCCAGAGCTGGGCGGTCATCTCAAACGGCGGCGACCCCGAGCGCGCCCGCCAGGCGATGGCGGCAGTTGACCAGCACCTGGTGCGACGTGATGCGCAGCTGATCCAGCTGCTCGATCCCCCGTTCGACAAATCGGCGCTGGAGCCCGGCTACATCAAGGGCTACATCCCCGGCGTCCGCGAGAACGGCGGCCAATACACCCATGCTGCAATCTGGACCACGATGGCGTTTGCCAAGATGGGCGACACCGAGCGCGCGTGGGAATTATTCGCCATGCTCAATCCGATCAATCACGGCAGCACCCCCGAGTCGATGGAGCACTACAAGGTCGAGCCCTACGTCATGTGTGCGGATATTTACGGTGCCCCGCCGCACACCGGCCGCGGCGGCTGGACCTGGTACACCGGGGCGGCGGGTTGGATGTTCCGCTTGACCGTAGAAACACTGTTGGGTCTGCAGTTGCATGCCGGCCAACTGCGTATTGCACCGTGTATCCCCGACCATTGGCAATCATACAAAATACACTACCGCTATCGTGACACTTTCTATCACATCAACATCAAACGCATCGGTGAGCAGACTGGACGTGTAATCCGGGTAACGGTGAACGGTGTCCCGGCAACCGATGCTGGTGTGGACGGTAGCGGGCGGCCACAAGGCATCATCACACTGGTGGACGACCGGCAGGATCATAACGTCAAGGTGGAGTTGAGCTAGCTATAATAGGTGGCGTGTGCAAGCCATTTTAGCGTTGCGTTTCCGCCACACTGAACTTGATGGCAGGTACTAATCCGATGTGGATCGCGAGGAAAATCGGACACATCGACTATGCAGACGATGTTGAAGAATTATGCCAAGTGGATCGAGGGGGCAGATAAGTCGCGAGAGAGTGGTAAATTGGACGAACTATTTGCCAGAAATGCCACCAATTTGCCAGCAGAATCAAAAAACACTGCTGAAAGCCTTTAAATACTGGTCGGGGCGAGAGGATTCGAACCTCCGACCACTTCACCCCCAGCGAAGTGCGCTACCAGGCTGCGCTACGCCCCGAGGGCGCGGATTATAGCAGAGCGGCATAAATCATGAAGCGCTTTTACGCTTTCAACAGCGTAATAATCTCGCGAATCTCATGGCGTAATGCTGCCACATTCGGCATTGCCGTGGACGCGGCAGCGCTGCCCTCAATCTCGCTGGGGTGGCCGAGACGATTACGCGCGCCGCTGATGGTATAGCCCTGTTCGTACAACAACTCACGAATGCGCCGGATCAGCAGTACTTCATGATGCTGGTAGTAGCGACGGTTGCCGCTGCGCTTGATCGGCTTAAGCTGGGCGAATTCCTGTTCCCAATAACGCAGCACATGCGCCTTGACCCCGCATAATTCACTGACTTCACCGATGGTGAAATAGCGCTTGGCGGGTATCGGCGGAAGTTCGGATTTAGGCTTGTGGTTTTCCATGATAGGATTTTTCCACCATGGTTTTCAGTTTCTGGCTGGGATGGAAGGTCACCACACGCCGCGCGGTAATCGGAATTTCTTCACCGGTTTTGGGGTTGCGCCCGGGGCGTTGCGGCTTGTCGCGCAGCTGGAAATTGCCGAAGCCGGACAGCTTGACGCTCTCGCCCTGTTCCAGTTGTGCACGGATCTCTTCAAAGAAGGCTTCCACCATATCCTTGGCCTCACGTTTATTGAGGCCCACTTTTTCAAATAGCAAATTAGCCAGTTCGGCTTTGGTTAGTGTTGTTGTCATTTTTCTCCCTTACATGCGCAACTGCGCACCCTGCTGTTGCAGCACGCCCACCAGCAGCGCGATGCTTGTTTCAATTTCAGAATCCGTCAGTGTTTTTCGAGTATCTTGTAATAACACACGGAATGCAAGGCTTTTTTTACCTTGCTCCACGCCTTTGCCGCGATACACGTCGAACAGCATAATTTCCTGAACATAGGATACGGCAGCCTGCCGCACTGCATCCAACAGGGTTTGCACTGCAACCATTTCGTCCACCAGCATAGCCAGATCGCGGCGTACCGGCAAAAACCTGGAGATGTCACTCACCTGCGGCAGCGTTGCCCCGATAACAGCGTCGAGTTCGACCTCGAACCAGACTGCCGTTTGTGGCAGATCATATTGCTGTTGCCAGCGCGGATGCAACTCTCCGATCCAGCCAACTGCCTGGTCACCGCAATAAATCTGCGCCGAGCGGCCGGGATGTAAAGCCGGGTGAGCTGCAGCCACAAAGTGCAATAACTGCGGTGCAAACAGGGCTTCGACATCGGCTTTCACATCGTAAAAATCTACGGTCTTGGCGGCTGTGCCCCATTGCTCGGGCTGTACCGTTCCGTAGACAATCCCCGATAAACGCTGACTTTGTGCATACGTGTTATCGGCCTTTGCAAAACATGCACCGATTTCGAATAACCGCACCCGCGCCTGTTTGCGGTTCAGGTTGAAACGTAGTGCGCCCACCAGGCCGCCAATCAGACTACTGCGCATCACCGCCAGATTGCTGGCAATAGGATTCTGCAACGCAACCGGATGGTCGTTGCCGCACAGTTCGCGCTCGACCTGTTCCTCCACAAACGCATAACTGACGATTTCCTGATAGTCGCGTGCTACCAGAGTCTGCTGAACCTGCATCAACGGGCGCTGCAATTCACTGTACGGCAGCATGGTCATGGTGGCCTGCGGAGCTTGTGCGGGAATGTTGTCATAACCATGCAGGCGCGCCAGCTCTTCGATCAAATCTGCCTCGATGGACAAATCAAACCGGAAGCTCGGCGGCGTCACGCGGAAATCGTCGCCATTCACTGTGAACTCGAATTGCAGGCGCCGCAACAAGTCGGCTATCCGCGTGTTATCCAGCTCGATACCGAGCACCCGCACCACCCGTGAGCGGCGCAACGCAATTGCGGGTCGCGCCGGCAACCGGCCGCGTACCTCGCTGATCTCCCCTGCCCTGCCGCCACAAATCTCCAGCAGCAGTTGTGTGGCGCGCTCCAGCGCCTGAGGTGTTGCCGCGAAATCCACGCCGCGCTCGAAACGGAACGAGGAATCGGTCGCCAGGCCGAAACGGCGCGCCTTGCCGGCGATTGCATCGGGATGGAAAAACGCACTCTCCAGAAACACATCCTGCGTGGCCGTTTCCACGCCGCTACCCTGCCCGCCCATGATGCCGGCCAATGCCAGCACCCGAGCATCATCGGCGATCACCAATACTTCGTCATCAAGCTTCACGACTTGTTGGTTGAGTAAAATCAGCTCTTCACCGTTGTGCGCCCTGCGCACCGTGATGCCACCGGACAGTTGCGCCACATCAAAAGCATGCAACGGCTGGCCCATTTCCAGCATTACATAGTTGGTGATGTCCACTACCACGCTGATACCACGCAGCCCGCTGCGCTCCAGGCGGCGCAACATCCAGACCGGTGTGGGTGTGGCGGCATTCACGCCGCGCACCAGCCGACCGCAATACAGCGGACAGGCTTGCGCGTCGGCCACGTTGACCGGCAACTGTTCGGTCAGGGCGACCGGTTGTGTTTGAATCTGCACTGGCTTGAGCGCGCTACCGGTCAGCGCCGCAACCTCGCGCGCGATACCGGCCATGCCGGAGCAATCGCTGCGGTTCGGCGTGAGTTTGAGCGTGAATAGCTTGTCGTCCAACTCGAGATATTCGCGCAAGCTGTTGCCCACCGGCGCATCGGCAGGCAACAGCCACAGGCCTGCGCTCTCTTCCGCCAGCCCAAGTTCCTTTTCGGAACACAACATACCGAACGATTCGACATTGCGTACCTTGGCCCGCTTGATTGCGAAACCACCCGGCAACACCGCGCCGACGCGTGCACACGGCACTTTCACACCGGCTGCAACATTGGCCGCACCGCACACAATAGTCAGCGGCTGCGCCTCGCCGATATTGACCTGGCACACGTTCAAGCGATCCGCATCGGGATGTTTGACCATTTCCAGCACCTCGGCCACCACCACGTTGCTGAAATCAGGCGCGACAGCCTCCAGCGCCTCAACTTCCAGCCCGGCCATCGTCAGCACGTGCCCCAGCTCATCACTGGAAAGTGCCGGATTGACCCAGGTTCTTAGCCAATTTTCGGAAAATTTCATCGCTATATACTCAGTTGAATTGTTTAAGAAAGCGCAAATCACTTTCATAAAACAGACGCAAATCATTCACACCATAACGCAGCATCGCCAAACGTTCCACACCGAGACCGAACGCAAAGCCAAGGTGTTTTTCACTGTCAATATTGACGTGCTTGAGCACGTTGGGATGCACCATGCCGCAGCCGCCGATTTCCAGCCAGCCGCCGTTCCAGCTCATATCCATTTCGGCGGATGGCTCGGTGAACGGAAAAAATGAAGGCCGGAAACGCACGCGCAAATCATCGCGTTCGAAAAAGTGTTGCAGGAAGTTCTGCACCACGCCTTTGAGATTGGCGAAGCTGACTTGCTCATCGACCCACAAGCCCTCAACCTGATGAAACATCGGCGAGTGGGTGGCATCGGAATCGACACGGTAGACGCGTCCGGAAGAGATGATCTTCAGTGGCGGTTGATGCGCTTCCATATAACGCACCTGCACCGGCGAGGTATGGGTACGCAACACATGCTGCGGATCGATGTAAAAAGTATCATGCATGGCGCGCGCCGGGTGGTTTTCCGGAATATTCAGTGCGGTGAAGTTGTAGAAATCGTGCTCGATCTCCGGACCGGATGCGGTGGCAAAGCCCAGCGAGTGAAACAACTGCTCGACGCGCTGCAAAGTGCGCGTCACCGGATGCAGCCCGCCCATGCCATGGCCACGCCCGGGTAGCGTCACATCCAGCGCTTCCGCCGCCAGTTTTTGCTCCAGTTTGATTTGCTGTAGTGCATCACGGCGCTGCTGCAAAGCTGCTTCAATACCTTGCTTGACTTGATTGATGCGCGCGCCTGCGGCAGGACGCTCCTCGGCAGATAGTTTGCCCAGGCCCTTGAGCAGTGAAGTAAGGCTGCCTTCTTTGCCCAAATATTTTGCTTTGACCTGCTCCAGTTCGGCTTCGTTACCAATTGTGGCGAACTGCTGCTGGGCCTGCTCGAGAATTTGTTGGAGTTCTTGCATTTATAACACCACTATCCCAAAGGAACCCGCAAATAAAAAGGAGGCTGGGGTTGCCTCCTTGATATCTGCAGGTTGGGTTAGGCACATTTTGCGCGTAACCCAACTTGGCTACGTTGAATTACGCGATAAGGCCGCTAACCCAACCTACACACCGAGACTGGCCTTGGCCTGCACCACAAATTGTGCAAACGCCGCCTTGTCAAACACGGCGATATCGGCCAGCACCTTGCGGTCGATATCAATCGCCGCTTTCTTCAGGCCGTTCATGAATACGCTGTAGCTCAGGCCCTGCTCGCGCGCCGCCGCGTTGATACGGGCGATCCACAAGGTGCGGAACTGGCGCTTTTTCTGGCGGCGGTCACGGTAGGAATATTGGCCTGCCTTCATTACCGCCTGTTTGGCAACACGGTAGACATTCTTGCGGCGGCCACGATAACCCTTGGCCTGTGCAAGAACCCTTTTGTGACTTGCGCGTGCTACGACACCACGTTTTGCTCTTGGCATGATCTGCTCCTTATGCGTAAGGCATCATGGCGCGAACCGATGCTGTATTGGTTGCGTGGACTTCCGTCGTGCCACGTAATTGACGTTTGTTTTTGGTGGTTTTCTTGGTCAGAATATGACGCTTGAAAGCCTGCGAACGCTTGACGCTCCCGCCGGCACGAACCGTGAAACGCTTGGCCGCTCCGCTTTTGGTTTTCATCTTGGGCATGATTGCTCCTAAAGTTATGACGACAGGTGTTTTCCGGTGGAAAAGCTTATTGACCCATACGCCACTTTTTATCGGGGAACTGTTTGCTACCTCATCTCGACCATCCCCTTTTTCTGTCGTGACAATTGAATTCGTTATTTCTTCTTGGCTTTGGGCGACAATACCATCACCATCTGCCGACCCTCCATCTTGGGAAACTGTTCGACCACGCCATGTTCTTCCAGATCATCCCTGACGCGCTGAATCAGGCGCATGCCGATTTCCTGGTGGGCCATTTCACGACCGCGAAAGCGCAGCGTGATTTTGGTCTTGTTGCCGTCTTCCAGAAACTTGATCAGGTTACGCAACTTGATGTTGTAGTCGCCGTCATCCGTTCCCGGACGAAACTTTACTTCCTTGATCTGAACCTGCTTCTGCTTGAGCTTGGCCTCATGTTGCTTCTTGCTTTCGGCATATTTGAACTTGCCGATATCCATGATGCGGCACACCGGCGGATCCGCCAACGGCGAAATTTCCACCAGATCCAGCTCTGCTTCATCAGCCAACCGCAGGGCTTCTGCGATGGTCACAATCCCGAGGGGTTCCTTTTCGACTCCAATGAGGCGCACCTGTGGCGCGGTAATCATCTCATTCAATCGCTGCGATTTATCTTGTGCTATTGCAATATCTCCGTTTTAACAATACTTAAGCCGTGCTGCCCGCCCCAATCTCGGTTTGCAGTCGCTGAATCAGTAATTCCAGCGTCATCTGTCCTAGATCCTCACCACTGCGCGCACGCACGGCCACCAATCTTCCAACCACTTCCTTATCGCCGATAATCAGCTGATAAGGTAATTTCTGCATACTATGCTCGCGTATTTTATAGGTAATCTTCTCGTTGCGCAAATCCAGTTGCACGCGCAGACCGGCATCACGCAACGCCTGTGCGACTTCACGCGCATATTCTTCCTGCGCCTGTGAGATGTTCATCAACACCACCTGTACCGGCGCCAGCCACAACGGAAACGCGCCGGCATGGTGCTCAATCAATATACCGATGAAGCGCTCCATCGAACCCAGAATCGCGCGATGCAGCATTACCGGCGGTTTGCGGCTGTTATCCTCATCGACAAACTCCGCGTCCAATCGCACCGGCAGGTTGAAATCCAGCTGAATGGTGCCACACTGCCACAAACGGCCGAGGCTGTCCTTCAGCGTAAATTCGACCTTGGGGCCATAAAATGCGCCTTCGCCAGGCTGTACTTCATACTCCAGGCCGTTTTGCTGTAACGCCGATGCCAAGTCAGTTTCGGCCTTGTCCCAGGTTTCATCTGAGCCGACGCGCTTATCGGGGCGCGTGGAAAATTTGACCAGTACCTCGTTGAAGCCGAAATCGCGATACACCTCATTCAGCATCACGATGAAGCGTGACACTTCCGGCTGTACCTGATCCCCGGTACAGAAAATATGCGCATCGTCCTGGGTGAAGCCGCGTACCCGCATCAGGCCGTGTAGCGAACCGGAAGTCTCGTTGCGGTGGCAGGAGCCGAATTCTGCCAGGCGCAACGGCAGATCGCGGTAGCTGTGCAGACCGTGATTGAAAATCTGCACATGTCCCGGACAGTTCATCGGCTTCACCGCGTAATCGCGGTTCTCCGAGCAGGTGGTAAACATGTGCTCGTGATAGTTTTCCCAATGGCCGGATTTCTCCCACAGGGTGCGATCCATGATGGTCGGGGTACGCACCTCCTGGTAATCGTGTTCGCGGAACTTGCGGCGCATGTATTGCTCAATCTCCTGCCACAGTGTCCAGCCTTTGGGATGCCAGAACACCATGCCGGGTGACGAATCCTGCATGTGGAACAACTCCAGTTGCTTGCCCAGCTTGCGGTGGTCACGCTTTTCGGCTTCCTCAATCTGATGCAGATAGGCGTCCAGCTCTTCCTTCTTCGCCCAGGCGGTGCCATAGATACGCTGCAGCATTTCGTTGTTCGAATCGCCGCGCCAATAGGCCCCGGCCAGCTTCATCAGCTTGAAGACCTTCAGCTTACCGGTGGACGGCACATGCGGGCCACGGCACAGGTCGGTAAAACTACCCTCGGTGTACAGCGACACATCCTGGTCTGCTGGAATGGACGCGATAATTTCCGCCTTGTAGTGCTCGCCGATGCCCTTGAAGTAACTTACAGCCCCGTCGCGTGGCAGCACCTTGCGCGTCACGGGAATATCCTGCCTGGCAAGCTCCACCATGCGTTTTTCGATAGCCCCCAGGTCTTCCGGCGTGAACGGGCGCTTGTAGGAAAAGTCGTAATAGAAGCCGTTGTCGATGACCGGTCCGATAGTCACCTGTGCCTCGGGAAATAACTCCTTCACTGCGTGTGCCAGCAAATGCGCTGCAGAATGGCGAATGATCGCCAGTCCATCGGCATCCTTGTCGGTGACAATTGCCAGCGCGGTGTCTTGCTCAATCAGGTACGAAGTATCGACCAGTTTGCCGTCCACCTTGCCCGCCAGGGCGGCGCGCGCCAGTCCCGCACCGATGCTGAGCGCAACATCGGCGATGGTGACGGGCTGCGCAAAGCTGCGTTGCGAACCATCCGGCAAGGTAATGACAGGCATATTGCTATTCCGAAAATACAGAGTGCGGCATTGCCGCACTCTGGGGGGAGTTCCCGGCCAAACTTTCAATAACGGTTTGTCCGGAATTTCCCGAAGTTGGCAGGCACGATTGGACTCAAACCAACGATCCCTGCCATGTCAGGGTTATATTAACCAAAAGTTATTTGCAGTTACTCGTTATGTTAACGATGTTCAGACATTTGCCAATTTTAAAGCCCGCGTCGGCAAGTTCCACAAAACACTTGCAGTATATCCAGCCGGCTTCGAGCCGTCAAAAAATGTCGTATTTTTGGCGGCTCACGATCCATTAACTCACTTCCGATTCAGTGTCGAGTAGTGCGGCTGTCGCCTTTTATCCATCCACAATCACACAGTTTTTGCCTGTTTTTTTGGCGCGATACATCGCTTTGTCGGCGCGTCCAATAACATCTTCCTGGGATTCCTGCGGGGCACGCATTACTACACCCGCGCTGAAAGTGACCAGAATACGGTTGTTTTCATGCAGGAAGAATTTTTTGGTGAGTTCACGTTGCAGCCGTTCGACCGTGGCAGCTGCTTCTTCCAGACTGATATCAGGGAGCAGGATGACAAATTCTTCGCCACCATAGCGCGCGACCGAATCGCTGGGGCGCAACGCCTCCTTTATAACGTTGGCGAGGTGGATCAGCGCCTGGTCACCAATATGATGTCCCAGTGTGTCATTGAGATATTTGAAATTATCGATATCCAGTAACGCGATACATAATGGCATCTGGCTGCGGTCGGCGCGCGTAGCCTCATTCTCGAAGGCGGCATCCATGCCGCGACGGTTAAGCGCACCGGTGAGCTGGTCTTCGCGTACCAGTTCGCTGACCTGGATAAGCTCCTGCTCCAGTTTCTGGATTTTCTCCTCGGACTCTTGAACCCGTTTACGCGTGGCAATGAGTTCTTCATGCGAACGCATCGCGCTGATCTGAATGATGCGCGTGTCCTGCATGATGTCGTCCAGCAGACGGCCGAGATCGGTGAGGTTGTCGGTTTTCTTGATTTTCTGACTATAGTTTTCGATCTTCTGGTGGTATTCACCGGTGCTCTCGGTGATTTCGCCGAGCCGGTCGATGAAGGTGGTCATCAGGCTCTTGAGCGTGGTTTTGGCTTCGGTCAGTCCTTGTTTGAGAATGCCCTGCTTGATGATGGCATTGCGCAGGCTGCGCTCGGCATCGGCGATGGCGTTGCGATCAATCGGGTTGGCGACGATTTCCTGCAAAATGACGATCTGGCCATGCAGCCATTCTTCATCGTCAACCATTTCGCCGACATTTTCGACCAGCAAGCGTAACAGACGCACCAAACCTTCATGAATTTTGGCCTTGTCGCCGCTGCGTAACTCTATTTTTATCCAGAATTGGCGCAGGTGTTTTGTTAGCGTGGTAATTTGTCCATGCGTTCTGGTATCGCGCACTTGCCGGACGAGCGTTTGCGCTTCCTGCGCCAGCTCCGGTTGGGTACTGAGAATACTTTCCAGCGCTTGTGCCAGCAGTTCGACTAGTTGCAACAGTGTTTGGCCCGAATCTGCGGCCGCCGTTTCGATGAGTGCTGTGGACGGTTTGGTTATGGCCGGAGTAGTTTGCGCAACGGTGCTGTCAACAGGGGCGCCATTAACCCCGATGCTGCTGGCTGCCGCAGATGAACCTGCCGACCAGGAACGCACCAATCCGTTGATTTTTTCGAACAGTGTCTCCGGGCTGGACGCAAAGCGGGTGAGCACTGTCTCCAAGCCTTCCTTCTTGCGTGCAACAGTCAAACCCTTGTGCGGGGTTTCTATCTGGCGCAGCAGATCACGGATCAGGCCGGACCAGGAATTGACAGGCTCGCCGCTGCCGGTCTTGGGTATAGCCTTGTCGATTTCCCTGAGGCATTGTTCCCAGTCATCCATTTCAATGGACTTCTTCAGCGCGATGCCGGCAGCTGCCGATTTTGGAGTGGCAGCAAGGCGGTCGGCAATAGCACTCAATACTTTCTCCGCACTCTCTTTCCCTTTGCTGGCAACCCCGCCGATTTCGGCATAAATATCGGCGTAGTTGTCAGGGGTCGGCGGCATTTTGCGCGCAGCCAGTGCCTTCAATGTTTCACGAGCAAGTTCGGATGGACTGAGGGGTTGACTACTCATGGTTTATCCTGAATTCTGCAGTTGACAGATTCGCGGGTACAAATTGTATTATTCATTGAAATATTTGCCGGACAGGATGAATGCACGCTTAATTGCAGGCATCCACCAGTTTGTGGGAAATGGCATAGTGAACCGCCTCCGCATTATTTTTGAAGCTCATTTTTTCCAGCATACGGGCGCGATAAACGCTTATGGTTTTTGGGCTCAGGATCATGATTTCGGAAATCTCGGTCAGCGATTTTCCCGATGCCATCAGGCACAACGTCTGGTATTCGCGATTGGATAGACTTTGGTGCAGCAGCTCCTGCGACTCACCGATCAGGTTATTGAGCAACTGCTCGGCGACAGTTCCACTGATATATTTTTTTCCTTCCAACACTAACTGCACCGCTTCGAGCAGATTGTCGGAGGCGCTTTGTTTGTTAATGTATCCCATCGCACCCAACTTGAGGGCGCGCAAACCGTATTGATCTTCCGGGTACATGCTCAAAACGATAACTTTGATGTCCGGATGTTCGATGCGAATTTGCTTGAGAACATCAATGCCATGTTTGTCCGGCAAGGCGATGTCGAGCAAAACCAGATCATAGTGCCGCTCCCGCAGGATATTGATGGCTTGCAGGCCATTTTCAGCCTCTCCGCCAACCTCGAAGCCCGGCTGGTGTTCCAGCAGCTGCCGGAGCCCTTTGCGAATCAATGCATGATCATCCACCACCAGTATACGTTTCATTTCCAGCCTTCAAAAAGTGCCTGTTGAGGTTTCTGGGTCACGGCATCCCCATCTTTATCGAGCGGGACGCAGACTTCAATACGCGAACCCTTGCCGACCTGGCTGGCGATCTCGACTGTTCCACCCATCTGGCCGATGCGCTCTTGTATGCCGCGCAAACCGAATGAGCGGGGCTTGTATCGATCCTGGCTATCAAAACCCTTGCCATCATCGGAAATAATCAGCTCAACACTATGGATGTTGTAGATAATTTCGACCTCAACTCGTTTTGCGGCGGCGTGTTTCATGATGTTGTTGATGGCTTCCTGAAACACACGGAACAGCGTAATGGATTGTTCTTCTTCCAGTTCGATTGCGTCACCAGATTTATTGATTCTGCACGGAATGCCGGTGCGTTTGGTAAATTCCTGCGCCTCGATTTCAATGGCGGCGGCCAGGCCGAAGCAATCCAGAAAACCGGGCCGCAAACTATGTACCAGATTATTGGCGGAGACACCGGCGGTGTCCAGCAGGTCGCTCATCGAGTGTGCCTTGTCGAGCAGCTTGCTGTCATTTCCGGGCAGTCGCTGGGTTAGCCAGGCCAGGTCCATCTTCAATGCGGTGAGTATGACACCGATGTCATCATGAATTTCGCGCGCGATGCGAGTTCGTTCATTTTCCTTGATGTTTTCAATATGGGACGAAAGCTCACGCAGGCGCTCACGCGACTTACGCACTTCCATTTCGGCCAATTTGCTGCGGGTGATGTTGACCATGAAGCCATCCCAGGTCACATGACTTGAACCTGCCTCACGTTTGGTGGCACGCAGATTTACCCATTTGATTTCGCCGCCCAGCGGCAAAATAATGCGCCCTTCCCAGTTCCAGTGCGTTGCTTGCGCGGTCGAATTGCGCATGGATTCGTGGAATCTTGCACCGTCGTCCGGATGAATCATGCCCAGTAACAATTGCGGATGCATTTCGGCCTCGATCGGTGAAATGCCGAACAGAGCAAAGCAACCTTCACTGACATAGGGGAAATGCAAAGATTGGTCCGATTCGAGCCGAATCTGGCAGGCCATGCCGGGCAGGTTGGCAAAGAACGAGTGCAATACCGGCGTTTCCGGCAGGCCTTTCCCGCACACCACCGCATCCCATTTTTCTTCTTGCAACGCCTGCTGCAACGACGGCTGGTCGGTGACATAGCGACACTCCAGCTCGGAGAGCACGGGTTTCAGCGTTTCAACCATCTCGCGTACATATCCCACGGCAGGCTCAATCAACAGGACACGGAGTTTTTTATGCACGGGCCAGATTCCTTGTAGAACAATGCGGGAGCTTACTACAACTGGGGCTTATGCATCAATGCGGCAAGCTTCATGCCCGTGGAATGGCAAGACTGATGCCTTATTTGAGGTAAAATCTGCTGTGCGACTCTTCTCAAATTCATCAAAATTTGCCCATGTTAATACGTATCCAGGTTGAGCAACTGCGTCTGGGAATGCATATCCATGAGCTTTGCGGTTCATGGATGGATCATCCGTTCTGGCGCGGCGCTTTCCTGCTGGAAGACCCGAAGGATTTACAAACCATCCTTTCCACCGGCATCCGCGAGGTGTGGATAGACGATGCCAAAGGATTGGGAGTGAAGGGCGGCAAAGACGAGGAGGAAGCTTCTGCAAAAATCGAAGCCATCCTTATGGAAGCCGGCAAGACCGTCGAAACACCTTCACGCGTTGAAACCTATGAGGAGGCTGTGCGCGCCATCAAAATTTGCGCCGAGTCCAAACAGGCCGTCACCTCCATGTTCAAGGAAGCACGCATGGGCAAAGCATTGAATGCCGACGATGCACTGCCTGTCGTCGAGGAAATTTCCTCGTCCGTAATGCGCAATCCCGGTGCGTTAATTGGTCTGGCACGCCTGAAAAACCAGGACGAATATACTTACATGCATTCGGTCGCGGTGTGCGCGCTGATGGTGTCCCTGGCGCGGCAACTGAAGCTCGATGACGAGCAAATCCGGATGGTGGGACTCGCTGGTTTGCTTCACGATGTTGGCAAAATGATGATTCCGCTGGGCATCCTCAACAAACCCGGCAAGCTGACCAACACCGAATTCGAGACGATCAAGAGTCACCCTGCCGAAGGGCACAAGATGCTGCTGGCAGGCAGCGGCATCAACGACGTTGTGCTGGATGTGTGTTTGCATCACCATGAAAAAGTGGATGGCAGCGGCTATCCGGAACGTCTTGCAGATGCGCAGATCAGCCTGTTTGCCAAAATGGGCGCGGTATGTGATGTGTATGATGCCATCACTTCAAACCGCCCTTACAAGGACGGCTGGGAACCCGCTGAAGCCTTGCGCAAAATGGCAGAGTGGAGCGAGGGACATTTCGACGTGGTTATTTTTCACGCTTTTGTCAAAGCTGTCGGTATTTACCCGATGGGTTCACTGGTTCGACTGAAATCAGATCGTTTGGGTGTTGTGATTGAACAAACCGACAAATCGCTGCTGGTCCCCGTGGTAAAGGTATTTTTTTCGATCAAATCAAATGGCCGAATCCCCCCGGAAATACTGGACTTGTCAAAGCCCGCCTGTCAGGACAAGATCGTCTCACACGAAAATCCGGCCCAATGGGATATTCACGATATCCAGGAATTATGGAGCGGTCTGCCTGCCGCATCCTGGTAGGGCGCGGCACACTGCATTCCCGCTTAGCCTGATTAACTCCATAAACTATTAGTAAGTTTGCAAACAATAATACCAGCGAGGTCAACATGTCGGAAGTGAAAGGACTGGAATACTGGATAGCGACGCTGACGCATGCGGACTTGCCGGTTCTGAAACAGACCGCACGCGACTTGAGCGTACTGCGCGACGATGAAAAAAAACTGACCGCCCATACCATCGTCGAAATCATCGCGCACGATCCCATGATGACCGTCAAACTGCTGCGCTACCTCCAGCAACATAAGCGCAAAAGCCAGACCACCGAAATTATCCAGGTGGAACAGGTGCTGTTGATGCTGGGTATCGAAGCATTCTTCAATAAAATACCGCCGCAACCACTGGTCGAGGACATGCTGAAACCGCACATTGCGGCACTCCCCCATTTGCTGCGTGTCGTACATCGTGCCTACCGCGCTGCCGAATACGCCAAAGACTGGGCGGTGCAATTACGCGATCTGCATTACGAAGAAGTGCGCATCGCCGCCCTGCTGCACGACATTGCCGAAATTCTCATGTGGTGTTTTGATCCGCAGGCCATGCTGCAGATCAACGCTCTCCAGCAGCAGGACCAATCCCTGCGCAGCCATGACGTTCAGCAACAAGTGCTGGGATTCGCACTACTTGATCTGCAAAAAGCGCTGGCGGCGCAATGGGGCTTGCCGCAATTGCTGCTGACGCTGATGAACAACTCCAGCGCCAAACAACCGCGTGTGCGCAACGTCACACTGGCGGTCAACCTGGCGCGCCATTCCGCCAATAGCTGGGATGATGCGGCATTACCGGATGACTTCAGGGACATCGGCGAGCTGCTGCGCATGCCGGTAAATCAGGTCATGGTCATGCTGAAAGCGGACGCGGGCATCGTGTGCGACATCAACGAGCCGCACTGAAATATCCCGGCAGCTCCGCAGCGGCGGCTAAGGAAACGCAGATCTATTCCGTTCGTGATGAGCCTGTCGAACCATGATCGGAATAAACATAAGGGCACTTCTAAAAATTAGTTTTGCAGGTCGGATCAAGCGTAGCGATCCGATGTTCTTATGGCGGTCATTTTGTCTGTTCTTATGGCGGTCATTTTGTCGGATCGCTGCGCTTGATCCGACCTACGCAACTGCGACACGGTGTGGTAGCGCGAAAATATACAAATCCCCCTAAAGTTTTTCCGATCCGTACCGATAACTGGACTAACGGCGGTTGATAAGTTCATGCTTCAACAACCAAAGTGAACGGCAACCAGCCGGAAAATAAACCAGATATTTAAGGAGAGCTAAAATGGCTGCAATTATCAATACCAATATGGAGTCGCTGAATGCCCAGCGCAACTTGAGCACCTCGCAAAGCGCGCTGCAAACCTCCCTGCAACGTCTGTCTTCCGGCTTGCGCATCAACAGCGCCAAGGATGACGCGGCGGGCATGGCAATTTCCGACCGGATGACATCGCAAATTCGCGGCAACTCGCAAGCCGCGCGTAACGCCAACGACGGCATTTCACTGGCGCAGACCGCTGAAGGCGCACTGTCCGAAGTTTCCAACAACTTGCAGCGTATTCGCGAGCTGGCGATTCAGTCTGCCAACGCGACCAACAGCGCCTCTGACCGCGCCACGCTGCAGGCCGAAGTTTCGCAGTTGCTTTCTGAAATCGACCGCGTGGCGCAAAATACCGCGTTCAACGGCGTGAAACTGCTCGACGGCTCGTTCACCGCACAAAACTTCCAGGTCGGCGCGAACAGCACCGCCAACGACAGCATCCAGATCGCTTCTGTGGCCAACTCCCGCACCACCCAGTTGGGCGGCGTCGGTTCGACCAGCGCGGCAACCGTTACCAGCACGGTCACCACCACCGCTCTGGCCGCCGGTGACCTGACCCTGAACGGCCAGCAAGTCGGCGCTTCGTCGGCCGGTGCGGCACCCGGGCAGGGCACTGCCAGCGCCTACTCTGTCGCCAACGCCATCAATGGCGTGTCCGCCAATTCCGGCGTGACTGCTACAGCCAATGCCACAACCGTGGCTGGCATTGCCGCCACTGCGTTTACCGAAATTGCTGCCGACACCTTCAGCATCAACGGCATCAATGTCGGTAAAGTTGCCGCAGGCTCAACCGCTGCTGGTCAGGGCGCCAATCTGGCAGCCGCAATCAACGCAGTCGGCACCCAGACTGGCGTGAGCGCTTCGGCCAATGCAACAACAGGCGCAGTCACGTTGACCGCTATCGATGGCCGCGATATCAGCATCAACGCATCGACCACCTCACGTGCCACGCTTTTGACACAAACTGGCTTTGACAGCGCCAATGTCGGCCTGAATGGAACGACCGCCACACTGGGTGCATTTTCAACGCTGACTTCGGCAACTACCACTGACAAAGTCGCAATCAGTATTGATGGATCCTCAGTGCTGGCCTCCACAGCAGTAGGTGCAGGTGGTGTGCTGGCCGCAACAGTTGCAGGGGATTTGACCACCTTCCTCGGAGCCAACACCGGGTATACGGCCACGCTAACCAGCACCGGCGCAAGCCTTGGGGCAACGGTAAGTGGTGCAAACCTCACTGCCGGTATCAGCATAACCAAAGCCGATGGTACCGCTGTCGACCTGCAGATTACGTTCAGCGACACCACCGGTTTGCTCGTACCAGCAGGCGCCACAGGCGGCGGGTTTGCCAGCGCCACTAACGGTGACGTGACAAGCACCGTAAGCAACACCACTGCCGCCGGAACCGGGCAGGTTGCCAACCACGGCACAGTCACGCTGAACAGCACCAGTGCAGACGGCATTGTGGTCGGCGGCGCGAATGTTGCCTACGCAGGTCTGAGTACCGGCGTGACCTCGGCCACCACCGTGTCCTCAGTCTCCGCAATCTCGGCAGTGGACATCTCCACCGCTTCGGGTGCGTCTGCAGCGCTGACCGCAATCGACGGTGCGTTGACCACGGTGAACGGTGCGCGCGCGAATCTGGGTGCGATTCAGAACCGCTTCAGCTCGGTGGTTTCGAGCCTGGCTACCACGGTGGAAAACCTGACGGCTTCACGCAGCCGGATTGTGGACACGGACTTCGCTGCTGAAACCGCGCAGCTGTCCCGCAGCCAGATCCTGCAGCAAGCAGGTACCGCGATGCTGGCACAGGCAAACCAGTTGCCGAACACGGTGTTGACGCTGCTGCGTTAAGTTTGGTGATAACAACCCGGCCGGAATGATCCGGCCGGAACTTTAAAATACAGGAGGGGCAAAATGCTCATCCAGAATACCAGCAACATGACCCAGGCTCCGCAGCCTGCCAGGCTCGCCAGCGATGGTGCGCCTGTTGCCGTTGCTGCGATGCCTGAAGCGCCACTTGTGGCAACGCCGGCAGTGGGGCAAAAGCCTTCTGCCGTGCAGTTGCAGAGTGCGTTGGACAACATTAACAAAGCGCTGAAGCAGGCGAACAAAAATCTGGAATTTAGCGTGGATGAAAACACCAAAAAATCGGTGGTCAAACTGGTGGATACGGAAACCGGTGATGTGGTTCGCCAATTTCCCTCGGAAGAGGCATTGGCGATTTCACGTTCCATCGAACGTTTCCAGCATGGTTTGCTGTTAAAACAGGAGGCTTGACCGGTGACCGGGCTTGTGCCGTTTAACCCGCCTGTTCGATGACTATACGGCATAAAACCCGCTCTATTCGAACATTAGGTTTTGCATAATGTTTATAGAATTGTATCTTCGTGGTTCTGCTGGAGTTGCTTCAACACGATGGCCGAACTTTAATTTTTTCAACGCGAAAGGTTTTTAAAAAAAGATCATGGCAACCTCATCGGTGACATCGACCAGCAACATTGACGTGAATAGTATCGTCAGCCAGTTGATGGTTGTTGAGCGGCAACCGCTTAACAAGCTCGATGCCAAGGAAGCGAGTTACCAGGCCAAACTTTCTGCTTACGGGCGCGTCAAGGGTACGGTATCCGACTTTCAAACGGCGCTGCAAGGTCTGAACAGCACCAGCAAATTTCAGGTGCTCACCGCCACCCCTTCCGATGCCACCGTTCTTTCCGCCTCAGCCAGCAGCATCGCGGTGGCGGGTACTTATTCTGTGGAAGTGTCCAGCCTGGCGCAAGCGCAAAGACTGGTCGCCGCCGGGCAAACCAACAGCACCGCCGCCATCGGTACCGGAACCGCGACCACTGTTACTTTTGATTTCGGCACCATCAATGGTGGTTCCTTTGATACCGGCACCGGTCTGTATAGCGGCGCAGCGTTCACCTCGAACGGCAGCGGTGCACAGAGTATTAGCATCGACAGCAGCAACAATTCACTGCAGGGCATTCGCGACGCCATCAATGCGGCGGGCATCGGCGTGACCGCGACCATCGTCAACGACGGCGGCGAAACGCCCTATCGTCTTGCGCTGGCCTCGGGCAGCAATGGCGCCAGCGGCAGCATGAAAATAACCGTCAGCGGCGATGCGGCTGTGGACGCCCTGCTGGCGCACGACCCGGCAGGAACACAGAATCTTTCCGAAACCGTAACCGCGCAGAATGCCAATTTCAAGGTAAACGGCATCGCGATCAGCAAAACTTCAAATACCGTTGGCGACGTGGTGCCCGGCGTGACGCTGAACCTGAACAAGGTTAGCGCCTCTCCGGTGACCTTGACGGTGGCGCGGGACACCTCGGCGATCAGCAGCTCCATCAAGAGTTTCGTGGCGGCCTACAACGATTTAACGGGTACGCTGACCAGTCTCTCGGCCTACGATGCGACCAGCCAGAAGGGTGCGATCCTGCAAGGTGACGCCACGGTACGCTCCCTGCAAACACAATTGCGCAACATGTTGAATACGGCCGTTGTCGGCTCGTCCGGCGCATTGACGACACTCTCCGATGTGGGGATCGCTTTCCAGAAGGACGGCACGCTGGCGATTAACCAGACCAAGCTGGATAGCGCTATGGCCAGCAATTTCAGCGATATTGCCAGTCTGTTTACGGCGGTCGGCAAGAGCACCGATAGTCTGGTTACCTACAACAATGCCTCCAGCAGCACCAAGCCCGGCAACTACGAAGTAAATATCACGCAGATCGCCACCCAGGGCAAAACGGTCGGCTCGGGTGCGGTCACGTTTCCACTGGTAATTGGCGCGGGCAACAACACCCTCGATCTGGCCGTTAACGGCGTCAGCGCCTCCGTCACGTTAACGGAGGCCACCTACAATACCGCGCAGCAACTGGTTGCCGAGCTTCAATCAAAAATCAACGGTGTGAACGCATTATCCAGCCAGAATATTTCCGTCATTGTTTCGGAAAATGCGGGTGCGCTTACTGTCACCTCGATAAATTATGGCTCAACTTCCAGCGTGAGCATCACCGGCGGTACGGCAAAAACGGAGCTTGGGCTTGACGGGAATACGCCAACCGCCGGTATGAATGTCGCCGGTTCGATCGGCGGCTTGTCCGCAACCGGTTCCGGCCAGTACCTGAGCGCGGTCGACGGTGATGCAAAAGGCTTGGGCATCCTCGTCAGCGGTGGCGCACTCGGCGCGCGTGGCACATTGAATTATGCGCACGGCTACGCATATTTACTGGATAAATGGGCAACTGCCAGCCTGGCAAGTGACGGAATTCTAGCCAGCCGCACCGATGGCATCGGCAGAACCATTACCGATATCGGCAAGCAGCGCACCTTGCTGGAAAACCGTCTGGTCGGTATCGAACAACGTTATCGCGCCCAATTTACCGCGCTGGATGTCATGCTGAGCAGCATGAACACCACCAGCACTTATTTAACACAGCAGCTCGACATGCTTGCCAATCAGACCAGGCTATAAATCAAGGAAATAGATCATGAACGCTACTACCGCTATCCAAGCCTACGCAAAAGTCGGGGTCGAATCCGGCGTCATTGGGGCCGACCCGCACAAGTTGATTTCAATGTTATACCAGGGCGCGCTGCTGGCCATCAGTAATGCCAGAAACAACTTGTTGAACAATGACATCCCCGCCAAAGGTGCGGCGATTTCCAAGGCGATTCTGATTATCGACGAAGGTCTGAAGTCGAGTCTGAACAAGAAAGTCGGTGGCGAGCTGTCACACAACCTGGCTGCCCTGTATGACTACATGAATGCGCGCCTGTTGACCGCCAATCTGAGTAACGATATTGCCGCACTGGATGAAGTGGCGCGTCTGCTGAACGATTTGAAGGGCGCATGGGAGAGCATCCGGCCTTCCGCCACACCACCGGCAGCAGCACCAGCCAGACCCGCTACCGCACCGCAACTGGTTTATGGAAGAGTGTGAATAAATGAACGCACCGCAGATTATGGTTAATTACGAATCGTTGTCAGTTCTGACCGCGCAGATGCGCGATGCGGCGCTACAGGGAGAATGGGATGCACTGGTCGGTCTCGAACAACAGTGCAGTCGGCAGGTTACCGCAATGCGGTCACTGGATACTGTTACGGTACTGGATGAGTCTTCTCGCCAGCGTAAAATTCAACTCATCAAAAAAATTCTTGCCGATGATGCCGAGATCCGCAACCGCACCGAATTGTGGATGGGGCAATTGCAGCACATCATGCAAAGCAACCGCCAGGAACAGCGGTTAAGTCAGGCGTATGGTGTTTAGGGAGAGGCTGAATAAGTCGTCATCCCCGCCCCCGACAACGGCATTCGAGGGCTGGCTGCGGCGAGGATCCAGTGGGTTCGAACAAAAGGCTATGGTTACAGCAAACATACAAATTTTGTAGGAGCACGCAAATCACCACGAAGCTCGTAGGTCGGATCAAGCGAAGCGATCCGACAATACGCCCGTAAAAAGAATGTCGGATCGCTTCGCTTGATCCGACCTACATTTTTGGTTCTGCTTCGTCCGGTGTTTTATTATGCTTATTCCAATCATGGTTCGACAGACTCTGATGGAACAACTGTGTATTGACCAAGCACGATGACCCTGTGCCAAATCACTACTTAACCGCGCTATGTTGCCAACCAATCTGATCAACGCACTTCAGGTTTTATCCCATTCCGGCAAGCCACCGGTGGGGACGGCGACCGACGCCCCCAAACCGGTCGCTCCGCTCGAGCCGGGGCAGGAGCTGCAAGGCTCCGTGCAGTCCAAGGTCAGCGAGGGTCTGTTCAAGGTACAGGTCGCCGGGCAGACTATCCAGATGCGTTTACCCGCCAATATCCAGAGCGGTGATACGCTTAACCTGCGCGTTGTTTCAACCAACCCGCGCCTGACCTTCAGCATTTCCGCTTCGCTCAATCCACTCTCCTCGTCAGAACAAATCGGCGCGGCGGCACGCATGTTGTCCAATCTTGCCGACCGTCCGCTGGAGCGTCCGACCATTCAACAAATCGCGCGCAACGTCGTTTGGCAAACTGCCGGCCAGGTGCCGGACAGCAGGCAGCTTGCCGGAGCACTGCGCCAAGCGCTGAGTGTCAGTGGGCTGTTTTATGAATCGCATCAGGCTCAGTGGGTGCGCGGGGAACGCAGCACCATGCAATTGCTGGTCGAACCGCAAAACCAGCTTGCCGGCAAGCAATCGTCCCCACCCGGCGCGGGTCAGACGAGTCAAACATCTCAAAGCGACGATGTTTATGCATCGTCACCTGCTTCTACCGCACCCCAAAAAACGGATACGGAATCCGGTTTGCGCATCACACGCGAACTGTTGCCTTTGGTGCAACAGCAATTACATGCGCTGGAAACACACCAGATCACCTGGATAGGGCAGGTATGGCCCGGGCAGGAGATGCAGTGGGAGATTCAGGGGCAACCGGATCAGCACGCACCACAACCGGACGAACGCCAATGGAGCACAGAAATGGAGCTTGCGTTACCCGGCCTCGGCAATATCCATGCGCGGCTGGCGTTTGCCGGTAGCGGGCTGCGCCTGACGCTGCAAGCGGCAGATGCAACGACCGTAGACCTGTTCACTCGTGCCCTGCCCCAACTCAAAAACTCGCTGGCCGATGCGCAGATTCCGCTGCTTGCCGCCGTGGTGGAAAAGCTATGAAGCAGCCACCTCTTAACTCGAGGCAAGCCGCTGTCGCATTGACCTACGGGCAGAATCAAAGCGGTGCGCCAACGGTGGTTGCCAAGGGGCGCGGCTTGATTGCACAGGCGATTATCGAGCGGGCCAAACAGCATGGTGTATACGTGCATGAGTCCGAGAGTCTGGTCGGCCTGTTGATGCAGGTCGAGCTTGATCAGGAGATTCCGCCGCAGCTTTATCTGGCCGTGGCGGAGTTACTCGCCTGGCTATACCGTTTGGAACATGCTGAAATACCCGCTATTCCGCCTTTCTCGACGCCATGATTTTGTTATGATGCGCGGCAAGTTGGCCAATCACGCATCAAGAGCATGAAACATCAAGAGTATGAAAAAAGACATCCCGCTTAATATTGAAATGCTGTCCAGTCTGGATGACGACAAGCATCGTATTTCCTCGGCAAGAGAAATAGGATTTATCCTGCAGCATATCGCTCGGGAAGGAACCCGCGTCGCGCTTTATTACGGCGGCGCAAACAACTTCATACTGACGACTCTGCTGGAGGCCGATACTGAAGGCTTATGGCTGGAACAAAGCCAGAATACACCGGGGAACCGGCGCATTCTCGAGAGCAAAAAACTGATTTTTGTCAGCTCGCATTTGCAGGTCAAGATTCAATTCACCGCCACCCAGGTTAGCAGCGTGGAGCATCAGGGTTACCCGGCTTTTTATTTACCCCTGCCGGATAGTATCTACCGCCTGCAACGGCGCGAGCATTACCGCGTCCAGACACCGATCAGCGAGCCGTTGCTCTGCGTCATTGGTACCGAAAAACCGGTTTTCAAAAGCCTGCGCGAATTTACCATCGTGGATATCAGCGTCGGCGGTGTCGGATTGGCATGTTCGACAACAGATACCGAAATGATACCCGGCGCATTTTTTTCAGATTGTCACATCGAACTACCCGAAGTGGGAGCGATCACGGGCACAGTAGAAGTAAAAAATCTGGTTGCGCTGACTTCGCCGCCCGGGCAGGAGCGAAAGCGCGCCGGCTGTGAATTCAAGGAACTGGATGCGCAGTCCGCTACCCTGCTGCAACGCTACGTGACAAACAAGCAACGCGTCAAATCACACAGTTAGTCATTGTGACGGATTGACACACTTGGTCCGGAACCGCTGTTACACCTGCATATTCATGATGTCGTTGTATGCCTGCACAAACTTGTTGCGCACCTGAACGGTGGTCTGGAAATTGATGCTGGCTTTTTGCATGGCAATCATGGTATCGCTCAGGCTGACCTTGTCATCGCCCAGTACAAAAGCTTTTTGCATGGCTTCCGAGCTGGCCTGGGACTTGGCAACGCCGTCCAGCGAGGATTTCAGCACATTGGCAAAATCCACTTTACCCGGTTGCTGTACGGCAGGTTCGCGCAATCCCGCTGCCGCCGCCGCGACGCGCATTTGCGCCAATAAACTATCCACCGCCGATGTATTCATTCCGTGCCCCTTCGCCCTTCTTTGACGAATGCACGATACCCGACAGGCTGCAATAGATATGAGTGGAAAAGACGCGGCTTTTGGCCTTTGTTCAGGTTTTCAAAAAGACCGCCCCCAATGATAATACGCACAGTGTCTAACCAGTGCCTGCTACTGCCTTGGTCGAATGGCTATGCAGAGTAGCCAGATGTTTTACGCAGCATTAAGGAGCCGTCATGGCTGAACAAAAGCTCAATGCAACAATTCGGCTCGACCATCTCGATCTCCAGCAAAAAATGGGGGTTGCAGTCGGCATTGCGGCGTTATTTGCGCTTATTGCCGGAGTATGGATGTGGGGTCAGACACCGGATTACCGCGTGCTGTACAGCAATCTGTCTGATCGTGATGGCGGATCCATCATTGAATCACTGCAGCAAATGAACATCCCCTACAAATTTGCCGAGGGTGGCGGCGCGTTGCTGGTTCCCTCAGGTCAGGTGCATGAAGCTCGACTGAAACTTGCCTCCCAGGGGCTTCCCAAAGGAGGCAGCGTAGGATTTGAACTGATGGAAAATCAGAAGTTCGGCATTACGCAATTTGCCGAACAGGTCAATTACCAGCGCGCCATGGAAGGGGAGCTGGCGCGCTCGGTGCAGACGATCGGTGCGGTAGCCGCCGCACGTGTCCATCTGGCGATTCCCAAGCCCAGTGTATTTGTCAAGGAACAACAGAAACCCAGCGCATCCGTGGTGCTCTCCCTGCAAGGCGGACGTTTGCTTGATTCCGCGCAGGTCAGCGCGATCGTTCATCTGATCTCAAGCAGCGTGCCGGAGTTGTCCGCCAAAAATGTAACGGTAGTGGACCAAAACGGCACGCTGCTAAGCGCCAACCACGACGGCGCCAACAGCGACAGGCTGGATGCCAGCCAACTCAAGTATGTGCAACAGATCGAACAGGGTTATATCAGGCGTATCGAGGCGCTGCTGACTCCCTTATTTGGCGCAAATAATATTCGCGCCCAGGTATCCGCCGATATTAATTTTTCGCGCATCGAGCAAACCTCCGAGAGTTACAAGCCAAATCAGAACCCGAAAGAGAGCGTGGTACGCAGCCAGCAAACCAGTGAAGCCATGAGTGGTTCCGACCTGAATGCGGGCGGTATTCCCGGTGCATTGACCAATCAACCGCCGGTTCCAGCCACCGCACCCATCGTCGCCAATGCGGGTACAACAGAAACAAACATTGCGGACAATGCCAATTTGACCAACCTGCAGAAAGACTCCACTGTCAACTACGAAGTTGACCGCACCATTCGTCACACGGTACTGCCGGTCGGCTCAATCAAGCGTCTGTCGGTGGCAGTAGTCGTGAATGACAGCCGCACGGTGACCGACGAAAAAGGCAACAGCAGCCCCAAACCCATGACTGATGCGGAAAAAGAGCAAATCAATAATCTGGTCAGAGATGTCATGGGTTTCGACCAGAATCGTGGCGACAGCCTGAACGTACAGATCGCCGCCTTTGTCGAACATCATGAGGTCGTTCAGGAATTGCCGCTCTGGAAACAAACCGGCATGATTGAACTGGCAAAGGATCTGTTTAAGTATGCGCTGATTGCGGCAGTTATGCTGTTTGTCATATTGCGCGTCATCAGACCCGCTCTCAATCTATTATTCGCACCAAGCGCCTTTGTTGCCGCGACGGATGAACTCCCGGTAGCAGCCGAACCGGCGGGGGCGTTATATCCGCCGCCCGGGTCGCAGTATGAGCAAAGCTTGCTGGCTGCCCGGCAAATTGCCCAGCAAGAGCCTAAAATTGTCGCCAGCGTGGTCAAGGAATGGGTAAACAGCAATGGCTGATGGTGTCGAAAAAAGTGCAATTTTTCTGATGACACTCGGCGAGACTGAGGCTGCCGAGGTGCTGAAGTATCTTGAGCCAAAGGAAGTGCAAAAAATCAGTGCGGCGATGATGACGCTGAAAAACCTCAGCCGAGATCAGATCGCGGCAGTATTTGATGACTTTCTGCTTTCTGCAGCGAGCAAGACCGCAATCGGCATGGACTCCAGCGCTTATATCCGCAATATGCTTATCAAGGCATTGGGTGACGACAAGGCCGCAGGCCTGCTGGATCGCATCATGCATAACAGCGATACCAGCGGCATCGAGAGCTTGAAATGGATGGACCCGGGTGCGGTGGCGGAAATGATCGGTAACGAACATCCGCAAATCATCGCCACCATTCTGGTACATCTCGGACCCGATCAGGCGGCTGACGTCCTCAAGATACTGCCGGAGCGCATCCGCAATGATGTGCTGTTGCGTATTTCAACGCTGGATGGTGTTCAACCGATCGCGCTGCGCGAGCTCAATGATGTGCTGGGCAAGCTCATGTCGGGAGGCGGGGCAGGCAAAAAGACCCTGCAAGGCGGTGTTCGTGCTGCCGCAGAAATTCTCAATTACCTGGGTAGTACACTGGAAGCGCAGATCATGGAAAACGTTCGCAACATCGACCCCGATCTGGCGCAAAAAATCGAAGACAAAATGTTTGTCTTCGAAAATGTGCTGGATATCGATGATCGTGATATCCAGCTGATCCTGCGTGAAGTTCAGTCTGAATCCCTGATTGTGGCGCTCAAGGGAGCCAGCGAAGAGTTGCGCGAAAAGATTTTCAAGAACATGTCGCAGCGCGCCGCCGAAATGATGCGCGAAGACCTCGAGTTCAAAGGCCCGGTCAGGCTCAGTGAAGTCGAATCCAATCAGAAGGAAATTCTCAAAATTGTGCGCCGCCTGTCGGATGAAGGCCAGATCACGCTAGGCAGCAAGGCCGAGGAAGCCTATGTCTGACATCCTGACCGAACCGGCCAACAACACTCGCCAGAGCGCTGCCCATGCCACTGTTGTTCCCAAGGAACAACTGACGGCGTTTGAGCGCTGGGAACTACCCTCGTTTGAAGCGAACACCGCAAGCCAACTTACGCGCGGCACAAAAGAAACCTCTGCGTTAACGACGGTCGCGGAGCTGGAAAATTTGCGTCAGCAAGCGCATGACGAAGGTTTTACCCAAGGCCACGATACCGGTTATGCCGCGGGCATCAAACAAGCGCGTGACGAGGCGGCGCAACTTCATACGTTGATGCAGAATTTTCAGGGTGCGCTCAATCAGGTGGATGAACAGATCGCACAATCGTTACTCGATTTATCGCTGGAAGTTGCACGACAGATGGTGCGTGAAACTTTGCTGACCAAGCCGGAAGTGATTCTAAAGACCATTGGTGATGCTATCGGCACTCTGCCGCATTTTAACCAGAATGCGCATCTGGTTTTGCATCCTGATGATGTAGAGCTGGTACGCAAGCAAATGGGCGAACAGCTGTCGCACGCCGGGTGGAAAATCTTTACCGATACAAGAATTCAGCGCGGCGGGTGCCGCGTCGAGACTTCCCACAGTAATGTGGATGCGACTGTCGAGGCGCGCTGGAAGCGTATTGTGGAATCAATTGGACAGGATAAATCATGGCAAGCCTGACTGCGGCTCACAGCACCGGGTGGAAAAATTTCCTCGATGAAGGCCGCGAATATGTGGCGGAGTGCAATAGCATGCCCCCAAGCGGTCATCTTACCAAGGTGACCGGACTGGTGATGGAGGCGGTCGGTTTGCAGATGCCGGTCGGCAGCACTTGCGCTATTCACCTGCCGAATAACGTGGTTGAAGCGGAAGTGGTCGGTTTTTCCGGGGAACGCTTGTTCCTGATGCCGGAGAACGACGTATATGGGCTGGTACCGGGCGCACGCGTGATGCCGCTTGAACAGACGCGCAGTTTGACTCTGGGCGGAAAACGCAAACCGCCGCGCCGGCGCAGCGCTGATCTTGCCAAACATCTGCCGGTCGGCAATATGCTGCTCGGCCGGGTGCTGGATGGCGCAGGCAAACCGCTGGATCAACTCGGGCCGCTCATTGATCCTGAATTTGCACCGCTGCAAAGCCGCCCTTTCAATCCGCTGGAGCGCGCTACCATAGACGTCTCGCTGGATGTCGGGGTACGCGCCATCAACAGCATGTTGACCGTCGGGCGCGGCCAGCGCATGGGACTGTTTGCCGGTAGCGGCGTGGGCAAAAGTGTGCTGCTCGGCATGATGGCGCGTTATACCAATGCCGACGTGACGGTGGTCGGTCTGATCGGCGAACGTGGCCGCGAAGTCAAGGAATTCATCAACGATATTCTCGGCAAGGAAGGTATGGCACACTCGGTGGTCGTCGCCACACCGGCGGACACATCACCACTGATGCGTTTGCAGGGCGCGGCTTACGCCACCACCATCGCGGAATACTTCCGCGACCAGGGCAAAAACGTGCTGCTGATCATGGACTCGCTGACCCGCTTCGCCATGGCCCAGCGTGAGATTGCGCTGGCCGTTGGGGAGCCGCCTGCCACCAAGGGTTATCCGCCTTCTGTATTTGCCAAGCTACCCCAGTTGGTGGAGCGCGCCGGAAACGGGTTGGAAGGCAGCGGCTCAATCACCGCTTTTTACACCGTGCTGACCGAAGGTGATGATCCGCAGGATCCGATCGCCGACAGCGCGCGTGCCATTCTTGACGGGCATATCGTGCTGTCACGCCGCCTGGTGGAACAGGGACATTATCCCGCCATCGACATTGAAGCATCCATTAGTCGCGTGATGTCGCATCTGGTTGCGCCGGAACATTTGAAGCTGGTGCAGCGCTTCAAGCACATGTATGCGCTGTATCAACGCAACCGCGATTTGATCAGTGTCGGCGCTTATGTCAAAGGCAGTGATCCGCTACTGGACGAGGCAATTGTGCTGTATCCGCGCATGGAGCAATTTCTGAAACAAGGGATGTTTCAACGCGAAACCTATCAGGCCAGCATCACGCAACTGGGCGCATTATTTTCCACGGCGACACCATAACCCATCATGATCAAACCCTTTTCCTTGCAGCCCCTGAAGAATCTGGCAGAGCACCAGAACGAATCGGCAACGCGCAAACTCGGACAATTAAACCGCCAACAACAGGATACCCAGCAAAAACTCGACATGCTGCGCGAATATCGCAAGGATTATCAAAACCGCCTGCAGGAGGCCACACAGGGTGGAATGGATCCAGCCGGTCTGTGTAATTTCCAGCAATTCATTAACAAGCTCGACGAGGCTATCAGCCAGCAGATCAAGGCAGTTGAAAAAAGCAAAATATCAACCCAGACAGGCCGTGATGAATTCAGCATTACGCAACGCAAACTGAAATCATTCGACACCTTGCAGCAACGCCATATCGAGGCACAAAGGGCAGCAAGCGGAAAATATGAACAAAAAATGCAGGATGAACATTCCAGCCTATCCACCGCCCGCAAAATGGCGGAAGAACAGAACAGATAAATAAGAAGGAGTCATCATGGCCAATCTGCCTATCGCCGGCAACAGCTCCCCACTGCCCGGCAACACCATGAATGCTGCGCAAGCGGGTCTTCCTGCTGACGATCCCATTGCCGGCCTTTTTGCAGCACTACTGGCACAGCAAACCGGTGTGGATGAATCGTTGCTGCCCCAGCCTGCCATTGCCATCGACGGCATTGCGACAGATGGTGACACAGACTCCGCCACTACCAAAAATACCGATGAACTGGACACCATCATGGCCGATACCCAGGGCGATGCGGCAAACGGGCTTGCCGCCATGTTATTGCAGATTCCACAAGAACCGCGCTCCCATAAATCACAAAACCGGATTGCTACCGGTGATACCGCAAATATTCTGAATCTGCCGACGGGCACCCGCAAGGCTGCGGATATTGCTGTAGTCAAGGGCGATGACAGCGCTGAAGATATGGCAGATTTGGCGCTAGACAAGGCTGATATCAATATGTTGGCTTCCGCACCCGGCAAACAATCTTTTTCCGATACCCCGGCGAAAGAGATGGGTAAACATGCGGAATTGACGACCGCTTTCACAAGCCAAGCCCAGCCGGCCACAAACACAACTCAACTCACCACGAATACAACTCAACTCACCACAAGTGCTACCCATCTGTTTGCGCCGCCGGCAGCACCGGCTAATACACTGGCTGGTAGCCGCAGTGCCGACAATCCGCAAACCATCGGCACACCTCTGACCAGCGCCGCTTGGCCCGGCGAATTTTCGCAGAAGATTGTCTGGATGAGCACGCAGCAAAACCAGATTGCCGAGCTGCATCTGAACCCACCCGATTTGGGGCCGTTAAATGTATCACTGAAAATTTCAGACAATCAGGCTACCGCCCTGTTCACCTCACCGCATGGTGCGGTGCGCGATGCAATCGAAAATGCATTGCCTAAACTTCGTGAAATGTTGGCCGATAATGGAATCATGCTGGGTAATGCAACTGTAAGCGATCAAGCTCCGCACGACCGTAATGCAAAAGAATTTACGGGTCACGGTTCCGGTACAAATACGCAACGCACATCCGGCGAGACATCCGGTATGGATGACACAGTATCAGCGGTCACGCACACCCGGCCAACGCAGCGTCACCATGGCATGGTGGATACTTTCGCCTGATCATATTTACGTGCTTGCTCCTGTTGTGATAACCCAAGTTGAAGGGGAATTGCAGCGTTAATCGGGTTATCATTCGCACTGGTTTTTTTTCATAATTCAACCATTGCAAAGGAACTAAATATGTCAAAACCCGCAAAATCGATTGCAGGGTCGGCAACCGATACACCACCCAAAAAGAGCAAAAAGAAGCTCATCATCATTATATTAGTCATGATGTTGCTGACGAGTGGTGGTGTCGCCGCGTTCTTGTTGCTGAAGCCAGTACAACAGCCAACAGACACAGCCCAGGGTGAAGAACACATCGAGGAGGCAAAGAATAAAGTGCCGGTAAAATTTGTTGATCTGGGGACCTTCACCGCCAACTTGATGCAAGAGCAAGACGACCGGTATCTGCAAGTAACGATTTCGCTCAAATTAACGCAACCGGAATTAGAAGGGAAAATCAAGGAACGCAATCCGGAAATTCTGCACCGTGTGAATATGCTGTTGCAAAGCAAGCGCCCTTCCGAATTGGCCAGTATCGCCGGCAAGGAGCAGCTTGCTCAGCAAATCAAGGGGCAGGTGGAATATGTGCTGGACTTACGCAAGACCGCACCTGACATCGTGGAATATGCCGATGCGAAAAACGCGGCTGAAGCTGCGCCGGCAGAGCTACCCGAAAGCAAGGACGGCGTCGCCGAAGTGCTGTTCACTTCATTCATTATTCAATAGCTGGAACGGGGCGATAGCGGAGCTTTTATCATGAGCGAATTCCTCTCACAAGACGAAGTCGATTCACTGCTCAAGGGCGTGTCCGGCGAAGCCGATGATGCAAAGCCTGCTGAATCTGCGCCGGGAGAAGTTCGCCCATACAATCTGGCTTCGCAGGAACGTATCGTGCGTGGGCGTATGCCCACCATGGAAATCATCAATGAACGGTTTGCGCGGCTGTTCCGCATCGGCCTATTTAATTTCATCCGGCGCACTCCGGAGATTTCAATCGGCCCGGTACGGGTACTTAAGTTTGGCGAATTTATCCGCAACCTGCATGTACCGACCAATCTCAACATTATCAAAGCCAAACCACTGCGCGGCAACGGCTTGTTCATTTTTGATCCGAATCTGGTGTTCCTGGTGGTGGACAATATGTTCGGTGGCGACGGGCGTTACCATACCCGCGTAGAGGGGCGCGAATTCACCCAAACCGAGCAGCGTATCATTCAAAAAATGCTGGCAGTGGTGTTTGAAGCCTATGGAAAATCCTGGGCAAACGTTCACCCGCTGAATTTCGAGTTCGTGCGTTCGGAAATGAACCCACAGTTCGCCAATATTGCCACGCCCAACGAAGTGGTCATTGTTACTACCTTCGACATTGAAATTGCTGGAAACGGTGGCGCATTTCACATCTGCATGCCCTACTCGATGCTGGAACCGGTCAAGGATTTGCTGTTCAGCCCGATGCAGGGCGAACACCTGGCCATGGATAAACGCTGGTTACAACTGCTCTCCAGGCAAGTACAGTCTGCCACCATCGAACTGGTCGCCACCTTGGGGCAGGCCGATTTAACGCTGGAGCAAGTGCTGAAAATGCGGGTTAATGACATTATCCCTCTGGAAGTAGAGGAAAACATCATCGCTTCAGTGGATAACGTACCGGTTATGGAATGCAAGTATGGCGCATTCAACAACCAATACGCGCTCAAGATAGAGAGAATGCTCACCACTAATGAAGGAGAAAGTCATGGCTGAAGAAACCATAACCAGTGAAGAAATATCTGCCGATGATTGGGGTGCTGCAATGGCCGAACAAGCTACCACGGCTGACGATTGGGGATCTGCCATGGCCGAACAGACTGCGGCACCCACTTCGGGAGCTGAACCCGCCAAGCCGCATGCATTCAATCAATTTGGAGCAAGTGGGGCCGGCACCACACAAAATGACCTCGACATGATTCTGGATATACCGGTGCAACTGACTGTTGAGTTGGGGCGCACCAAAATGCCGATCAAAAATTTATTGCAACTGGCGCAAGGTTCGGTCGTCGAACTGGCTGGTCTGGCCGGTGAACCACTGGATGTCATGATTAACGGTTTCCTGATCGCGCAGGGCGAAGTCGTGGTGGTAAACGATAAGCTCGGTATTCGACTGACTGACATCATTACGCCATCTGAACGTTTGCGCCGCATTAACAAATGACAGGCACCAGAGGACAGAATCTTGCTGCCGCTGCGCGGCGGTTTAATCAAAACAGCGCGGCAAAACCGCATAAAGCCTCTGTTTTATGTCTTCTGGTACCTGCTCTCTGTTACTTACCTTCCGCCTTTGCCATCGACGCAACGCGCCCCGTCTATACCCCGCCACCGCCCGCTGCCAGCTCCAGCAGCATCGTCCAGGTCATATTCAGTTTACTGCTGGTGTTGGCTGCCATCGTGCTGGTTGCCTGGGCACTCAAGCGCATAAATACAGGCAGGCAGGGTGTCGGCAACCACATCAAGGTGTTGAGCGGCATTGCCATAGGCCAGCGCGAGCGTGTCGTGCTGGTTGAGATAAAAGATACCTGGCTGGTGCTCGGAGTGGGGCCGGGGCAAATTCGCACCCTGCATACCATGCCAAAACAGGACGCCGACGATATGGACAACAACTCAACGAGCTCGCGGTCTGGCGGCAACCCGAATAAATTTGCCGCCATGCTGTCATCCGCACTCAACTCGATTTCTCCGGCAAAACACGATGCGCCGTAACCTCCCTGCCCTCCTTGGTTCGGCTGCGTTCAGTACCGGACTGCTGCTGGTATTGTCCGGCATATCGCAAAGCGCGTGGGCGGAAGTCGGATTGCCCGCGTTGACCAGCACACCTTCGCCGGGCGGCGGACAATCCTACAGCCTGAGCCTGCAAACACTACTGCTGCTCACCTCACTGAGCTTTCTGCCCGCGATATTACTGATGATGACCGGCTTCACGCGCATTATTATTGTACTGAGCCTGTTGCGCTCCGCACTCGGCACACCGGCCTCGCCACCCAACCAGGTACTGATCGGTCTCGCGTTGTTTCTCACCTTTTTCGTCATGGCACCGGTATTTGACAAAATCCACACCGAAGCCTATGTGCCATTCAGCCAGAACAAACTGGATTTTGTTGAGGCTGTAGAAAAGGGGGGGGAGCCGTTGAAGGCCTTCATGCTGCGCCAGACCCGCGAATCCGATCTTGCATTGTTTGTCAGGATTTCCAACAGTGAGCCGTTGCAGAGCGCCGACCAGGTGCCACTGCGCATTCTGGTGCCGGCCTATGTAACCAGCGAACTGAAAACCGCTTTCCAGATCGGCTTTGTGGTATTCATTCCCTTTCTCATCATTGACATGGTGGTCGCCAGCGTGCTGATGTCCATGGGTATGATGATGCTGTCGCCGTCTATCATTTCACTGCCCTTCAAAATCATGTTGTTCGTATTGGCCGATGGCTGGAACCTGTTGATCGGCTCGCTGGCGCAGAGTTTTTACACATGACACCCGAAACCGTTATCACCATCGGCCAGCAGGCTGTTCAGATGACGCTGATGATATCCGCGCCGCTACTGCTCAGCGCCCTGGCTATTGGTCTGGTGGTCAGTATCTTTCAGGCCGCGACCCAGATCAACGAAATGACGCTGTCTTTCATTCCGAAACTGCTGGGAATTTTCGTGATGCTGATTCTGGCCGGCCCATGGATGGTCAACACGATGGTCGATTACATCCAGCGGCTGTACGGCAACATTCCCTGGATGGTCGGATAAATTCCATGATCAGCGTTACCAGCGCACAACTGGATGCATGGCTCGCTGCACTGATTTTCCCGCTTACCCGCATTCTGGCAATGATTGCCAGCTCTCCGGTACTTGGCAATAAACAAGTTCCAGTACGTGTCAAAATCGGGCTGTCGGTACTGCTCGCCATCATCATCGCGCCCACCATTGGCGAAATGCCGCAAGTCGGTGTTGCCTCGCCGCAGGGATTATTAATCATGATTCAGCAAATCATCATTGGTGTGGCAATGGGATTCACCATGCGCCTGATTTTTACTGCTGTGGAAATGGCCGGTGAACTGGCGGGTTTGCAGATGGGGTTGGGGTTTGCCAGTTTTTATGACCCGCTCAACTCATCCTACACACCTATCGTTGCACGCTGGGTCGGGTTGATTGCGATACTGGCGTTTCTGACACTGAACGGCCACCTGCACATGCTTGCTGCCCTGGCCACAAGTTTTCAGACTCTGCCGGTCGGCGAAGCGATATCGGCAGACGGCTTCTATAAAGTGGCCGAATGGGGATCCAGCATCTTTGCTTACGCCCTGCAAATATCGCTGCCCATTGTAGCGGCATTATTAACGACCAACATCGCGCTGGGGATACTCACCCGCGCGGCACCGCAGCTCAACCTGTTCGCAATCGGCTTCCCCATTACACTGGCCATCGGCTTCTTCGTGCTGGCGCTATCCATGCCCTACCTCACTCCGCTGCTCGACCGGCTCGTCCAGGAAGGAATTGGAACCATGATGGGAATCAAGTGATCAGGATTCGGAAAGGACACGGGAATGACCAAGTCGGCATCCTGACCGGCGCCGAAACCACACTCTCATCTCCTCTTCCCGTTTTTATATGTAGTTGAACAGGGACAGTGTAGATATCTGGGCAAAAGACTTTTGCGCGGCCTCCAGATACATCTGTTGCATGGTCAGGTCGCTCAATGCCTTGTTGTAATCAACATCCTGCAAATCCGATAAAGTCTGCCGGAATTGCAGGCTCAAATCCTCACCCGCTGACTGCAAGGCATCCACCTCGTTAAGACGCAAACCCAATGAGGATCGGGTGGTCAGAATATTGTCCAGCGCGTTGCCCAGATTGTTGAGGCCGCGATTCAGACTGACGGTCAATTGCGCCGAACCGTCGCTCCCTTGCGGCGTATTCAGTGCGGTAATCAGATTTGATATGGTTGTGAACAGGCTTTCGTTGACGCTGGGTGACACGGTAAATTGGTCACCCGCATTCGGTATTCCCTGTATATCCATCCGCATGCCGTCGAAACTGATGGCCTGTCCGCTGGTGTATGGCAGACGGCCGGTCGCCGGTGGCGCAGGCAGTACCACAGCCGATGTGGTGTCGTTGGTTACGGTGTATCCGGGAGAAGATACAGTGAAGGAGTCACCGGCAATAAATGCAGTAGTACCATCCTGAATATTGAGCTGCAAACCGTCGAAGCTGATGGCTTGACCGCTGATATAGGTGTTGCCGGTAGAAAGTGTGGCTCCGGTGGTGGTATTGGTCACATCATAAGTATTTGCCGCAGTGAAGACGACGCTGTAATCGTTACCCGTCACTGCTGCCTGAGTGGCAACTGTTGGTGTGCTAATCGTGCCATCACCCGTATTGCCCGTGACGGCAGCGGCGGATGGCCCGGCAAACAAAATGCTGTAGTTATCCCCGGTAAGTGCTGCGGGATTGGCTAATGACCCTGTACCGATTACACCGCCGCCCGTATTGACCGCTGCCGCTTGCGTAACAAACGTGCCGTTACCGTTCTTGATGCGCATGAAAATATCAGCACCTGAATCGCTGGTGGACATTTGCTGCGTCGCGCCGACTTGCGCGAGGCGCTGGCCATCGTCACCGAAATAGCTGACGCCGGCGGATGTATCCATGAACGGCTGGGTTCTCGACTGGTATCCGGCGAACAAGTAATTGCCTATGCCGTCGGTGCTGTTTGCGAGGCTGATCAGCTCCTGCAGCCTGCTGCTCAAATCGGTAGCGATAGTCTGGCGATCACTGTTATTGAGTGTGCCGTTACCTGCATAGATTGTGGCGGTCTGCACATCCTGAATCAGTAACGTCACGTTCTGCAACGTGTTTTCGGCAAGCGACAGGGTGTGGCGTGCCATGTTGCGGTTCCCCGCATATTGGGTGTTCATCGCATCCGACTGGCTGACATCGAGTGCCCGTGCCGCCGCGACCGGGTCATCCGATGCCGTCAATATTCTGCGCCCGGTGGAGACCTGCTGCTGGGTATGCAGCAAGCGTGCCTGCTGTTGGCTCATTGCGGCCACATTACTTTCAAATAATGTATTGGAGCTGATACGCATGACAGTTATCTCCCTAATGAAAGCAATGCATCAAACATGGTTTCGGCGATCTGCATCGCCTTGGCCGCTGCCTGATAAGCATGCTGGTAACGCAACAGATTCGCCGCCTCCTCATCCAGGTTCACACCGGAAATTGATTGTTGCGATGCGATGGTATGCGCCAGCATGGCGGTCTGCGCCTGGCTGGTCACATCCAGCTCGTGAGTCTTGGCGCCGATCTCGCCAACCAGTTGGCTATATGCCCCCTGAAAGCTGACCGTACCGTTCACCAGCAGATTTTGCACTTGCAAGTCTGCCATCAGCAAGACGTTGCGATTGTCGCCGCTGGCGTTGATATTTTGCGCGATATCAAAGGTATCGCCTGCATTCGGTGTCCCGCTGATTTGCAGCGTCCAGCCGTTATAGGAAATGTCTGCCCCGGGCGTGTATGCGTAACTGCCAATCTGCAATGTCTGCCCTGTTGCCGGAGCGGGTGGATTGGTCGCTTCCCCGACAGGCATCTGGACCACGAATGTAACACCGTCTGAATCAATGGAGAGAATCGTCGTCCCTGCGGGGAATCCACCTCCAGCCACCGGATCGCCTGCCGCCATGTTGACGGTACTGGAAACCGTTACGACGGAGGTGGGGCCGGTTACCAAAGGATCAACGGGATCGGGAATATCGGCCCCAATCGAGGCAGCAGTCGAAGCCAGACTATAACTGGTTGGCGGCTGGTTAAAGACTATTTTAACCGGCGCCAGCAAATTCTGATCAAGCGGCAGGGGAGTATTAACCGTTCCGCTGCTGATGTTGGCCGATCCGGTGTTGCTCAGTGCGGCCGATGTGCGGATCGGTGTGGCAGCCGCAATTTTTGCCGGGTCATTAGTCAGCACACGGAGATCCCCCGCTGCATTGGCGGTAGGACGAATCAGGAAGGAGTCAGCCGCGTTCATCGTGCCGGCAACCGTAATTGTCACGCCATCGACTGCCGCCAACGGCAATGTCGTGCCGAGATCGGTCACTGCATTGTCGGAAAGACGCAGCATGGAGTAATTAGTACCGTTGAAACTCAACCGATAATCGCTGGCGGTCAAGGCCGAGACATCGCTGATCGCACCTGTCACAACCGCCGTGCCGGTATTCAGTGCGCCATTATCAACGCGCGGTGACGCAATATTGAAAAGATTGCTACCCGGCACGCCGTTCAGATCCAACCCCATCCGGTTTTGCTGATTGATACTATCGGCCAGTCCGATCGCCACGCGCCCCAATGCATTGCGGGCAGGCTCCAGACTTTGGTCACGGAACGTAAGATAGGCACCCAGATTTCCGCCCTGCAGGCTGCTCTGTTGTATGGTGGACAGCTTATTGCCATTCAGATAGGCAATATCAATTTTAGAGGGATCTGTGGTTGATTGAACGGGGCGCAGCGACATGGCTTGCTCATCGATGACCAGCGCCTGGCCATTGCCGATAAAAACAGTGGCCGTACCGTCGGGCTGCGCCAAAACACTGACCTTGATCTCCTTGTTCAGTTGATTGATTATCTGGTCACGCTGATCCAGCAAGTCGTTGGGCAATTGCCCGTTTTGGTTAGTCGCCGTCACGCGTTTGATGCTGCCGTTCAACGCGGCAATTTGCTGAGCGTAGGCATTGATGGTGTTGACACTGGCAGTAATCTCGTTGGTAACGCCATTGGCAATATCAGTCAGGCGCTGATCAATCGCCTGAAAACGATTCACCATGAATTGTGCGCTGCCCAACAAGGTTTGACGCGCCGGAACCGATTCCGGGTTATTGGCAACCCCGTTCAGCGCGTTGAAGAAATCCTGCATCGCCGGTGAGGCGCCAGCAGTCGGATCGGCAATCAGATTATCGATCTGCCCCATCAGGGAATGATAACTGCTCAGATAGCTGGCCTGGGTCTGTTCCTGGCGGACCTGAGTAGTCAGAAATTCGTCATAAATTCTTTTCACCCCGACCACATCAACGCCCTGGCCGATAAACGACCCACCTTGCGACTGCGGGGCACGCGAGCCGACCAGCACTTCCTGCCGGGTGAATCCGGGAGTATTGGCATTGACAATATTATGCTGCGCGGTCGCCAGACCGATCTGGGCAGCATTCATGCCACTCAACGCCGACGTATATAAATTGCTTCCCATAGCCTTCCTCGATTCACCCATTTATGGGTTCCAGCATTTTATCGGCAGGTTTGTCTAAATCTTTAGCTCGAATACCGTTTAAACCAGAAAAATGGGGCTGCGCATAATGAGCACGGCCTCAGCGCTGACGAAGATTACGCCTTCTCCCCCTTTGCTGTTTCCCGCCCAATCAACTCCCGAGTGTCAGCTGATCCATCACCCGCGTCAGTTTTTCGGCATATTTCGGGTCGGTTGCATAGCCCGCCTTGTGCACTTCCTGCGCCATTCCGGCCGCATTGTCGCCTTGCTGCAATACCTTGGCGTAGCGCGGGTTGCTGGCCATCATGTTGGCGTAATCCTGAAACGCTTCGGTATAAGAGACATAAGCACGAAACTTTTCAACCTGCTTGTGCGCAACGCCATCTTTATATTCGGTGGTCATCACTTCCGCAGTCTTACCGTTCCAGCCCGCATTGGCTTTGATACCGAACAGGTTGTAACTGTTGCTGCCATCCGCCATACGAATTTCGCGTTTCCCCCAGCCGCTTTCCAGCGCCGCCTGCCCCAGCATCAATTGTGTAGATACACCGCTATCCTGGCTGGCCTGCAGGGCGTGTGGCGTCATACGGTTCACAAAATCCTGCTGGGTGTTCTGGTTGTAGGCTGACGGAATGACTGCTGAAGAGGTGGCAGTTGATTTGTTGATCGCGCTGCCAGTCGGCAATTGTCCGCCAAGGCTCAGTTGCTTTACCATCACGTCGGCCAGACCAACACCGCGACTGGCCATGCTCTGCGCCAATTGCTGATCCAGCATGCCGGTAAACATCCGGGTCTGTTCACTGTCGAACATGCCATCTTGCGGGGTGGCTTCGCGCATGCTCTTCAGCATCATGTTCAGAAATACCGATTCAAATTGTTGCGCCGCCTCCTTGAGCGCCTGATCCGGCGAATGCTTGGCCTGGGTGCGCAGTTGCTCGAGGCTTTGCGTGTCAATAGCCAACTTTGCGGAAGTGTCCAGCCGCTCAATCATCAAATGATCTCCAGTTCCGCACGCAACGCCCCGGATGACTTCATTGCCTGCAAAATCGCCAGCAAATCCTGCGGGGTCGCGCCAATCGAGTTGAGCGCCTTGACTACTTCGCTCAGTGATACACCTTTCTGGAGTTGCACCAAGCCGCCTTGGTCCACTGCCACGTCTATTGTGGTTTTGTCGATTGGCACAGTTTGACCTTGCGCAAGTGCATTGGGCTGACTTGCCGAGCTGTCTGTATTGATGACTACGGTCAGATTGCCGTGCGCCACCGCGCAGGCATCCAGGGTTACCGCCTGATTCATCACTATCGACCCGGTACGGGCATTGATAATGACCTTGGCGATGCCCTGTGCCGGGTTAACTTCCATGTTCTCAAGCCTGGAGAGAAAGGCCACACGCTCGTTACCAGTCGGCGCGCGTACCTGAATGACTCTGCCATCCAGCGCTGAAGCGATGTCCGGCGCAACCTGCCCATTGATGGCTTCAACGATTCGTGCGGCGGTCGTGAAATCGTTGGTGTTCAATTCCAGATGGATGAAATCGCCCTGCCCCAGCTGTGTCGGCACTGACCGCTCAACCGTGGCACCAGCAGGCACGCGCCCGACGCTCAGGTGGTTCATCTGCACCGAAGCTCCGCCTGAAGATGCGCCGACCCCACCAACCAGCACGTTGCCTTGTGCCATCGCATAGACTTGCCCGTCGGCGCCTTTCAACGGCGTCATCAGCAGTGTTCCACCGCGCAAGCTCTTGGCATTACCGATCGAGGAAGCCGTTACATCTATATTTTGACCGGGCTTGGAAAATGGCGGCAAGGTAGCAGTCACCATGACTGCCGCCACATTCTTGAGTTGCAGGCTGGTGCTGGGCGGCAGATTGATGCCCATCTGCGACAACATGCTGATGATGCTTTGTACCGTAAATGGCGTTTGTGTAGTCTGGTCGCCACTGCCGTCCAAGCCCACCACCAAACCGTAGCCGATCAATTGGTTATCGCGTACGCCTTGAATACTGGCCATATCCTTGATGCGATCGGCATACGCTGTGCCGCTCCAGAGGACTGGGGTCAAAAAACACAAAACAGACAAACCCATTACCCGTCTGACATTTAATGCGTTGGATATGACTGACCATAATTCAAAAATTCGTTTCATACTGCCTCCGTTCCAAAGAGCTTTTCCTTTGCCTTCTGTTTTTGGATGTCAGAATGGCAACACCGACAAGAAGAAGCGCCCCAACAATCCCAACGATTGTGCGTCATTCATGACCTCGTTCATTGCACCCGCACTCTTGTATTCGATGCGCGCATCGGCAACCTGGGTGGATTGCACGGTGTTTGTGCCGGTAATTGTGGTCGGATTAACCACACCGGAGAAGCGGATAAATTCGTCGCTCTGGTTCAGGGCTACCCGCTTTTCACCGCTCACCAGCAAATTCCGGTTCGCCAATACGTCAATCACCGTTACCGTAATCGTACCGGTCATATCCGCGCTTGCCGCCCCTGCACCGGTGGTATTCGAACTGTTATCGTTACTGCCGGTAAGAGAAAATGCCTTGAGCAGCACTTTGGCAGCGGCGCCAACCGACACGCCGGGTGTGTTGACATCGGTGCTGTTCGCATAAGTGGAGCTGCTGTTGGATTTCCGGTTGCCGGTGGTTTTTTCCACGATATTGATGGTCAGAATATCCCCGACGTTGCGTGCGCGTTGGTCCTCAAATAACGGGCGCTCATTGATGCCCGCCTGAAAAATTGCACCGTTGGCCGGAATGGCCACATTTCTTGTTACCGGTTGCGCGGTCATCGGTTGATGTACATTGGTCGGCGGGTTGCTCACGCAACCAGCCAGTCCCGCCAATAAACCCGCAAACCAATATTTAGCTGTATGCCGCATAGCCCGTCCCGTTATATTTGCGATAAACGCTGCAACATCTGGTCCGAAGTCTGGATGGCTTTGGAATTGATCTCATAGGCACGCTGTGTCTGGATCATGTTTACCAGCTCTTCCACCACATTAACGTTGGAAGTTTCCACATAGTTCTGGCTCAGCAATCCAGTGCCATTGGTACCCGGCTCATTGGTGCTCGGCGTACCGGAAGAAGCCGTTTCCTGGTACAGATTTTCGCCCTGGCTCATCAAACCGGACGGATTAATGAAAGTCGCCAGTTGCAAGCTGCCCACCTGCACCGGCGCGGTTACGCCCGGCTGGGTGACGCTAATGACGCCATCACGCCCTATCGATACACTGAGAGTGTCCGCCGGAATGGTAATGGCAGGTTGAACAGAAAAGCCGCTGGCGGTGACCAGCTGCCCTTGGCTATCCATCTGAAACGAACCATCTCGTGTGTAAGCCGTCGAGCCATCCGGCATCAATATCTGGAAAAATCCCGCGCCCTGGATTGCCACATCCAGCTGGTTGCCGGTCAGTTGCAGATTGCCCTGGGTATGAATGCGTTCGGCGGCTATCGGGCGCACCCCGGTGCCAATCTGCAAGCCGGATGGAATCTGGGTTTGTTGCGAAGACTGCGCGCCGGGTTGGCGGATGGTCTGATACAGCAGATCCTCGAACACTGCACGCGAACGCTTGAAGCCGCTGGTACTGACGTTGGCCAGATTATTGGAAATAACATCCATCTGGGTTTGCTGCGCGTCCAGACCGGTTTTGGAAATCCATAAGGAACGTATCATGATGTAACTCCTTTGCCTTAAGCTATGTTCATTATCTGGCTGGCCTGCCGCGCATTGTTATCCGCGCTTTGCAGCATTTTCATCTGCATGTCGAATTTGCGCGCCAGTGAAATCATGCTCACCATCGCTTCCACCGTATTCACATTGCTGCCCTCCAGACTACCCGGCGCAATACCCACATTCGCATCTGCAACTGCGGCCGTTCCATTTTTGAGCCGGAACAAACCATCGCTGCCGCGTTCCAGTTGCGCCGGTTCCGGATTGACCAACTTCAACCTGCCAACCACAATGACCGACGTCACCTGATCGGTGCTTGGCACAGTTGAAATAGTGCCATCCTTGGCAAAGGTCACCTCGGTATCAGGCGGTATGGTGATCGGGCCGTCATCTCCCAGCACATTCAGGCCGATACGGGTTTGCAATACCCCGTTGGGCGAAATCTGCAAGCTGCCGTTGCGCGTATAAGCCTCTTTGCCATCCAGCCCCTGCACTGCGATCCAACCTTCCCCCTGCACTGCCACATCCAGCTCGCGGCCGGTTGCCTGTAAAACACCCGGGGTAAAATCCGCACCCGGCGTGGAATCCACCACAAAAGTGCGGGTGGGCAGACCTGCGCCAACCAACGGCACGGCGCGAAATGTGCTCAACGCCGCACGAAAACCCGGCGTGCTGGCATTGGCCAGATTTTCCGCCACCGCAGCCTGCTGCTGCAGCACTTGCGAAGCACCGGTCATTGCAGTGTAAATCAGCTTATCCATGCATTCTCCCGCTCTGGTGGGTAGTAAGTGGCAAGTGCGAAGTGGGGGAAAACCATCTCCCTACTTCCTACTTCCTACTTCCTACTTCCTACTTCCTACTTCCTACTCCCTACTCCCTACTTCCTACTCCCTACTCCCTCCTACTCATCCTTTTAACGCAAATTCACCAGCGTCTGCAATACGGCATCCTGCGCCTTGATAGTCTGTGCATTGGCCTGGTAGGCGCGTTGCGCAGTAATCATGTTTACCAACTCGGCGGTTAAATCCACATTGGAATCTTCGACCGCCGAAGATTGCAGTATCCCAAGAGAACTCGAGCCTGGTGTGCCTATCAGCGGACTACCAGAGGTAGAACTTTCCACCCACTCGTTGTTACCCATCGGCTGCAAACCCTGTGGGTTGGTAAAATTTGCCAACAGTACTTGTCCCAAAGCACGTGATTGTCCGTTGGTATAACGCCCCAGGATCGTTCCATCATCACTGGTGTTAAACCCGCTCAAGCGCCCGGAGGAATAACCATCCTGGGTCAAACTGTTCACCCCAAAAACGCCGCTGTATTGAGAAGAGCTGGCAAAATTCAAGGAAAGCGATTGAGGATCGGCTCCTGTTGGCGTAAATATCGCTGAAGCCATTGTCCCTAACGGGGAAGAAGTCGGAGCAGTCGCAGACAACTGACCCAAAGTGTCAAAAGTAAGCTGAGCCAAAGGCGACGTTACGATCACACCATTTCCAGGCGCGGTGGATGCAGGCGGCGCAAAAGTGACAACACCAGCTGCAATACCAGTAATAGTTGCCGTGTGCGTCGTTCCGTTTGGACCCGCGCCCGCGATGGTAATCAAGCCGCCAGCCGCCAGCCCCGCCGGCACCGCAGCCAGTTCCATCGTAGTGGTGGTGTTAGGCACTGCCGGGGGGTTTGCACCCGTGGTGCTCGCCGGAACCAGTACCCCATCTATCGTCATGTAGGTGTTCCAGCTGGATGACCCGGCATTGGAGGTGACAATGGCGCCTGCCGCTGTGGCAGTCGAGGTCGCCGGAGCGAAGCTCACCAAATTGCCGGCGATGGCGGTGATGGTGGTGGTCAGGTCAGCGCCGGCAACTCCTGCTCCGGCAATGGTAATGGTATTGCCGACAGACATATTGGCGGCAGATGTAAGCGTGGCTGCGGTTTCTCCCGCGAGAATAATTGCCGGAGCATCAGTGGCAGCAATGGGCTGTCTTGCGAAGTACAACGATTCAACATGACCGGCACCCAGGCTGTCATATACCGTGAGCGAGGTCGAGCTGTTGTAGGTTGTCGGGTCGACCGGGTCAAAAGCTGGCGTTGTTGGCGTTGCGGTGCGTGAATCAAGATTCACTCCAACCGCAATGCCGGCCGTTTGTCTGGGCGACAGGTCGGAAGAATTGAGCTGTATCGGCAACGGTTGCCCGGGGATAATCGCTCCGGTTGCGTTCGGCAAATAACCGGACAATATATGACCCTGGTTGTTAATAACAAAACCATTTTTATCAACCTGGAATTGCCCGTTGCGGCTGTACAAAATACTGCCGCTTTGATCAATCATACGAAAGAATCCCTGGCCGCTGATTGCGATATCCATCGGATTGCTGGTATTGGAGACATTCCCCTGGGTAAATTGCTGCACAACCGCCGCCACCTTGCCGCCCGTGCCTACCTGCACTGCGCCGCTGCCCGCAAGAGAGGTGGCATACATGTCGGCAAATTGCGCCTGCGACTGCTTGAAGCCGACCGTACCGGAATTCGCCACATTATTGCCGATCACATCCAGTTGCTTGGACGACAAATTCAACCCGCTCAAACCTTGCTGAAAACTCATGATTTTCTCCTGACGTTAAAGAATTTGCCTGACCTGCGACAGCGCAATACCGTCCCTCTGCCCGACATTCAGGGTCACTCCCTGATTATCCTGCATGACACTGTTCACCATGCCGAACTGCAATGCCGTCGCATCAACCGGCTCCCCGGCCTGTTTGGCCGTGACCGCAAAGGTATAACTTCCATCGGCCACCACGACACCTGCTTCATTGCGTCCATCCCACTGCCAATTCACCAGGCCAACCGACTGCGCGCCCAGATTGATATTGCGCACCAGCGCGCCGGACTGGTCATGAATGGAGATCTCAACATTTTCCGCAGATTGCGTTAATTCAATACCGCCATAACCACTGCCATCGCTCTTTTCTATGCCATTACCCGGCACAAACACACCGTGCCCGATCATGCTGGTCGCCGCCTGCAGCGACTGGCTGGGCATCATGTTGTCGCTCAATGCCTGCAGGGTCGTATTCAGTTTCTCGATGCCGGTCACCGTGCTGAGCTGCGCCATTTGCGAAGTCACCTCCGCGTTATCCATCGGATTCAGCGGATCCTGATTTTTCATTTGCGTAATCAGCAGCGTCAGAAAACGATCCTCCGTCTCGGCTGCCGTCGATGTCGCCGATGATGATCCGGCTTGTGCGGTTGCATTCATCTGGGCAAAAAGCGCTGCGGTCGAACCACTGTCTTGTACGTTATTAACCATAGTAAGCTCCTTTAATCACAACCCTGTCACTGGCCGATGGTCAGTGTCTTGAGCAGCAGAGTTTTTGAGGTATTCATCACCTCAACATTGTTCTGGTATGAGCGTGAGGCCGAGATCATGTTCACCATCTCATCCACCACATTCACGTTGGGCATGGCGACATAACCCTGGCCGTCTGCCATCGGATGTTTGGGGTCATAGACCATTTTCATCGGTGCATTGTCTTCAACCACTGCCGTGACTTTTACGCCCTGGCCGCCGCCTTCCGCCGGTACGGCACTGAACACGACTTGCTTGGCCTTGTATGGCTGGCCATTGGCGCTGGTGGTGCTGTCGGCGTTGGCCAGGTTGCTGGCCACCACGTTCAGACGCTGCGACTGCGCCGCCATCCCCGATCCAGCCACATTAAAAATATTGAATAGCGACATGATCCGCTCCCGCCTAACCTTGAATGGCCGTCAGCATTATCTTCATCTGCTCACTGACGAATCTGACGCTGGCCTCATAGCGCAATGCATTGTCGGCAAATTGTGCGCGCTCCACATCCATATCTACCGTATTGCCATCCGCACTCGGCTGCACCGGTTTGCGGTACATTACCGGTGCGCCCATAACCGAACTACCGGAATTTCCCTGCAGATGCATTGGTGAGGTTTTTGTGGCCGGCAACTCAGTTGATGTTCCGACCAGCGCATTTTTCAGTGCGCTGGCAAAATCGACATCTCTCGCCTTGTAGTTTGGCGTGTCCGCATTCGCAATGTTGGAAGCCAGCAACTCCTGGCGCGCCGCGCGCAGGCTCAGCGCGGTTTGCTGAAATCGCAGTGCATCGCCCAATTTATCCACCATTCTGTCCTCCCGTTCCGCTACCAAGCTGTCCATGTGAGAGGCATACTAAATCCGCTCACGCCATGACCATCTGCCAATAAGCGGCATATTTCCGCCTTAATTCCGGGTTATTCGACTCAACCACACCCGGCACAATGCGCTCCATGAATAAACTTCTGCTCATGGGATGCCTGTTGCTGCAATCCGTTGCCGCCGGAGCCGCAACCACGGATCACACGCGCATCAGGGATACCGTCATTGCCTTTGTGCAGCAGCAAACCGCCGCATTGCCCGGCAAGACCCGTTACCAGATAGATGAAATAGACTCGCGTATCTCACTCTCAGAATGCGCCAGACTTGAAGCCTTTCTGCCTGCCGGCAGCCAGTTTGTCGGCAAGATTTCGGTGGGCGTGCGTTGCGTGGAAAAGAACGGCTGGAGCATTTTTGTTCCGACACAAATCAAACTCAGCCTTGATCTACTGGCCAGCACGCGTCAACTACCGATGGGGCACACGCTGCGTGAAGAGGATTTCACGACCCAAACAACCGAAGTTTCCAGTGCCAGCGGGTTCACCGACCCAAAACAGGTGTTGGGACAAGTCTTACGCTATAACATCAGCGCCGGGCAATTGCTCCGCGCAGACATGCTGCGCCCGCCATACAGCGTGACACAGAGACAGGCCGTACAAATTTTTGCGCAGGGCAACGGTTTCAGCATACGCAACGAAGGCGCCGCGCTGAATAATGCCGGCGAGGGCCAAAGTGTGCAGGTTCGGGTCGGATCGGGGCGCGTTATCGGCGGAATTGCGCGCGCCGGTGGCGCAGTGGAAATCAACCCGTGAACCCTGAAGGGAAAGCCGGATACCCTTCACAAGCGCCTGACATACCCTCTTCCATCTTTTCTCTTCTTTTTTATGCGCTACAATCACGCCGTGAATCAGCCGTTAATATGCCCGGGTTAAAGTTTTCCGGACTTTTGCCGATATGAAGCTGACAGTGTCAAATCAGGCATCGCCAGATTGAGAGGAAAACCATGAAAATAGATAAACCAGGCAAGCCGCTACCGGTCAATCCGATCAGCGAAGAATCCGCGCGCAGCACCACCCATAGCAAGGCTGGCGCGCCGCCACCCGCCGCGCAGCAACCGGGCAGCACCAGCGTCTCGCTCGGTTCCATAGCGACACAATTGCACAGCATGGAAAGCGGCATGGCAAATACGCCGGTTGTCGATTCGGCCAAGGTAGCGGAAATCAGACAGGCCATCAGCGATGGCCGCTTCGAAGTCAATTCAGGAGTCGTTGCCGATCGTCTGATCGCAACAGTACGCAACCTGATCGACAACCAGGCTTGAGAAACACTTGAAGCAATTATCAGATTCGCAGTTGCTTGCCGCCTTAGCCGCCGAACATACAGCGTTACAGCATTTTGTGGCTCTGTTGGAGCAAGAACAGGAAATGCTGGTGGAAAACCGCACCGACCAATTGCTCGAACTGTCCGAACAGAAATCCGGCGATGCGCTCAAACTTAACGAACTCGCGCAAGCGCGCCGCACGCTGCTGAAAAAATACCTCCCGCAATTTGATACCGATGCAGTACGCGCCTGGCTGACCATGCATAATCCGCAAGGTTTAGAAGTGTGGCTGAAAATTCTTGCTTTGGCGGAGCGCGCCAGCCAGACGAATCGCACCAATGGCGAGTTGATTCAAACAAAGTTGCGGCACAACCAGCAAACGCTCACCGTATTGAGCAATGCAGCGAATAAAGCCAATCTTTACGGGCCAGACGGGCAACCCAGCTTTTCACCGGGAAGCGGCAGATCGCTGGGAAGCGGCTAGCCAGGGAACCGAAGGCCATGGTTTTGTGCGGCTACGCCGTATTTCCAGCAGAATCGCCGTGCCACGACAACAACGCTACTGTCATCCGCCCTCTGAAGCCCGTTCCATATTGGGCGAAATAATCGTGATTAGCACACGCCGGTTTTTGGCACGGTTCTCCGGACTATCGTTCGGAACCAGCGGATGGTTCGAAGCCAACCCCACAACCGCCAGACGCTTTGCCGATATGCCGTTACCAATCAACATTCTGGCAACACTGCTGGCTCGCGCCGAAGACAGCTCCCAGTTGGAAGGGTATTGGGCAGTCGCGATCGGAACGTCATCAGAATGTCCTTCCACCTCAATGGACAATTCTTCTTTGCTCAATACTGCAGCCACCTGGCGCAACACAGCATGCGCGCCGGGCTGCAATACCGCATCTCCGGTACTAAACAGGAAGCCTGCGCTAACATCAATTACCACCCCGCGCTGGGTCTGCTCAACACGCACCTGCTTCAGTTGAATAAGCGATGACATTATCCGGCTTAACCGGTCGGCGATATTTTTCATACGCTCCTGAATTTTGTGCTGCTGCTCGCCCAGCCGCGCCGTACGTCTGTCCACCAGTGATTTGAGCAACAACTCATCCTGACTGGGCACAACGGCGGGTGATCCGGCACTCGGCTGAGTACGGAAAGCAATGCTCAATGAGTCGCTGAATACCTTGTACTTGCCTTCATTCACCGAGGAAATGGAATACATCACTACAAAAAAAGCGAACAGCAAAGTGACAAAGTCGGCATAAGAAATCAACCAGCGGTCGTGATTGTCGATATCGATACGTTTTTTGCGGCGCGCCATGGTTCAGCGGACTGAAAACAAAGAACAGAGGTCAGTAGCTTGTTCGCCGCTGTGTGGCGGTTCTATCAAAAAAACGTGGCGCAGCCGCGCAAAATATCTGTCATCTGCCATCTGTCTTCCGTCCTCTGGTTACTCGATATAACCCTGCAACTTGAGTTCGACCAGCCGCGGATTATCCCCGCTGGCGATACCAACCAAACCGTCTACTATCATCTCGTAGATATCCGCCTGGCGCATGATGATGGATTTCAATTTATTTGCGATTGGCAGGAACAACAAATTGGCAAAAGCCACGCCGTAAATCGTTGCAACAAATGCGACCGCGATACCGCTACCCAATTTGGCCGGCTCACTGAGATTCTGCATGACATGCATCAACCCCAATACGGCACCGATGATGCCGATGGTCGGCGAATATCCGGCAGCGGCCTCCCACACACGCGCCGATTGCCAGCGCAATTGTTCCCACCTGTGTATATCCACGTCGAGCACTTCACGGATTTTTTCCGGACTGGTGCCATCCACCACAAGCTGTAAACCTTTTTTCAAGAACGGGTCATGGATGGTAGTGATATGGCCTTCCAATGCCAATACTCCTTCCTTGCGCGCCAGCATGCTCCATTCGGTAATTTGCCTGAGCAGCCAGAGGCCATTCAATTTTGGCTCGACGAACGCCCATTTCCCCATCCGGAGCGCAGTGAAAAACACCTTGGACGGGCTTTGCACCAACACCGCGCCGAGCGTACCGCCGAATACGATTAGAAAAGCCGACCCCTGCACCAGAATGGAAAGATCGCCACCCTCCAAAACCTGACCGGACATGATACCGACTACTCCAATCACAAAACCCAACAGCGTGAGCTTGTCCATCAGTAACCCTTCATCCGGCTACGCAGTCTTGCTACCGCCTGACTGTGCAACTGCGAAACGCGCGACTCGGAAACACCCAGCACTTCGCCGACTTCGCGCAGATTCATCTCCTGCTCGTAGATCATCCCCATCAACAACCGCTCACGCTCCGGCAAGTTTTCAATCGCATGAACCAGTTCGGTTTTGAAACGCTCGTCCTCCAGCAAATCCAGCGGATTTTCTTCGCTGCTGAACTCGAACCGCTCGAAAAAATCGTCGTGATCCTCGCCATGAAAATCCTCGTAATACACCAATTGTGCACCGCGCGACTCCTGCAGCATCTTCTGGTATTCGGCGAGCGGTACTTTCAGTTCCTGGGCAATTTCGGACTCGGCAGGCTGGTGCCCGAGGCGTTGCTGCAAGCGGCTGATGGCGGTCTCGATCAGGCGCATATCGCGACGCAGACTGCGCGGCAACCAATCCGCCCCGCGTAATTCATCCAGCATTGCGCCACGGATGCGTTGTGTCGCATAGGTTTCAAACTGAGCACCATGAAATTCATCATAGCGGCTGGCGGCATCCAGCAACCCCATCATGCCGGCCTGAATGATGTCGTCAACCTGCACGCTGTGTGGCAGCCTGGTCATCATCTGATACGCAATTCGCTTTACCAGTGCAGCGTGCTCCCGCAGGCATTGCTCCTTGTCGTTTAATCCCTGCGCGTTATACATGCCCGCTAGTTTACAACGTGCACCATTGACTGCAAGCTCAAAACTCTATTTTGTTTTTGACAAAACTCATTTGGCCGCAAGCTCGAAACTTCGTTTTCTCTGCTGTCGCGTTGTGGCAACTGCCGGATCAAATCATGAAGAATGGCACAAGTGCCGTTTTCTGCTTGATCGGACGAAACAGGCAGCCGCAGTAACTTTCCCGACAATGCCACACAAGCACACGCCGATACCGAATCAGGAAAAGCTTCGACCACTGCCTTCCCCAGCCGGGTGGCACGTTTCAATTTTTCGTCATGCGGGATACGCCCCAGATAGGTCAGTCGCACTGCAAGATTGCGCCACGCGACGGCAGCCATGTTATTGAAAGCGTTCATCGCCGCCAACTCGTCAACAGCTTTGTTGATCACGATACTGAACTGCGAACACGCGCTTTCCAGCGCCAATCGCTTGATCAGGGCATAGCTTCCGGTAATGCCGCTAACGGTGGTATCCATCACCAGCAGCATGGCCGCACCTGCCTGGTTCAAGAGCGCTGCGGTGTGGCCAGGCAGCCTTCCGGTATGTCTTGAGGCAGGCATTGCCGTATCCACCAGCAGTACATCCACGCCATTACTGATGTCGGCCAGTACATTTTTCAGGCGCTGCTGAGCATACTGCGGCAATCCGGCCAGGGCATCCGCTGCCCGCGCGGCAGGCAACACGCTTAATCCCCTGCTGACCATGACCGTTTCAACGAGTTTGCACTTTCCCAACGCTGCATCAAGCAAATCATACCTGGCAGACAAGCCGAGGCGCTCTGCCAGGTTATCCGGCGCATGGTTCTCGTCCAGTACCAGAACATTCTTGCCGGAACGCACCAGCGCCGCGGCAAGATTGATAATTGAAGTGGTACATCCCACGCCGGATTTGCCTGCCGCGACGCCAATCACCTGCGTCCGGTTGCTTATCAGCAAACGGCGCAAGCCTTCAGCCTGATCAATTCTGCCCTCAAAGAGCATGCGCCATCTCCACTGCGCTCTCTGTGCCGGAAAACATCATTTCGGCAGACATATCCTCAGCCATCATTGCCGGAAATTCCAGCTCATCCAGCGTGAATGGCGTTTTCTCATCCACTGGTTTAAACGCGCGATGCAACAGATAGTCCATATTGACGGCGTGTAAATCCTCCGGTACCCGCTGGCCGTTGGCAATGTAGTGCAATATCAAACGGTGACGCAGTGCCACATCCAGCAAGCTGCCCAGACTGACCGCCTCGTCAAGTTTGGTTGGAATGCAGCCCACAATCTTATCGCTACTGTACAACTTCACGACGTCCTCCAGCGTATCGCTGCTGCTGGTGGCATTCAGCAGCAGCAAGCACTGCACACCCGCCGCATCAAACATCTCCTTCTGATTGCCAACACGTTCGTCGCGCTGCCCCATACCCACGGTATCGATTAGCACCAGATGCTTGTGGCGCAATGCGGAAAGTGTCAATCGCAAATCGCCGGTATCTTTCACCGTATGCACCTCCACACCGAGAATTTTGCCGTAGATCCTGAGCTGCTCGTAGGCGCCGATCCGGTAACTGTCGGTGGTTAGCAGTGCCACCTTGTCCGCGCCGTAACGCACCACTGCCCGTGCCGCCAGCTTGGCCGTCGTGGTCGTTTTGCCCACGCCGGTCGGACCGATCAGCGCATACACACCACCCTTGGCAACGATGTCATCCGTCACACCGGCCACACGCAAATTATTTTTTAATACTTTTTTTATCCATACCTCACCCTGGATACCGTCGTCCGGCAGCTTATCCGTCAACTTACGCACCAGCGACGTGCTGAAACCGGAATTCAGCATTCTGCGCAATAACCCCGCTCGCTGAGGATCACGTTGCTGCATATTGTTCCATGGCAAGGCGGCAAGCTGATGATGCAACATGTTGTGCATCAACCTGATCTCACCGAGGATGTTAGTTTCGGATAACAGGGTGGCGGAAGGTGCGGCAACTGGTTGCGAAGCGTGTGGCACCGGGCTTGGCGCGGGTCCATTCTTTACTCCTGCAACAACAGTGACGCCCGGCTTGCGGCTCTCGGCTTTCGCCCCCCGATCTTCTTTCCTGGAGACACCCTTATCCATTCGACCAGACGGGCAAACAACGTCTATCGGTATGCTGGTCACAGACCCTTGCTCAGTCAATAAATCAATCGTCTCATTGGCCAAGGCAATCATTTCTATTCCCCTGTCCACCTTGCGGTTTGACAGAATCACGGCATCGTCACCCAATTCGTTGCGTATATCCAGCAGTGCCTGACGCGCTGTCGGAGCTATAAATTTCCTGATACTCATGCTTTACCTCCCACCATTGCAGTTACCCGAATTGTTTTGAAATCCGGTATTTCATCGTGCGAAATTACTCTGATATTCGGCACGGCGCGCTTGAGGAAACGCGCCAGCAAATCGCGCAGCTGCGACGGCACCAGCATCACGGTTGGCAACCCCATTTTTTCCTGCACATCAACGGCAGCACGTGTCTCACGCACCACGGTATCTGCCAGACCCGGCTCGATACCGATGCCGTTCTGACTGGATTGCATCGCCTGAATCAAAATATATTCCAGCTCCTTGTCCATACTGATCACCTGCAATTCCTGCGCGGCGGGGTAGAACTGCTGCACAATGGCAGGACCCAGTGCCACACGCACCAACGCAGTGAGTTGATACGCATCCTGGCTGCGTGGCGCATTTTCTGCCAATGTTTCGACGATGGTGCGCATGTCGCGGATGTGCATGCCTTCATCCAGCAGGTTTTGCAATACTTTCTGCACTACCCCCAGCGGCAACGTCTTGGGCACCAGATCTTCAACCAGTTTTGGCGTAACTTTGCCGAGGTGGTCGAGCAATTGCTGCACTTCCTGACGGCCGAGTAATTCTGCGGCGCGCGTGCTGATCAGATGGCTCAGATGGGTTGCCACCACCGTCCCGGGATCAACCACGGTATAGCCCATGACTTGCGCCTGATCGCGTAACGCCGCGTCAATCCACACTGCGGGGAGACCGAAAGCCGGATCGCGCGTCTGCGCACCGGCCAACTCTCCCGTCACACTTCCCGGATTGATCGCCAGCAGCATATTCGGATAGGCCTCGCCACTGCCCGCTTCCACCCCCTTGATGCTGATGCGGTAACCGTTCGGACGCAGGTCGAGATTGTCACGAATATGTACGGCAGGCGGCAGGAAGCCGATGTCTTGTGTGAATTTCTTGCGAATCCCCTTGATGCGACGCAACAAGTCACCATCCTGAGTCTTGTCTACCAGTGAAATCAGACGGTAACCCACCTCCAGCCCCAGCACATCCACTTGCGCCACATCTTCCCAGCTCGCCTCCGGCGATTCGTTAATGATCGGTGTTGCCACCGTAGCAGCTTCCCCTGCTTCGACTGCCTTAACGTTCTTCTGCGACAAGCGATAAGCAAGGCCAGCCATTGCCCCGGCAAGCAGCAGAAACGCAAAGTGCGGCATCCCCGGAATCATGCCCAACATACCGATGATGGCAGCAGTCAACATGATCACCTGAGGCTGCTTGAACAATTGCCCAATCAGTTGCTGGCCGATGTTCTCATCACTGGCCACGCGGCTCACCACCAGACCGGCAGCGGTCGAAATCACCAGCGCCGGAATTTGCGCGACCAAACCATCGCCGATAGCCAGCAGTGTGTAATTCTTTGCGGCAACGGCGATATCGAGATTGTGCTGCAGTACACCAACGATCAAACCACCAACCACATTAATCAGCAAAATAATAATGCCGGCAATCGCATCGCCGCGCACAAATTTACTGGCGCCATCCATTGAACCGTAGAAATCGGCTTCCTGAGAAATCTCGGCACGGCGTTTGCGCGCCACATCTTCACCGATTAACCCGGCGTTCAGATCGGCATCGATCGCCATCTGCTTGCCCGGCATCGCGTCCAGGGTAAAACGCGCGCCCACTTCGGCAATACGCCCGGCACCCTTGGTGATTACCATGAAGTTGATAACCACCAGAATGGCGAACACCACGATACCCACGGCATAGTTGCCACCCACCAGAAACTGACCAAATGATTCAATTACCTTACCCGCCGCATCCGGCCCGGTATGCCCTTCCAGCAACACGACACGCGTGGAAGCCACATTCAGTGACAGACGCAGCAAAGTGGTAATCAGCAATACGGTGGGAAATACCGCGAAATCAAGCACCCTGGTGGTGTTCATGCTGACCAGCAACACCATGATGGATATTGCGATGTTGAAAGTGAACAGTACGTCCAGCAGCATCGGCGGCAACGGCAATACCATCATCGCCAGAATCATCACAATCAGCACCGGACCGACCAGACCCATCATTCCGGCACGCTTGATGAAGTTTTGTAATAGCAGCAGCTGATTCATGTTGTACTTCCCTTTGTCGCAAGTTTGCGGTGTTGCCGCCGCAATGCATCCCAAAAATGATCGGCACCCTTCGTTAACGGGATGACCACATGGATGACTCTCATTATCTGAATTTGCCGCTATGGCGATAGGTGGAATAAGGGGGGGTTTCTGCTGCTATTTATTCCGGAGAAAGACCGGGCACAACTCATTGCAGCCTAAGTCAAGAAATCACCACTCATAGCCGGATCAAGCTCTTTTGGAACCAGCAATTCAGCCGGTTCATGTGGGCACGTTCCACCTTGTTTTTCATAGCGACGCAGTTGGTAAACGTAAGCCAGCACTTCGGCAACTGCGGTATACAAAGCCTCGGGGATGGATTGCCCCAGTTCGGTATGCTTGTGCAGTGCGCGCGCCAGCGGCGGCGCTTCCAGAACTGGCACACCATGTTCCTTTGCGATTTCGCGGATGCGCAATGCCAGCAGATGTGACCCCTTGGCAACCACGACCGGCGCGCTCATCGCCCTGCGACCGCGTTTCCCAATTTTTTCTGAAGCTCCGGTCTCGCTGTATTTCAGGGCTACGGCATAGTGTGTCGGGTTGGTCACCACCACATCGGCAGTCGGAATCGCAGCCATCATGCGACGGCGCGCCGCTTCACGTTGCAAGCTGCGGATGCGCCCCTTGACCATCGGGTCGCCTTCGGTTTCCTTGGCCTCCTGCCGCACCTCTTCCTTGGTCATCATCAATTTCTTGTTGTTGTCCCACAACTGGAACGGCACATCAATCAACACGATCAACAACATCGCGCCAACGATCATCATGAAGCTGGCTCCGATCAGGGATCCCATTTGCGGGATTGAAGCAATAGCCGCCTGGCTGCTGAGCGCCAGCACCGCATCCTTGTTATGCCAGATCACCAGGGCTGCAACGCCGCCCACCAGAACGGCTTTACCGATTGCCTTGACGAGTTCCACCAGCGCTGTTCTGGAGAGCATGCGGGCAACACCGGAGATCGGGTTTAACTTGGAAAATTTTGGCTGCAAGGCTTCGACACTGAATAGCCAGCCATTCAGTAACAACGGGGATAAGGCCGCCGCCAGAAATACCGCGAGCAGTAACGGCGCAAAGGTTATCAGCATATCCAGCGAAAGCTCATACAGGCGCGGAATCATCAGGCCGGGATTAAGTGCCATATCACGATCAAGCGTCAGTCCGTCGTGCAGCATTTTCACCATATGCCGGGTAAATGACGACCCCATGAACCACAGTGTGGCACCACCCGCCAACAGCACGGCAAACGTGGACAACTCGCGCGAGCGCGCTACCTGGCCCTTTTCTCTGGCCTGATCAAGCCGCCGTTGTGAAGGCTGCTCGGTTTTTTCCAGATCACTGTCTTCTGCCATGGCCCAATCCGTTGGTTATTCTGAATTCAGCAGGTAGATGGATTGGACATTTTTGGCGATGCATACGTCACATGAAAGCTGAGGACTCAGTTGTACTTGCCAAGCTGTTCGCTCAGCTTGAGACCGCCCAGCACCAGATATGTCTCCGGTTCAGCCTGGGCTGCTTCGGCCTGCGCCGTATTGATCACCACCTTGCCCGCTGCTGCTACAGAATGAACAGGTTGATTTATACCGGGCCGCGCCATCTGTACGGCTTCATGCAGAGGGAATTGCGGCATCAAGAGGCCGATAACAGCCACCGCCGAAACCAGCCCGGCAGCCATTACCATCTTGCCGATCCGTTTATTGCGGCGTAGCCGTTCCATCAATTGAAATGTTGCGGTTTCAGCGTGTGACTGCTCAATTTGCGTACGCAGTTGCTCATTTTCCAGCTCCTCCAATTCGGCACGCCGCCCGGCTGCCAGTGCTGCCTCGTGCGCCAACATTATTTTGGTTTGCGCAGCATCCCGGGCACGTTGCTCGGCAATTTCATATGCTTCCTCAGCCACGGCGGCTTGCGCTTCGACCTTCATGCGCACTCCTATTTCTGACAGTACGCGTTGCTCTGCATCCAGCCGTGCCTGCTGTTGCGCCAATAGTTTTTGCTCTTCCTCATGCTGACGCGCAATCGCTTGCGCTGTCTGTTCGGCGGCAACCATGCGCTGGCGGATCATCTCCTGTGCAGCCTGTTCGGTACGCAAGTGTTGCTGCTCGACCTCGATGACACGGTGTTCTTCAGCGATACGCTGTGCGGTTGCCTCTTCAACAAACAGGATCGAATTTTCGCGCTGCTGTTTGGCTGCCGCGATCAATTCTCTGGCACGCGACAATGCCCGCTCTTCCGCAGCCAGCATTTCCCGTTCTGCCTGTTCCACCTGACACTCGGTCTCGATGCGCGTCTGCATGGTTTGTGCCGCCTCCGCTGCTGCCGCCTGGCGGCTGGCAGCCTGTGCCAGTAACTCGCGCTCTTGTTCAAGGTGAAGCTGCTCCTGTTCGAGCAACTGGCTTTCAATCTGCACACATTGCTGCGCTGCCGATCTTGCCTGTTCGACGGTCTCTCCACGCTTGCGCGCCGTCACGGCAGCCTGCGCTTCCAGCCGGACACGCTCCAGCTCTGCTGCGGCGGTCATGCGTGCTTCTTCCATACGAAGTTTCGCCATATTTTCCGCACGCATCATTGCGCTGTCACGCGCCTGCTCCGCTTCGACAATTTGTTTGCGGAAAGCGGCCTCTGCAAGTGTCTCGACATGAATTTTCTCTTCTTCTATCTTGAGCGCCATAGCTTCGGCCTGTGCGCGACTCCTGGCTGCGCGCATAGCACGCTCTGCCGCCTGCTCCTGATCACACGCCGCCTGCAAGGCCTGTGCGCTCAACTGTTCAGTGGTTTCGGTCAGTTCCCGGATGCTTGTTTCAATTTTGATACGCTCGTTATTCAAACTATCGGCCAGCAACTGCGCGGATTGCAACGCGGTGTCCTGCGCCCGTATTTTTTCCCGCAATGCCTGTTCAGCCTGCCGTTCCGACTGCGCACGATCCTGCTGGATTTGCAGCAACACATTTTCACGCTCTGCATTATCCTGCGCGATACGCAATGCCTCGCATGCTGCCGCGCTACGTTCATTTGCCACGGCAATTGCATGCACTTCAGCTTGCAACTCGAATTCCACCTCGCGTGCCGCCTGCAGCTCCGCTTCGGCGCGTTGCTGCGCAAGCGCCATCAGATCGCGTTCCGCCTGCAATTTTTGTGCGGCAGCCTGACCGGCCATTGTTTCAGCCGCCAAACGTTCTTTCGCTTCCAGCTTGGCTTGGCGCAACAAAGCGTTGGCTTCCTCCCGTTGCCGGGATGCCTCACTGTCGGCCTCGGCTTGCGCCAGCAATAACGCAACCGATTCCTGTTCAGCCTTGAATTTGCACTCGGCTTCGAAGCGTATGGTTGCCTGCGCTTCAGCGCGTTGCTTTGCCAACTGAAATGCCTCGCGCTCGTTGGATTCACGGACTTCGGCATCGGCTCTGGCTTGTTCTTCGAACTGTTTCCGTTGTGCAATAAACTCCAAAGCACTCCGGTCTGCAGTCGCACGAATTAGAGCGGTCTGTTCGGCATTCCGCTCGGCGGCACATCGCTCCTTTGCCTCGCGCAACGCCAGCGATTCGGCACACAGCCGCGCATCTTCTGCCACAATTGCTTCCCGCTCTGTCTTGAGCCTTGCATTAAGCAGCGCGATAGCATCCTGCTCCTTTAAAACTTTTTCCTGTACCGCCCGCGCAATAGCCTGCTCTGCATACTCTCTTTCCTGTGCCAGCAGGGCCGCATCCTGTTCCAGCTTGGTACGATTTTCCGCCGCCCTGGTGGCGCGTTGTTCAGCCTCGGTGCGCCTGCTGATTTTTTCCAGCTCTGTCCTCTCGCTGTTCGCGCGTTTTTTTACCTGACACATTTCCCTGGCCTCGCTTTCAGCCCGCTGCGCTGCCATGTCACGTAAACGGGATTCCAGCTCCAGCGTTTCTTCAGCAGATTTTTTTTGTGACCGCTCAGCCGTATATCGCTCATCACTGACTTGTTCGGCGCGTGTCACTATCGCGGCGATGGCCTTCTGCATCTTATGCACTTCAGCTTCGGTGTGTGACTGTGCCTTGGATTCCGCCTGGTTTTGCTGTTCAAACAATGCCGCCAGCTCGCGCTCTGTTTGGGCCTTGTTCTCGGCAGCGGCGCGCTCGGTCAGTTCCTGCTGCAAACGCTTATTCAATTCGTTCTGCGCTTGCTGCTCGGCATGCAACCTTGCCTGGCTTTCTTGCTGGAGCCGCAATTCACAGGCCAGTTTTTCCTGTATTTCACAGCCCAGTTTTTTCTCTGTTTCGAGCCTTGCCTTGACTGCTTCGGCCAACCTCAACTCATCCTGACTTTTCGCCTCGATCTGCACAGTCAGTTCCGCCTCGGCTCGTGCCCGCGCTTGAGCCACCGTCCGTGCATGAGCTTCGACGCGAGCCCTTGCCTGTGCGGAAAGGTCTGCTTGCGCCTCGGCCTCAATGCGCCCGCGCGCCTCCTGAATGGCTTGCGATTCAGCGATATACTCGTCGCTGTCGCTGCTGATTAAACGAACTACGGCTGACTTTGACATGGCATTACTCCCTATGCATTTTTGGTGCGTGTATTGCACGCATTGCAACGGTGTCAAAATAACAGCCTGGGAAGCAAGCAAAGCACGGAACAGAGCCGGTAAATCGGGCTATTTCAGAATGAAGGGAATAATCGTGTAGGCAGAATTCCTACACTTTGCCAAGCGTAGACAGAAGTGCTAATTCAGCGGCGTACCCGAATTAACGGAAAGATGTGCGAGTTTATGCAGTACTCTGATTCAAGTAGGCCAGTATCCGCTGCGCCATTGCCTTGATCGGAACAATTTCGTCTACTGCACCGATTGCGATAGCCTCACGCGGCATGCCGAATACCACCGAAGATTCCTGATCCTGGGCAAAATTGTAAGCGCCTGCCTCACGCATCTCGAGCATGGCCGCAGCACCATCCTTACCCATGCCGGTGAGCAGCACTCCAATCGCGTTTTCACCGGCCTGTTGCGCCGCCGAACGAAACAATACCTCGACCGATGGGCGGTGGCGATTGACCGGTGGAATCTGGCTCAACTCTGTAGCGTAATAATTTCCCTTGCGTTTGAGCAGTAAATGGGAATGTCCCGGTGCGATATAGGCATGACCGGGCAAAATACGCTGATCGCCTTCCGCCTCACTCACGGTTATTTTGCATAATCCATCCAGCCGCTCCGCAAAAGACCTGGTAAACAACTCTGGCATATGCTGTGCGATCAGGATGCCCGGCGCACTGACGGGAATTCCGGTAAGAAATTCCCGGATTGCCTCGGTGCCGCCCGTGGATGCGCCGACCACGATGATTTTCTCCGTTACCGGGATCCGCTGAGCAGACTTTCTATCAACACCGCTCATCAGTACCTTGCTATTTGATCCGCTCATTACTCTTTAACACGGCACGCTGCCGCTTTTACCTTGGAAGCAAGCTCATAGACCGTTCTTGAACGCAATCGGAAATACTCTTCTGCATGATGAAAACTCTCCGAATGCCCGGCAAACAACAGGCCGTCACTGCGCAACAACGGAGCAAATTTTTTGAGGACTTGCAGTTGTGTCGGTTTATCGAAGTAGATCATTACATTGCGGCAGAAGATCGCGTCGAGTGGCGCGCGCAGCGGCCAGTTGTTATGCAGCAGGTTAACCTGGCGAAAGGAAACCATGTCCCGCAACTCCCGACGCACCCGCACATGCCCGGCGGGAATTTCAGCACTTTTCTCGAAAAACCGCTTCACCATATCCGGAGCGAGTTTGCTGACACGGTCTTGCGCATAAATTCCTGTCTTGGCTATCTCCAGCACTTGCGTATCCAGATCGGTTGCGATAATGCTGACCTGTGAAGCGAGACTGCCCAACGCATCTATCGCCGTCATGGCCATCGTATAAGGTTCTTCACCGGTGGAGGAAGCGCAACACCAAAGTGTAACGGGGCGCTTGTCCGGCAGGGCGCGCAAGTGGTCTGCCAACATCGTAAAATGGTGCGGCTCGCGAAAAAAAGAGGTCAGGTTGGTCGTCAGCGAGTTGGTAAAGGACTCCAACTCCTTCGAGTTGCCCGCCTCCAATATCGTCAGATACTCCGCGAAAGTCTTCGCCCCGGTGGCGCGTAATCGCCTCGACAACCGGCTATAGACCAGCTCCTGCTTGCTCTCGTTCAGGGCAATGCCGGCGTGTTCGTAAATCAGCTTGCGTACCCGCTGAAAATCCTGCGCGGTCAGGTGAAACTCACGCGTGTGACTGGCAGGTTCTTTCATAAATTAAAGGTGTCTGATGTTCAGGCAGGGCTCGCAGTCCCGTCAATTTGGAGAATGGCACAGTTGGCTGCTGTCACCCTCCCCGGCCACCGCAATCCTCTCCAGCGCGGCAAGCACTTCCATACTGGCGGCCTCCATCAGCCCGACCAGCCCGATGCCGCGTAGCGGGTCGCCGGAACGGAATGCCACAACAGCCTCCCTGCCATGCTGATGCACCGCCTGGTGCGGAACATCAATTGCGACATAGCCATCCAGCCTGGAAAAACACTCTTTACCCTCTCCGGAAAAGTACCACTTGCCCAGCCGACATTCGGTGTGCAAAGCAAAGCTGTCCGCACTGCAATCCGAAATACCCATGAACACCTTATAAATTTCAAACTTATAGAGAATATGGTCGATCTTGACGACTTCGACAAAGCTACGCAGCGCTGCTGCCGAAATCGTCCCCTCCATCTGGTGGGACAATCCCAGCAGGTGCTTCATGTTATCCATCACACCTTCAACGTCGCGACTGAACACCTGGGACTTCGCCGCCCAGCCTTCCATCTGTGTTTTGGTACGGTCAGTTTCACCCTGGATGGCGATTACGATTGTCGAAATTTCGCTGGTTGCTTTCGCGGTGCGTTCAGCCAACTTGCGCACCTCGTCCGCGACCACTGCAAAGCCGCGCCCTTGTTCGCCGGCACGAGCCGCTTCGATTGCCGCATTAAGCGCCAGCAGGTTGGTCTGGTCGGCAATTTCCTTGATCAACTGAACGATACTGCCGATCTGTGCGGCACGCTCAGTCAAACTCTGCACATTCTGCGAAGTCTGTATTGTGTCACCAGACAACAACTCCAGGCTCCGTGCAATCTGTGATACGGCTTCGCGGTTACTTGCCGAGACACTGGCCGCCTCAATCGCATTCTGTTTTTCTTCACGCAAGGCCTGTGCCGCAGCAGCCTGGGATTTTTGCAACTCTGCAAAAGACTCGCCGAACCCCTGCATATTGGCATACAGTTGCCCTGTAGTCCGCCGTTCCACCTGAATGCCATCAAGTTCGGCGCGCACCGCATTCCGTTCTCCTTCCAGCCTCGACAAATCACTATGTAATACGGCAATTTCCCGGTCGGTCTGCGCCAACCTGGCCTGCAATGCAAGGTTTTTCCCCTTTAATTTTCCGCCGAACATGTTGTCCCCTGATTGTTAAGTAGTAAGCGGTAAGTAGTGAGTAGAAAAAATCCTGCGCGGCCAGGTGAAACTCACGAGTGTGACTGGCAGGTTTTTTCATCATTGGCGTGTAACCCGCAAATCAGACTTTAAAGTGAGCTACCGAGTCCTTGAGCGCGCTGGACATGCTATCAAGATGAATCGCCGTGTCGCTGCTCGCTGCAGCCGCAGCACTATTTTCTTCGGTCATCTGGGCGATCTTTTCAACATTCGCCGCAACCTGCTGGATGGCAGCATCCTGCTCGCGTACCGCATCGACGATACTTTTAACATTGCTTGCAACCTCGCGCGAGTCGTTGACGATGCCGTGCAATGCAGCCTCAGTCCTGCCAACCAAGCTCAGACTTTCCCCAACCTGGGTGCCGGCCTGCTGCATTCCCGTAACGGTATCGCCAACGTGGACCTGAATGCTGCCAATCAGCGAAGCGATCTCGGTAGTCGCCTTTGACGTGCGCTCGGCAAGCTTGCGCACTTCATCGGCCACCACCGCAAAACCTCTGCCCTGTTCGCCGGCGCGTGCAGCCTCAATCGCGGCATTCAATGCCAGCAGGTTGGTCTGATCGGCAACTTCCTTGATTACCTGAACAATGCCGCCAATCCTCTCTGAACTCTCTTCAAGCTGCCCCACATTGTCGCCCGATTTGCGGATCAGCGTCGCGATACCATTCACGTTCTGCACTGTCTCGGCCATAACCACGAGTGTAGTTTCGATTCCAATGCGGGATTTTTCGACAATCTCACCCGCGGCACGGGCATTTGCCGCTGTTTCGCCCACGCTTACTGAAACTTCTTCGATGGCTGCCGCAACCGATGATGCAGCATCCGCCTGCAAGGACGAGCTACTGTTAACCTGACTGCTTGAAGTGGCCAGAGCGTTGGATGCCTCCGCGATACCCTGGCTCGAGCGGGTAGTATCCGAAATAATGCTGCGGAATTTTTCCATCAGATGGTTGATTGCCTGCCCGACGCGCGCCGTCTCCTGAGTGCCCTCCTCGGGAATACCACGGGTAAAGTCATCGTGTGCGACTGCATATTCGGCCGCATCCACCGCCGCCCTCAATGGCTGACTCACGCTGCGCGCCACCCACACCGACACCATTACGGCAATGGCGATTGCCAACACCACCAGAATCAATTGCGCGAGCAGGAACGTGCGGCTGGCAGATAACTGGTTATTGACATCGTCATTGATATTTTTCGTGAGCAATTGTTCGACTTCATATAGCCCGTTAATCTTGTCGGTGATGCGTTTTAGCCACACAGTAGAGTCCATCTCGAACCCACCCTGTGCGGCACGTTCGGCCATGACATTGCGCATGCGCTGCACATCCTGTGCCGCATCGCCATCGAGTACCGCCCTCAACGCCACCTTTTCCGGCTCGCTGGCGGAGTCTGCAAAAGAATCCAGGTAGGCCTCCTGCTTGTGAATTTTCCCCAGAATGGCGCGGTATTGTGCAGGTTCAACCTGGCTGGCGACAAACGCCGGCACAGTCAGCGCGCGCTCCTGACCGGCATTTTCTTTGGCCTTGGCAAAAGAAAGATAGGTCAAAAGCCTCCCCGCGATTCCCGGATCACTGTTATAGGCAGCAGCGCTGCTCATCACTTCAAGAAGTTTGGCAACGGTGCCGGTAAAAAAAGCGGAGGCCTCTCCGGCAGGAATAACATATTGGCTGGCCTGATTGCGGATTCTGGCCAATTCGTCAAGCTTGTGCTGCGCCTCCGTGACGGCTTTTTTCAGCCCCGGCATTGAGCCGGTATCAACCCCATCAATGACCCGTTTATAAGCCAGCAGTTTTTCATCGGTCTTGGTGCGGCCGCCGGGCAATATATCTGCAAATTTCTGGCCCTTTGACTGAACAAAACCGGCGGTTATGCCACGCTCAATCTGCATGGGGTGGATCAAGTCACCCGCCACCACCGCCATTTCCATAATACCGTGTGCCTGCACCGCGCTCTGGTACCGGTTGAAACTATCCCAGATCAACATACCGGAAGACAGGGCCAATGCTAATACCGGCACCACCGTCAGCAGAGTAAGTCGTTGTGCAATTGTCGAGTATTTCATTTTAATTACCTGGTTTTTATAGTTATATGCAAATCAAATACCGATAATCTGAAATTGAGTTTTACTAATGTCCGCGTACGTCGCTAAGCAGTTCCTTGATATCCAGAATCAGCACAATATCGCCCTCGCTGGACATGGTCACACCTGCAACACCTTTGGGTCGGAAGGTATCCAGAGACTTGATCACCACATCGTCGTGCCCGGCAAAACCGTCTGCCGACAGAATAAAACTGTTGTTGCCGAACTGCATCAATACACCCACTTCCGGATTAGTGCTTTGTTCCCAACCAATCAGCTGTGCCAGCGGCAGTACCGGCAACACTTCACCGCGTACTACCATGGTTGCCTTACCGGAGACTTGCTGCAGCTGATCCGGCGTAATCGACAGAATTTCACGTACCATCGACAGCGGTACGGCAAAGGATTGATCGCCGAGGCGCAGAATGAGCACCGGCAGAATCGCCAGGGTGAGCGGCAAAGAAATGGTCAGTATAGTTCCTTTGCCCGGCTCGGACTGGATGCCAACAATACCGTTCAGTTTCTGGATATTGGTCTTCACCACATCCATGCCGACGCCGCGTCCGGAAACACTGGAGATTTCATCCTTGGTTGAGAATCCCGGCAAAAAAATCAATTCCAGACACTGATTCTCATCCAGCGTATTCGCCACCTCGGAAGTGATCAACCCCTTATCGATCGCTTTATTACGAATCACCTCGGGGCGCATACCCTTGCCGTCATCAGTAATGGTAATCAGGATATGGTCGCCCTCTTGACGTGCGCTCAGCTCCACCATGCTTTTTTCCGGCTTGCCGGCAACGATACGCGCCTCGACCGTTTCCACGCCGTGATCCACCGCATTGCGCACCAGATGCACCAGTGGATCGTTCAAATCCTCGATCATGGTTTTATCCATCTCGGTCTCTTCGCCAATCAACACCAGCTCAACGTCCTTGCCCAGGGATCGCGCCAGATCACGCGCCAGGCGCGGGTATTTCTTGAACAGACGACCAATCGGCTGCATACGTGTTTTCATCACCGCGTTTTGCAGATTCACCACCAGCATATCCAGCTGACTGACCGATTGATCGAGTTCTTGCAAGGTATCTGCATCATGGCGGCCTTGCAGAATATCGGAACGCAAATGCGTGAGACGATTTTTGGTCAGGCCGATTTCGCCGGAGAGATTGAGCACCTGGTCCAGCCGGTCGGTATCGACGCGGATAGTGGTTTCTTTGGCTTCTTTTGCGGGGATATCGCCATCACGGCGACCCACGGTCGAACCCGGCACATCGCTGGCGCGGCGGCCAAACACTTTCTTGGTGGACTCTTCTTCCGAAACGGCGGCCGCAATTTTTTCCGGATTGCGAGTTGCGCCGACTACAGCAACGATATCGGTGCCGCCAGTCAGTGCATCATACAGCGCAACCCAATCAACACTATCCACCCCGGCAGGAGGCGACGCAGAGGTCGGCGCAATGACTGACACAGACTGTGTGCTGACCGATGCCATCGGTTTGGACTCGTTTTTACCTGATAAACTCGTAATGTCTTTACCACTCAATACATCTTTCAGTGCCTGAATTACCTCTCCAGGCGCCGCGGCAGGTTGCTGGTTTTGTTGTAACGAGTCAAACATTCTGCGCACCTCGGCGGTTGCTGCAAAAATCACATCCATCAGCTCGGCGCTCAACATCAACTCACGGTTGCGCAGCTTGTCGAACAGGTTCTCCGTAAGATGGCACAGCGTGACCAGTTCGCTCGCATTGAGGAAACCCGCGCCCCCCTTGATGGTATGGAAACCGCGAAATATTTCATTGAGCAAATTACTGTCACTGGGGTGTTTCTCCAGTTCCATCAATTTGCTGTCCACGTCAGACAACATCTCGCCTGCTTCCAGCAAGAAGTCGCTTAACAGTTCTTCCATACCGGCAAAATCACTCATCCCAATCTCCTTGTTTGGGAAATAGCTAGTGGAATGGCACTTCGTGCCTCAGTGGAAAGTGGGAAACCCACTCCCCACTCCCCACTCCCCACTCCCCACTCCCGATTAAAACCCCAGGCTTTCCAGCAGGTCATCCACTTGATCCTGACTGGTCACCACATCGGCCCGCCCATGCGGGTTGATTACCGGGCCATTCAAGAGTCCGGTGTCCAGCTCGGATTTAACAGAGGCTGGCGCGTTCTCTAACAGCAGCGCCAACAACTGCTGCTCCATGGCTTTCGTTACCTCGATAATTTTCTTGATGACCTGACCGGTCAGATCCTGAAAGTCCTGCGCCATCATAATCTCCATGAGATAGGCATTGGTCGTCTTGGCCTGCTTGGGCACCTCATACAGAAAGGTGTGAGTTTGCAAGACCATAGTCCTGAATTGCTCGACATCCAGTTTCTTATCGAACAGCAGCTCCCATTGTTTGGACAAGCGGTGTGCCTCAACTTCCATTTTTTCCATGACCGGCTGTGCCGCCTCGGTTGCATTCAACACCCGCTCGGCTGCCTGCTGTGTCAGTGTTGCCACATAATTCAGACGGTCACGCGCATCCGGAATGGAGGCGGCAGCCTTCTCGATTTCCTTGTTTAATCCCAGCTCACGCAATGTATCGTGCAGTGTTCGTGCCATCTGGCCAATTTGATTGATCATCTTGCTGGTGCCGGCATCACTGCAAGTGTTTTCCTTTACGGAATGCCCGGCATCAGGCAGGGATTCTGCAACGTGAGCGGTGACGATACTGTCAAACAATGCTTCGAGATCCTCGGAATCCTGAGTTGCGGTATGGGTAGTCATGTCATCACTCACTTTTGCATAGTTTGGAAAATTTTCTTCAGCTTTTCATCAAGTGTCGCGGCCGTAAATGGTTTCACCACATACCCGGAAGCCCCCGCCTGCGCCGCTTCAATGATATTTTCACGCTTGGCTTCCGCCGTCACCATCAATACCGGCAGATGTTTGAGTTTGTCGTCTGCGCGGATGGCGCGCAGCAATTCGATACCTGTCATGTTCGGCATATTCCAGTCGGACACTACAAAATCGAATTCCACGCTACGCAGCTTGCTCAGTGCCTCCACACCATCTTCAGCCTCCTGAACATTGACGAATCCCAATTCCTTGAGCAAATTACGCACGATACGGCGCATCGTGGAAAAATCGTCCACCACCAGAAATCTTGTATTCTCTATTCCCATAACACCCCCTGCGTAGTAAGTGGTAAATAGTAAGTAGTGAGTGGTTTTTTTACTTGCCACTTACCACTAACTACTTACCATTCGGTCAAGTCAGCAACGGTCGCAATGTTTCCGATAAGACCATGGAATCAAACTTTGGCACATAGTAGTTCACCCCGACACGCTTACCCATGGCGCGGTTTGCATCTGATGATAATGACGAATGCATTACTACCGGTATCCCGTCAAAACGAGAATCATTCTTGATATGCTGGGTCAGTACGTAACCATCCATCTCCGGCATTTCTGCATCGGTCAGAATCACTTGAATCTGGTCATGCAAATTGGCTCCGCTATTTTGCGCCACATCGGCCATTGTCTTGAGCCGCTCCCATCCTTCGCGCCCGTTACTAGCCTGAATCTGCTTGACACCCATCTTATCCAGCACCTCGCCAATTTTTTTCCGTGCCACCAGCGAATCGTCAGCAAAGAAAACACACAGCTCATGTTTTGAATGAATGCGTTCGATGTTACCAACCACACCCTCGCCAAATGCATTTGCCAGAATCTGTTCGACATCCAGGATAGAAACCAGCGAGCCATCATCCAGCTCGGTAATGGCGGTGATGAGCGCACCTTTGTCGGAAAGCATTCCCTCGGTGGCGCGCACCCGGTCCCAGTCGACACGGATGATGCGATCAATCCCATCCACCAAAAAGCCGAGAATATGCTGACTATACTCAGCAACCAGCATGGTCTGGGGCCTGGTTTGTGGGCTCATGCCCATGAATTTGGCCAGATTCAGCACTGGCATCACATGCCCGCGCAGGCTGATGATGCCATCCACCCCGCTCGGCATATTCGGCGTGCGCGTGATCTTTCCGGCCTGGCTGACTTCCTTGACCTTGAACACGTTAATGCCGAATTTTTCGTTGCTGCCCAGGCTGAATAACAATATTTCCATCTTGTTGGTGCCGGCCAGATTGGTGCGCGCATCAATGTGATCAAGCAGACCATCCTGGTTATCGCTCAATATTCCTTCTGTATAGGCCATCATCTTTCCCCTTGCTCTAACTCAACAGCCGCGTTAACGCCTGAGCCAATTTCTGCGGCTCAAATTTCGACACGTATTCATCCACTCCAACCGTCTTGCCGAGCTGCCGATTGGATGAACTGCTCAGTGACGAGTGCATCAGCACCGGGATGCCGGCAAAACGCTTATCCAACTTGATCTTGCGCGTCAGCATATAACCGTCCATCTCGGGCATTTCCACATCGGTCAGAATCACCTGCACCAGATCTTTGAGTGGTGTATGCGATGTGTCGGCGTAATCGGCCATCTTCGCCAATTCAATCCATGCCTGCCGGCCATTGATCGCGGAAATATATTTCACCTGCATGGCATCCAGCGTGCGGGCGATCTGATTGCGTGCCACCGAGGAATCATCGACAAAAAATACCGTGCGTTCCTTACCCAGCGGCTGCACGTTCTTGAAAATCAGCTCATCCTCATCAAAACGGCTGGTTTCTGAAAGTACTTTTTCCACATCCAGCATCATCACCAGACGACCATCCTGAAGCTCGGTGATGGCCGTGACCAGCCCGCCCAATTCCGCAGCCAGCATTGCCGGAGGGACGCGCATCGCCGACCAGTCCAGACGCAGAATATTATCAACCGCCTTGACCAGAAACCCCTGGGTGTGACCGTTGTACTCGGTGACAATCATGATGTCCGTCTTGTCGTCGGTTTCAATTCCCGCATATCTGGCCAGATCGATCACCGGCACCAGCGCACCGCGCAGGCTCACCATCCCCTCTACCGAGGTCGGCATCTCCGGCGCACGGGTAATTTTCGGTATGCGCATCACTTCACGCACCTTGAATACGTTGATACCGAAGGTTTCTTCGCGCCCGCTGCGATTATCCAGACCGAGCGTAAACATCAGAATCTCCAGCTTGTTGGTTCCCGCCAACTTGGACCGGGCATCGATATTTTTTAACAGGTCAGACATTCTTCCTTCTCCTTAAACCTTTACCCACGCCCCTCTCAGCCCATCGCGCATTTTGTCAACGGATATCCGGCACTCTTCAGCTCTTCTGCCGATTTTGCCAGCTGCTCAGCAGCCGATTTGGCATCTTTGGCAGAATGCGCATTGTTATCCACCAGGCTGGTGACGCGCTCCAGGCTGTTTGCAACACTTTCGCTTGCAGCAGACTGCTCTCTCGTTGCGGTAGCGATATGTTCCATGCGTTCATCCACATTGACCATTGCGACTCTGATCTTCTTGAGCCCTTCACTATTCAGGTGAACCAGAGAAACACCCGCTTCGACATCGGTTATTGCGCCCTGCATGGATTTTACGGCGCCTTCCGAGATTGTGGTTATTTCACCAATGGTGCTGGCAATATCCTTGGTACTGCTCGCGGTACGCTCCGCCAGCTTGCGCACTTCGTCAGCCACCACCGCAAAGCCGCGTCCCTGTTCACCGGCACGCGCCGCTTCGATTGCCGCATTCAACGCTAACAAATTGGTCTGCTCGGCAATATCCTTGATGACATTTGCAATTGCCCCAATTTTATGGATAGAGGCGCTCAGGTCGGAAATGGTTTTACTGGATGCCTGTACCGTGTCTGAAACCTTTCCGGTCGCATCGATGCTGAGCATCATATTGCGGTCGTTTTCCTCGATAACCTGTTGCATCACCCGTACATCATTGAGTGAATCTGCCGCCATGTTTGCGACTTCGGCGATCGACTGACTGAATTCCTCCATAGTGCTCGCGATTTTCTGGATGTGATCCTGCTCGTCAACTGCATTGTCCGCCACACTGGATACCCTGGCGTCCATATCCGTAATACGCCGCTGGATATGGCTGACCGGCATAACAATCTCGTCCACCATGGTGCGCAGGTAACATTGCATGGTCTGGATTTCGCATAACAGCGATCCCATCTCATCCCGGCCGGAAATATCCAGCTCGGTATCGAGATTGCCCTCCATGATATTTCTGAATTCACCGTTTACGACATGAACCGGACGGCGGACATATTTTTCAACGCAGTAGCCAATGAAAAAGAACAGGAACACCTGCAGCGCAGCCTGCCCGCCCAGCATCAGCATTTCCATGCGCTCAACCTTGGCGCTATCCGATTCCATACCGATAACCACATCCGATGCGCCAAGCACCACGCCTTCCGACACGGCATGGCAACCCGTGCAATCGGTACCATGAAAATCCTTGCTGGCCAGATAGGGGGTTATTACCCGCACACCTTGCCCGTCGGCCGTGAAGGTGATGCTTTGCTTCTTGCTCTCGATCACCTGCCGTTGCACATCGTCCTTGAGCAGCTCTTCCGGCAGACCCGGACCATACAAATCCACCACCGGCTGGGTGCGGACAAATTGCGCGGATTTAACGCTGCCGGATGATTGAATTTTGTGCATTAACAACTTGCGGTTGCTCGTCTCACTGAATTGCCCGACCACCATCAGCATATTTGCGCCGTCAATGATTTCATTGGCTACCTGCATACCTTTTTCAGCCGCCAGTTTTTTCGGTTCCTCGCGCATATCCGCAGAGATCATGACCTGTGCGGCTGCCAGAACAAAGAGCAGCGTTACCTGAATCATAAATTGCAGCTTGGCTTTCAGCGGCCAGTTTTTGAACTTGTATCGTTCGTATTTCGACACCACTTGGGCGCCGGATTGGTTTAGTTTCCGGTACAGCACCTCCGCTTCGGCAATTTGCCCGCGTGTCGGCGCCTTGCGCACCGAGAGATAACCGGTAACTTTGCCACCTTCAAAAATCGGTGCAACAGTGGCGCGTACCCAGTAATGATCGCCACTCTTGCAGCGGTTCTTGATAACGCCGCGCCACGGGCGCCCATCTTTTAGCGTATCCCATAGCCATTTGAATGCCTGTGGCGGCACGTCGGGATGGCGCACGATATTGTGGTTGGTGCCGACCAGCTCTTCATGTGGGTATCCCGAGATTGCCACAAATGCATCGTTCGCATAGGTAATGATGCCTTTGGTATTGGTTTTTGAAACCAGAACTCCCCCCGCCGGGAATGGCACCTCTTTTTGTGAAACGTAAGCATTTTTGTTTTGCATGGTCTGCTCCTTAATTCTGAGTAAAGTTCTGTGGTACGTGAAAGGCGGTATGCGGAGTAATGTAAAAATTACACCTCTCAACAAAAACCAAATACGATTTGATAGCCAGATTTTCAAACATTTTGAATCACCTTTTACCTTGAAATAATGTCACGTAATTTTTGGGGTAACTTGGCCTGCAAGCGTTAACTCCATAGCCATCATGCAACTGGAAGCTTCAACATTCCTCTCCCGGCGGCAACGTCACAGCACCATTCTGGAATAGCCATACTGCATTTCTTCCCTGTTCACCCCTACACCTTGAATTTTCCCGCGGCCTCATGCAATTCCCTGGCCAACTGTTCCAGGCGCACGATATCCTGCGCATTCGATTCCACTGCGGCATGATTTTCTTCGGACATCTGTGCAATTTTTTCCACGTTGCGCGCAATCTCGGTGCTCGCCAGGCTTTGCTCACCTACCGAAGCGGCGATATCCCCCACTCCGTGGCTGGATTGCAAGACTGCATTGCCCGCTTCTGTCAATATCTCCGAAACCCGCTCAACATGCTCCTGTGTCATCTGCAGTGACCGCAGGCCCGCCTGCACGGTAGCTTCGACATGGGTGGATTTCTGGTTCAGCGAACCGGTTATCTGGTCGATTTCGCTCGCCGAATGCGCGGATTTTTCCGCCAGCTTGCGCACTTCATCCGCCACTACCGCAAAGCCGCGTCCCTGTTCACCGGCGCGCGCCGCTTCGATGGCCGCATTCAACGCCAGCAGATTGGTCTGGTCGGCAATATCTTTCACTTGCTGGGTCATATTGGCGATGGCGCGGGTGCTATCGACAAATTCTTTCACCGAATCGGCGATCTGGTTGACCGCTTTCTGCACACTGTGAATTTCACCGATCATCTCGGTCATGCTCTGGTTGCCCTGTCGGGTTTGGTTCAAACCCCGCTCGGATAGCTTGCGCACGTCTTCGGTGTTGACGGCAACCGAGTTGATGCTTACGGTAATCTGCTCCACCGCCGCTGCCGTGGAAGCCGCCGCCTCACTCTGCGCCTGAGAGCTTTGTGCGATTTGTGCAGAGGAGATGGACAGTTGCGCCGCAGTACCAGACACGGTGTCGGCATGGCTGAGCACCTGGCGGATGATGTTGGCAAAATGATCAATCAGCCCGTTGAATGCCGTTGCTGCCTGACCAATTTCATCCTGTCCAAACACTCTGGCGCGTGCGCCCAGGTTGCCATCTGCCGACATTATTACCATCACGTTGCGCAATTCGTCTGATGCACGGGAAATTCCGCGAATAATGGAAAATCCCAATGCGCTGCCCAGTGCCGCGCCAATCAGAATCAGCGCGATGGATAATGCGCGTATAGTTTTGTAAGTAACGGCAGATTCTTCATACAACTTTTCGGCATCGCGCCTTTCCATTTCGATCAGCGCATTCAGCACCTCGGTTAATGGGGCGTGCAAGGGAGCGACATGCTCCAACTGTATCCGTCTGAGCTCGTCCGCATTATTGGTTTTCATTGCCGCCACGGCCGGCTTGATACCTTCTTCGATAAAGCGTCCGCGCACTTCGATAAATTTTTCTGCCAATATCTGGTCTTCTGCGTCGGTCAATGAAGTCATGAAAACAGCCCATTCCCTGTCAATCAACTCCCTGTTGTTTATTATTGACTGAACATCTTTTTCCATATCTTCTGGCTGCACTAGCGTATTGGCGATAGCCAGACGATTGAGCAGATTGGCCTCGGCGACCTTGTTCAAGTGCATAACAGGCACCAGCTTGTGTTTATACGTATCTTCCAGCGCATCATTCATCTTGCTGGCAGCGTACAACCCCACAATACCGACAATCACCAGCGCGATAAGCAGAAAGCTCAGGAGGAGAATTAATCGAGTGCTGATTTTCATGTTGCCTGACATTTGCTAATTCCCTGATCGTTGTAATTTGCGCTCGGGTTTGAAATGGGCCACTCACCTCTCGCCCATTAATCATGCATTCTCTGCGGGTCATGCGTTCTTGCAGGGAACTCCCGTGCTGGTCAATACTTTAACGGCAGGAAATCAATTTCCTTTAGGGGAACAAAGGGAAAAAATCTCACGAATTCCGTATGTTAGGCGGATTTCCTACAGCCTTGTAGGCGGAATTCCTACATTTCTGACAGATACATGCCGGATTGCTGCGCCCTTCAGTAAACTCATGGCGGGTTTGATCAGGCCTGTCAGTTGGTGCGCGCTGCATTGGTGGGTGCAAATTTATTCGCAACTGTCTTACTATCGACAGCAATTCCGGGGGAGCACGTTCTCAATACGCCGCTGGCGCGGCTTGGGGGGATGTTGCTTGGACACCAGTTGAATGAGCGGCAGACGGCACTTCAAAACCACCCTTGATGGCTTCGCCCAATTCTTTGCTACCCGCAGCGGTATCCAGTTTTACTACGCCACCATCATGCTGCGCCGCTTCCTCGGCTTTTTTATTCATCACGATCAGGCTGATGCGCCGGTTGATTGGATTTAACGGTTCATCTTTATTGAACAGCACAGCAGAAGATAATCCCACTACGCGCAAAATTTTATCCTCCGCCATGCCGCCCGCGATCAGTTCGCGGCGCGAAGCGTTGGCGCGGTCGGCAGACAGCTCCCAATTGCTGTAGCCTTTCTCACCCGCGCTGTAAGCTGCCGCATCGGTGTGACCGGACAGGCTGATTTTGTTGGGTACTTCATTCAGCGCCTTACCAATCTCATGAAGAATTTCCTTGGTGTAGGGCTCCAGTTGCGCGCTACCGGTCCGGAACATGGCGCGATTCTGCTCATCTACGATCTGGATGCGCAATCCTTCGCTGGTGATATCGAGCAGAATCTGGTTCTTGAATTGCTTTAGCCTGGGGTTTTCCTCAATTACCTTTTCGATATTGGTCTTGAGCGCCAAAATTTTCTCGCGCTCGATGCGCAGAAATTCCTGCTGTGCGGCTTTAAGATTAATCAATTTTTTTTCCGCAGGTAACTCTCCTTTTTTTACCTGTCCTTCGCTGCGCATCAGATCCTGTCCGCCGCCCTTGAGAATACTGGTGCTATCGCCGCTACCGGAGCCACCTGACAGTGCAACCTTGAGCGGCGTTTTGAAATATTCTGAAATACCCTGCAAATCACCCTTGGCCGTTGAGCCCAACAGCCACATCAGCAGGAAAAATGCCATCATTGCCGTAACAAAATCGGCGTAAGCAATCTTCCACGAGCCACCGTGAGACCCGCCCGCCACCTTTTTGATGCGTTTGATAACTATCGGTCGCTTGCTCTTATCGTCAGTCATGTGGTGAGTGGTGAGTGGTGAGTGGTGAGTGGTGAGTGGTGTTCCTACTCCCTATTCCTTATTTATTACTTACCAATCTTCCTGAATTAGCGCTTTTGCCTGACATGTTCTTCCAGTTCGGCGAAGCCCGGACGCTCCGTGGAATTCAGTACCTTGCGGCCAAACTCGACCGCCATCGCCGGTGCATAGCCATTCAGATTGGCCAGCAGAGTCACCTTGATAACATTGAATATTTTGGTATCTTCCAGAGCCTTCTGCTCAAGTAGTGTCGCCAGCGGACTGACAAACCCATAGCCCAGCAAAATCCCGAGGAACGTGCCCACCAATGCATGAGCAATCAATATTCCCAACTCGGCAGGCGGAAGGCCGACCGACTCCATGGTATGCACCACGCCCATCACCGCTGCGACAATACCGAATGCCGGCATTCCGTCACCCAGCTTGGCGATCACATGCGAAGATACCATCGCTTCGTGATGATGCGTCTCAATCTCGATATCCATCAGATTTTCGATTTCCAGAGCATTCAGATTTCCACTGACCATGATACGCAGATAGTCCGTCATGAATTCAACTGCATGATGAGAAACGACAACTTTTGGATATTTGGTGAAGATCGGACTTTCTTCGGGCTTCTCGACATCGCCTTCGATGGACATCAAGCCTTCTTTACGTACTTTATTCAGCAGTTCATACAACAAAGCCATCAGCTCCATGTACGTTGCCTTATTGTATTTCGAGCCTTTCAACACCTTCGGCAGATCCTTCAGCGTCGCCTTGATCGCCTTGCCGGTATTCCCCACAATAAATGCGCCTACCGCGGCACCGCCGATCATCAGCAACTCCACTGGCTGGAGCAATGACGCCAGATGTCCGCCGGCCAGCGCAAACCCGCCGAACACCGACACCAGCACCACCAAATAACCGACGATGACCAACATTCCCGCGCTCCCTGTCCTGATGCCTACATTTTTTAGTATTCTAAAGCAAATTCATACTATGGACAGCACCCGACATAAACATTGCAAGTAGCAGCGCTACATTTACTACGCCTCAAAAAATTTTAGGCTGCTTGGGCAGAGGCAATGGCGTGCTGTCTGGCAGCCCTGGTTTTTCCGGCACGTGCGGGCGGGCGACAAATACCACATACATAGCTATGGTGCAGATCGCCTGCATGAGACACGAAATGCCCACCACATTCCCGGCATGAAGCAAGTTGCAACATTTCCGCCTTGAAGAAGCGCACCAGAAACCACGCGCGGGTGACACTCAGTACGGGCTCGGCGCCCTCAATACCCTGCACTTGATCGAGATATAAACGATAGGTGGTTATCAGCGCCTGCACGCCCTCAATGCCGGCATTTTTTACCAGGAACTGGTAAATATCCATAAACAGGGACGAGTGGATATTCGGCTGCCAGCTCATGAACCAATCGGTCGAGTAAGGCAGCATGCCTTTGGATGGCGATTCACCCTTGGTCTCTTTGTAAAGTCTGAGGAGGCGTTCACGGCTTAACGAAGTTTCCTCCTGCAGCACTTGCAGGCGCGCGCCCATTTCGATCAATTCAATTGCAACCTTGACCTGCCGGGCTTCGCCCGCTACTGTTTTAATTGCCACGGTGACCGCCCTCCTAGGCTAATTCTTCAACGGGCTGCGCTGACATCAGGATCGCCGCATGCGCCTGTGACATCAGGCGATCCTTGCTGTAACCGGTTACCATATTGAGCAGCAGATTCTCATCAAAGCGGAAACGGCATAACAACATATTGGATGCCGCCATTTTGACAACTTGTGCTGGCGTCAATCCTGCGAGCACATTTACCAGATCCTGACTCAACCCCAAACGAAAAATTGCGGCAGGTTTGTCTGCCTTGATCATTTGTTGAGCCAGCATCAGATAAGTCAGATTGATATCGCGAATGTCTTCCTGTAATTGCATGGTGTTCATAAGACCCCCCCTTGTAAACCAATGAAGAATGAATTGGCCAGAATCGGCAAGATATTCGGTATTTATGAAAAACTATGTTTATCAAATTTTGACAGCCGCATTATTACGGGCGGAGAAAAAAGAAAAAATCGGAAGCTCACCGATTTTTATGTAAGTTTCCGGGTTCAGCCTCTGTAGGATTTCCACTTACAAAGATGCAGCACCACCGCATGGAAGTACAAATTTGGAGGGTACAAGAATTTTTGTGCAAACGATCATTCGGTGGGGAAACCGCTCAACTTTGAGGAGGAAAAAATATGAGCATAGAAAAAATCCCGTCGCCGGAGTTAATAAATATGGCTCTTGCTCGCAAACTTTCCCGAAAAATTTGCCTGCATGGAGAAATTGACTATCGCACGAAGCACTACAAAAACTTTACCCGACAACCTCTCTATAACCTTGTGCTTGGCATAGGACTGGCATCTTAATACGACAATCCGGCAATCTGCTGGAGCCGCACAGATTTGCCGACACATAACGGGATACGTGCAAAAAAAATTTGCACGCAAGATTCGGGAAATTTATATGGGAAACATCAACGCTTGACGGGACACCACAACACTTTAGCCACTTTATTTTATGTGGTGCGAAAGGAGAGACTCGAACTCTCACGCCTTGCGGCGCTGGAACCTAAATCCAGTGCGTCTACCAATTCCGCCACTTTCGCGCTGGTTGCGCTTCCAGCTTTACCGGACGAATTATAGCACTACTTACGCACTGATAAGCTGCCGGCCCACGGTATGCCGCGTCTTATTACATGGCACAAAAAAATCAAAACAATTATGATTCGGCCTCTTTTGCCTAAAAATTACCTATCCAGAGGAAAGAAACATGAAAGCACCCATCCGCATTACCGTCACCGGAGCAGCCGGCCAAATCAGTTACGCTGCCCTGTTCCGGATCGCCAATGGCATCATGCTTGGGCAGGAGCAGCCCATCATCCTGCAATTACTGGATTTACCCCAAGCACAGTCGATGCTGCGCGGCATGATGATGGAACTGGAAGATTGTGCGTTTCCGCTACTGCAACAAATTATCATCACCGATAATCCGAAGGTCGCATTCAGAGATACCGAAATTGCCCTGCTGATAGGCGCACGACCGCGCAGCAAGGGTATGGAACGCAAAGACCTGATGGAAGCCAATGGGGTAATTTTCTCCACCCAAGGCAAGCTGCTCAACGAATATGCGGCACCTCACGTTAAGGTGCTGGTGGTGGGCAACCCGGCCAATACCAACGCACTGATTGCGATGAAAAATGCACCCGATCTCGACCCATGCAACTTCACCTCGATGATGCGTTTGGATCATAATCGTGCCATTGCGCAAGTCGCACAAAAGCTGTTTCAGCCGATTCAGGACATCAAGAAAATGATCGTCTGGGGCAACCATTCAGACTCCCAATACCCTGATCTCGACCATGCCGAAATACGCGGCAAGCTGGTGCGCGATATTTTGCCGGAACAGGAATGGGTGGAGCGTGAATTCATTCCCACTGTACAGAACCGAGGCGCCGCAGTTATCGAGGCGCGCGGCCTGTCGAGCGCGGCAAGCGCCGCAAATGCGGTCATCTCGCATATCCACGACTGGGTACTCGGCGCACACCACAACAACTGGGTGACCATGGGCGTACCGTCTGACGGCAGCTACGGCATCCCCGAGGGTGTGGTCTACGGCTTTCCGGTAAGGTGCAATCGCGGCAAGTACCACATCGTGCCAGACCTGTCGATCAGCGAAGCGGGGTACAAGCGCATAGACGACAGCTACCGGGAACTGATAGAAGAACGTGAGCATGTGAACCATCTGCTCGGATAATCATCTGATATTCCGAATACACATGATCGGCGTGAGTGTCGCAGATCATGCAGACCCTGATAAACAACACGGAGAATAAAAATGGCATTATCCATTACGGATGAGTGCATCAATTGCGGTCTTTGCGACCCGGAGTGCCCCACCGGGGCAATCACCGAAGGGGATTATATTTATGAAATTGATCCGGACAAATGCAACGAGTGCGTGGGCTACTTTGACCAACCGCGCTGCGTTGTCGTGGGTCCGGTGGACTGCTTCCTGGATGCCGATGGCAAACCGTTCCGATTACCCCGTCCATGACTCAATACCCTGCCCCCTGATTTTTATGTCACGGGCGGGTCTTCCTGAGTTGATCGATATTCACACGCCATTGCGCAGGCCCGGTTTCATGCACTGACGTGCCGTTCGTGTCCACCGCCACGGTAACCGGCATATCCTGCACGGTAAACTCATAGATGGCTTCCATGCCCAGATCGGCAAAGGCCAATACTCTGGCGGCCTTGATCGCCTTGGATACCAGATAGGCCGCACCGCCGACCGCCATGAGGTAAACAGCCTTGTGCTGCTTGATGCTCCTGATCGCTTCCGGACCGCGCTCGGCTTTGCCGACCATGCCGATCAGGCCGGTTTTTTCCAGCATCAGATCGGTAAATTTATCCATACGCGTCGCCGTCGTTGGTCCGGCCGGTCCTACCGCTTCGTCGCGCACCGGATCGACCGGGCCGACGTAGTAAATGAAACGGCCGGAAAAATCCACCGGCAATACTTCGCCGCGTACCAACATATCGGCGATGCGCTGGTGCGCAGCATCACGTCCGGTGAGCAGCTTGCCGGATAGCAGTAGCGTCTCACCCGGTTTCCAGCTGGTGATTTCCTCGCGGGTAATGGTATCGAGATTGACGCGGCGCGAGTCGGCGGCAGGCTGCCATTCGACTTTCGGCCATGCGTCGAGGGAAGGCGGTACCAGCATGGCCGGGCCGTTGCCGTCGAGGGCGAAATGAATGTGGCGGGTGGCGGCGCAATTGGGGATCATTCCTACCGGCAAGCCAGCGGCATGGGTCGGATAGTCCTTGATCTTGACGTCCAGCACAGTGGTGAGGCCGCCCAGTCCCTGCGCACCGATGCCCAGTGCATTGATTTTTTCGTATAGTTCCAGACGCAACTCTTCAACCCGGTTACTGGCACCGCGTTGCTGCAACTCATGGATATCAACCGGCTCCATCAGCGCTTCCTTGGCGAGCAACATGGCCTTTTCTGCCGTGCCGCCAAGACCGATACCCAGTATTCCCGGCGGACACCAGCCCGCACCCATGGCGGGGACGGTTTTCAGCACCCAGTCGACCAGATTGTCCGAGGGATTAAGGACGGTAAATTTGGACTTGTTTTCCGAGCCGCCGCCTTTGGCCGCGAGGGTCACCTCGACCTTGTCACCGGGAACAAGCTCGTAATGAATCACCGCGGGTGTGTTGTCACGGGTGTTGGTACGCGCACCGGCCGGATCGCTCAGCACCGAGGCACGCAGCTTGTTTTCCGAGTTCAGATAAGCGCGGCGCACACCTTCGTTGACCATGTCGCCCACGCCCATCTGCGCATCCCAGCGCACCTCCATGCCAACCTTGACGAAGGCCGCCACGATACCAGTGTCCTGGCAAATCGGCCGGTGCCCCTGCGCACTCATGCGCGAGTTGGTAAGTATCTGCGCGATGGCATCACGGGCTGCGGGCGACTGCTCGCGCTCGTAAGCCTTGCCCAGCGCCTGAATGAAATCAAGCGGGTGGTAATAAGAAATGTATTGCAGCGCATCGGCAACACTGGCAATGAAGTCTTCCTGATGAATGGTTGTCATGTTAATTTTTCTCCGGGCAGTCGTCCGGTCTGGATTGAGACTGAAAATATCAGTTGGAAATTCGAGAAACTTTCATACATTCGCAACACAGCCGCTAATATAACTACTGGCCATTTGACTGGCAACCCTGTTGGGTTTGGAAGCGAAGCGGCACAGGAAGATCAACACAACTGACGTTGCCGCACCGCCTCAAACAGGCATATCGCCGCTGCTGCCGCCGCATTCAGCGACTCGACCTTGCCGGGCATGGGTATGGACATCGTTTGCGTGGCGAGACTCAGCAAGCCAACAGACAGCCCCGCCCCTTCATTGCCAATCAGCAACGCAACATTGCCGCGCAGGTCGCAGTCATACAGATTGTGTGTGGCCTGTAACGTGGCTGCCAATAACATGCCCGGGAATGCGTTGGCCACATCCGGCAAATCCTGCTGCTCATGGATATTCAGCACAAAATGTCCGCCCATTGCGGCGCGCAGCACTTTGGGTGACCACACGTCGGCGCAGCCACCGGACAAAAATACCGCATCACACCCCGCTGCCGCCGCCGAACGCAACATCGAACCGAGATTACCGGGATCCTGTATATCCTCCAGCAATAAGGCAAAGTGACTGTGTGAAACTGCAGCAGCTGGCTGCGGCAATTCGATCAGCACGAGAAGGCCGGTCGGTGTTTTTAATTCACTCAGCCCGGCGAACAACCGGTCGTCCAGTTGCGTCACCGGTACGTCTGTGGCGCGTCCGAGCAGCGCCTGTACTTCCGCATCGCTCAACGCCGTGCTGCTCACCAGAATGTGCAACGGCCGGAAGCCATTGTCCAGATACGCCGCCAGCAGATGTGCACCGTCCAGCAAAGTCCGCCTGGCTTTACAACGCTGTCGCGCCGAACCCGCCAGCCTGGCGATCTCCCTGAAAAAAGTGTTGTCGCGCGATTGGATGAATTTCATGGTCTGGCATTCTCCGGAGCCGGTGCGCGGGGAATCCTACCCTTACCTGCCAATAGCGTCACCACCTCCAAGCAGGGTCGAATTACAGTGCGGCCTCGTTGATTTCACCGGTACGGATACGGATCACCTGTTCAACCGCCGAGATAAAAATTTTGCCGTCGCCAATTTTTCCGGTATGCGCAGCCTTGATAATCGCTTCGACTGCTGTGTCAAGCAAATTGGCCGGCACCACGACTTCCACTTTGATCTTGGGCAGAAAATCCACCACATATTCGGCGCCGCGATACAGTTCGGTATGCCCTTTTTGGCGTCCAAAGCCCTTGACTTCGACGACGGTCAAACCGCTCACACCCAATTCGGAAAGCGCTTCACGTACTTCGTCCAATTTGAATGGCTTGATGATCGCTTCAATTTTTTTCATCGTGTCCCCTATAGAGAGTATTGATTGCTTTATCGGCTTTACCTGGCAAATCGACCAGGCCAACAAAAAACGCTTGTTAAGCCGCTGTCATACTGCTGCTCCCACCAGCATGCTGCCAATAGCACTTCCGGAAGTGCCTTGCATAATGATTAACTCCTGCCGGACAGCGCGGCAACAATTTTTTCATGTTTGTTTTTTCTGGCAAGCTCCAGCGCCGTTACTCCATCGGCGTATTTTGCTGCGGGATTTGCACCCTTTTCAAGCAGCAGCATTACCTCCGCAAAATGCCCGTTGGCCGAAGCTTTATGCAACGGTGTCCAGCCGTCGTTGGATGCAGCATTCACATCTGCACCTTTTTCAACAAGCAGCAGACTCACCGGCAGGTGCCCGCGCGTGGCCGCCTGCAGCAAAGCCGACCAGCCATGATTACTACGCGCATTGACGTCGGCCTGCCTGTCCAGCAGCAGCTTCACCACTTCCGAATAGCCATTGAATGCCGCCCAGTGCAAAGGGGTATAACCGGCAGTATCCTTATGATGGATATCCGCACCATTATTAATCATCAGAGAAGCCATCTCCTGGTTACCATTGAATGCGGAAATCATCAGAGGGGTCCATTGCCGGTCGTCACAGGTGTCAACGTTCATCCCGGAATTCAGGAACAAGGCAACCACTCCACTCTTGCCGGACTCACAGGCTTTAATGAATCCCTGCGGAGAATATGGCACACCCTGCTGCTCGATTTCCTGTTGGATATTTTGGGAAACATGGCCCCAGGGGGCAACCTCTTCACGACCACGCTGACGCTCATGCACCCGGCTCAAAGACATGATGTCAGATGCCACTTGCTGGGGGAACCCCTGACGGTTCGGGCGGCTGCTGACCATCAAATCAAGAAAATAGGCATCAATATCAGCAGAATCCCACAATTCCATAATTTTACTCAGCACGCGTGGATATTGCCGCTCCAGAGCATGTGGGTAATTCTGTTCACGATTATCAAGGATTTTAAGTAGCCTGGGATCCATAATTTGCAAAATGTATTCCTGAGCGTCCGCCCAGATAGAAGCTCAATAGCAAAAGGTAAGGCAAGATAACAAATCTGCGACCAGGTACAAAGTCATTATTACTACTGTCAGGGTGTTTCAACCCAACTCGCGGTAGACCACTGACAGGATTTCCAGTTCATGGATACCCGATGGAGTATGCAACGTTGCCACTTCGCCCTCGCGCAGTTTGAGCAGCGCCCGTGCCAATGGCGATACCCAACTGATCCGACCGCTTCCGGCATTCGCCTCATCCACCCCGACAATACTATAAATACTCTCGCATCCAGCGCTGTCGCAAACCGTTACGGTCGCGCCGAAAAATACTTGCTCGCATTCCCCGCGTTGCGCCGGATCGACCACCTCGGCCTGCTCCAGACGCTTGCGCAGAAAACGCACGCGGCGGTCAATTTCACGCAGGCGTTTTTTGCCATAGATATAGTCACCATTTTCGGAGCGATCGCCATTGGAAGCCGCCCAGGTAACTGTCTTCACCAGCGCCGGGCGTTCAATTTTCCAAAGCTGATCCAGTTCCTGTTTCAGCTTGCGGTATCCGTTGGGCGTAATGTAATTTCTTACACCCGCCGGCAACCGAAGCTGGGGTTCCAGTTCGACCTCAGCAGTATCGTCTTCACGTGTGAATGCTTTGCTCATGCCGCAAATTCTACAGCAAGCAAAAGCCTTCTCAAAAAAGAACTACTCCGATATTATCTCTGCATAAAGGCAATCCCGCCGCCCCGCTACCCGGCAGCAGGCCACCAAGAATCCCCAACATCAAACCTTTCGCGAGGCACCCATGAACAGCTTCTGTTTTACCGTACTTGAAAGCTGAAACAGATTATGTTTTCCCTTCTCGATGCCTTTGGCAGAAAGCCGGATCACCCCATGTCCGACATGAAGGAGGCCAGAGAATTGCTGGCCAACCTGCCGAAAGACGACACTTTCAAAGCGCTGGAAGAAATCACCTTCTGGCTGACCTCAATCAAGGACGCACACGGTTTTCGCCCAGAGATTCGTACCGATATCGTCATGCTGCTGGATGAAATCGGACAACCGCTGGAAGCGAAACTGCTCTTCCAGTATCTGAGCGAACCGCATTTGCAGGACTTTCATGGATTGCATTTATGGAAAGGAATGCACGATTTTGCGCGAGCCTTGACCGAAGCCTATTCGGTATGTATCAACGAATACCGACAAACGGGGAAAAAAACCTGGGAGCTCAAGGAAAAACTGCCGCTCATCTGCGTCAGGCTGTTGCGTACCGCTAGCGAGCAAATGAAGCTGGAATTGATGCGTTATGTGGAAGTTGAACAGTCGGCCTGGGATCATCTGTTCAATTGCTACAATTTTGCCGAAACCAGCCAAATCGCCGACACCATGATTTACCCTTACACGAAGCACGTCATCCATACCAGTCCGCAAAGAGAACTGGCGCGGGCACTAATGTTGCATGTATCTTCGCCGGACACACTGGCTCCGGATCAAATCGAGGTAAGTTATCGCATTGCCGGTCGTCTGGTGAGTTTTTTTGATTTCAAAACGGAACCTGATTCAGACTGCGCCTACTTTATTGACCTGTCCAAGCCCGGCACACCCGGAAACACGAATAACAATCTTCCAATAACACCAACCATGCGCTTCTTCGGGGCAGTCAAGGCGCTTCCTGCCATAAAGAAAATCATCAGCCAGAATGAACATGACTTTGCCGAACCGGAACGGCGCTTCGGCAACGAGTTCACGCCAGCAGGCAAGCTTACCGTGTTGAAGCATTTACTGGTGTACTGGGCAAGAAACCCACCGCACCGCCACAACGAAAGAAAAGGAATCAGTGCCGTCATCGATGTGATCCACGGCTTCAAGGCTATCAGCCAACTGGTTACGCGCGTTGACATAGACAGCATGATCGACCTTTCTGAAAAAGATGCGGCAGCATTGAAAAACAGATCTACCATCACCCTGTCTGCCGATGATAATGTCGACTACTCGACGGAAGAATGGCCGGTTCTGGATATGAGTATTGACGGGATTGGCTGCACAATCCCGAAGGTAGCGAGTAACTGGGTAAAAATCGGTAATTTGTGCGGCCTCAAGGCTCAAAACACCCAGTTATGGTGGGTTGGCATGGTGCGCCGGCTCCAAACCGACCCCAACGGCATCATGCATACGGGAGTCGAGATTCTCGCCAAAAAACCTTTGTCAGTATGGCTGCGTATTCTCGGCAAGGGCGTTGAGAAAATATCCAACTGGGAAAGTAGCTCCGGCTCTTTTGAATACGATTATCTTCCGGCCATATTATTGCCGGACACTCTCAATTCCTACGCAAACGCCACCATGCTGATGGAGTCAGGCAGCTTCGTACCGGGCAGCATCTATCAGATGATGATGGGGGAGAATAGCCGGGAAATAAAACTGACCGGCCTGCTGGCCGAGGGCGAGGACTACGAACAGGTAAGTTTCAAGTGGCTTAACTCCACGCAGGGCTGAGTGCCGGCATTGCCATTCCGGCAGCACCAGCAATTCGGCCAAATCTTCAAGGCTCACCAAGAACCACTAGCTTAAAATCCTTGCTGAAGTTGAGTTTGAATCAGCGTGCGCTCATCCAGGGTGAGGTATTTGTGTTTTTTTGGCATGCAGCATTCTTCCATGTAAAGAATGTTGTATTTGGATTTAGAGCGCGCCCCGCTAACAAATCGCACACTCAAAAAATATTCACACTCAATATTGGCAGCGATGAATAATGTCTCTGGCTTGCCCTTGCAATACAATAACAACAAATGAATGTCATTACCTTTCCCAACAACCCCTATCGCCTGCACCAGCCGTTCGAGCCGGCGGGCGACCAGCCCACGGCCATTACGCAATTGGTGGAGGGTATCGAGGACGGCTTATCGTTCCAGACGCTGCTCGGCGTGACCGGCTCCGGCAAGACGTTCACCATGGCCAACGTAATCGCACGCACCGGGCGTCCGGCCATTGTCATGGCACCGAACAAGACGCTGGCGGCGCAGCTGTATTCCGAGCTGCGCGATTTCTTTCCCGAAAACGCGGTGGAGTATTTTGTCTCCTATTACGATTACTATCAGCCCGAGGCATATGTACCGTCGCGTGACGTGTATATCGAGAAGGACTCCAGCATCAACAAGCAAATAGAGCAAATGCGCTTGTCTGCGACCAAGGCACTGCTGGAGCGCGACGACGCTATTATCGTGGCGACGGTGTCGGCGATCTACGGTATCGGCGATCCGGTTGATTACCACGGCATGATTCTGCACTTGCGTCACAATGAGAAGATGACGCAGCGCGATGTGATCAAGCGTCTGGTCGAAATGCAGTATGAGCGCAACGAGATCGATTTTTCTCGCGGCAAATTCCGCGTACGCGGCGACGTGATCGACATCTTTCCGGCGGAAAGCAGTGAACACGCATTGCGTCTGACGCTGTTCGACGACGAAGTGGAAACGCTGTCGCTGTTCGATCCGCTCACCGGGCATATCCTGCACAAGGTACCGCGCTACACCGTCTATCCTTCCAGCCATTACGTCACGCCGCGCGCTACGGTGCTGGCCGCGATCGAAACCATCAAGGCCGAGCTGGCCGAGCGTATTGTGTTCTATCAGCACGAGAACAAACTGGTCGAGGCGCAGCGCATCGAACAGCGCACCCGCCACGACCTGGAGATGCTCAACGAAATTGGCTTCTGCAAGGGTATCGAAAATTACTCGCGCCATTTGTCCGGGCGCAAACCGGGTGACCCGCCACCGACACTGTTGGATTACCTGCCGCCGAATGCACTGATGTTCATCGACGAGAGCCACGTCACCATCCCGCAAATCGGCGGCATGTACAAGGGTGACCGCGCACGCAAGGAAAATCTGGTCAACTATGGCTTCCGCCTGCCTTCCGCGCTGGACAACCGTCCGTTGCGTTTCGACGAATTCGAGCACGTGATGCGCCAGAGCATTTTTATTTCCGCCACACCCTCGGTGTATGAAGCCGAGCATGCCGGGCAGGTGGTAGAGCAAGTGGTGCGCCCGACCGGGTTGATCGATCCGCAGATCGAAGTACGCCCCGCCACGCATCAGATAGACGACTTGATGTCCGAGGTTAATCTACGCGTGCAGCAGGGTGAACGGGTATTGGTCACTACCCTGACCAAGCGCATGGCGGAGCAGCTCACCGAATATTTTTCCGAACACGGCATCAAGGTGCGCTACCTGCACTCCGACATCGAAACCGTGGAACGCGTCGAGATCATCCGCGACCTGCGCCTTGGCATGTTCGACGTGCTGGTCGGCATCAACCTGCTGCGTGAGGGCCTGGACATTCCTGAAGTGTCGCTGGTCGCAATCCTGGATGCCGACAAAGAAGGTTTCCTGCGCTCGGAGCGATCGCTAATCCAGACCATAGGTCGTGCCGCGCGCCACATCAACGGCAAGGCAATCCTGTACGCCGACAGGATCACCAACTCGATGCACCGCGCCATCGATGAGACCGAACGCCGTCGCACCAAACAGGTCGCGCACAACTTCGCGCACAACATCACGCCGCAAGGTGTGCAGAAACGTATCAAGGACATTATCGAAGGCATGTACGAGCCAGAGGAAGCACGTAGTCAACTCAAGGCCGCACAGACCCAGGCAAAGTATCTGGCGATGGGCGAAAAAGAAGTATCGAAAGAAATCACCCGGCTGGAAAAGGACATGCAGAAAGCCGCGAAAAATCTCGAATTCGAGCGTGCTGCTACATTGCGTGACCAGTTAAAGAAGCTCAGAGAAAATGTATTTTTTTCACCGTTATGAGTTTTTCCGGGCGGAAAGGGTGCAGCGGGCAATTTACCGAATTCTGTTAGCACTCCCCGCTAATCGCCTTTCCAGGAATAAACGAAGGCACCCCGTGACCGAACCAGCCATCACAAATGGTGAGACTGTCGCGGATTGAAACGGCTCAATACCCTAACGCCCGCGCACCCTGATAGAAAGCGAAACTCGTTAACCAGGCCAGCATCAGCGACCAGCCAATCGCGAACAGCGTGAAGCCAATATTTTTGGACTCGCTGCGCAGCGTGGCGACGGTGGCGAGGCAAGGAGTATAGAGCAGCGTGAACAACATAAAGCTGTAGGCTTGCACCCAGTCTAATTGTTGCCCGATCACGGTACCCAGCGCATTGCCGCCCAGGCCATAAATTACCGCGAGTGAACCAATCACGATTTCTTTGGCGACCAAGCCGAAGATCAGCGCAATAGTGAGCTGCTCGCTGATGCCGACCGGTGCGAAAATCGGGTGCAGCCATGTCCCGATGATGCCGGCTAGCGTGTCACTGCTGGCGGGTGCTGCGGACGGCGGCAGATTGGTAAGCAGCCAGACCAGTATCACGCCAGCAATGATGAACTTGGTGGCACGACGCAGAAAGTGCCGTATTTCCAGCCAGCCGCGCATGACAATCTGGCGTGCCGTCGGGAAGCGGTACGGCGGCAGTTCCAGCACGAACGGTTCGCTATTTTGAAACCTGCGTTTGAATAGTAGCGCGGTGATGATCGCCGCGGCAAAGCTGAACAGGTACAGACTAAACAATACCACTGGTGCTGCTCTGGGCGAAAACAACGCGGCGGTGAAAAATATAAACACCTGCAGGCGCGCCGAGCACAGCGAAAACGGAATCACCAGCATGGTTAACAGGCGCATGGCGCGTGAGCGCATTACACGGGTGCCCATCAGCGCGGGCACGTTGCAGCCAAACCCCATCAGTAGCATGACAAAACCGCGCCCATCCAGTCCCAGACGTGCCATTAGCGCATCCATCAGGAACGCGGCGCGGGACAGATAGCCGCTGTCTTCTACCATCGCCATGAATAAAAAGAACAACACAATGATCGGCACGAAGGCGGCGACGGTCGCCACACCGTTATAAATACCGTCCAGCAAGAGGCCGTTCAGCATGGCAGGCAAGCCTGACAATAATGGTTCGAGTGCAGCCTCGCGCAGCCAGCTGAATAACTCGGCAACGCCGTTTTCCAGCGGCTGGCCGAGCAGGAAGATACCCTGGAACAACAGGTACATGATGCCGAAAAAAATCGGCAGCCCCAGCCACGGATGCAGCATTACGCGGTCAAGTTTCTCGGTTAGATTTTCCGGTAGTTGTGCCGGAATTTGCACGGCGTGTTTGAGCACCCGCGCCATCTCGGTTTCGACATACTGATCCTGTTCCAGCTTGCTGCGCAATTGCTCGGCCATGCCGGGTGTGGGATAGCGCAGTGCTTTGGTAATCGCCTGCAGGGCTTCCGCGTAGCCGTTGCCATACTTGCAGCTAAGCAGGTAAATCGGCACGCCCAGCAGTTCTGCCATTTTCTTGACATCGATACTGATGCCGTATTTCCGGGCCTCGTCCGCCATGTTGAGCAGCACCACCATATTCATGTTGAGTTGCTTGAGTTGCAGCAGTAGACCCAGCTGGCGTTCGATCTGCGTGGCGTTGAGGATAATCAGTGACAGATCCGGCACATTGCCGTGCAGGAAGTGGCGCACTACCTGTTCGTCGTCCGAGAAGCCGTGCAGGTCATAGATACCCGGCAAGTCGATAATTTCCACCATGTCGCCGCCCAGCAGGATTTTGCCGCTGAGCAGCTCGACGGTAATACCCGGCCAGTTGCCAACCCGTGCCGCACCGCCGGTCATGCGATTGAACAGGGTGGATTTGCCGGTATTGGGCATCCCCAGCAGGGCGATACGTTTCATTTTCCGTTAGCTCCCTGACACACTGTAATTTTGGCGGCCTCACTACGCCGCAGCAGGATGTCGGTGGTGCCGATACGCACCTGTAGTGGGCCGGAAAAGCTGGCTTTGCGGATCAGTTCAATGTGTTTTCCGCTGCGAAACCCCAACGCCAGCAGACGCTGATGCAACGCTTCTTCGGCGTGGATCGTGACGATGGTGGCAGCATCGCCGGGGTGCAGGGCGGCAAGGGTAGTCGAAGGCATATTAGTGGATAAATCCGGCCGCCAAAAATGGTAAACGCAAGCAGCAAAGGGGTGAGAAAATATTCTTCACGACCATTCCTTATTAATAATCAATCCCAGAATGATAATCGTTCTCATTTGCAACCGCAAGCACTATCAGGCATGATGTTAGGAATAACAGGAGAGCGTTAATATGGACAAATCCCAACCGGAACATCTGAAAAATGCCGGCCTGAAATCCACCGTGCCGCGACTCAAGATACTGGGGCTATTCGAATTGGGGCGAGAACGCCATATGAGTGCGGAAGACGTTTACAAACAGCTGTTGTCCAGTGGTGACGATGTAGGGCTGGCCACAGTTTACCGCGTACTGACGCAGTTCGAACAGGCCGGGTTGCTGATGCGCCACAACTTCGAGGGCGGCAAATCAGTGTTCGAACTCAACCAGGGCAAACACCACGATCACATCGTTTGCCTGCAATGCGGCCATGTTGATGAATTCTATGATGCGGCTATCGAATCACGCCAGAAAAAAGTCGCCGCCGAACGCGGCTTTGCCGTTCGCGATCACGCACTCCATATTTATGCGGATTGTGTCAGGGAAAAGTGCCCGCATAAGCAATAAGAAATTGCCCTGGCTCTTGTTTTACCGCACCGCATTTTTTGTCGCGCTGCCCTTTGGCGAGCTGGCGTATTGCGGTAGAATGCCGCATTTATTCTGGTGGCAGCAAAAATGATCAAAGGTAGTATTGTCGCAATTGTCACGCCGATGCTTGAGAATGGCAGCCTCGACCTGGCTGCGTTCCGCGCGCTGATCGATTTTCACGCCGAACAGGGAACAAACGGCATCGTGGTGGTCGGCACTACCGGCGAATCACCTACCGTGGATGTTGAAGAACATGAGCTGCTGATCGCAGAGGCGGTGAAGCACGCTGCGGGGCGTATTCCCATTATCGCCGGAACCGGCGCAAACTCGACCAAAGAAGCAATTGAACTGGCGGCATTCTCGAAAAAAGCCGGTGCAGATGCTTCGCTGACGGTGGTGCCTTACTACAACAAGCCGACGCAGGAAGGTATGTATCAGCACTTCAGGGCTATCGCCGAAGCGGTGGACATGCCGCATATTCTATATAACGTGCCGGGGCGCACCGTGGCGGACATGAGTAACGACACCGCGTTGCGTCTGGCACAGATTCCCAATATCGTCGGCATCAAGGACGCAACCGGAAATATCGAGCGCGGCTGCGACCTGTTGCAGCGCGCACCAAAGGAATTCGCGGTATACAGCGGTGATGATGCCAGTACGCTGGCGCTGATGCTGCTCGGCGCACACGGCGCGATTTCCGTTACGGCGAATGTCGCGCCCGGACTGATGCGCGAAATGTGCGCGGCTGCGCTGAATGGAGAAGTGAGCAAGGCGCGCGCGATCAATTTCCGTTTACTGGGGCTGCATCGTAATCTGTTTATCGAGGCCAATCCGATTCCGGTGAAATGGGCGGTGGCGCGCTTGGGCAAGATAAATAACAGCCTGCGTTTGCCGCTCACGCCGTTGTCAGCGGGCGCCGAGGCTGTTGTTGAAGCGGCGTTACGTCAGGCCGGTGTAATTTAATCAATCATGCTGTATAGCTGGAGGGAATTAATGAAAGTTTTAAAAATTGGAATTTCCGGCATTGTGCTGGCCTCGCTGATCAGCTGCAGTTCAATCGGCCTCGGCAGCAAACGTGTCGATTATCGTTCCGGCGCAGCACAAGTGCCGTCGCTGGAAGTACCGCCCGACCTGACCGCACCCGGTAGTGATGAGCACTACCGGGTGCCGCAGGGCAACGGCGAAAGCGTGGCAACTTTTTCTGATTACAGCAAGGAAGATACGCCCGTAGCTCAAGAGGACAACACGAACGAAGTATTGCCGGCCGATACCAACATGACCGGTACTGCGGCAGTGGCAAGCAGCGTAGCAAGGATCAATGCCTCCGGTCCAAGCGGCACGGCCAGCATGGAGACAATTTTCGATGGCAGTAAAATTATTGTAGTAAACGATGCATTTGACCGATCATGGCGCAAAGTCGGGTTGGCCATCGAACACACCGGACTGACGGTGGATGACATGGATCGTATCAAGGGCGTCTACTTCCTGCATCCGGCCAAGGCAGAAAAAGGCTGGATGGACAAGCTGATGTTCTGGCAAGACGACGAGAATACCGACAGGCGGTATCGTGTGAACATCAAGGATGGCGGCGTAGCGTGCGAAGTGTCTGTTACCGACCAGGACGGCGCGAACGACGAAACATCAGGAAAAATACTTGAGGCAATTTTCAAAAATATCAACGAATAACCTGCAGTTTGCTGCATGAAGTTTGCCTCTTTGGGCAGCGGTAGCGAGGGCAACGCGCTGCTGGTCGCGGTCGGCCGGACACTGGTGCTGATGGACTGCGGTTTCGGCCTGCAAGACACCCTCGCGCGGCTGGCGCGGCTGAATGTGTCTGCCGAGCAGTTGAGCGGTATTGTCGTTACGCATGAGCATGGCGATCACATCAGCGGCGTGGCGCGACTGGCACGCAAATTCAACCTGCCGGTCTGGCTCACTCACGGCACATTACAAAGCCAACAGCAAGCCTTTGCCAGCATCGCTTGTCTCCACGAGATCGGCCCCCACCAGACATTCGTAATTGGCGATATTGAAGTCATTCCCTACCCTGTTCCACACGATGCCGCCGAACCTGTGCAATTCGTCTTTAATGATGGCGTGCGGCGTTTGGGCGTACTGACCGATACCGGATGCAGTACGGCGCATATAGAGCAGACCTTGAGCGGCTGTCACGCGCTGGTGCTGGAATGCAACCACGACACTGAAATGCTGATGAACGGCGGTTATCCGTATAGCCTGAAGCAGCGTGTAGGCGGACGTTTTGGACATTTGAATAATCAGGGAGCCGCCGGGCTCTTGAGCCGGCTGGATACGAGTCGCTTGCAGCATCTGGTTGCTGCACATATAAGCCGCAAAAACAACACAGCCGGACTTGCGGTGCAAGCCTTGAGTTGCGCATTGAATTGTGAAGCAAGCTGGGTGGAAGTCGCGACACAGAGGGAAGGTTTCTTTTGGCGCGAAATTACCTAATCGCAGCGCAAACCGTTTGCCCGGATTGAAGATAATTCAGAATACTCTTGTGGAATTTAGCCGCGCCATTATTGGTTAACATGCCAGATTAGCCTAGCATGCGCATCCAAGGGTTACCCAGTACGCCGTTACCTCATGAGTGCTGTGCTTGGCATCCCGAGCAAAAACATGGGTCAGCATAAAACACAATGGTGGATCAATCGAAGCTGCAATTCGACAGTCTTTGGGTATGCATAGTCACGACCATGGCTTTATGGCCCCAACTTTTGTATTGCAAGGTTCACTTGGCTTGGGGCAAGAATAATACTTGACAGATTTAATCTGTGAACCAATAATGAGCAATCAGTTACTCACTTAAAGTAAGCTTGGAAGCAAAACTCAGGAGGGATGCGCTTAATGAAACCCTGGTCACGATTGCTGCTATTTATCTTTCTTCTAGCCCCTTGGAAGATCGCCTTTGCCTCCGGCCCGCTCTCCCTGTGGGAAGCAATGCAGCGTGCCGCGCAATTCAACCCGATGATCAAAAGCCAGCAAGCTGAAGTCAACCGACAAATATTGGAGCAGGACATTGCGCGAAGTCAGCGTTTGCCCAAACTCGATCTGGACGCGGCTTACACGCGCCACGCTTACCCGACATTGATTACGCCGATTCGTGAGGTTGGTGTCTTTCCACCAATGGACCGGAATATTGCGAACATCGGCCTGGCACTGACATTGCCGCTTTACCACGGCGGCAAGCTGGTCGCAGGCGAAGCGCTGGCCACACATAATCGTGAGGCGTCGGTTCAGGCATTGCGCGCTAGCGGTCAGGATCTATTGTTTAATGTCGTTGCCACCTACACCAAGGCCTTGCATTTCCGGCAGCTCGTGCAATCTCTGGACGCCCGGATCAAGACACTGCAACAGGAAGAAAAGGACATCCACCTGCACCTTCGGGAAGGTCGCGCCGCACGGCTCGACTTGATCCGGCTACAGACACAATTATCCCAGGCGCGCTACGACAAAGTGTCGGTCACGCAGGGCGAGAAGGATGCGTTGTCGTTGCTGACCGCCTTGCTGGGTGAGAGCGGGCCAGCTCCGGTTCTGTCCGAGCTGGGGATGACCGCGTCGGACCTGCCGGCTTCACCTGAAGCGGCCTTGAGTCGCGCCTTACAGCAGCACCCGGATATTCTCAGGCTCGATGCCATGGGCCATGCGGTACAGCAGAAAACCGCCATCGCGCGTAGCGAGCGGCTGCCGCAAGTCGACCTAATGGCCCGCGCACAGGAGAACACCGGCGGCGACTGGAAGGGTTACGACGATTCACAGATCGGCGTGCAGTTATCCCTGCCGCTGTTCGACGGCGCTATTCGCAATCACCGGGTGGAACAGGCGGGACTCGAACAGCGGCAAAACGCTCTGTTGCAAGAAGACACACGCAACCGCATCGCTAGCGAAGTCGAGCAGGCGTTCGGCGCTCTGAGCGAAACACATGCACGGTTGGATGCGGCGGCCCAGGGCGAAACCGAGGCCGGCGAAGCGCTACGAATTGAAACCCTGCGCTATCGCAGCGGTGAAAACACCATCACCGATCTGCTCGGCGCCGAATCTGCACTGTGGTCGGCCACTGCGAGCCGCCTGCAGGCGGGCTACGACATCACCGTAAGCCAGGCGCGACTGCTGCACGCCACCGGCGAGCTCACACCAGACAGCTTCCGGCACGCATCTGCCGGCGGAAAAACAGGCGGAGAGCTGTCCTCATCCGGCATCGACCCCGGCACACTTGTGCACTATCTCGCCTGGCACGAAGGTAAAACCGCTTGTGAGTGCAATCTCTCTGCCGAGAGCGCAACTGCCGATACTCTCTCCGATAAAAACCTCACCGCAAAAAACCTTGCGGGGCACGTCATCCAGCAAGGAGCAAGACTATGAACAAGAAGATCGTCATCGGTGGTGTCGTAGCCGCCGCTATCGTCGCCGCTGTGCTGTGGAAATTCGCGCCTTGGGCGACGCCGCCGGACGAAAATACGGTATTCGCCTCGGGCACCGTGGATGCGACCGAAATCGCCGCCGCCTTCCGGGTGCCGGGGATACTCAGCAAGCGGCCGGTGGATGAAGGCAGCCGCGTCAAGCCGGGCGATCTGCTGGCCGCGCTCGATGATCGCGAGACCGTCGCCCGACTACATCAGGCAGAGGCCGCGCAGCAGGCTGCCGAGGCTCGACTGAAGGATCTGCAGCAGGGCTACCGCGCGCCGGAAATCGCCGAGGCGCGCGCGCAGGTCGAACAGGCTCGCGCCAACCGGACCAATCTTGACGAAGAGGCGCGGCGTTCCGACGTGCTGTTCGAGGGTGGCGCCATTAGCCAACAGCGGCGTGACAAGGACCATACCGCCGCCATCGTCGCGTCCCAGCAGGCGAACGCTACGCAGGAACGGCTAAAATTGCTGCAAAGCGGCTATCGCCCCGAGACCATCAATGCCGCGCGCGCGCAGCTGGATGAAGCGCAGGCTGCGGTCGCCGCCGCTCGCGTCGCCTTGGGGGATTTACAGGTGACCAGCCCGGTCGACGGCGTGGTGACCCGCAAGCATGCGGAAGTAGGCGAAACTCTGGGGGCAGGACGTCCGGTGGTAACGGTTACCGATATTTCCACGCCCTGGCTACGGGTCTACATCCCGGAAAACCTGATCGGTAAGGTGCGCTTAGGCGCCAATGCCAGGGTCAAGGTTGATACCTTCCCCGACCGGGGATTCGATGGCAAGGTGAGTTATGTGTCGTCGCAGGCGGAGTTCACCCCAAAAAACGTGCAGACCCAGGAAGAACGGGTGAAGCTGGTGTTCGCAGTGAATGTGACCGTGGATAACAGAGACGGCACGCTCAAGCCAGGCATGCCGGGTGATGTTTACATCTCGACTGCAAGTGAGCCTGAACAGTGAATCCTGCGATCAGTCTCGTCGACCAAGACCTGACGATGCTGCAGCGGCTGCAGCGACGTGACCACTACGTATTGCTGCTCTATGCACTTTCTGGTGTGGTGATAGTGCTGGCGGGGGAGGCGGTAGTCTTTTACCTGGGCCTGATCGACCGCCACGGATTCATGCCCGTTCTGCTGCGCGGTATCATTTACCTGCTACTGACCCTGACGTTGTGGGCAGCCTTACTGCGTTCAAACCGGCGCACGGTCATCCGCCTGATGCAGGAAAAGCGCCAGGATTACGAATCGATCCTGCTTGCCTATGATAGCGCTCTATCGCTTAAAGATGTCTATACCGGCGGTCACGGGCGCAGAGTAGCGCAGTATGCCCGCCTGATTGCCGGGGCCATGGCGCTTTCACAAGCCGAGGTGGACGCGGTCGGCGAGGCAGCGTTGCTGCACGATCTGGGTAAGATCGGGATTCCCGACCGAATCCTGGCCAAGCCGGATCATCTCACCGAGGAAGAATTCAGTGTGGTGCAGAAACATCCCATCGCCGGTGCAAATATTCTCCGCGCCATCACACCGCTACACCGTTATGCTACGGCGGTACACCATCACCATGAGCGCTTCGATGGTAACGGCTACCCGGACAGACTGCGCGGTACCGACATCCCCCTCGCGGCACGCATCATTGCCGTCGCCGACACCTTCGACGCGCTCACCACCACCCGCAGCTACCGCCGTGGCATCGCTGCGGAACAGGCACTGAACACCATCGTCCAGGCCGCGGGCAGCCGCTACGACCCCGTCATTATCGCCGTGATCAAGCAGCCTCAGGTCCACGCTACGCTGCTTGCCGCGCAGGGAGGGATGGCATGAGCGATATCGCTATTCAGGCCAGCGGTCTGGGCCGCGCATTCGGCGACATGTGGGCGGTGCGCGGGCTTGAGTTGGAGGTGCGGCGCGGTGAAATCTTCGGTCTGGTCGGGCCGGACGGCGCCGGCAAGACCACCACCATGCGCATGCTGACCGGCATTCTCGCCGCCAGCGAAGGCGATGCCACGGTGGCAGGATTCTCGATCCAGGACGGCGACGAAGAAATCAAGGCGCGCATCAGCTATATGTCGCAGCGTTTCGGCCTGTACGGCGACCTCACGGTCGAGGAAAACCTGCGCTTCTACGCCGACCTGTACGAAGTGCCGCGGCGCGATCGTGAACCGCTGGAAGAGCGGTTGCTTGGTTTCTCCAACCTGACGCCGTTTCGCAAACGTCAGGCGCGCAATCTCTCCGGTGGCATGAAGCAGAAGCTGGGACTGGCCTGCGCGCTGATCCACAAGCCGGAAATCCTGTTTCTCGACGAACCCACCAACGGTGTCGACCCGGTGTCGCGGCGCGATTTCTGGCGCATCCTCTACGCCATGCTCAAGGAAGGGGTGACGATCTTCGTTTCCACAGCCTACCTCGACGAAGCGGAGCGTTGCACCCGCGTCGGCCTGATGCATCGCGGCCGCCTGATCCAGTGCGACACCCCGCAAAAACTGAAACAAGGCCTCACCGGCCAACTGCTGGAACTGGAAACCGAGCAGCCGCGGGTCGCGCGCGAGGCGCTCGCCGCGCAACTGGGCTCGGGTCGGGTCAGCCTGTTCGGCGGCATGCTGCATCTGTATACCGAAGACACGACGGAAGCGGAGCAGGTCAGAGGCATCCTGAAAGAGGCAGGTACCACGATACTCGCAGAAAAAATCATCACCCCGACGCTGGAAGATGTGTTCATCCATCAGGTGACCCAGGATGACGCCGAGGCACCGGCATGAGTACCGACTACGCCGTTGAAGTGCACGATCTGACGCGGAAATTCGGTGATTTCGTTGCGGTCGATCACGTCTCGCTCAGCGTGAAAGCTGGCCAGGTATTCGGCTTTCTCGGTCCCAACGGCGCAGGCAAGTCGACCACCATCCGTATGCTGTGCGGTCTGCTGCTGCCGAGTTCCGGCTCGGGTCAGGTGGCAGGTTTCGACATCATGACCGAGTCCGAAACCATCAAGCGCCACATTGGCTACATGTCGCAGAAGTTTTCGCTCTACGATGACCTTTCGGTCGAGGAAAACATCGATTTCTTTTCCGGCATCTATAACGTGCCCCGGGCCACGCGCCGTGAACGCAAGGACTGGGTGCTGGAGATGGCGGGCCTCGCCGACAAGCGTGACAACCTGACCCGGTCGCTGGCCGGCGGCTGGAAACAGCGCCTGGCGCTGGGCTGTGCGGTGCTGCACGAGCCGCCGATCCTGTTTCTCGACGAGCCGACCTCGGGTGTCGACCCGCTGTCGCGCCGCCAGTTCTGGGACCTGATCGCGCAGATGGCGCACCAGGGCACCACCGTGTTCGTCACTACCCATTACATGGAAGAGGCCGAGTATTGCGACGAGCTGGCGTTGATTTCGCGCGGCAAAATGATCGCCAAGGGTACGCCCGCCGAGCTCAAGACCATCATTCCCGAAGACATCCTGGAGATCCGGGTCGAGAATCCATTCGAGGCGCTGGAGCAGCTGGAAAATTCGGGCCTGGTGAAGGACGTGGCGCTGTTCGGCGATACCCTGCACGCGGTGGTTGAGGATGCCGATGCGGCAACCGTGGCAGTGGGCGATTTTCTGACCGAACACGGACTGGCGTCGACCGGGATTGTTCAGGTCAGACCCTCGATGGAAGATGTGTTCGTCTCGTTGGTTGAACTTGAGGATCGTAAGAGTGCGGAGGGTGCGCAGACATGAAACCGCACAGGTTCTCGTGGATCCGGCTGTGGGCGCTGGTCAAGAAAGAGTTCATCCACATCATCCGCGACCCGCGCTCGCTGGCGATGGCCTTTCTGATGCCGCTGATTCTGCTGATCCTGTTCGGCTACGCCATCACCATGGACATCAAGACGCTCAACCTCGTCATCTACGACCAGGACAAGAGTTCGGCCAGTCGTCATTATGTGGAAGGTTTTCCGGCTTCCAGCTACTTTGACGTGGTCGCGACGGTGGAAAATTACGCCGACGCAGGCGCGCTGCTCGACCAGGGCAAAGCCCACCTCGCCCTGGTGATTCCGCCCCACTTCGCCCGCGACCTGGAGCAGGGCCGAACCACAAAAGTGCAGGTGCTGGCCGACGGCTCGGACGCCAACACCGCGACCATCGCGCTGGGCTATGCCGAGGCGATCACCCACCGCTTCAGCACCGATCAACTGGGCCACAAGGTCGAGCTCGCCGTCGATAACCGTCTGCGCGTCTGGTACAACCCCGAACTGAAAAGCCGCTGGTTCATCATCCCCGGCCTGATCGCGGTGATCATGACGGTGATTACCGCGCTCCTGACCTCGCTCACCGTCTCGCGCGAATGGGAGAGCGGCACCATGGAGCAGCTGATCGCCACGCCGGTGCAGCCGATCGAGCTGTTTCTTGGCAAGATGGCGCCGTATTTCGTGATCGGTGTGCTGGACGTGCTGTTCTCGGTGGCGATGGGCGTGTGGGTGTTCGACGTACCACTGCGCGGCAGCTTTCTGTTTCTGCTCGGCGTCACCGCGATGTTTCTGGTGGGCGGCCTCAGCCTCGGCATCATGGTCTCCACCATCGCCAAGTCGCAACTGGTGGCGAGCCAGCTGGCGATGGTGGTCACCTTTCTGCCGGCCTTTCTGCTGTCCGGCTTTCTCTATTCGATCGACAACATGCCGCGCTTCTTGCAGGCCATCACCCACGTGGTGCAGGCGCGCTATTTCGTCGAGGTGCTGAAGAACATTTTTCTCAAGGCCAGCCCGCCCTCGTTCGTCGCGGGCGACCTGATTTTCCTCGGGCTGTTTGCGATGGTGGTGTTCGCCATCGCCCTCGGCAAGTTCCGCAAAAAACTGGCCTGACCTGACCGGCCATGGCCGGTCTCCCTCACCCCGCCCTCTCCCAAAGAGCAAGGGGGAAAGTACGCCGGAGGCGTGTTTTATTGATATTGGAGCGGATTATGTGGGAACGGATCTATCGGATGCTGGTGAAGGAGTTTATCCAGGTGCTGCGCGACCCGCGCATGAAGGCGCTGATCTTCGTCATGCCAGTGATCCAGCTGATCATGTTCGGCTATGCCGTGACCACCGACGTGGACCACATCAAGACCGCTGTGTGCGACCTCGACAAGAGCCCGCAGAGCCGTGCGCTGATCGAGCGTTTCACCGCGTCCGGTTATTTCACCGTGGTGGACAACACCGACCGGCCGGAGCGGCTAGGCGAGCTGCTCGACCGCGGTCAGGCCATCCTCGGTATCCAGATCAATCGCGGCTTCGCCGAGGACCTGAAATCCGGGCGCCAGGCGGCGATCCAGACCATCGTCGACGGCACCGACTCCAACACCGGCACGGTGGCAATGGACTACGCCCAGCGTATTACCCAGGATTTTTCCCGGAATCGCGTCGCGCCCGGTGAGCTTTCCCAGCTGGCGCAGCCGCAGACCGAGCCGATCGAGCTGCGTTCGCGCGCCTGGTTCAACCCAGACCTGAAAAGCCGCTACTACAACGTCCCCGGCGTGATCGCCGTGGTGGTGCTGCTGATTTCCCTGCTGCTCACCGCCATGGCCATCGTACGCGAGCGCGAGATCGGCACCATGGAGCAGCTGATGGTGACGCCGATCCGCTCGTTTGAACTGATCCTCGGCAAGACCCTGCCGTTCGTGCTGATCAGCTTCATCGACGTGCTGGTGGTCACCGCGATCGGGGTCATCTGGTTCAATGTGCCGATCCTTGGCAGCCTGACGCTGCTGCTGTTCGGTGCCGGACTGTATCTGATGTCGACCATCGGCATCGGCCTGTTCATTTCCACCATTTCGCAGACCCAGCAGCAGGCGCTGATGTCGTCGTTTTTCTTCTACCTGCCCGCGGTGCTGCTGTCCGGCTTCATGTTCCCGATTTCGAACATGCCGGAACCGGCGCAATGGCTCACCTATCTCAACCCGCTGCGCTACTTCCTGGTCATCATCCGCGACATCTTCCTCAAGGGCAGCGGCTGGGAGATCCTGTGGCCCCAGTTCGCCGCCTTGGCGGTGCTGGGTACGGCGCTTTTGACCATGAGTTCACTTCGTTTCAAGAAAAGGATGACCTGATATGACCAATCCACGCAATTGACTCTTGAGTCTTCACTGAAAACCATCAGACCAAATCTCCCTATCCTGTTCTGCGACGGTAGGCCAGCCGCCCACTTATCCTGTGATCTTTGCTGGCAGGAACAACAACAGCGAATTATCCGGCGTCACTTCGAAGCCGAAACGCCGGTAGAACCCTGCTGCCTGCTCATCAATGGCATCAACAAACAAGCCTATGCCGCCGGCTTCGGTATAGATGCGCTGCGCCCGTTTCAGGGCATCGATTAGCAGTAACTCGCCCAGTCCCTTGCCCTGATATTGTTTATCGACAGCCAGTCGGCCTAGTCGCACACCGGGGATGCGACGCGGCAGTTTCTTGCGCCAGTCAGCCGGCAGATGATGGTTTTCGAGTTCGGCCAGCGTTAGCGCGTAATAGCCACAGATGTTCTCTGGTGCTTCTTCGCGAGTGGCGACGAAAGTCTTCGATAGCCCCTTATCCTGATGCTGGCGGGCAACCTGCCACAGCCAGCCGTTCAGTTCCTGGCGGCCGCAGTCGAAACCCTGCCGGTCATGGCTCCCAGCTAAAGGCAGTACCAGCATCATCTCGCTTGGCTTTCTGATAGTGCTTCATGGCTGCCTTCAATTTGGCATTGGGCTTGGGCGGATTTTCCATCAAATCGAGCAGCCAGTTCCAGTCGCGGGGCGACAGGCGAATAACTTCTTCGCGCTCGATAACTGACTGCGCTTCCTTCAACGCCGACTGCACCAGAAACTGGTTCACTGTAGCGCCCGTCAATTCGGCAGCCCGACACAGCGTTTCATAGACCTCGTGCGGTACGCGAGCGCCGATGCGATCCTGCTTGGCAATGGCTGTTCCCATTATTACCTCCTACGTTCATTTGAGCGTTCAGTGTATCACTGTCGCCAAAATGACGCCAATTTGTTTTTGATGGCGAAGCGATCGGATATAGCTCGATCTCCTGATCGAGGTCGAGCATTTATGGTGATATTATCAATTACATCACGAAACCCACGATGAACAGCAAGCCAACCGTTCTCGGTGCCTTCTCTGCTGCAGTCCAAATCCAATTCAGCAGCAAACTGCGGCCCTAACGCTTGCGACATAACAGGGAGCCGGCCACACACTTCTAGTGTGGCTGGGCAAGCGCGTCCAGTGCGCAGCCCATAATCCACACCTGTCAAATAGCCTGAAATAGCCCCCCAAACACTCTGCCGCGTGACAAACCGGTGACATGTTATTGCACATTATATTGACCAAGTAATAGCGCTCACCCATCCCAGATGGTCGCCAGCCTGTATCAACGCGCATCATAAGAGGTGTAGCATTTGTGCGCTATGCTGGTTGACGTATTACGCAATACATAATACCTTATCGCCATGATCAAGTCGTTCAAATGCACCGACACCGGAAAACTGTTCCACGATGTGTTGGTCGCTCGGTCCCGTTCGATCGAACGCCCTGCCCGTCGCAAGCTGCTCTATTTGCACCGCTCACGGATACTGGAAGACTTGAAGCAGCCACCCGGCAACCGCCTGGAAGCACTCAAAGGCAACCGCAAGGGGCAGCACAGCATCCGCATAAACGATCAGTGGCGCATCTGCTTCAAGTGGTCGGACGGCAATGTTTACGATGTGGAAATTGTGGACTATCACTAAAGGAAAATACCATGACACAAAAATTACTAAATCCGATCTCACCTGGCGAGATTCTGCTGGAAGAATTCATGAAGCCAATGGGTATCAGCATCAATGCGCTATCTAGAAATGTAAGCGTGCCACCCAATCGCATCAGCGAAATCGTGAATGGCAAGCGCACCATCACGGCCGATACCGCTTTGCGCCTTGGCAAGTATTTCGGCGTATCCCCGGAAATCTGGCTCGACCTACAAAGTGACTATGACATTCGCATCGCTCAGCGCTCCGTCTGGCCACAAATTGAGCCGCTCGTTCGCGTACATGCTGCCTGAATCTGTCAGTTTGTGCGCAACTCGAAGAAAACGCCCAGATTTCGGATATGGCAGTAGCCAGCAAATAATATTGACTGACTCTAATTCGGCCTTGGACTGTTAATCAGCGTGCAAAACTGACCAGGAAACCGGGGTGATCAGCGTCCAAATTTGACCACTCCCGGCATGTGCAATCATCCGGACTTTTAGTCTGGAGCAACCTGGAGTGTTATGCATGGAAACCATCGGTAAGATCCGGCGCCGCAAGATGGCCAAGAGCGCGCCTGCTCGCCGCATCCGGCAACCTCAAACATCAAATGGCGCTGTCTGTCGCCTACGGCGCAGGGCTGCGCGTAAGCGAGGTGTGCGCACTCAAGGTGAGCGATGTCGACAGCCAGCGCATGGCGTTGCGCATCGAACAGGGCAAAGACAGCAAGGATCGTCACGCCATGCGCCGCTTCCTGTTGCATGTACTACCCGACGGCTTCCATCGCATCCGTCACTACGGGTTGATCGCCAATGGTGAGCGGCGCGAGAACCTGGCGCGGACACGCGAACTGCTGCATGTCGCACCGGTTGTTGAAATACCGGATAGCACTGAGACAACAGGCGAATCCGTTCAGTCCACTTTCGTCTGTCCGCACTGTGGCGCGGCGATGCTCATCATAGAAACATTGGCGCGCATACAGCCGATACGTGCGCCACCTCGTCTGCGAGGGTCACCATGAATACCGATTCATCTTACCTCTTGTCGGCTAGCGCCGACATGGCGCAGCTTTGCCTGGCGGGTCAATATTGATGCATTTACATCCGTACTCGACGCATACGTTTGTCCAAACGATTCCGGAATAGACGAGTTGAATGAAATCTTACGCTCGTCGATAAGCCATATTGACTGGACAGATCGAAAGACAAACCATCAAATCCCCATAGCCTGCACGCTGATCTGAGTGCAGCGGTACCTCACGCGGTTTCCTCCTTGGAGCGGTTGCCCGACGTCAGCCCGGAACGGCCTGTGGCATCCTGAGTGCGTGGCGCCTGAGGGGCTGACATCCGACAACCCTTAACCTTTTCAGACCCTGAAAATTATAGCCAAATACTTCCGCTACAAACGCCAAAGCTGCCCTTCAGTTTGGGTTCTGTTCGGCGAGCTAGTTCGGTGCAAAAATGGTGAGCAGGTCAGCCTATATCTAAATGCCTATGTATTTCGGTCTATATATCTGGATAGAATTTGCTGGTATGTTTCGAATTGACGCATTTGGAGCCTCCAGTGTCACTCGAAAGGGGTCTAGCTGTTCACCAGTGCGTTTGACGGCCACGACACAGTTTTTTCAGCGAACCGGCACTTATTATGCTGAGCCAATTTGTCTAAATTAATTTTGCGACATATGACATGACTTTTCTGAAATACATTGTTGGCATGAAGCGTTCACGGCTTGCGCCATGGCTTCTGTCAGGCATTCTTCTGCTTGGCGGGTTGGGTGTCACCGCCGGGTTCTGGCGGCATGCACAGCAACAGGATGCTGCCAACTTGCATGCTGCATTTGAACTTTCGGCAGATCATATATCCAGCAATATTCGCAGTCGCTTCAGTAGCTGTGCAACCATAATGCGCGGAGTGAAGGGCTTTGTTGAAGGCTCGGAACATATTTCTTTCGATGAGTTCCGGACTTACGTAAATGCCCTGAAGCTGGATCAGAGTGCGGGTGTGCAAGGCATCGGTTTAGCCACAGTAATTCCTGATGCAGAAAAAAACCGGCACACCGAATGGATGCACAAACAGGGCCTCCCGGATTACCAAATCAAGCCCGAGGGGCAGCGCGAGCAATATGCGCCGATAGTCCGAATGGAACCCATGTCCGGCACTAACCTCAAGGCGCTGGGCCTCGATATCTTGACCGTACCTGAGGCTCGGGCCGCGATGCAGCAGGCGACTGATACCGGCGATGTCGCGATCACTTCACGCCTTACCCTAACCCAGGATGCCGAGAAGCCGGGTGTATCCGGCTTCGTTATGTACCTGCCCATTTACCGGAATGAGGCAAAATTCGATACGCCAATCGCTCGGCGTACCGCTATTGTCGGCTGGGTGGATGTGCCGTTTCGTATGTCCGATCTGATGGATGGATTGCGCGGCGAGATCGACTCTGATATCGACTTTGAGATACATGACGGAACAGCACTAGCCAAACAGACCCTCATGTACCGCTCGAATGAAGTGCATTCCGAAGCGAAGCTTGCCAGGGGAATGCTACAGACCAGCCGCCAGATTAAGGTTGGCGGCAGCCAGTGGACGCTATTGATGAATACCACCCCGGCCTTTGTGGCCCGCGTATCGCCCCGAGGCCAGCCTACGATGGTGGCTGCGGCCGGAGTTGCGCTCACGCTGGCGCTGAGCTGGCTGGCCTGGTTGCTGGCCAGGGGGCGCGAAAGCGCACAGACCCGCTATCGGCAACTGTTCGACCAAACAGGCGACGGCATTCTAATCCTGGCCGCCGACTACCACTTTATTGATGCCAATGCCGCTGCCTTGCAGATGCTGGGCTATACCCACGAAGAGCTGCTGAAACTGCGTTTATCCGACATCATGGAGGAGCGGAGGTCACCCCGCCTGGAGATCAGCATCGGCGAGTTAATCACCGATGCCGATAATCTGGAAGAACGGGTGCATGTGCGTAAGGATGGCACGATGTTTCCGGCGGAGATGAGCACACGCAAGCTGGATCATGAGGATTACTTCATCATCTTGCGTGATATCACAGAACGCAAACAGGCTGAAAACCAGTTGCGCCTCCATGCGCATGTGTTTGAGTCCAGCCAGGAAGGGATACTCATTACCGACGCTCACAATGACATCATTTCCGTCAATCGTGCTTTCACCGAGATTAGCGGTTATTTGCCTGAAGAGGTGATTGGCAAAAATCCCCGCATGCTGGCGTCAGGAAAACGAGATAAGTCGTTTGATGAGGCGATGTGGCGCGATATTATGAACCAAGGTCGCTGGCAGGGCGAAGTGATCAGCCGCCGCAAGAACGGCGACAGCTTTCCCCAGTGGCTTTCCGTCAGCCTCGTCCGGGATCAGGATGGCCAGATTGTTCAGCATATCGGCATTTTGGGCGACCTCTCCGAACGCAAGGCGGCTGAGGAGCGCATTCAATTCCTGAGCAATTTTGACCCGCTGACCCAACTGCCCAATCGTGATTTGTTGCGCGACCGTACCCAACTGATACTGGCCGGCGCAAAACGGAGGCATAGCCCCGTCGCTCTGATGTATATCGGTATCGACCGCTTCAAGATCGTCAACGAATCACTCGGCCCCAACGCAGGCGACCAACTGCTCAAGGAGTTTGCAGAGCGTCTGGTCGGGCATCTGCGCCCGGACGATACACTGTGTCGCCATAGCGGCGATGAATTTATTCTGGTGTTGCCCAATACCGATGCCGAAGGTGCTGTTCACACGGCCAAAAAAATGCTGGACATTATTGCCCAGCCTTTTACGCTCTACGGTCAGCGCCTCACCGTGACGGCGAGCATAGGCATCGCTGCATTTCCTCAGGATGGCGACAACTTCGAGCAGCTAATACAATCCGCCGACGCTGCGCTACACCGTGCCAAGCAGGGTGGCCGCAACACTTTCCAGTTCTTTACCCAGCAGATGCAAGAGCAAGCCCGCAATACACTTCAAATCGAGAACGAATTGCGCCGCGCGCTGGAACAGAACGAATTCCTGTTGCACTACCAGCCGCAAGTAGATGCGAAGACAGCGCAAATTATTGGAGTCGAAGCATTGATACGCTGGCAGCATCCACAAAATGGCTTGGTGTCGCCGGGAATCTTTATTCCGATTGCAGAAGAATGCGGCTTGATCGGAGAAATTGGTACTTGGGTGCTACATACCGCCATCCAGCAAGCGGCAGATTGGCAAGCCGCAGGGCTTCCCATCGTGCCAGTTGCTGTTAATCTGTCCGTGGTGCAATTTCGTCAGGACACACTCTATTCAACAGTTGAGCAAGCTCTGCGCACCTCCAAACTTGACCCCGCCATGCTCGAACTGGAGATGACCGAGGGTATCGCGATGGAAAATTCCGAGCGCACAGTCAAGATGCTGGATCAGTTGCATGCGCTGGGTGTCGCACTTTCCATCGATGATTTTGGTACCGGATATTCTTCACTCGGTTATCTCAAGCGTTTCAGGATCGACAAGCTGAAAATTGATCAATCTTTTGTGCGCGACCTTGGACATGATCTCGACGATGTGGCAATTGTCACCGCCATAATCGGAATGGCCAAAGGACTTGGATTCAAAACCATCGCGGAGGGAGTAGAAACGCGGGAGCAACTGGATTTCTTGCGGGAGAAACGGTGCGATGAAATTCAAGGCTATCTTTTCAGCAAACCGGTTCCGGCGGAAGCGTTCGCGGAACTGCTGCGCAATAGCGGAGTGTTTGCGGAGCAAGCACATTGAGAGCTGGATGTATCGTCGTTACATCGCAGATCGTCCGGCAGGCAATATTTATATCGTTTACAAAATCAATCACATCGATAATATCTGCTAGTGGCTGCTTGTTGCCCAGAACTAGACATCAAGGCGCTGGCAACGACTGACTGCAAAGGTTAAGTGTTGTCGGATGTCAGCCCCTCAACCGCAGCGCGATCAGGATGGCACAGACCAGTCCGGGCTGACGTCGGGCAACTCTTAATCGAAGTCGCCTTTGAGGGTCTTGCGGCTCTTGCCATTGCGGGTGTTGCCGTCCGGGTTGGTCACCGCGCCATTCTTGCCGTGGCCGAGATGCTCGGCCATCTTGGCGTGCAAGGCGCGCTCAACCAGCGCCTTGGTAAGCTGCTTGAGCAGGCCGTGCTCGCCGATCAGGTCTTCGGGTTTCTTGTAGTTCGACAGCAGGCTGTCAATCAGGTCTGCGGGTAGTGCTTTTGCTACGGTCATGTCCACTCCTTTCAAAGTTTCGGCAGTTTCCTGCCAAATGACCGTTTACACAAAATTTCGTACACCCTCACCTCCGGGCGCAGATACGCATCAGAAAAGGCTGCCGGGTAGATCACATTGATTGCATGAAGATCATCGGCAGCCAGCTCACAGCGGCAGACCGGATCAACTACCTGTGAAACCATCGCCAATAACTCTCCGCCGATGTAATCCACCGCCTTGGCTTCAATCGCCTTGTTCATCGCCTCCTGCTTGGTGGCAGAACGCTCTGTCAACGGATCATCTTCGCCAGTCACAACGCGCCAGTCCAGAATCAGGTCTATGCCCTCGGAAAACCGCTCAATCAGCTTGAACACCTTGGACAAGCTCATGCCGCCCTTGAACATCAACAGGCGCGACAACTCGGGATGCATGAACAGCCTGCCCAGCGTCCAGCACACCCAAAAATCTTTCTCCACGACGGCGGGCGTCATACCTTTGCGTGCTGCCGTTTCGGCAAACAGTTCGCGCCGTTCGGCGGGCGACAGGCGCGCAACCGACTCCATCAGCCGCGCTCTCCGCAAATCCGCTTGATCGTCTCATACACCCAGCCGGTCGCCGCCACCGTATCTTTTAGCACCCGCTTGCAGGCTGCCTCATCCAGTTGCTTGCGCAGCGTGGCAATCACCGCATCATCTACCCGCTCCTGCCCCAGCGCTTTCAACGCCTGCACGATCAGTCCGCTCTCGCGGTATTTGAAACCGACATCCTTCAATGCCGACTTCTTGAATTCCAGCGTGTGATTGCCGATGTCATACTGGCGGTTCGGACCATCGGAGAGATACACCAGCCGACCGGGCACTTGGGTGGATAGGCCCAACAGATTCAGCGCCGCATCACCCGCAGGCTGGATGCGCCAATTAAACTTGCGCGCGAACGCCTGCGCCACCTGGTCGAAATCCGGGCTTAACTCTTGCTGCAACAACTCGCTGTATTTCGGGTAGTCGTAAATGCCCCGGCAGACGCGGCGAATCTTGCCCTCGCGGCATAATCCCGCCAGCGCGTTTTCGATCTGATCGCGGCTAAAATCTTCAACGAAATCATTCGGCGAGAATGCCCAACCCCTACCGCGCCCGTAGATTCGTGAAATTGCTTTTTTATTAATAGATTGCATAAATACTGTGCAAGCAGTTTTGATGGGAAAACATACTACTTTTCCCACCAAAAAAAGGAAAGCGCTGATTGGTACTTTGTTCGACAGGTTGGCTCTCTAAATAACTCAATTCTTAGCGCCCCTAACTCCGCCACCTCAAAAAATCCCATCTGTCGAAATGCCCATCGTATTGTAAAAGTCCTCCAGATAACTCACATCTACTGGCCATTTTCTTGGAATCGCCATCTGATGTTTAGTTACAAGCCAACCCAAAAGAATGACAAACGAATCGCGATAAAAAACCGACTGGTTCCTTTTGTTTTTTAGCGTCTGCCCCAGCCAAGGACGCGCATCACTCCATTGCTTAAGAGATTCTGGTGTTGCTTCTCTAACGGTGGCTGTCAAGCTAGTTGTCGCCTCAACACATGAATTATGCTGCCATTTTTAACCCCGTATACTCCTCTTGTTGTTCAGTTGCTTTGATGATTTTTTGATCCGGGTTCAGGTGAACCACGCCGACATGCTGCCAGTTGCGCATATCACCGCTCCAGCGTTCAGGGTGCGCTTGTTTTGCCGCCTCGTAGACGTTGATGCGCTTCTGTAGCAACGCCGCGTCCAGCCCCTCGTGGCGCTGCGCAGGCGTCACAAAGCCGATGGTGCTGTGACGGTGCTCGTTGTTGTACCAATCGACAAATGTGCTGACCCATTGCCTGGCACCAAGCAGATCCTCGAATGGTTTGAGCGGGTAGGCAGGCCGGTATTTCAGTGTCTTGAACAGCGATTCCGAGTAGGGATTGTCGTTGCTTACCGACGGACGACTGAACGACGGCATCACGCCCAGCGCCTGCAATGTCGCCAGCATCGTGGCTCCCTTCATCGGACTGCCATTGTCGGAATGCAGTACCACCTGATTTGGCGAAATGCCTTCCCGCGCGCAAATATCGCGCATCACCTCGCCAGCCAGGTCGCTGCTTTCCACGTCATAAATCTGCCAGCCGACGATCTTTCGGCTAAAAATATCCATGAACAGATACAGGTAAAAATAGCATCCCATGATCAGCGTAGGCAGATAAGTGATATCCCAGCTGAACAGTTGATTGGGCGCACTCGCAGCAAGTGCGCGGGGCTTGTGGCGTTTCTGTGCAGGCCGTTCAGCGCCACGATGAGTAAGCTGATCTTCGGCTTTCAGGATACGATAAACGGTTGATTCGGAAGCGATGTATTGGCCAAGATCAGCCAGCCTCGGCACAATCTGGCTCGGCGGCAGACTGCCAAATTCCTCCGAATTTACCACTGACAGCAGGCGTTTTCGCTCCAATTCGCTAAGTCTGTTTTTGGGTTCCTGCACCCGTGCCGGACGTTGATCTCCGCACAGTGGGTTGAGTTGCCAGCGTTGCAAAGTGCGCGGGCTTAATGAAATTGCCGAACAGGCACGATCCTGACGTGCGCCTGAAGTCACAGCTTCCGACACCAGCGTGATAATTTGGCTGCGCTCTGCAAGGAGAGTCATTTGACCTCGCCCTCCCAAAGCGCGCGGAACTTTTTTTGCAGAATCAGCAACGCAGCCGCCTCCGCCAATGCCTTTTCTTTGCGCACCAATTCACGCTTGAGCTGATTGTTTTCATTTTTCAATGTGCGAACTTCATGCGTGCAGGAAGCTGCCTTGGCATCAGTACAAAAGGCCACTTTCCAACTGGTCAGATGATGGGCAAATAAACCGTTTTTGCGGCACCATGCTTGTAACGCCTCGCCCTCCAGGCCATGCGTTTCATGCAACGCCTCCAATTGCGCCTCAGCACTCCAGTCGCGGGGACGTTTCTCTTTTGCCGATAAAGCTGGCTTGATGACTTTTGCAGATTTCAATTGCATCCAATTTTTTACCGTATGACAGTTGACGTTCAACTCTTCCGCGACCGACTTGATCGTCCTGTCGCCGCGGGAATATACCTTGATTAACGCCTGCTCGATAAATTGCGAATTCCGCCACCATTCGGCCACCGATTCCACGCGCATCCGGCCACCCAGTCCACGGCCATCCGGCCACTGATTCCACGATGATCCGGCCACTCCGGTCAGGGGGCGACGCAAGATAACATTCACTTACCATTCGCCCTTTTTTCGGAAGAGGCGGCGGATATGGAGCGGTTATCGATGCGTAAGATTCGAGAAGTATTACGACTGAAGCATGAGCTAGACCTGTCTGAACGACAGATTTCCAAAAGCACACAAACAGCCAGAGCCACCGTCGGCGATTATCTGCGGCGTTTTGCGGCATCCGGCCTATCCTGGCCACTGCCGCCAACACTGGCGGGCGAGAAATGCTTTGTGGATTATGCGGGGCACACGATGCCCGTCACCGACCGGCATACCGGCGAAATCCGTCAGGCACAAATCTTTGTCGGCATCATGGGTGCGTCCAACTACACCTTTGCCGAAGCCACCTGGAGCCAAACCCTGCCAGACTGGATCGGCAGCCATGTCAGGATGCTGGGGCACTTCGGCGTAGCGCCGGAAATTCTGGTTCCGGACAATCTCAAAAGCGGTGTCAGCAAGACTTGCCGGTATGAGCCGGGCACCAATCCGACCTATCTCGATTTCGCCAGTCATTACGGCATCGCCGTGATCCCGGCGCGCTCCAGAAAACCGCGCGACAAAGCCAAAGTAGAAAATGGGGTTTTAATCGTCGAACGCTGGATACTGGCCTGTCTGCGCAATCGCAGTTTCTTCAGCCTGGCGGAGTTGAACGCTGCCATCGGTGAACTGCTCACCAAACTCAATCAGCGTCCGTTCAAGAAGCTGCCGGGTTGCCGGGATACGATGTTCCGCAGCGTGGACTATCCGGCGATGCGGGCACTGCCGATGGATCGTTATGTCTTCACCGAATGGAAGAAGGTGCGGGTCAATCTGGATTACCACGTCGAAGTCGGCGGGCGCTATTACTCGGTGCCGCATACGCTGATCGGCAAACAGCTCGATGTCAGCTTCAGCGAAAACGTCATCGAGGTTCTGCACAAGGGAGAGCGTGTTGCCAGCCACGCTCGTGTACACGGCAACGGCAAACGCTATTCGACGCAAACGGCGCATATGCCCAAGTCGCATCAGGAGAAAGCAGAATGGACGCCCGAGCGCATTATCAACTGGGCGACCACGGTCGGTGAGCACACCAGCAAGCTGATCGATGCCATGATCAAACGCAAGTCCCACCCGCAACAGGCATTCCGCGCAGCGGTGGGCATCATCCGGCTGGGCAAACGCTACGGCAACAGCCGGGTCGAGGCGGCCTGTCGCAGGGCATATATCACCAACGCCATCAGCTTCTCATCGGTCGATTCCATCCTGAAGCACCGGCTGGATGAATTGCCGCTGCCGCAGGATGCCAAACAAACCAGCTTGCCGCTCATGCACGACAACGTGCGTGGTGCCGGCTACTACCACTGAAAAGGACAAATCATGATGTATCACCCCACATTGGACAAACTACAACAACTGAAACTGACCGGCATGGTGCGCGCACTGCAAGAGCAGGAAGCCGTACCCGGCATTGGCAGCATGCCGTTCGAGGAGCGACTGGGCTTGATGGTAGACAGAGAGCTGACCGAGCGTGACAACCGGCGCATGCAGACACGATTGCGTGCGGCCAAGCTCAAACAAAATACCGTGCTGGAAGACACCGATTTCAAAAGACCGCGAGGATTGGATCGTTCACTGATCATGAAATTGGCTGACTGCAAATGGGTGGCGGAACACCTGAACGTATTGCTCACCGGGCCAACCGGTATCGGTAAAACCTGGCTGGGCTGTGCATTGGCGCACAAAGCCTGCCGGGAAGGTTACAGCTCGTATTACGTCAAGTTGCCGCGCCTGTTGCAGGAACTGGATATGGGACGCGCCGACGGGCGTTACGGCAAGATGATCAGTCAACTGGCGAAGACTGACGTTCTGGTCATGGATGAGTGGGGGCTGGCGATGCTGACCGATCAGCATCGGCGTGATCTGCTGGAAATACTGGACGACCGCTACAACCAGCGCTCCACCATCATCATCAGCCAGTTATCCGTTTCGCTCTGGCACGAAGCGGTGGGCGATCCGACACTGGCAGACGCTATCCTGGATCGGGTAGTTCACAACGCTTACAGAATCAATTTGAGTGGCAAATCGATACGCAAGGAAAGGGAAAAATTGACAGACGAAGATCAAACAACTTAACCTCAAATTCTTGCGTCGCTTCGCTCCGACTGACCCGGCCGGATCATCGTGGAGCAGGTGGCCGGATCACGCTGGACTGAGTGGCCGAATGGCGTGGAATGCGCAATAAATCCTTCCGAATAACGTGATCCCATTGCTTCCTCCAAAATTTAAATAAAATTCAGAGGCGACAACTAGTCTGACACAGGGGGCTCAGTTGCCCGGACTAGCCAATGTTCGCTGCCATGATCTTAAGCATACGTTTGGGAGACGGTTGCGTGCTGCTGGAGTACAGCTGGAGACACGGAAAGTTTTGCTGGGGCATAAGAATGGGGATTTCACCTCCCACTACTCTGCGCCAGAACTGGGTGAGTTGTTAGAGGCAGCCAACCGTGTTTGTGGGGGAGAGTCCCGCAAAAGTCCCTCAATGATTTTGCTGAAAAGAAAAATCGCCTAGCGAACTAACACTAAGCGATTGATTTTAAGTGCTAATATGGTGCGCCCGAAGAGATTCGAACTCCTGACCCCTTGGTTCGTAGGGGCTCCATGTAACTAACTGTTTTTATTGATAAACAGCCACTTATAGCGCTTGCCATTTTTGCTTCACAACTGCATTAAATCTCACTCGCATCATGTCCAACATGAGCGCGACACATTCAGCGAAAATCCACCGCAGTCTGGTGCAACCAGTCTGCATCGACATAATCCACAAGTGCGCAAGCATTTGTGATGCCGTTCAATTCAATGCTGCTGTGACTGCATCCGGCGCGCGCTTGATTACATTAAGCAGTACAAGTGCCGCCCCCTGCGGTGTGCGATCTCCGCGTTCCCAATGGCGCAAGGTCGCAACAGAAAACCCAAACCGTGCAGCGAACTGTTCTTGCGTCATGCCCATATGCTGACGCAATGCGGAAACGTCCACCGACTCCGGCCTGTATGTCTTCACCGCGACCTTTTCGCCTTTCGCGTGCGCGATAGCCTCATTCAATCCGCGTGCAATACTGTCAAAAGTTTTCCCCATGTCTCACCTCTCAATCCATGTAGCAACCAACATACCCACCAACTTTGCCATGCCATTGCGCTCGGCCTTGCTCAAGTTGTCCTGTTCATTTTTGGCAAACATTGCCAACAGGTAGAGCGGCATTACTTCGCTGTGGTAGTAGTAAATTACCCGCACACCGCCACTCTTGCCGCGTCCACCTCTGCCCCAGCGCAACTTGCGAACACCGCCTGTTCCTTCCATTAGATCGCCAGATTTTGGATGCGCTGCCAAATAGCTCAACACATCTTGCCGCTCTGCGGAGGAAAGGAGCTTTTCCGCTTCGCGGATATATTCCGGCACTTCGGCAATCGTAATCATGCGTGCAATTATAATCCAATGGATTAGTCTTGTTTTGTACTTTTATCTAATTCACTGCCAGCAATAACTTCACTCACAGTGAATTTTTATTGACACTGGAAGTTATTTATGGCCTAATTCGCTCAGGCCGAGTGTAACCGCTCGGGTTGTTCTTTAAGAATGTGATTTCTTCATCCACAAAAGCAGAAGCCAGTTAAGTGACTTCGTGTATCGAAGTCGCCTTGCTGTTCCAGCAGTGAGGCTAAATTGTCATGGCATCGGGCGCTGTCGTATGGCACGCGCAACGACCGAAGGCGAAGTACGAAGTGTTCAGTAAGTTGGGGACATTAAGATGCCTTAGAACTGGTGATGGGCTTGTAGTAACGGGTTGGCTCCTTCCGGCTAATGCCTTGTGGGGACATGGGCAATTTCGCCCGGACTGGAGAAATCAATATGCAACAACATTCTTTAACGAACTGCATTCGCACGCTTGAAAAGGTACGTGATGTATACAACAGCCAACTCGATACAAGTGTTCTGACTGAATTGGACGCCGTGATCTCAGACCTCAAAAAGGTTTCTGATCACAAGGAAAGCGAAGTGCAACTCGGCAATTTGGGCATGCGCGCAATCCAGGCAATTGCTGTCGTTATTAACCTTGTGAGCAATCTCAAGGATTTAATGAAGTGATTCAGTACAGCCGACAAGCGCAGCAAGCCCATTCATTTTTTAAGTATTAATTACAACATGAACATTGGCAGTGCAATTCAAATGTGTAGAGTAAAACGTCGCTTACCTCAAGCGGAGGTTGCTCGTCGCGCCAAGTGTTCAGTTTCATACCTCTCGATGCTGGAAAATTCCCATCGTGACCCAACTCTTTCGACTATCACTAAAATTGCACAGGCTTTAGGTGTGCCAGTAGAGATTCTATTTTTCCTAGGTGCAGAAAAAGGTGAACTTGCTGGTATCAACAAAGAGTTAGCCGGCCAACTCGCAATGTCAGCGTTGGAACTTCTCAATGAACCCGCAACTACTGAAGTCTCAGTATGATCTAAAACCCATCTGCGATATTTCCGCGCTCTCACTTTCGTTGAGCATGCCGGAACAGTTGCTCATTAGCGTGTCAACAAAAGCAGATAGCCTATACAGAAAAGCCAAACCAATCACCAAACCAGATGGCTCGATACGCCAGCCTTATGATGCAGAACCGCCTCTCAAACTTATACAACGTCGCATCAAAGATAGAATACTCAAGCGAGTTGAATTTCCTGAATACCTGACGGGCAGCCTATCTGGTCGCTCCTATCGCACCAATGCAGCCCTGCATTCGGGTGCAAAAATAATAATCTGTGAAGATGTTGAAAATTTCTTCCCTGCAACAAGCAATGAGCGAGTGCTTGATATTTGGCTAAATTTTTTTCGTTTTTCAGTAGACGTTGCCAACCTGCTAACTCGCCTGACAACCAAGGGTGGTGGCTTACCTCAAGGTGCTAGTACAAGCTCTTATTTGGCAAACCTTGCCTTTTGGAACTCAGAACCGCGACTGCAACTCAAGCTTGCACGGCTAGGGATCGTGTACTCACGATATGTGGATGACATAGCCGTATCTTCAAAACGCTCTCTCTCAATAAACACGCAGACCGATCTCATCACCCAAATTTATGGGATGCTGAGACGGCATGGTTACAAAGCAAAACGCCGCAAGCACGAAACATTTACTAGCGGAAAAAGAATGCTCACCACAAAGCTTGTGAACAATCGAAAGCCTGCTCTACCTCGTGAAGAGCGACAAAATATACGTGCAGCAGTTTATGAGCTTGAGCAGAGAATCAAGTCTGGTGAATCTGGAACAGAAATTAGGACTGCATTAAATCGAGTAACCAGTCGTGTGGGACGGCTTGGTACTCTCCATAGGACAGAATCTATAGCTCTTAAAGTTAGGCTCCGTAAAATTCGCATTTTGCTTTCTCACTAATGCTAGTTAGTCGTTCAACAGCTCGGCTTCCAACTGTCTGGTAATATCTGCGGCTACCGCTTCATAAGAAATTTGTTCGAGGTATTGAATGGCACTCGCTTGGAACGAAATCAAAGATCGCGCCCTCCGCTTTTCCAAGGAATGGGCGAAAGCCGAATCCGAAGATGCGGATGCCAAGCCGTTCTGGATCGAGTTCTTCAACGTCTTCGGCATCACCTCCAAGCGCATCGGCAGTTTCGAGCAGAAGGTCAAAAAGCTCGACGGTCGGGATGCAGTTGCCCGGACTAGCCAATGTTCGCTGCCATGATCTTAAGCATACGTTTGGGAGACGGTTGCGTGCTGCTGGAGTACCGCTGGAGACACGGAAAGTTTTGCTGGGGCATAAGAATGGGGATATCACCTCCCACTACTCTGCGCCAGAACTGGCTGAGTTGTTAGAGGCAGCCAACCGTGTTTGTGGGGGAGAGTCCCGCAAAAGTCCCGCAATGACTTTGCTGAAAAGAAAAATCGCCTAGTGAACTAACACTAAGCGATTGATTTTAAGTGCTAATATGGTGCGCCCGAAGAGATTCGAACTCCTGACCCCTTGGTTCGTAGCCAAGTACTCTATCCAGCTGAGCTACGGGCGCGTGTGATTATTATGTCTTGGCGGAGAGAGAGGGATTCGAACCCTCGATACAAGTTTAAGCTCGTATGCGCCCTTAGCAGGGGCGTGCCTTCGACCTCTCGGCCACCTCTCCGAAGGTCGCGAATGATACTGACTCAATGCTTCCCGGTCAAACGATTTGTATGTCTTACGCGTCTTCCTGATCGAGATCAAAAGCCTTGTGCAGCACACGTACGGCCAGCTCCAGATATTTTTCGTCGATGACCACAGAAATCTTTATTTCAGAAGTAGAGATCATTTGGATATTAATACCCTCCTCTGCCAATGTACGGAACATTTTACTGGCGATGCCGACATGCGAACGCATCCCAACTCCAACCACCGAAACTTTGGCAGCCTTATTGTCGCCAACCACATCGCGTGCGCCGATGTGCGGTTGCACCTTGTTCTTCAGGATATCCATCGCATTAGCAAATTCATTACGATGCACGGTGAAAGAAAAATCGGTCGTGCCATCCACACCGACGTTCTGGATGATCATGTCCACGTCGACGTGGGCATCGCTGACCGGCCCGAGAATCTGGTAGGCGATACCGGGTTTGTCCGGCACACCCAGCACGGTAATCTTGGCCTCATCGCGGTTGAACGCAATCCCGGAAATAATGGCTTGTTCCATTTTGTTGTCTTCCTCAAAAGTAATCAGCGTGCCTTCGCCCTCTTCCTCAAAGCTGGACAGCACGCGCAGCTTGACCTTATATTTCCCTGCGAATTCCACCGAGCGAATTTGCAGCACCTTGGAACCGAGACTGGCCATCTCCAGCATTTCCTCGAAGGTAATACTCTTCAGACGGCGCGCTTCAGGCACCACGCGCGGATCGGTGGTGTAAACGCCATCCACATCGGTGTAAATTTGGCATTCGTCAGCGTGCAACGCAGCAGCGATCGCAACGCCGGTGGTGTCAGACCCACCGCGTCCCAGCGTGGTGATATTGCCGTATTCATCCATACCCTGAAAGCCCGCTACGACTAACACGTAATCGTTCTCCAGATCAGCGCGAATATTCTGTTCATCGATGCTGACGACGCGCGCCTTGGTGAAAGCGCTATCGGTAAGTATTTTGACCTGCCCGCCGGTGTAGCTCTTCGCCTTCAGCCCGATATCCTTGAGCGCCATGGACAGCAAGCCAATAGTAACCTGCTCACCGGTGGAAATAACCACATCCAGCTCACGCGGATCAGGATGTTTCTGGATTTCATGCGCAAGGCCAATCAAGCGATTAGTCTCGCCACTCATCGCGGAGACTACCACCACAATCTGATACCCCTGTGCCTTGAATTTTGCGATGCGCCGTGCCACATTCCTGATGCGCTCCGGACTGCTGACCGAGGTGCCGCCGTACTTCTGAACGATCAATGCCACGATTTTATGCCTGACTTGAAAAATGGCCGCGATTTTAACGCAATTGCCTGAAAAATACGAGACGAATGGCCGCAGTTTGCTACACTCGCGCCAATCTTTCAGAAATTTATTGTAGCCGCAACATGACAGAAATTACCCAGCGCAGCATTCCCGCCGCAGCCGTACAACACCTGCTCGATAACGGTTGCACGCCAGCTCTGGCAAGAGTTTTTGCGGCACGTGGCATCACGGACAGCCAGCAACTGGATACTTCGCTCTGTGCGCTGCTCCCCTTCGACAGACTGAAGGGTGCGCACGAAATGGCACGTCTGCTGGCCGACGCCATTGCGGCACACAAGAAAATTTTAGTTATCGCCGACTATGATGCTGACGGCGCAACCGCCTGCGCGGTAGCCTTACGCGGGTTGCGCGGCTTTGGCGCTCAGATTGGCTTTATCGTGCCTAACCGCTTTGAATATGGTTACGGTTTAACACCAGAGATCGTTCATCTAGCCTCGCTGCAACGTCCCGACATCCTGCTGACTGTGGATAACGGCATCGCCAGCGTCGATGGGGTTGCTGAAGCCAACCAGCTGGGCATGCAGGTATTCATTACCGACCACCACCTGCCCGGCGACACCCTGCCGGATGCGGCCTGCATTGTTAATCCCAACCAGCCAGATTGCACGTTTCCCGACAAGTCTCTGGCTGGAGTGGGGGTGATGTTCTATGTACTGTTGGCATTGCGGGCGGAATTACGCACCAGAGGACAGATGACAGAGAACCGGGGGCAGAAGCTCGTTGAACTGCTTGATTTAGTGGCACTTGGAACGGTGGCGGATGTGGTTAAGCTGGATCAGAACAACCGTATTCTGGTCCAGCAAGGCCTGCGCCGTATCCGCGCCGGGCGCGCCTGTGCGGGTATCAACGCGCTGTTGCAGGTGGCCAGAAAAAATCCGGAAAATGCCTCCAGTCAGGACTTGGGTTTCACCGTCGGGCCGCGCCTGAACGCGGCCGGACGACTGGATGATATGAGTCTGGGCATCAACTGCCTGCTGACCGATGATGCCGTGACTGCATTGCAAATCGCCACCAGACTGGACAACCTAAATCGCGAGCGGCGTAGTATCGAAACAAATATGCAGGACAGCGCACAGGCCCTGCTTGAACAATTCAATCCGCACGATAGTTTCAGCCTCGCGCTATTTGACGATAGCTGGCATCAGGGCGTAGTCGGTATCCTCGCCTCACGCCTCAAGGATAAATTTCATCGTCCGGCGATTGCCTTTGCGCGCACCAATGGCACAGACGAAATCAAGGGATCGGGGCGCTCCATTGCCGGGCTGCATTTGCGCGACGCGCTGGATCTGATCAGCAAACGCCACCCCGCACTGATAAGGAAATTCGGTGGTCACGCCGCCGCCGCCGGCCTGAGCATCGCCGAAGCCGACTTTGCAGATTTCGCCGCCGCCTTCGAGCAAGTTGCCCGCAACTCGCTCAGTGCGGACGATTTGGCGCGGCGCATCGAGACTGACGGCATGCTGGAGCCAAATGAAATGAGTCTGGATGTGGCATGTTTGCTGGATGAACAGGTATGGGGCCAAGGCTTCCCTGCCCCGCAATTCAACGACAGCTTCATCGTGCAAAACCAGCGAGTAGTCGGCGAGAAGCATCTCAAATTGCGCCTTGGCACGAAAGGCAAAACCATCGAAGCCATACTGTTCGGGCACAATGACTTCTTGCCAGAACAAATACATGCCGTGTACAGTTTAAGTGTCAATGAATACAACGGCACACAGAGTTTGCAGCTCATCATCCGGCATTGGCAAAATACAGAATGATGAGCCAATGCACGCCAGCTTTGCAACGATTGTCTGCGGCGCATTGGCCGACACCTTTACGTTATAATCCTGCCCTTTTCAGTACACCACAAAATCATGGAAGCAGAACAACTCAACGCCCTCTCCAACCAATTACAGGATTTAGCTTCCCGTAACGCAGAACTGCGGAGGTATCTTTGACTTTGCTAGCAAACAGGAACGTTTAGTCGAAGTCACCCAGCTTGCAGAAGACCCCACCATCTGGAGCGACGCCAAGCGCGCGCAGGATCTGGGGCGCGAGCGCAAGATGCTGGAAAGCATCGTGCTCGGCCTCGGCAAAATCCAGCAGGACATCACCGATACCACCGAACTGTTCGACATGGCGCAGGCGGAAAACGATGACGACAGTCTGCGCAGTATCGACGACGACATCCAGAACATCGAGAAACGTATTGCGGACATGGAATTCCGCCGCATGTTCTCGCACCCGATGGATCCTAACAACTGCTTCATCGACATCCAGGCCGGCTCCGGTGGCACCGAGGCGCAGGATTGGGCAGCCATGCTGCTGCGCATGTACCTGCGCTACTGCGAACGCAAGGATTTCAAGGTGGAAGTACTGGAACAATCCGATGGTGAAGTCGCAGGCATCAAGGGTGCCTCCATCAAGATCATGGGCGAATATGCCTATGGCCATCTGCGCACCGAAACCGGTGTGCACCGGCTGGTACGCAAATCGCCGTTCAACTCAGGAAACCGCCGCCACACCTCATTCTCCAGCATATTTGTGTATCCAGAAGTGGATGACTCCATCGAAGTCGACATTAATCCCGCTGACCTGCGCGTGGATACCTATCGCGCTTCAGGCGCGGGTGGACAGCACATCAATAAGACTGATTCAGCGGTGCGCATTACCCACCTGCCCACCAACATCGTGGTGCAATGCCAGAACGACCGCTCGCAACACCGCAACCGCGCCGAAGCGATGGCCATGCTGAAATCACGCCTCTATGAAGAAGAAATGCGCAAACGCAACACCGAGAAACAGGCAATGGAAGACGGCAAGACCGACATCGGCTGGGGACATCAGATCCGCTCCTATGTGCTTGATCAGTCGCGCATCAAGGATTTGCGCACCAACCACGAAGTCGGCAACACCCAGGCCGTACTGGATGGCGATCTGGATGATTTCATCTCCGCCAGTTTGAAGCAAGGGGTGTAATTTCATTCCAACCCGACAGTTGTATCGCAGGATACAAATCATACGCCGCGCTGACTGATTCCCAATTTCGCTAAGCTGCCCTGTGCGGTAGAATGCCGTCCCATGAATATACCTCTCCAACTTTCCGTCGTCATTCCCGTCTATAACGAGGAGCAAGGTCTGTCGGCCCTGTTCGGCCGGCTCTATCCTGCGCTGGACAAGCTCGATATTGGCTACGAAGTTGTGTTTGTCAATGACGGTAGCCGCGACCGTTCCGCCGCGATCCTGCGCGAACAATTTCAGAAGCGCCCGGATGTGACGCGCGTGGTGCTGTTCAACGGCAATTTCGGCCAGCACATGGCGATTATGGCGGGCTTTGAACACTGCCGTGGGCAGCGTGCGATAACGCTGGATGCCGACTTACAGAATCCGCCCGAAGACATCGGGTTGTTGCTGGCAAAAATGGATGAGGGTCACGATTACGTCGGCTCGATCCGCCGTCAACGCAACGACAGCACTTGGCGGCATATTGCCTCGCGCGCGATGAACGGGCTGCGTGAACGCATCACCCATATCAAGATGACCGACCAGGGCTGCATGTTCCGCGCCTACGACCGCCACATCATCGACGCGGTCAACAGTTGCAAGGAGGTCAACACCTTCATTCCGGCGTTGGCCTATAGCTTCGCGCGCAATCCCGCCGAGGTGATAGTCGGGCACGAAGAACGCGCGGCAGGGGAATCCAAGTATTCGCTGTACAGCCTGATCCGCCTCAATTTCGACTTGATGACCGGCTTCTCGCTGGTACCGTTGCAATGGTTCTCGATGGCTGGAATGCTGATCTCTCTTGGCTCCGGATTGTTCTTCGTATTCCTGGTGGTGCGCCGCTTGATCATTGGCCCGGAAGCCGAAGGCCTGTTCACATTATTCGCGCTGATGTTCTTCCTGATCGGCATCGCGCTGTTCGGCATCGGCCTGCTCGGTGAATACATCGGGCGCATCTATCAGCAAGTGCGCCACCGGCCACGCTATCTGGTGGAAGCAGTGCTGGAACAGCAGGCACCGGCCAAGCCGAAACGTGTCAGAAAAACCAAACCCCCTGCGGCAGAATTGGCACCTAAACCATCGTTATTTGCGGATACCCAGGAATGAGTCGTGCGGTTGTATTCGCTTACCACAATGTGGGATACCGCTGTCTGAGCGTGTTGCTCGCGCACGGTGTCGAGGTTGCGCTGGTGGTGACGCATCGCGACAACCCCAAGGAAACCATCTGGTTTGACAGCGTCGCGGAACTGGCCGTGCTGCACGGCATACCGGTCATCACGCCGGAGAATCCGAATACCCCGGAGGTGGTGGAACAGATTCGCGCCTTACAGCCGGATTTCTTCTTTTCGTTTTATTACCGCGAGATGCTCAAGCGCGAGTTGCTGGAAATTCCGAAGAACGGCGCGCTGAACATGCATGGCTCGCTGCTGCCGAAATACCGTGGTCGCGTACCGGTGAACTGGGCGATCATTCATGGCGAGACAGAAACTGGCGCGACGCTGCATTACATGACCGAGAAGCCGGACAACGGCGACATCGTCGCACAGCAGGCGGTACCGATCCTGCCTGACGATAACGCGCTGCAAGTGTTCCAGAAGGTGACCGTGGCGGCGGAAATGGCGCTGAATGATGTGCTGCCGGCGTTACTGGTGAGAACCGCGCCGAAAGTGCAGCAGGATTTGAGCAAGGGCGGATATTTTGGTGGGCGCAAAGCCGAGGACGGCGTCATTGATTGGTCGCAAAACGCCCGGCAGATCCACAATCTGGTGCGCGCCGTCGCCCCGCCCTATCCGGGCGCGATGACGCAACTGCTGGGTCGGCCGATGCGCATCCTGCAAACCTTGGATACACATAGTGAAGTGTCAGGCGAGAAGCCGGCGTTTTGTGTCAAGGATGGCAAGGCCTATGCGATCTGCGGTAGCGGCGTGCTGCGCGTGGTGCGCTTCGAACTGGACGGCACCGGGATGAACGCGGCAGAGTTTGCAGCGCAGTATGGCCACGAAAAATTTGAATTCAATTGTTAAGGAAACCACAATGAAAAAAGTATTGATTCTCGGCGTGAACGGCTTCATCGGCCATCATCTGTCCAACCGTATTCTCGCGACCACCGACTGGGAAGTGTACGGTATGGACATGAGCAGCGACCGCATCTCCGACCTGATCGGCAAACCACGCTTCCACTTCTTCGAGGGCGACATCACCATCAACAAGGAGTGGGTCGAGTACCACGTCAAAAAGTGCGATGTGATCCTGCCTTTGGTCGCAATCGCCACGCCATCCACTTACGTAAAGCAGCCACTACGCGTGTTCGAACTGGACTTCGAGGCTAACCTGCCGATCGTGCGCGCCGCTGTCAAATACGGCAAGCACCTGGTGTTCCCGTCCACCTCCGAAGTGTATGGCATGTGCCACGACGAGGAATTCGACCCGGAAAATTCCGAGCTGGTCTGCGGCCCGATCAACAAGCCGCGCTGGATCTATTCCTGCTCCAAGCAGCTGATGGACCGTGTGATCTGGGGTTACGGAATGGAAGGTCTGAACTTTACGCTGTTCCGTCCGTTCAACTGGATTGGCGCCGGACTGGATTCTATCCATACGCCCAAGGAAGGCAGTTCGCGCGTGGTCACACAGTTTCTCGGCCACATCGTGCGTGGTGAGAACATCAGCCTGGTCGATGGCGGCCACCAGAAACGTGCCTTCACCTACATCGATGACGGTATCGCCGCGCTGATGAAAATCATCGAGAACAAAGATGGTATCGCCACCGGAAAAATCTACAACATCGGCAACCCGGCCAACAACTTCGCGATCCGTGACCTCGCCGACATGATGCTCAAACTGGCCGGTGAATATGCCGAATACCGCGACTCGGCAGCCAAGGTAAAAATCGTCGAGACCACTTCTGCCGCCTACTACGGTAAAGGCTACCAAGACGTGCAGAACCGCGTGCCGAAGATCACCAACACCTGTGAAGAGCTCGGCTGGAGGCCGACCGTCAATATGGCCGATACGCTGCGCAATATCTTCGATGCGTATCGTGGCCAGATTGGCGAGGCACGCGGGCTGGTGGATTAATGGCAGGATACAAGATGCGGGATTCAGCAACACCGAATCCCGAATCCCGAATCCCAAATTCTGAATGAAACAACTCGCCCTGAAAATCGACGTGGACACCTATCGCGGCACCCGTGAAGGCGTACCGCGTCTGGTCGAAACATTGCAACGCCACAATGCACAGGCAACTTTCTTCTTTTCACTCGGCCCGGATCATACCGGGCGTGCCATCAAGCGCGTATTCCGCCCCGGCTTTTTCAGCAAAGTATCGCGTACCTCGGTGGTGGAACACTACGGCATCAAGACGCTCTTGTATGGCACGCTGCTGCCCGGACCGGACATCGGCAGGAAATGCGCCGACATCATGCGCGGCGTGCGCGATGCGGGCTTCGAGGTTGGCATTCATTGCTACGACCACATCCGCTGGCAGGATCATGTGGCGGGAAAGGATGAAGCGTGGACACGCCGCGAACTGCAGCGTGCAGTAGACCGTTACACAGAAATTTTTGGCGAGGCACCGCACGCCCATGCCGCCGCTGGCTGGCAAACCAACCGCCATGCCTTGCGCCTGACACAACGCCTGGGCTTCGATTACAGCTCGGACACACGCGGCATGCATCCTTTTATTCCCACTTGGAATGCGGAAATAATTGCCTGCCCGCAACTGCCCACCACCCTGCCGACGCTGGATGAACTGATCGGGCGCGACGGTATCACCCCGGATAATGTCGCGCAACACATCCTGCAACTGACCGCTGATGCTCCGGCAACAGGACATGCGTTCACTCTGCATGCCGAACTGGAAGGCGGGAAATGGATGCCGGCTTTCGAGCAGTTATTGCAAGGCTGGCAGGAGCAAGACTATAAGTTGGTGTCACTGCGCCAGTATCTGCAAGGCCTGGATGCTGGTGCGCTGCCGCGCCATGAAGTCATGATGCGCGAAGTGGAAGGCCGTGTCGGCAAGCTGGCGGTCGCTGTCGAAGCATCGTAACCGGCCATGAAAAGCTTGACTCAGCCTGAAAAACGCAGTTGCCGGGTCAGCAGGTGCGAATACATTCGCCCCTATTCAATGTGACGCAATACAATGAGACAATGTAAGCCCTTTCATCAACTGCGGTTTGAGTATGTATGAAAATGCGTAGTATTGATCTATTTCGTTCCGTTCGGTCGTATTTTCCCGCCATAGCGACCATCGTTATTTCGGTGTTGTTGGTGTTTGCCATCTATTTCACCGAACTCGACCTGCAATGGACCACTTTCCTGGCCGGACTGCTGGTGGCATCCATTTTGGCGGAGGCATCTCGTACGTCGCGCTCGGAATGGATGCTGATGCGCCGCACCGCGCAATTTTCATCCCTGAAAGACAAGCTCGAGCGCATGACCCGTCTGCGCGAACAGGACAAAAAAAATCTCGTTGCGGCCATGGCGCGATTGCATCTGATGGACGAGGCCATACCAACCATGATTGCGCTGATCGACAGCGGTGGCCGGTGCCGCTATCACAACCGCGCGTTCCGAAACTGGCTGAATTTAGCCCCGGACCGGATCAATGATCGCTTGCTGCGTGACATACTGGGAAGCGGGCTTTACGCAAAATTTGCGACCGCAGTGCGCCAATCACTGGACGGGCAGGCAGTGAATTACGAGCAGACCTACACCATGCCCAACGGTACGGTCTATCGCCTGTCTGTGGAACATATTCCACAACTTGACGAAAAGAGCGAAGTCACCGGCTTCTATATGCTGGCAAACGACTTGACCGGGCGAGATGATGTTCGTGCCGCGACCGGAGGCGAAGCTGCCTGGGCAGGTACAGTCCCTGATGTTGCCGCCAGCGCTGCGATGCAGAACGGGCAGGCGGATCAGGATTTATTTGTTGATTCACTGAATGAACAAATAAGCGGAGAAGAAGATGCGAGCAAACGAATTCTTGCAGCCATTGAAAACAGTGAATTCAGCCTGTTTTGCCAACTGATAGTGCCACTAAAAACTGGTTCCGGCGAGCCGGAGCATTATGAAATTCTGATCCGCCTGAAGGAGGAAGAGCAGAACATGATGCCGCCGGGAGCTTTTTTCCCGCTTGCTGAAAAGTATGGACTCATGCCGCATCTGGACCGCTGGGTGGTTCAGCATATCCTGCAACGGTTATCTGTTCAAAATCAGCATGGAACACATCAGCAAGATTCGATATTTTTTATCAATGTGGCAAAAGCCACGATTCGCGACCCGGAATTCCCAGTATTCCTGGCGACAATATTGCAGGAATATGGGGTAGCGGGCGGTGTACTGTGCTTTGAGGTATCTGACGCAGAACTCTCCTCGGCAAGCGAGGCAGTTGCAGAGTTTGTTCGGCAGGTAAGAAGATGTAATTGCCATGTTGCACTCAGCGGCTTCGGCCGAAATGGCGTTTCCTTTGATTTGATTCGCGGCTTTCAGGTGGATTTTTTCAAGATCGATGGCAGCATTATTTTTGATATTCTGCGCGACCCGGTCGCTCTTGCCAAAGTGGTGGCCATAGACCGGGTGGCCAAAAAGATTGGCGTTAAAACAATTGCAGAAATGGTGGAAAGCGAGGAGGCCATCGCAAAATTGCGCGAGGCTGGAACCGACTTTGCACAGGGTTTTGGAATCTCGCGGCCACAACCTTTTATCGAATGATCCCTATCCTTTGGTTCTGGTTAAAAACACGGTCACTTCTTCACGGTCGTGGTAAAGCTGTTTTGCCATCATGCGGAAGTTGATACCCTCTTCAGCCAGCCGGATACGGATACCATTCAGCGCGCCATCCAGCGCGGCAACACGCTGCTTCATCGGTAGCTTTAAATTGAAAATTGCATGTCTGGCCAGTCCCGCCACGAACCATTCAGCAATCAGTGCGGCGACTTTGGCGGGCTTGTCCACGATGTCGCACACCAGCCAGTCCACCGCCTTGCGCGGCGCATATTTAAAACCATCCTGACGAAGATGCTGCACCAGTGGATGCTTCACCAGCACGCCTTTCATCGGACCGTTATCCACCGCTGCCACCCGGATGCCGCGCTTGACCAGTTGCCAGGTCCAACCGCCGGGAGCGGCACCAAGATCAACTGCGGTCATACCTTGGCGCAGCAAGCGTGACTGCTCGCCACGATCCATGAACACCTCGATGGCTTCCGCCAATTTCAATGTGGAGCGGCTCGGCGCCTCGGCAGGCATGGACTGACGCAGGATGCCGTTCGTCCATGGTGCGCTGTTGTGCGGGTCGCTGCAGCCGATCAGTGCGGTGAATTTATCGGGAAAGAAAATGTGCAGACGCGGCAATTTCTCCGTTCGTCCTGAACTTAACGAAGGGTGAATGGATGGAACAGATTCCGCTCCGGCTTCGACCGGCTTAGCCCGAACGGAATTTTTAATGCCATCCTGCAAACGACCCTGCCCGCGTAACGCGCCTTCCAGCAACGGCTGAAAACGGCGGGTAAAGGCGGACAGCGTCTTGCCGTCGTTGGTGTCCGGCACTTCCAGCCATAGTGCGCCGAAGCTACCTGGCATATTAGCGACAGCGGCGAGAATCGGCGTCAGACGGTCACGCTCCGGCACGGGTTCGATGGTGTGATGCAGGCAGATCAACTGGCGCGCAAAAATCAGTTCGCGATAATTCAATTGCTGCCCGTTCAGCGCGACAATGACATAGCCGCTGTCAACTTGAATAGCAGGCTGTTCGGTAATGACTGGTTTTTGCCGGCGCGCCTGGAGCAAGGCTTCCTGCGCGCAGTCCTGCTCAAAACCGGCACGGCAGTACAGTAGCCATCGGGTGTTCTGGGGTGTTTGCATAGCGCGCATTGTGGCACAGGTGATGTTAATATCCGCGCCTGTTTTTTGGCGCAAACGAGTATGGCAAAGCGTTATGATTTGATCGTGTTCGACTGGGACGGCACGCTGATGGATTCGACTGCGGTGATCGCCGCTTCGATTCAGGCGGCGTGCCGCGATCTGGGTCTGACAGTTCCCGGCGACGCGGCGGCGCGCCATGTGATCGGCCTCGGCCTGATTCAGGCGTTGCGCTGCGCCGTACCGGACGCGCCGGAGTCCAGCTATGAGCCGCTGGTAGCGCGTTACCGACATCATTTCCTGGCGCAGGATCAGGCGATTCCGCTATTTGGCGGCGCGCGTGAAACGATTGCGGAGTTGCATGATGCGGGATATTGGCTGGGCGTGGCGACCGGAAAGAGTCGTGCAGGACTCGACCGGGCGCTGACATCCACCGATCTGAAACCTTATTTTCATGCCACGCGCACGGCGGATCAGTCTTTTTCCAAACCCGATCCGGCTATGCTGCTTGAACTGATGGATGAACTGGCGGTCAATACCGGGCGCGCGCTGATGATCGGCGATACGACGCATGATGTGCAAATGGCACAGAATGCCGGGGTGGATGCTGTAGCGATAGGGCACGGCGCACATCCGCCGGAGCAATTGCAGGAATTAAGCCCGCTGGCGCTAGTGAGAAACTTCACCGAATTGCGCGCATGGCTGAAGGCTAATGCCTGACGACTAACGATTGAACTCAGATTATCCACCCAGAGCAATCTGGCTCCTTCCCCCTCTCAGGGGGAAGGTTAGGATGGGGGTAATTTGCTCAATCGTTGCGTTTTCTACCCCCACCCTACCCCTCCCCCTGCAAGGGGGAGGGCATGATAAAGGTGGCCGATCAGTGAGCTTTTAATGAACAATATTGGTTGAACAAAAAGGAATTGTGATGTCAGAGCAAAACAACAATTGGGAACGCGGCGTGATGGAAAAGCTGGCGATGTCGGCCATTCAGGAACAACGCCGCGCACGACACTGGAGCATTTTTTTCAAAGTGCTGACATTCGGTTATCTGTTTATCATTTTGTTTGTTTTCACGGGCTGGTTCGATAGCAGGGAAGCGACGCTGGGCGGCGGAAAGCACGCGGCGCTGGTCGACATGCAGGGTGTGATCGCACCGGATAGCGCGGCAAGCGCCGACAACCTGATACCCAGCTTGCAGGATGCGTTCAAGGACAAGAATACGCAGGGTGTGATTCTGCGTATCAACAGCCCCGGCGGCAGCCCGGTGCAGGCCGGGCAGATCAACGACGAAATCCGCCGTCTGCGCGCCAAGTATCCGGCTATTCCGCTGTATGCGGTAGTCGAGGACATTTGCGCCTCTGGCGGCTATTATGTGGCGGTGGCGGCGGACAAGATTTTCGTGGACAAAGCCAGCCTGATCGGTTCCGTCGGCGTGCTGATGGACGGTTTCGGCTTTACCGGCACCATGGAAAAACTCGGCGTGGAACGCCGCCTGATCACCGCCGGAAACAACAAGGGTTTCCTTGATCCGTTCTCGGCAGCCGATCCGGCACAGCAGGAATATGCCAGGCAGATGCTCGGTGAAATTCACCAGCAGTTCATTGATGTAGTGAAGCAGGGACGCGGCAAACGCCTCAAGGAAACGCCCGACACCTTCAGCGGTCTGGTGTGGAACGGCCAGCGTGGCGTGGAAATGGGATTGGCGGATGGCTACGGCAGCATTGAATCGGTGGCGCGCGATATCATCAAGGCCGAAAGAATTGTGGACTTCACCATGAAAGAAAGTCTGGCGGATCGCCTGGCGAAGCGCTTCGGCGCGGGTGTGGCAAGCGCGATCGGGTTTGCGACGCGAAGTGGTGTTTCGCTGCGCTACTAATCCGGCAAGCCGGGCGCAAAATTAACGCCGGGCAGGATGCCGGCACATACTGTCGTAATGCTGTCACAACTGCAAATTGCCCGGATTGACTTCCAGCCACAAGCTTACCGGCTGGTCGCCCACCGGCCATTGCACGATAACTTCAACGGCCTGCATAATTTTCTCGAACCCAGCCTCGGATTGAGAGACGGTAAAATACGGCGCAGCATGGATCAACACGGTTTGTGATGCGCCGAGAATCAGGTGGCCACCCAGCACTCCGTCATCCATAACAAGCCGCGTCACTTCCGCCTCCAGCGGCTTGCCGAATCCACCAAGAACGCTGTTATCAGGGCCGACATAACGCCCCGCATAACCGTCACAGCTCGGCATGGCAAGCATGAATCTGACCGACACGCTCCCATCCATGAATTGCCTTGCGGCATATTGCGCTTCGATGCGGTTGCCGGACAGAGTGACGGTTTTGGTAATCGTGCCCTCCCCGACCGCTGCCTGGCATTGCAGCGAAGCAGCATCATGCCTGACCAGCTCATAGCCTTGCACGGCCCTGCGTTCGTCTCCTTGTATCCATGAGTCGATAAACAAGCCAGACGGGCAGTCATCGGCCAGCAAATCATTCGGGGAAATCTCGTGCTTGAACGAGACGCGATCATGCGCCGATGTAATGCCTTCTCCGGTGTGTTCAGCGCCTTGCGTGTTATTCTGAATTTTTTCGAAGTAGTGTTCGGGCTGCCGGCGCAAGGTGTCGCAAAAGTTGTGATTCAGGCGATAGTCGTCAAATTCACAAACTCCGGCATGACCATCGAGTTTGATTATCGCTTGCAACTCGTTATTGAATACACAAAATTCATCGACCCCATCTTTATCCAGGTCTTCCTGATAGCCAGACTTGCGCGGGGCGATGCGATCCAGCTTGGCTTCCAGCCGAACCATGGCGTTATATACCGCACGACGCAGATGCGGCAGATACAGTCCGCCAAACAGGCCATGCCAGTAGGCATCATTGGATTGCGCTTCGTAGAGATCATCCAGCATATCTGTCGCGCGCCGATCATCCGGTAGCTGCGCGACTCTCAGCGACAAGCCCAGCATGCGCTTGTGCATCCAGTTGGATTCCGGGTAACGACTGAAGAAATTTTTCCAGATGCCACCGCGGATATACGCCTTATGCGTTTCATAGCGCCCCGCCTCTTTTTCACGGGCAACCATGGTGGCATATTTTGCTGCCGCTGGAGCGGGCAATGCCCACTCATTCATTTCAATATAGGAAACCGTCGGCAGATAGATAATGCCGCGTGTGCTGGCTTGACCGTGGTATTCCCGATAGCTGCACGGCTTGATTTTTTCTGACGCCAACACGCCGCGAATGAAACTTTCCAGCCAGCCTTTCTTATAGACCCATTCGTAGGTTTCCGGCCAGATACCAAATTTCTCGATGTCGTCAAAATATACGGCAGCGGCGTTCTCACCCTGGTCGGCAAGCCATTCCAGGTGCCCGACTACTTCAGGTGCCAGTGAAAAGGGAATGCGGTAACGCAGTGCTTCAGAAATCGGAAATAAATCCAGCGGCTTGCCGCCTTCCTCGGTGGTGTAATAGCCGTCCAGTTGATCGGCCTCTTTTCCGGCGCACAGGAAATGGTAATCATCCACTGTGACATAACGAATGCCGGCATCAACCAGCGACGGAACGACGGTTGCCTCCCACACCCGTTCGGTGAGCCACGCACCTTGTGGACGCTGGCCAAATTCAGCTTCCAGCTTGCCGGAAAGGCGTATCAATTGCCCGATGCGATCCTGTTCCGGAATAACCGCCAGTACCGGCTCGGTGTCTCCTGCCCCGAACAATTCCACCTGGCCGCGCGCGACCATTTCCCGCAATAGCGCCATGTCCTCGGGAAATTTTTGCAGCAGATAATCCAGTAGCCAGCCACTGAAATGCACGGCAAAACGAAATTCCGGAAAGCGGTGCAGCGTTTGCAGGAATGGTCGATAACAGCGTGCATGCGCATCGTCGATAACTTCGGGAAAATTACCGACCGGCTGGTGTGCGTGAACGCCAAATAGCAGAGAAACCGTTTTAGTCATGGTAATCCGTCAAATTTATTCAGCAGCACGGCGCATTGCGCCTCCCGACTCCGGATCCCCTCCGCCACGGCTGATGGGTTCCGAGAGGCTGGAGGGGGGCGGCAATTGCAGCAATTGGTACAACGCTGTCAGATTGTGCCGGAACAGGCGGTCGAAGCTGGCCACCGAGTGTGACGGATTGTAATCGCCAAACCACCAAAACCAGTCCGAGCTCTCGCAGGAACTGAGCTGCCTTTCAGCCGCCTCCTGCTCGGGCTGGTTGAGCCGCCCGCTCCCCATCACTATATCGAAACTTTGCTTGGCGGCACACAGTAAATCCCATGCACGATTTTTATCCGGCGAACCGATCCAAGTCGAGAAGTTGCCGTAGACCCAACTGCCTGCCACAACATGGGAAAGGTTATGCACGCGGGCGCTCTCGGCTTCGGCAAGTGTGATCGGGCGCGTCACATAGTTACTATAAGTGGCTGTCCTTATCCACGGGCTAGCTTCGATCATGGTATATAGCTCTTCCAGGAAATAATGCCCGTTGTATGAGTAGTATTCCCAAGCATTTTCGCCATCCATAATGATGCTCACAACTGGCGTTTCGTCAGCCGGTGATTGCCGCGAAATAGCCTCAATTTGGTCGATGAAGTGACGCGCGGCATCCCTGCCATGCCAATGCGAATATTCAAATCCGATCAGGTCAGACAAGCGGTCGTCACGGAAAAAACACAGTAGATCCTTCGCACCTTCTTCCAGGCGATAGGGTCGGTACAGATACTGGTTCTGATCGGGAACAACCTGATGCGACTGCCGCAAACTATTTACCAGCACCCCCTCCCCGCTGGCAGTCCAGCGGCAGTTTTCGGCGGCCAGCACCTCCAGTGTTTCCGACGAAATCGAACCCTCGGCCGGCCACATCCCCATCGGCTCTGTGCCAAAACGTTTACGGTGGCTCTCTTTCGCCGAGCGTATCTGCGCGGCCACACGCTGGCGACCCTTGGAATAATGGGTGGAACTCGGCAACGGAATATCCGGCATCGCCTCTCTGGCGCTGGCAAAATCAATCAGCAAAGGCCCCAGCGGGTGGTAATGCGGCGTGGTGGAAAGCTCGATTTGACCGGCTTCCGCCAACTTACGGTAACGCGGAATGATGTCACTGATCATTTCGCCGATAAAATCGAGCAATTGTTTGCGATCCTCATAACTGAAACCTTCCGCCTTGCTCATCAGGCGCACCACTAACGCATGCTCGCGGCGCACACTCTCACCGCACCAGGCCAGGTGATACCAGGTCAGTAAGTCCGCCATATACTGCCCGGACAAGTAGGAAAGTGCCGTGTCACCATCCGTCTGCAAGCGGTTGAACAATTCCAACAGGCGCTTGTAGGCCGGATAGGGGATTATCATCCTGGTGTGATTGCTGCGAAAGCATGCATCGAGAATGAGTTGCCGCTGTTCCATAGACAGCTCATGGATATTTTCATGCGCCAGCATACGCAACAAAGGGTCGCGCAACTGTCCGCTGGCAAACTGGTCGACATAGTCTTCCAGTTGGTCGAGCAATACCGGTACGAAGTTCACCACGGCATGTACTTTGGGATGCCGCTCAAGGTGATAGGCCATGTCGGTGTAATCCTTGATGGCATGCAGATAGGTCCACGGCAGCACGAAATCGCCGCTGGAATAATCGCGGTAATCCGGCTGGTGCATGTGCCAGAGGAAAATCAGATCAACAGGTTTTTTCATAAGGAAACCCACGTATTTCAGGGTGGGCAATATCTTTCAAGTCAACGCAGGCAGTGAATCTTTTGTCCGAGCATCTCCGGGGTAATAAGCGTTACGCCATTGGGGCTGACATGAAAACGCTTGCGATCTTCTTCCGGATTGACTCCGGCTTCCAGCCCTTCCGGGATCTTGCAGCCCTTGTCCACAATGACGCGCTTCAGCGTGACATGGCGACCGACATGCACCTTGGGCAGCAGCACCGAATCTTCGATGTTGCAATAACTATCGACGCATACTTCCGAGAACAACAGCGAGCGCCGCACTGTCGAACCGCTGATGATGCACCCGCCGGAAACCAGCGAATCGATGGTCATACCGCGTCGACCATCTTCATCGAAGACAAACTTGGCCGGCGGCAATTGCTCCTGATGCGTCCAGATCGGCCATTCCTGATCGTACATGTTCAAATCGGGAACAACCTTGGTCAGCTCCATATTGGCTTCCCAATAAGCATCAATAGTGCCTGCGTCGCGCCAATAAGGCTCTTTTTCGCCATTCATACCGACACAGCTTTGTTCAAAACTTTGCGCAAATACACGATGCTTATGGACTATGTACGGTATCACGTCCCGGCCAAAATCGTGGCCGGAATGCGGGTCATCGGCATCGCGGATCAACTGCTCAAAGAGGAAACGTGTATTGAACACATAGATGCCCATGCTGGCCAGCGACCTGTCCGGTTTGCCGGGAATGGTAGCGGGATTGGCAAGCTTTTCTTCAAACTTTACAACACGCGAGTTTTCATCCACGCCCATCACACCGAATGCAACCGCATCTGCCACCGGCACTTCCAGGCAAGCCACCGTCACGTCTGCCTTGTTTTCAACATGAAACGCGAGCAGCTTGCCGTAATCCATTTTGTAAACATGATCTCCGGCCAGGACCAATACAAAATCAGGATCGATCTCACGCACAATATCGAGATTCTGGTATACCGCATCGGCGGTCCCCTGATACCAGTGCTCCTCACTGACGCGTTGTTGTGCCGGTAGCAAATCAACCGATTCGCCGAACTGGCCGCTCAAGAAAGACCAACCGCGCTGGATGTGGCGGATCAAGCTGTGTGACTTGTATTGCGTCGCCACACCGATATGGCGAATCCCTGAATTCACGCAGTTGGATAGTACGAAATCGATAATGCGAAATTTTCCGCCAAACGGAACTGCGGGCTTGGCACGCCAATCGGTAAGCTGGTGCAAACGGCTGCCGCGTCCGCCGGCCAGCACTATTGCATAGGTATTCTTGGTGATGCGACTGACAAAACGCGATGCCGCTTCCCCAGTAGCGAGATGATATTTTCTTTGCAGGTAACCCGGCTCAGCTTTCATCCTACCCTCCTTGATTATCTAACGCATTGTGGCGTGGTCATTATCGTTTACAATCACCTGCCAAACAAGAACAACGGTGTTACAGGTGAAAAAACCGATTGAATCGCTGCTACAAGCCCGCCTCCATGACCCTTTCGGTTTGCTTGGTCTGCATCGTGAAAATGAAGAATGGGTCGTCAGAGTGTACGAGCCTCATGCTACCGGAGTCGACCTACTGAGTGCCGCAGGCGCCACTTCATTCAAGCGCATTCACTCTGCCGGGGTATTCGAATGGCGCGACAACAGCGAACCCGCCCGGCCTTACCGTTTGCGCGTGCACTATGGCAGCGTGACTCACGATATCTTCGACCCCTACCAGTTCCCACCGCATATTTCCCCGCAGGATCTGCATCTGTTCAGCGAAGGCAAGCTGCATCAGGGCTACCGGATGCTCGGTTCACACGCCGTCGAAATCGGCGGGGTACAGGGAGTACGTTTCGCTGTGTGGGCGCCGAATGCCGAGCGCGTCAGCGTGGTGGGGGAATTCAACAACTGGGACGGTCGCATACACCCGATGCGCTCGCATGGCTCCAGTGGCGTATGGGAGCTGTTCATCCCGGAGGTATCGCAGCATGCGCTGTACCGTTACGAGATTCGCAATCGCGACACCGGACATCTGCTGATCAAGGCTGATCCCTATGCGCAAGGCTACGAGCTGCGCCCCGGCACGGCAGCGCTCGTTGCACCGCCCAACCAGCACCGCTGGCAGGATGACAAGTGGCTGGCACAACGCGCGCAATGGGACTGGCTGCACGGAGCGATTAATATCTACGAAGTGCATGCCGGTTCATGGAAACGCCATCCGGATGGGCGCTTCTATACCTGGCGCGAGTTGGCCGCCGATCTCGTGCCTTACGTCAAAGGCATGGGCTACACGCATATTGAACTGTTACCGATTTCCGAGCATCCGCTGGACGAATCCTGGGGTTATCAGGCCACCGGCTATTTTGCACCGAGCAGCCGCTTCGGCTCTCCAGATGAGTTGCGCCATTTTGTGGATACCTGTCATCAGGCAGATATCGGCGTGATTCTTGATTGGGTACCGGCGCATTTCCCGCAAGATAGCTGGTCGCTGGCACGCTTCGACGGCACGGCGCTGTATGAACACGAGGATCCACGTCTCGGCTTTCATCAGGACTGGGGCACACATATTTTCAATTACGGGCGCAATGAAATCAGAAGTTTTTTAATGTCCAGCGCCCATTTCTGGCTGTCCGAATTTCACTTCGACGGACTGCGCGTGGATGCGGTCGCCTCGATGCTGTATCTGGACTATTCGCGCAAAGCGGGCGAATGGATCCCCAATAAATATGGCGGGCGTGAGAACCTCGACGCGGTAGATTTCCTGCGCCAGATGAACATCATGGTACATGACGAATTCCCCGGTGCACTGACCTTTGCCGAAGAATCCACCGCCTGGCCCGGCGTATCGCGCCCGGTCTACCTGGGTGGGCTGGGTTTTTCGATCAAGTGGAACATGGGTTGGATGAACGACACGCTGAGTTACTTCCAGCAGGATCCGGTGCATCGCCGCTACCATCACAACCAGCTTACCTTCGGCCAACTCTATGCCTACAGCGAAAACTTCATACTGCCGTTTTCGCACGACGAAGTCGTGCACGGCAAAGGCTCGTTGCTGTCCAAGATGCCCGGCGATGCCTGGCAGAAATTCGCCAACCTGCGTCTGCTGCTGACCTACCAGATGACCAACCCGGGCAAGAAGCTTAATTTCATGGGTAACGAAATTGCACAGGGACGCGAGTGGCAGGCCAAGTGGGAACTGGAATGGTGGCAACTGGGTGAAGCATCGCATCGTGGCGTGCAAAATCTGACCCATGATCTCAACCGGCTCTACCGCGAATTGCCCGCGTTGCACGAGCTGGATTTTCAGTCTGAAGGCTTTTCCTGGATAGACTGCAACGATGCTGACCAGTCCGTGTTGTCCTACCTGCGCCGCGCGCGCGACGGCTCCAGTGTCATCGTCACGCTGAACCTGACGCCGGTACCGCGCACCCGCTATCGCATCGGCCTGCCCTTGCAGGCGCAATACCGCGAAGTGCTGAATAGCGATTCGGGTTATTACACGGGTAGCAACCTCGGCAACGCCGGATTGATCCAGGCAGAAGCAATTCCGTGGTTGGGATTGCCCTGCTCTGCCGAAATCATGCTACCGCCATTGGCCGGAGTCATTCTTGTGCCGGAAGCCTGATTACCATGGCACGCTCTCAATCCAAATGTGACATTACCTCATGGAAAAATGCTGCATGCCAAAAAATACCAACACATCACACCGGATGAACGCACGTTGATTCAAACTCAATTCCAGCAAGGCTTCAAACCGGCCACCATCGCTGCGAACCTGGCGCACCCCGTTCTTGCGTTTCACGCAAACTTGCCCGCAGCACAACTGTTGCGGATCAAGTCTATTTTTTTACGTTAAATCGATGCTGCCTTGACACCCAGCTCGTCCGCGTAGGAAACAACACTCGGATACTGGAAGGCGACTGGACCATCCGGTTCGGCGTGGACGAACTGGCGGACAAACGGGTCTTGCGATTCGAGCATTTCCGACGCTTCACCCTTCGCCACGACTATGCCGTCATAAATGAAATATACATAATCTGCGATCTTGAGCGATTCCGACAGGTCGTATGTCACCACCACCGAGGTTACGCCGAGCGCATCGTTCAGCTTGCGGATCAGGTTTGCAACGGTATTAAGCGAAATCGGGTCAAGGCCGGCAAACGGCTCATCGTAAATGATCAGTGCGGGATCGGTGGCAATCGCCCGCGCCAACGCCACGCGCCGCTCCATGCCGCCGGAAAGCTCGGCTGGCATCAGATCGCGGGCGTTGCGCAGCCCCACAGCATGCAACTTCATTAGTACCAGGTCGCGGATTAATTCCTCGGAAAGTTCGGTATGCTCGCGCATTGGAAAGGCGAGATTGTCGAATACCGACAAGTCGGTGAACAACCCGCTCACCTGAAACATCATGCCCATTTCGAGGCGCATCGCGTATAACTGGTCATTATCAAGTTCGTGAACCACCTTGCCCATGAATTTCACGCTACCATGAGACGGTCGCAACTGCCCGCCGAAATGGCGTAGCAAGGTGGTTTTCCCGCATCCGCTACTACCGAGGATAGCGACAATTTTGCCGCGCGGGATGTTAAGGTTGATGCCCTTCAGCACCTCGTGCTGGCCGTATGCGAAATGGAGATCGCTGACCTCAACAATGTTTTCCGGTGTTTGGTTCAATCTCTTATCCTCATCTTGAATCGCCACGCGTAAAATACCATCATTTTCCGGCCTGAACCAATCTGTTTACCCTATCCTCTGCCAGATCATGACATTTACTCCCCAACAAATCCTGCATCAAGTATTCGGCTATCCGGCCTTTCGCGGCGAGCAGCAGGCCATTGTCGAGCATATTACGGCGGGTGGCGACGCGTTGGTGCTGATGCCGACCGGTGGCGGCAAATCGTTGTGCTATCAGATTCCCGCGCTGCTGCGGCCGGGTACGTGCATTGTGGTGTCGCCGCTGGTCGCGCTGATGCAGGATCAGGTGAGCGCGCTCATCCAGTTCGGCGTAAAAGCGGCCTTTCTCAATTCCAGCCTCAATGCCGACGCCGCACATGAAGTGCAGGATCGCTTGCGGCGTGGCGAGCTTGACCTGCTCTATGTCGCCCCGGAACGCCTGCTGATGCCGGGATTTTTGGCGCTCTTGGAGCAACTTCACTCTACCCATTCTCTCTTGCAGGGGGAGGGTTGGGGAGAGGGTAAAAAGCCTGCATCCGGTCTCGCTTTGTTCGCTATCGACGAGGCACATTGCGTCTCGCAATGGGGACACGATTTCCGCCCAGAATATCGCAAGCTGACAATATTGCACGAGCGTTTTCCCGGCGTACCACGCATCGCGCTCACCGCGACAGCGGATGCACCGACGCGCGGCGAGATCATCGAACGGCTGGCGCTGGAGCAGGCGCGCCAGTTCGTTTCCAGTTTCGATCGCGCCAATATCCACTACCGCGTCACGCAAAAATCCAACGCGCGCCAACAACTACTGGCATTCCTTGAAACCGAGCATCCCGGCGATGCAGGCATCATCTATTGCCTATCGCGCAAAAAAGTGGAAGAAATTGCTGTCTGGCTGAAGGAGCATGGATGGGATGCGCTGCCCTACCACGCCGGTCTGGATACCGCGACGCGCAGCAAGAATCAAAGCCGCTTCCTGCGTGAGGAAGGTGTAGTGATGATCGCCACAGTGGCGTTCGGCATGGGCATCGACAAGCCCAACGTGCGCTTCGTAGCACATCTCGATCTGCCCAAAAGCATGGAAGGCTACTATCAGGAAACCGGCCGTGCCGGGCGTGACGGCCTACCCGCCAACACCTGGCTGGCCTACGGTCTGGGTGATGTGGTGTCGATGCGCCAGATGATCGACGGTGGTGATGCCCCCGATGAACGCAAGCGATTGGAACGGCAGAAGCTCGATGCGTTGCTCGGCTACTGTGAATCTACCGCATGCCGCCATCAAGCCGTGCTGCGTTATTTCGGCGAAGCGCATCCGGGCAATTGTGGCGCATGCGATAACTGCCTGGCACCGGTGGATACCTGGGATGCGACCGAAGCTGCACAGATGGCACTGTCCTGCGTATACCGCACCGGGCAACGCTTTGGTGTCGTTCATCTAATCGATGTGCTGCTCGGCAAGGAGACCGCCAAGGTTGAACAATTTCGCCACCAGCAGCTTTCCACCTTCGGCATCGGCAAGGAACTCAGTTCCACACAATGGAGCAGCGTATACCGTCAACTGGCGGCAGGCGGCCTGCTGGAAACCGGCATCACAGCCTACAGCGGCCTGAAACTTACCGAGGCCGCCCGTCTGGTGCTGCGCGGCGAACAGCAAGTCTGGCTACGCCGCGATACCGGCCCGGCGATTCGTAAAGCCGGGCGCAAAGCACAGCGCAGCGCAAAGTTGCATGAGCCATTTGCCGGTGCAAATAATGACTCATTGTGGCTCGCACTCAAAGCCAAACGCGTGGAGCTTGCACGTGAGCAGGGTGTGCCACCCTATGTCATCTTCCATGACAGCACCCTGCTGGAAATTCTCAATCAGCGCCCCGCCAGCCTGGATGAGATGGGCCAGATCAGCGGCGTAGGGCAGAGCAAGCTGGCGCGCTACGGTGAGGAGTTTCTAGGGGTGATCGAGTATGCGGCGGTGCGCGATGGACAGTAATTCTAACGGGGCTGTAGCAAAATATTCTCATCCACATATCCTGCCGTGAACGGCGGGTGCAAGGATGAAATGCAATTTTGAATAACGCAAGTCAGATGGGCGGCTCCTGAGCGTAAACACCAATTGCGCCATGAGGGTTCAAAAGGGTTCGTCCTCATCAAAATTGGTTTGCCGCAACACCTGGAAAATTACCTCCAGCGCAAATCCACGTGATTGCAGGAAGCGCGCCTGCCTGGCTTTATCTTTGGCATCCTGCGGCAACACGCCGAATTTTTTTTGCCATACTTCGCGGGCTGTTTCAAGCTCAGTTTCTTTTAATTGCGGCAGGGCTTCACTGATCAATGTTTCTGCGATGCCCTTTTGTCGCAACTCATGGGTGATACGTTGCGTGCCAAAGCGGCTGCGCCTGGCATTCAGCAATTGTGTGGCAGCGCGCGCATCCGATAGCCAACCGCACAGCGTCAGGTCATTCAGTAGCGCGTCGAGGTCTTCGCCCTCTTGCACACGAGGCAGCAGCTTGCCGCGCAGCTCGGCGCGGCTGTATTCGCGGCGCGCCAGGTGTTGCAAAGCGCGCGCACGCAGGCTTAACTCAGGCTTTTTCCTCACCCGGGTGCCCGGCCAAGAGTTTCTCGGAGGACTTGGCGCTGGCCTTCGCACCCGCCTTGGCCTTGGCTTTTTCACCCGCATCGAGCAACGCTATGCCGAGCGCTTCACGCACCTTATTCTCGATTTCAAAGGCAACTTCCGGATGCTCGCGCAGGTATTCACGCGCGTTGTCCTTGCCCTGCCCGATCTTGTCACCTTTGTAGGCGTACCACGCGCCGGATTTTTCCACCAGCTTGTGCTGTACGCCCAGTTCGATGATTTCCCCCTCTCGCGAGATGCCTTCGCCGTACAGAATATCGAAGAATGCCTCACGGAACGGCGGCGCCACCTTATTCTTCACCACCTTGACGCGTGTCTCGTTGCCAATCACTTCATCGCCCTTCTTGATTGCACCAATACGGCGAATGTCGAGGCGCACCGAAGCGTAGAACTTGAGTGCATTGCCGCCGGTGGTGGTTTCCGGATTGCCGAACATCACACCGATCTTCATGCGAATCTGGTTGATGAAAATTACCATGGTGTTGGAACGGTTGATATTGGCGGTGAGTTTACGCAGTGCTTGCGACATCAGACGCGCATGCAACCCCATCTGTGCATCGCCCATGTCGCCCTCGATTTCCGCCTTGGGTGTTAGCGCTGCCACCGAGTCCACCACTACCACATCCACCGATCCGGAGCGCACCAGCATATCGGTGATTTCCAAAGCCTGCTCACCGTTGTCCGGCTGCGAGATCAACAGGTCTTCCACCTTCACACCGAGTTTCTGCGCATACTGCGGATCGAGCGCATGCTCCGCATCGATAAATGCCGCCGTGCCGCCCAGCTTCTGCATCTCGGCAATGACCTGCAAAGTCAGTGTGGTCTTGCCGGACGATTCCGGACCATAGATTTCAATGACACGGCCACGCGGTAAACCGCCGACACCAAGCGCAATGTCCAGCCCCAGCGAACCCGTGGACACAACCTGGATGTCGCGCGCCACATCGTGTTCGCCGAGGCGCATGATCGAGCCCTTGCCAAACTGTTTTTCGATCTGACTCAGTGCCGCCGCGAGTGCCTTGCTCTTGTTGTCGTCCATTGCGATCCCCTTTATAAAATTGATGCCGGATTGTGGCACATCAATTCACCACTGTACAGAACGTTCGTTCTTTTTTTATTACTAGGCTATTTCAGTGCGCTGTTCCAGTAACTCAATAATCCCTTGCAGCGCACTGTGCACGGCTCTGGCACGCACTTCTGCGCGGTTACCGCTGATCTGGAGGCGCTGCACATGTGCCGCTGTATTTTTAATCCCCCACGCAAACCACACCGTGCCGACTGGTTTATCCGGCGTGCCGCCGCCCGGTCCGGCAATACCGCTGACCGCCAATGCCACTTGCGCCGCGCTGTTGGCCAACGCGCCCGCCACCATCTCGCGCACCACCGCTTCGGACACAATGCCATGTCGAACGAGCGTCGTCTCGCTCACACCCAGCATCTGCTGTTTGGCCAGATTGGAATAAGTGATGAAGCCGCGCTCGAACCACGCCGAGCTGCCCGCCACGTCGGTGATGGACTGCGCCACGCCGCCGCCGGTGCAGGACTCCGCTGTCGCCAGCATCAGCCCGTGTGCCTTGAGCAAGCCGCCAACACGTGCCGCCAGAACATCCATTACAACCCGCGCGCCAGATCGTTTTGAATATCGATGACCGCTTCCAGCCCGACCGCAATGCGGATCAGGCCGTCGCTGATACCGGCCGCGGCGCGCGCCTCCGGCGAGATACGTCCATGAGTGGTGCTGGCCGGGTGGGTGATAGTAGTCTTGGTATCGCCGAGATTGGCGGTGATGGAAATCATCCGTGTGTTATCAATGACGCGCCACGCAGCCTCCTTGCCGCCCTTAACCTCAAACGACACGATGCCACCGCCGCTCTTCTGTTGTTTCATCGCCAACCCATGCTGCGGATGTGACGCCAGTCCCGGATAGAACACCCGTGCCACATTGGGCTGTGCTTCCAGCCAGCTCGCCAGTTCCAGCGAGTTGGCGCTGTGCGCGTCCATACGGATTTTCAGCGTCTCCAGGCCTTTCAGGAATATCCACGCATTAAACGCGCTCATGGTTGGGCCGGCGGTACGCAGGAAGCCATATATACCTTCCATGTTCTTTTTGCTGCCCAGCACCGCGCCACCGAGCACGCGCCCCTGCCCGTCGATATACTTGGTTGCGGAATGGATCACGATATCCGCGCCCAGTTCGAACGGGCGTTGCAGGATTGGTGTGCAGAAGCAGTTGTCCACTGCCAGCAGCGCGCCGCAACCCTTCGCCACGGCGGCAATGGCGGCGATATCGGAAACCTCGGTGAGCGGATTGGACGGGGTTTCCAGAAAGAACAGTTTGGTATTGGGGCGTATCGCTGTAGCCCACTCAGACACGTCGGTCGCGGAAACGTAAGTCGTCTCCACGCCGAATTTTTTGATGATATTGGTGAACAGGTTAATCGTCGCGCCAAAGATGCTGCGCGAAGCAACGATATGATCGCCCGCCTTCAGCAGCCCCATCACACACGCCAGGATCGCCGCCATGCCCGACGCCGTTGCGACACATTGCTCCGCGCCTTCCAGCGCGGCGAGGCGTTCCTCGAACATCGTTACGGTCGGATTGGTAAAGCGTGAATAAATGTTGCCCGGCTGCGCGCCGGTGAAACGTGCCGCGGCCTGTGCGGCACTTTCGAAGGTGAAGCTGGAGGTCAGAAACAATGCCTCACTGTTTTCGCCGAACTGGCTGTGTACCGCTCCGGCGCGCACCGCCAATGTTTCCGGTTGATACTTTTGCTCACTCATTTTCTGCCCTCTAAATTTCTAATTTCCAATTCCTGCGTTCCAAATTCAGAATGCTGAACATCACATCGAATTCACACTCATTACCAGATCCAGCTCCATCTGGTCTTCATCCATCGGTTGGCCAGCTTGTCCACCACGCCGCGCCTCGATCACATCCAGATACTGCGATGTTATATCACCGGTAATATAACGGCCGTCAAAACAGGAAGCATCAAAATCTGCAATCTCCGGGTTGGCCTTACGTACCGCCGCCTTGAGGTCGTCCAGATCCTGATAGATCAACCGATCTGCACCGATTTCACGGCAGATTTCCTCATCGCTGCGCCCGGTGGCAATCAGTTCCGCACGGCTCGGCATATCGATGCCATATACATTCGGAAAACATACCGGCGGTGCGGCAGAGGCGAAGTACACCTTGCGCGCGCCGACATCGCGTGCCATCTGCACAATTTCGTGGCTGGTGGTGCCGCGCACAATGGAATCATCCACCAGCAGTACATTTTTATCCTTGAATTCCATGCCAATGGCATTCAGCTTTTGCCGCACCGATTTTTTACGCAATGCCTGCCCGGGCATGATGAAGGTACGCCCGATGTAGCGGTTCTTCACGAACCCCTCACGGAACGGAAGACCGAGACGATTCGCCAGTTGCAGCGCGCTGGGGCGACTGGAATCCGGAATCGGAATCACCACGTCGATGTCCACCCCGTTCCAATCACGCTTGATTTTGTCGGCCAGATATTCGCCCATGGATAATCGTGTTTCGTAGACCGACACACCGTTTATTACCGAATCCGGGCGCGCCAGATAAACATACTCGAAAATACATGGGTTCAGGCTGAACTTGTCACTGCACTGCCGACTATGCAGGTTGCCAAAAAAGTCTATGAACACCGCCTCTCCGGGCGCGACATCACGCAGGAGTCGGAAACCCAGTGTATCCAGCGCCACACTTTCCGATGCAACCAGATACTCCGAGCCCTGTTCTGTTTCATGCACGCCCACCACCAACGGGCGGATACCGTTACTGTCGCGAAACGCCAGCAAGCCGTAACCAGCGATCATCGCCACTACTGCGTAAGCGCCACGGCAACGTTGGTGCACGGCGGTTACCGCGGCAAAGATGGTCGGAATATCCAGACGCAAACCTTTGGAACGGGACTGTAATTCGTGTGCCAGCACATTCAGCAACACTTCCGAATCGGAGCTGGTATTGACGTGGCGCAAGTCGTCCACAAACAGTTGCCGCTTCAATTCGTCGGTATTGGTCAGGTTGCCGTTATGACCGAGCATGATGCCAAACGGCGAATTTACGTAGAACGGCTGCGCCTCGTTGTGATCCACTGCGGAACCGGCGGTGGGATAGCGCACATGCGCAATGCCGGCATTGCCGGTCAGCGCGCGCATGTTGCGCGTGCGAAACACGTCGCGCACCAGCCCGTTACCTTTGTGCAGGTGAAAGGTGCGCCCGTCCAGCGTGGCGATACCGGCAGCATCCTGCCCGCGATGTTGCAAAACCTGCAGGCCGTCATACAGTAACTGGTTGGCGGGTGCTTGTGAAACTACTCCGAGAATGCCGCACATGATTCGTTATCCCAAAAATTAACTGCGAATTCCGTAATGGATGCGCTGCGCGATGTTGCCCGGCAACCATGATTTGGTCATCAGAGCGATGTCCTCGGCTGTTTTGCTGGTTTGTGCACCGCGCCAGAATGCTTGCTCCGGAATATGTGTCAGCCCGGCCAGCCACACCAGTGCGAGTATCACCAACACGCCGCGCAGCGCCCCAAACAATCCGCCCATCACACTATCCAGCCAGCCCAGCCCGATCATCTTCACCAGCCTGGCAAGCAACCAGACCAGCACACTCCACACGATCAGCGCGATGATAAATACCACCGCGTACGCCACCGCGAGGCGCACCGTCTCCTGCTGCACCGGCAGCAACGGCACAATGCTGTTGGCAAATAATTTACTCAGCACAAACGCTATCGGCCAACCTGCCAGTGACAATACCTCATAGACCAGGCCGCGCCACAAACCAAGCAACAGCGAAACCAGTAATATCGTCAGAATAAAAAAATCGAATTCCGTCATCGTATTTAATGCGCGCTCATCACCGCCGGCTTCAGGCCGTGTTTTTCCAGCAACTGGCGTACCTGCTCTGCTTGTTTGTGCTCTGGATAGGGGCCAACACGTACGCGCACCAAACCATCAATTTTCTCGGTGTAGGCCTTTCTGAAACCCCATTTTTTCAGCTCTTCGAGTTGTTTTTTGGCGGTAGCTGCATTGGCATAGGCACCAACCTGTGCGACAAAGCCTTCGACGTTGGCAGGCTTATCCACAGCCTTGGATTGTGGCTGTTTTTCAACCACTGGTTGCACCCTGGCCGGCATGCCGGCATTAGCGTTACTTGCGGCGACCGGCCTTGCAACATCGGTTTGCGCCACTTCAGATGCAATGTCAGGAGACTCGGCAGATAGAGTAGTAGCATCCACGATTGCGGGGGCGGCAAACGGTGAAATTTCTGCCATTTCTGAAACCGCCACGCCCGGAACAAATTCACCAACCTTGTCGGGAGCAGGAATGTGCAATTCGATATCCTGCCTGCCAGTTTTTGGCTCGCTGTCCAGCACCATCGGCAAGATTACCACCACCGCCAGCGTGAGCGCGATTGCCCCGATCAGACGGCGGCGCGCTTTGCGTCTGAGAATCGACTCTTCTTCTGTCTGCTGTTTTGCCATACTCTGCCCCCGCCTGTTGGATTTTCGGTCAAGCAACACGCAATCCTCTTACTGCCATCGTCTCCGCCACGATGTGGAACGATCCGAAGGCAGCGATTCTATCATTTTCACCTGCCGCATTACAGGCATAACGCAATGCTTCAGCGACGCCAGAAAAAGTTTGAATCTCGCCGCGCACACCTCTATTTTGCAGAACTTGCGCCAGTTCGGCGGCGGTCGTGCCACGCGGCGCGGCAATACCCGCCACCAGCCAGATATCAACAAACGGATCAAGTTCCGCCACGACCCCTGCCATATCCTTATCCTTGAGCATCGCGAACACCGCGAAGGTGCGTGGGCAAGGCGGTAACGCTGCGAGATTCTGCGCCAGCGAACGCGCCGCCTGTGGATTGTGTGCCACATCGAGGATCAATTGCGGCTTGCCCGGCACCACCTGAAAGCGACCAGCGAGTTGCACGTCAACCAGCCCACGCCGCACCATCTCCATACTCACCGACAAACGCTCCTTGAGTGCATCCAGCACCGCCAGCACGGCGCTGGCATTATTGAGCTGATATGCACCGCGCAATGCCGGGTACGGCAACGCAGTGCGCATACCCATCTTGCCGTGAAAGTCCCATTGCTCTTGGTGTCGCGTAAAACCAAACTCGCTACCGATGCACCACAATTCCGCACCGACCTGCTGTGCATGATTCCGGATTGCCTTTGGCACGTCGCTGTCCGCGCAAATTGCAATCTTACCTGCACGAAAAATGCCCGCCTTCTCAAATGCGATCTGTTCGCGCGTCTCGCCGAGGTAGTCGGTGTGATCGATGTCCACGCTAGTCACCACCGCGCAGTCACTGTCGAACACGTTCACCGCATCCAATCGACCGCCCAATCCAACTTCAAGAATCGCTACATCCACTTTGTGCGCGATGAACAACTGCATTGCGGCCAGAGTGCCGAATTCGAAATAAGTGAGGGGGATTTCATTAAGGTCGCCATTCCCGCACAGGCGAGAATCCAGTTGCCGTCCTGTGCGCGCCTGCTCGATCTGCTTGAATGATGCGCACAATTCCGCATCGCTCACCAGCTGTTTGGCAACGCGCACCCGCTCGTTGTAATGCAGCAGATGCGGCGAAGTGTAGCAACCAACACGATATCCGGCAGCATGCAGAATAGCTTCCAGCATCGCGCATACCGAACCCTTGCCGTTGGTGCCACCGACCACGATGATTGGAAAATCCGGGGCGAGATTCAACCGCTGTTTGACTTGCACCACACGCTCCAGGCCGAGTGCGATGGCCTTGGGATGCAGGGATTCGAGGTAGACCAGCCAGTCGTGTAAATTCGTTTGCCGGGCGAACCGCAGTGTCGCATGCTCGCTCATTCCTCGCCTACCTTGAAGGTATGTCTCGTCATTCGCTGTGCGGCTCCTTGCGCTTCATCCCGAAAAACGAATTCCCAGTCATGTAGGTTGGGTTGAGCGCAGCGCAGCCCAACAGATGAAATGTTGGGCTTCATTTCATTCAGCCCAACCTAAGCTTGCTCACGAAGCGTCCACACGGCAATAGCAATAAACAAACTGCTGCACACTTCCAGATGGCGTGCAATGCGTCTCTTTAACATGCTTTACCAGTGCGAATGCGCCACCGAACTGTGCGTGAAGTTCATTCGCAGCATAGCGCATCACCGGCAGCCCGCTGCACTGGGCCGGGCCATCCTCGGCAAAAGTGGCGACGATGACATGACCGCCCGGTTTGACCGAACGGAAAACCGCATCGACATATGCCTTGCGCTGCCGGGGTTCGGTCAAAAAATGAAAGACTGCGCGGTCATGCCACACGTCATACTGGTGTTCGGACAGGTCGGCCTCGGTCACATCCGCTTCCAGCCATTTGACTTTATCGGCATCCGCGCCCAATCTTTTCCTCGCGGCGGCCAGTGCAGCAGTTGTCAGATCCAGTACCGTGACATTGAAATAACCGTCGGCGAGCAAATCATCCACCAGCTTGGAAGCTCCGCCCCCGACGTCGATAATTCCGGCAGACTTCGCCACCCCGGTGTCATGCAACAATGACAGGGAGCGTTCGGCATGTTCCTGATACCAGCTGACCGAAGTGTCCTCCTTCGAGGTGTACACTTTTTCCCAGTGACTCTTGCTCTCCATCTCCGCTCTCGCGATTATCTGGTCAGGCTGCCTCAATCTCCGCCGCTGCCGATTGCTTGGTCAGCAGCGTAATCAGTGTCGCGAGCTGATTACGCATCTGGCGCCGGTCCACGATCATGTCAATCGCTCCGTGTTCGAGCAGAAATTCGGCACGCTGGAAGCCTTCCGGCAGGGTTTCGCGCACGGTCTGCTGGATCACTCGTGCGCCGGCGAAACCGATCAGCGCGCCGGGTTCGGCGAGCACCGCGTCGCCGACGAAGGCAAAGCTGGCGGACACACCACCCATGGTCGGATCGGTCAGCACCGGGATGAATGGCAGGTGTGCCTGACTGAGCTGTGTGAGCGCGGCGCAGGTCTTGGCCATCTGCATCAGCGACAGCAGGCCTTCCTGCATGCGCGCACCACCGCTGGCGGCGAAGCAGATGAACGGGCATTGCTGCTCCAGTGCAACCTGCACGCCGCGCACGAAACGCTCGCCGACCACTGAACCCATCGAGCCGCCCATAAAGCTGAATTCGAAGGCGGCAGCAACTACCGGGATCGCGTGGATGCTGCCCTGCATTACCACCAGCGCATCCTCTTCGTCGGTGTCGCGCTTTGCTGTCTTGAGACGTTCACTGTATTTCCGGCTGTCTTTGAACTTGAGCGTGTCCACCGGCAGTATTTCCGCACCGATCTCGAAGCGCCCCTCGCCATCCAGCAGCAAATCCAGGCGGGTGCGCGCATCGATACGGTGATGATGGTTGCACTTCGGGCAGACGCTTTGATTTTTCTCCAGGTCAGAGTGATACAGCACCGCCTGGCAATTCGGACATTTGTGCCACAGTCCCTCCGGCACACTTTTTTTCTCCTCACTTTCGCGGCGCTTAATTTTTGGCGGTAGTAATTTCTGTAACCAGCTCATATTTTTTCCTCCCGGGCCTGATCTACAGCCTGTCTCAATTCTCTGACCAGTTTACTCACATTGGCAACCACATTCTGCTCGTCTGAGTTTTCAATTTCCTGCACGATACGGCTACCCACTACCACGCCATCGCACAGCCTTGCCACTGCCAGTGCGGTCGCCGCATCGCGAATGCCAAAGCCGACACCGATGGGTAACTGAATATGCCGGCGCAACTGCGGAATTTTTTGTTCGATAGCAGCCAGATCGAGGTGCCCCGCACCGGTGACCCCCTTCAGCGACACATAATACACATAGCCGCGCGCCTGCCTCGCGACGCGTTCCATGCGCGCATCGGAGCTGGTCGGCGCGAGCAGAAAAATCGGATCAATACCGTGCCTGCTCAAATGTGCAAATGCTTCGTGGCTTTCTTCCGGCGGAAAGTCCACGGTCAGTACACCGTCCACACCCACTTCGGCGCAACGTTGTGCAAACGTCTCCCAACCCATCGCCTCGATCGGGTTGCCGTAGCCCATCAACACGACCGGCGTGGCAGCATTGCTGCGGCGGAATTCAGCGACCATATCCAGCACGTGATGCAGGCCGACGTGATGCTTGAGCGCGCGCTCGGAAGCGCGCTGGATAGTTGGGCCGTCCGCCATCGGGTCGGAGAACGGCACACCGAGTTCGATGATATCCACGCCTGCTTCAACCAGCGCGTGCATCAGCGGCACCGTGAACGCCGGGCTCGGATCACCCGCCGTGAAAAAAGGAATCAGCGCCTTGCGCTTGCGCTGCTTGAGTTCTTCAAAAACTGTCTGGATACGACTCATAGCGAAATTCCTGCCAGTTTGGCTACCGTGTTGATGTCCTTGTCGCCGCGCCCGGACAGATTCACCAGCAGCACTTTATCCTTGTCCATCGCCGGCGCGATCTTCATCGCATGTGCCAATGCGTGGCTGGATTCCAATGCCGGGATGATGCCCTCGAAGTGGCACAGGTCATGGAAGGCACGCAATGCTTCGTCGTCGTTGATTGCGACATATTCGGCGCGGCCGCTGTCCTTCAGCCAGGCATGTTCGGGGCCGACGCCGGGATAATCCAGCCCCGCCGAGATGGAATGTGTCTCGATAATCTGGCCGTCCGCGTCCTGCATCAGATAGGTCTTGTTGCCGTGCAGCACCCCCACCGGGCTGTTGGAGGTTAGCGGTGCGGCATGCTGGCCACTGGCGATACCAAAACCTCCTGCTTCCACACCGATCAATTTCACACCGGGCAGGTCGATATAGTGATAGAACACGCCCATCGCATTGGAGCCGCCGCCGACACAGGCGATTACCGCATCCGGCTGGCGCCCCGCCAGTTCCGGCATCTGCACCACCGCTTCCTTGCTTACTACGGCATTGAAATCGCGTACCATCATTGGGTAGGGATGCGGCCCCGCCACCGTGCCGATGATATAAAAAGTATTCTCGATGTTGGTTACCCAGTCGCGCATCGCCTCGTTAAGCGCGTCCTTGAGCGTCTTCGAGCCGCTCTCCACCGGCACCACGGTCGCGCCGAGCAACTTCATACGGAACACATTGGGCGATTGGCGCTGCATGTCCTCTGCACCCATGTACACCACGCACTCCATGCCGTAGCGCGCCGCGACGGTCGCGGTCGCCACACCGTGCTGTCCTGCGCCGGTCTCGGCGATCACGCGCTGTTTGCCCATACGCTTGGCGAGCAGAGCCTGGCCGATAGTGTTGTTCACCTTGTGCGCGCCGGTGTGGTTGAGATCCTCGCGCTTCAAAAACATCTGCGCACCACCGAGATGCGCCGACAGATGTTTGGCGTGATAGATCGGGCTGGGACGCCCTACATAATGTTTGAGGTCGGCATTCAACTCGGCGATGAATTCCGGATCATGACGGTATTTCTCGTAGGCCTGATTCAGCTCATCCAGCGCGCCCATCAGGGTTTCTGCGGCGTAGATACCACCATAAGGGCCGAAGTGGCCGGTGCTGTCCGGATAGTTATACATCTGTTTTTTTGACCTCTTGCATGAAACGGGCAATTTTTGCCGCGTCTTTTATGCCCTTGCCCGCCTCTACGCCGCTGGACACGTCCACCGCATACGGCTGCACCTGTTTGATCGCTACTGCGACATTCTGCGCATCCAGCCCGCCGGACAGGATCACCGGGAGCGGCAGTTGTTGTGGTATCAACTTCCAGTCAAAGGTCGCCCCGGTACCACCCGGCATTCCTTCCACATGGGCATCCAGCAACAAGCCCTTGGCGCTGCGAAAATCGGACGCGCATTGTAACAAATCTACCCCGGCTTTGACGCGGATCGCCTTGAGATAGGGGCGATTAAATTGTGCGCAGAATTCCGGCGATTCGTCGCCGTGAAATTGCAGCAGATCAAGCGGCACGGCAGCCAGCACTTCGCGCACAAACGCCGCATCGACGTCGACAAACAATCCCACCGTGGAAACAAATGGAGGCAGTACGGCAGCCAGTTGCAAGGCTTGCGCGATGCCGACATGGCGCGGGCTTTTTTCATAGAACACCAGCCCGATGGCATCCGCACCGGCCTGCGCGGCAGCCTGCGCATCTTCCGTACGGGTGATACCGCAAATCTTAATGCGTGTCACAGCAACTCTCCCAACATTGTTTCATTTTCCACTTGCGGCAACTCCCACTTCGCCTCGTATTGAATACGACGCAAGTATAGGCCATCCGGCGCGAAGGTCGCTGCAGCGAAGCGGCGTTCGCAACCTGACAGAACTTCCGCCAGCCACTCCGGCGGGTGCTTCCCCTTGCCGACGTAGACCAAACAACCGACGATATTGCGCACCATATGATGCAAAAACGCATTGGCGCCGAAATCGAAGACCAGCATCTCACCATGCCGGCGGATGTCCAGTTGGTGCAGATGTTTCACCGGTGATTTGGCCTGGCATTCGGATGCACGGAACGCGCTGAAGTCATGCTCTCCCAGCAGGCTTTGTGCGGCTGCCTGCATTGCCGCAATATCCAGTGGTGCATGAAACCAGCCCACCTTGCCGGCATGCAGAGCACTACGCACCGGGCGGTTGATCAGCAGATAGCGATAGCTGCGCCCGTGCGCGGAGAAGCGTGCATGAAATTCATCCGGAACCGGATGCGCCCAGCGTACCGCGATGCTGTCCGGTAGTACGGCATTCACGCCGCGCACCCAGGCAGTCAATGGACGGTCAACAGGGGTATCAAAATGCACCACCTGCTCCAGCGCATGTACGCCGGTATCGGTGCGGCCTGCAGCGATAATCGGGATTGGTTCCCCGGCAATCCGGCCCAACGCGCATTGCAGCGTATCCTGCACAGTGCGCCCCTCCGTCTGACTCTGCCAGCCATAATACGGGCTACCGTTATATTCCACGCCGAGCGCGATTCTCACCGTAGCGCACCCCACAGCAACAGCAGCGAAAAACACAGCAACAACACATCGTTCAAACCGAAGCGGTATAGCGGTAAATTTATGTGCCGGGTGGCCTCGTCATGCGGCTCGAGCAAACTGTCCAGAGCATCCTGCCAGCGTCCAGATTTGCGTAACATCGCTGCCTCTGCATAATGCAACGTCAGTGCCAGCCGCACCGCGAGTCGTTCGCGCGACAGCCCCAGCCATTGCAAAGGAACAAACAGGGTGTACAGCCCGGCGATCAATTGCTGGCGGTGCAGGCGCTCCAGCAATATCGCCAATCCGGCCAATGCAGCCAGCAGATGTGTCAATTGTGACACGCCATCAATCATTCCTTCACGGCTCGGACTGAACACACCCAACATATCCAGTAACGGTTGCCCGGGTGTGCTGTAAGCGTAAATCAGCAGCAACGACAACATGATCCAGCGGGTGCGATGCAGCAACTGGATAAACTTGTGTCTGGAGATGAGGAAAGCGCACAGAAAAACCAGGCCTGCGGCAACCAGCAACAGGATCGGCGTCAATGCCTGTATGGCAACAATCAACAGGCACCAGGCCAAAATTTGTGCGGCAGGATGAAATCGCACTGTTTCCTCAAAAAAAACGGCAGCTCAATTGAGCTGCCGCTTCGGCTATTTGCATTATTAACCGAGTTGATCGAGCAAGGTTTGTGCTGCTTCACGTTGTCCCTCGTCCCCTTCGCGCAATACCTCCTCAAGGATTTCGCGCGCACCGGTCATATCGCCCATTTCCTGATAGGCTTTGGCCAAATCCAGTTTGGTGGCAACTTCGTGCCACTGTTCACCCATGGGCTGTTCCGATTTATTTGGCTCTGCAACATTATCCAGATTCAGGTTAATGTCCGCCAGTCCGATTTCAGTTGGTTGTGGCTCCGGCGCAGGTTTTTTGATGATATCTTCAACCGGTAAATCCAGCGTGAACTCCATAACCTCATTAGCTCGCGCAGCTTCCGCAGGCTGGCTCGGTTCGAACTGCGCGGCCGGCATGGGTGGATGGGTGGACGTAATGTCAAAATCCATCCCGACCGGCGCAACCAGTGATGGGTTGGTGGAAGTCACATCAAAATCCATTGCAGCTGCCGTGGTTGCATCCTGATCGGCAGAGGTCAAGTTTGTGGTTTTTTCCGTATCATCCAAAAATTCCTGCTCCGGCAATGCGGCAAATTTTTCAGTGGGCATACCCAAATCAAAATCAACTTCTGGAGATGGCGCATCCTCTACCGCTGGCTTTTTACCCGCAACAAGTCCTGGTGCTGCACCAAGTGCCGTTGTTTGCATGGTTGCGCTGTTGGCGTCTTCGATGGTTCCGGATCCGCCATACATTGGATTATTCGGTTCCAGCTTGCGCCCCATTGCGGCAGCCTGTTGCCAGGCTTCGGCATCGCCGGAATCCTGTAATTGGCGCGCAATGGCGGAGAAGGAATTCGCATCCTTGCGGTTTGCATAAATACCCAGTAACTTGAGGTGAATCTGATGATTATTCGGCGTGTTCCGCAGCGCTTCTTTCAGAATCTCCTCCGCCTGCGCGTCACGCCCAAAATTAAGGAACAGATCCGCCTCGCTGATCGGATCAACATCTTCCGTCGGGGGAGCCGTTTCGGCACGGGTCGCAGCTGCGCTGGTAAAATCGCCGGTATCGGGAGAAGGCGCAACCGGTGTGGACATACGCCCGGTTGCCACACCTATAGCTTCGGGCTGTTTTTCAATTACGGCAACCGGAGTTGACCTGCGCCGGCTAAGCATGAACCCGAGGCCACCCAGGCCAAGCAAGATTGCTGCTCCACCGATGAGATAGAGTGGCTCACCGAGTATCTCATCCACCAGCGAAAGCGCCGGTTCAACCACTGGCTGCGGCTGCGGCTTGGGTTTGGCGACAGGTGCCGGCTTGACCTCACTGGCCGCCGCAACCGTGGGCACAGTCGAAGCAGCACCGCTGACTGATTGTGCCAGTGCCGCAGCTTCGGATTTCAGTGTTGCGAGGCGCTGCATATCCTCAAGATTTTTTTCCAGCAATGCGACGCGTGTTTGTTCTTCTTTTGATGCTTTAGCCTTGGCGATCGCATCTTCCTGTGCAGCATTTTTCTTATCCTCTGCGGAGACAGATTTGCCCGCCGTACCCGCCACAGCCTGATCTCCGGGTGCCTCACCTTTGGAAAGCTTCAATACCTCTTTGGCAGTTTCTTTGGCAACCGGCGCTTTGTCGGCAACCGAACTGGCAATTTTTCCGGTGGCAACCTGTTGCGCTTCCCGCGACTGACTGGCAATCGCGGCAGCACCGGCCAGCTTTTGCCGGTAGACATTCCAGTCGGCCACATGCGCACGAATTTCTTTTGCAGCATCGGGTTGCGCCACATCAATCAACTCGCTTTGATCCGGCAAACGCAATATCTTGCCGGCTCTGATACGGTTCATGTTTTTTCCGTCAAATTGCTCGGCATTGGCGCGGTACAAAGCAACCAGCATCCGCTCCAGGCTCACATCAGCCGGTTTGTTCTGCATCGCAATTTTGCTTAATGTATCGCCACGTCTGACCGTAATATCACCCTTAACCACACTGGTAGCCGGCTTGTTTTCCGGTACTGCGCTGGGTGTTTTTTCATCCATTGATGCGGCAGCACGCACCGGCTGGGGCTGTTTTTTGAGCGACTCCACCCATTCCTGCTGGTATTGGCGCTCCTGAGCAGTCTGCTCGACCGCCTCCTCCGCTGCCGCCGGCGCGACTGCCTGCACTTCTGCCGGAGCAGGTTGCTCGGCAACATAACCTGGCGGATCCAGCAGGAAGGTATATTCGCGCAGCAACTTGCCGGAAGACCAGGTCAATTCGACCAGCAGGCTTACAAAGGGATCATTGATCGGCTGTGCGCTACCCACCTTGAGGTACGGCTCACCATTCGCATGGCTCTCGATCCTGAATTCAAATTTGTTGCCATAGGGATATTCCAGCCCTGCACCCTTGTAGATATCGGGCGAAGCAAGACGCGCCACCAGGCTGGTTTTCTGGTTCTTGTTGACCGATACCAGTTCAATATCGGCCTTCAGTGGCTGCCCCAAAGCGGAAACCACGTTGATTCCCCCCAAACCAATGGCGGAAACCGTTGTGGACAGTACCAGGGCAACAATAATTCCGAGTAATTTTATTAGTGACTTTCGCACGCTATCACCTTATGGTTATTCATTGAACAAGTAAAATAACATCATGGAGTTATCAGCACAAGCTCATAACATTTTTCGCATTATGTCTTAATTAAGGTATTTCGCAATCAAAATTTCGGCAATCTGTATGCTGTTCAGCGCCGCGCCCTTGCGTAAATTATCGCTGACTACCCACAGATTCAAGCCCAACGGATGCGAAATATCTTCGCGAATACGTCCGACGTAGGTCGCATCATTGCCCGCCGCCTCGACCGGCGTTGGATAGCCACCCGGCTCGCATTTATCCATCACAACCACGCCTGGTGCCTTCTCCAGCAGGGCGCGCGCCTCGGCGGCAGTGATCTTCTTCCTGGTTTCGATATGCACTGCCTCGGAGTGGCCATAGAAGACCGGCACGCGCACCGCGGTCGGGTTCACCAGAATTGCATCGTCTTCCATGATCTTCTGGGTTTCCCACACCATTTTCATTTCTTCCTTGGTGTAACCATTTTCCATAAACACATCGATCTGCGGCAATACATTAAAGGCAATACGCTTCGGGTACACCTCGGCCACTGCCTCCTGTTGATTGAACAGCGCACGGGTCTGGTCGGCCAGTTCGTCAATCGCTTCCTTGCCGGTGCCGGACACTGCCTGATAGGTCGCCACGTTGATGCGTGTGATGCCGACCGCATCCCTGATCGGCTTCAGCGCCACCATCATCTGGACGGTCGAACAATTCGGGTTGGCAATGATGCCGCGCTTTTTGTATTGTGCGATGGCATGCGGATTAACTTCCGGCACCACCAGTGGAATGTCGCGCTCGTAGCGGAAGTGCGCGGTGTTGTCGATCACCACACAACCGGCAGCGGCGGCGATTGGCGCATATTTTTCAGATACGCTGCCGCCCGCCGAGAACAGGCCGATTTGCGCCTTGGAGAAATCAAATCCCTCCACATCCAGCACAGTGATTTCCTCGCCATGAAAGGTTACTTTTGAACCAGCCGAACGGCTGGAGGCCAGCGGATAAAGATTGCGCACCGGAAACTTGCGCTGCTCCAGAATGGACAGCATCACTTCGCCCACCGCGCCGGTCGCACCCAATATACACACGTCGTATTGCTTACTCATTTTTTCTCTCTCAAAATTCCGGTTTATTCAGAGTGCCGCAACCACCGCGTCACCCATCGCCGTACAGCCAATTTTCTGTGTTCCGGTCTCGGCGATATCCGAAGTACGCAACCCCTGTTGCAGCGTCTTGCGCACCGCCGTTTCGATACGCTGCGCGATGTCTTCGTGCGCAAAAGTGTAACGCATCATCATCGCCACCGACAAAATTGTCGCCAGCGGATTGGCGATGTCTTTGCCGGCGATGTCCGGTGCCGAGCCGTGGCATGGCTCGTATAAACCCTTGTTGTTGGCGTCCAGTGAGGCGGACGGCAGCATGCCGATTGACCCGGTGAGCATCGACGCCTCATCGGAAAGAATATCACCAAAAATATTGCCGGTAAGAATCACATCGAACTGCTTGGGCGCACGCACCAGTTGCATCGCAGCATTGTCCACGTACATGTGTGACAGTTCTACCGCCGGATAGTCCTGCGCCACCTCGGTAACGATTTCACGCCATAACATGCTGGTGTCCAGCACGTTAGCCTTGTCAACCGAACAGAGTTTTTTGCCGCGCTTCAACGCAATCTGAAAACCGACATGCGCCACACGGCGGATTTCCGACTCGCTGTAGAGCATGGTATCAAAGCCCTGCCGTTCGCCGTTATCCAGCGTGCGGATACCGCGCGGCTGGCCAAAATAAATATCGCCGGTCAGTTCGCGCAAAATCATGATGTCCAGCCCGGATACCAATTCCGGCTTCAAACTGGATGCGTTCACCAGCTCCGGGTACACCAGCGCCGGGCGCAGGTTGGCGAACAACCCCAACCTCTTGCGGATACGCAACAATCCCTGCTCCGGACGCATGGCCCGCGGCAATGCATCATACTGATATCCACCCACCGCGCCGAGCAGCACCGCATCGGCTTCCAGCGCCAGCTTTTCAGTCGCGGGCGGGAATGGATCACCCGCAGCGTCATACCCCGCACCGCCGAGGTGCGCGTATTCCAGTTCGATTTTCAGGCCGTCACTGCGCAACGCTTCCAATATTTTGGTCGCCTGCGTGACGATCTCCGGCCCAATACCGTCACCGGGTAACACTGCAATTTTCATTTCAATATCCTAATAAAAATATGGGAAGTGGTAAGTAGGAAGTGGTTAGTGGGAAACCTCACCCCACTCCCTACTTCCCACTTTCTACTCACTATAGCTACAGCCACGGCTGCGCCGCGCGATGCTTCGCCTCGAATTCCCTGATTTCATCGACATGCTGCAAGGTCAGGCCGATATCGTCCAGGCCGTTCAGCAGACAATGTTTGCGGAATGCGTCCACTTCGAACGGATACACAGTGCCGTCCGGTGCAGTGATGATTTGCCGCTCCAGATCAACGTTCAAACGGTAACCCGGTGTCGCCTCCACTGCCTTGAATAGTGCATCCACCTGATCTGCATCCAGACGGATCGGCAGCAAGCCGTTCTTGAAGCAGTTATTGAAGAAGATGTCGGCAAAACTAGGTGCGATAATGGCGCGAAAACCGTAATCTTCCAGCGCCCACGGTGCATGTTCACGCGAGCTGCCACAACCGAAATTTTCGCGCGCCAGCAATATCTGCGCACCCTGATAGCGCGGCTGGTTCAGTACAAAATCCGGATTGAGCGGCCGCTTGCTGTTATCCATGCCCGGTTCGCCGTGATCCAGATAACGCCATTCGTCGAACGCATTCGGGCCGAAGCCGGAACGCTTGATCGACTTCAGGAATTGCTTGGGGATGATTGCATCGGTATCGACGTTGGCTCTATCCAGCGACACGACCAAGCCATCAAGTAAGGTGAATTTACGCATTTACTTTGCAGACTTTTCCAGCTTCTCGCCGCCCTGCTGAATATCCTTGCCCAGACCTTCTACCGTGTTACAACCCACCAGAAACATTACTGCCAGCAACAAAGCTATTGTCTTCATTATTGTTATCTCCTTAAATTTTACTCACATCGACAAAATGCCCGGCGATGGCCGCTGCTGCCGCCATTTCCGGACTCACCAGATGAGTGCGCCCGCCCGGCCCCTGCCGCCCCTCGAAGTTACGGTTGGAGGTCGAGGCACAACGCTCGCCGGGTTCGAGCCGGTCGTCATTCATCGCCAGGCACATTGAGCAACCCGGATCGCGCCACTCGAAACCGGCTTCGATAAATATCTTGTCCAGTCCTTCCTGTTCCGCCTGCGCCTTCACCAGGCCGGAGCCGGGTACCACCATCGCCAGTTTCACGTTTGGCGCAATATGCCTGCCTCGCGCCACTGCCGCTGCGGCGCGCATGTCCTCGATGCGTGCATTGGTGCAGGAGCCGATGAATACCTTGTCGATACTGATTTCGTTAATTGGCATATTCGCCTGCAATCCCATGTAGGCCAGCGCGCGTTCCCAGTCACCGCACTTCACCGCATCCGGTGCGGAGGCCGGATCGGGCACGCGCCCGTCGATGGATGCCACCATTTCCGGTGAGGTGCCCCAAGTCACTTGCGGGCGGATGTCTGCGGCATCCAGTTCCACAGTTGCATCGAATTTTGCACCAGCGTCGCTATGCAACGTGCGCCAGTACGCCACCGCCTTGCTCCAGAGTTCGCCTTGCGGCGCGAACGGGCGCCCCTTGAGGTAGTCGATGGTGGTATCGTCCACCGCAATCATGCCGGCGCGCGCGCCTGCTTCAATGGCCATGTTGCACAGCGTCATGCGCCCTTCCATGCTCAAGGCACGGATTGCACTACCGGCAAATTCAATCGCATAGCCGGTGCCGCCCGCCGTACCGATTTTGCCGACCACTGCCAACGCGATGTCCTTCGCGGTCACGCCCGTGCCCGGCGTACCTTCCACTTTTACCAGCATCGCCTTGGATTTTTTCGCCATCAAACATTGCGTCGCCATTACGTGCTCGACCTCGGAAGTACCGATACCATGCGCCAGTGCGCCGAACGCACCATGCGTGCTGGTGTGTGAATCGCCGCACACCACCGTCATACCCGGCAGGGTCGCGCCCTGCTCCGGCCCGATTACATGCACGATACCCTGGCGGATGTCATCCATCCTGAATTCGTTAATGCCGTACTCGGCGCAGTTGGCATCCAGTGTTTCCACCTGCAAGCGTGCTATCGGATCGGCAATGCCCTGTGCACGTCCTGTAGTCGGTACGTTGTGATCGGCTACCGCCAGGATCGAGGCGGTGCGCCACGGTTTGCGCCGCGCCAGCTTCAGCCCCTCGAAGGCCTGCGGGCTGGTTACTTCATGCACCAGATGACGGTCGATATAGATCAGCGCCGTGCCGTCGGCCTCCTGCCGCACCACGTGCGAATCCCAAAGTTTGTCGTATAAAGTTTTTGCGCTCATTGCTGTTCCCGATTGAGCGCGAGATTATGCCACAACAGCCCGGCTCTTCGCCATGTCACGCAGCTTCCATAACATCAAAAGCATCCCGATCAAAGCAGCACCCGCGCTGCACGAATACAGGGTACTCGCGCCAAAATGCTGCCAGATCGGGCCGCTTGCCAGCCCGCCCAGCATACCGCCAGCGCCGAAAGTGAGGCTGCCGAACAAAGCCTGGCCTTTGGACTGGTGGCGTCCCTGAAAAAACTCGTGTACCAGCCCAAGCGAGGCGGCGTGATACGCGCCGAAAGTGGCGGCATGCAGTATTTGCGCGATGAGCAGCAGCAACAGGAAATCTACTCCCCAGCCAATCAGCAGAAAACGCAGCACAGCGAGACTGAAGCTGACGATCAGGATGCGGGTGAAACCGTAGCGTTGCACCAGCCAGGGCATCAGGAAAAATACGCCAATTTCACAGATCACACCAAGTGCCCACAAGCCACCCACCGCACTCTTCGCGTAACCGTGCTCAACCAGATAGATCGAAAAGAACGTGTAATAAGGCCCATGTGCGACGGCCATCAGAAAACATGCGCCAAACAGCGCCAGCACGCGTGGCTGCAGCACGATTTTTCGGATCGGCTGATGATCGGTGTGATGCGCCACTATTTCGGTATGCGGCAACAGCCGCGAGAAAAACAGGATACCCAGCATGATGAACAACCCGGCCCACAGCAGCCAGTGGATAGCGATGTAATCGAAGGCGAAACCCAATCCAATCACAGCGATGATAAAACCAACCGACCCCCACGAACGCATGCGCCCGTAGCGCGCGACACGATTGCCGAGCCAGGTAAGCGTGGTCGCCTCCACCAACGGTATCGAAGCGCTCCAGAAAAAACTCATCAGCCCCAATACCAGCAACAACTCCCAGAAGCTGGTGGTGGCGAATACGCCGAGGTAACACACCGCACTCAACGTCGCTGCAACCTGTATCACCAGCAATCTTTTTCCAGTGTGGTCGGCCAGCCAGCCCCACAGGTTCGGCGCGATCACGCGCATTACCGGCTGCACCGACATCAGGATGGCAATCTCGATAGCGTCAAAGTGAATGGATTTAAGATACAGGCTCCAATAGGGCGCGAACATCCCCACGAAGGCGTAGTAGAAAAAATAGAATCCGGCGATGCGCCAGTAGTAGTTCTTGCGGTCAGAATGCATAAAATATGGAGCTACATTCGCACCCCGTTACTCGCCGAACTGCTTGACCAACCCATCCAGCGTCATATTCTGCGCAATGGCGTTGTGCGGGATCAGCACATAGCGCCAAGGCTTGCCGCCGTTGGCGGCGGCATAGTCGGACGCATTCTTGCACCACTTGATGGCCGCTTCCTTTTTGGCCAGGACGATTGCATCATCCATCTGGTTGCTGGCTTTGGGCTCCAACATGTAGATGGTATCTTTCGTCTCAGCCACAAAATCGGGCTGATACTCTTGATGGGTGGCACCCTGTTTATAGAAAATCTGGAATTGCCCTTTGGCAGGCTTGAACCATTTCTCGGCATCCCGATCCAGAATGACTGCCAGCACACGCTCGGCCTCCGAGTCGAATTTCTGCACCGGATACAGGCAACGCTTGAATCCGCCAAACACATACTTCGACATGTTGCTCTTGTCCGCAGGCGATATACGATAGTCCGCTGGCGGCTCATTCACAGAATAAGTGTAGGCACTCGGCTTGAATTCCGTGTATCCCTTACTCACCACCACCTCGTAATTAACCGCCTCTTCCCAGCTATGCTCCTGCATCTGCGCATGGATGAACTGGGCAATGGGGCGTTGGTAACAGCGCAGCACTTTGCGTGCATCTTGTTCGGACAAGTAACTACAAAAATGCTTTACGATTTGCGTCGCAAGGTCGTAAAGCAGATCGGCTTGGTCATCATAAGAAACATCATCAAAGCCCACCAAGCCGCTGACGATGTAATCCTCCATCCGGCTTTCTTCGTTGCTACCTTGACCTAGCTGCACGACCTCCCGTTCGTTATTGTGCAGATATTGCACCCATAACTCCTCCTCAACTGCCGGATACTTGAGCACATCCAGCTTCAAGGTAAACGGTTTAAATCCGGCCTTCACCTCGCCCTTGGGCACCACCAGAATGCGGGGAATATCTATCGTTTGTTGCGTCACCAGCTCTACTGTTTTGGCCACCACAGCCGCAAAATCCGGCTGCTCGGTTACGCCTTCCAGCTCACCTTGTGCTGGCCGATGCTGTTCCTGTACCGCCTTGACGATAGCCGCCTGAACCTCCGGTTTGCTCAAATGCGCCAGGGTCGGCACAACGCTGGGCTGATTCTCCATCTTACGAATTACCTCGTAAGCGAGCTGCGCTACCTTTTGCTCTTCCGGCTTGGCAAATACCGGCTGCACATCCTGACCCGCCACCCTGGTGTTGCCAGTCACATCGGCGGGCTTGATGCCTAACTGGGTTGCAAGCTGCGTTTGCGAAACGATAGTCGCCGTTTTCTGCCCGAAGTCATCATCATCCAGCATCACGGCTTTCAAATGGATCGCAGAATCAGGTTTATTCGCCTCGTCGATAATCTCCTGAAACTTGTCGTGCGCAATAATGTTTAGCCGATCCACAGCGGTCACACCGGTACGCTTGCCATACGGCAGACGCAACCCGCGCCCGATGGATTGCTCGATCAGAATACGCGCATTGGCCGCACGCAACGGCACGATGGTGTAGAGATTGGTGACGTCCCAGCCTTCTTTCAGCATGTTGACGTGAATGACGATCTCGGTCGGCTCGGAGGTCAGTTCCACCTTCAACAGTCGTTCGATCATCTCCTCTTCTTCGGCGCCGGTGCGGCTGGAATCGACCTGGATAACCTTTTCCCTGTAACGCCCCTCAAAGAATTTTTCCGACTTTATCCATTCCAGCAAGTGGCCGGCATGAGTCGTATCGCGCGCAATAACCAATAGGAATGGCTTGACGATAGCGTTGTCGGTTTCGCGGGCATAGGTCTCCAGTTCCACCTTCACACTTTCATGCAGGCGCACGCCATCTTCCAGCTTCATGCGCTCAATCTCTTCCGGCGACATTCCCGCCGGATTGAAATTCTTGCGGGTCACCACGGCAGGCTCTTTGACAAAGCCATCTTCCATCGCTTTGCCCAAAGGATAATCAAGAATGACGTTCTTGAATGGCACCGCCCCTTTAGCCCCTTCAATAAATGGCGTTGCCGTCAGCTCCAACCCCAGGATCGGTTTCAATTCATTGATCGCCCGGATACCCGCACTGGCGCGGTAGCGATGCGATTCATCCATCAACAACACGAGGTCAGGCAATCCGGCCAGGTAATCGAAGTAGCTCTCTCCGATATATTCCGAAAGTCGTTTGATGCGCGGAGCCTTGCCGCCGCGCACCTCGGAATTGATCTTTGAGATGTTGAAAATATTGATGCGCACCCCGCCGAACAAAGTTCCGCTGGCGGGGTCACGCTGGTCGTAGTTATCGCCGGTGATGATGGTTGGCGCATCAATGGCGAATTCCGAAATCCCCTTGAACACATACTTCGGATGTATACGGTCGGAAAAATCCACGATCAGCTTGTTGTAGATGGTCAGGTTCGGCGCCAGCACAAAGAAATTATTGATGCCGTGTGCCAGATGCAGATAGCTGATAAACGCCCCCATCAGCCGCGTCTTGCCGACACCCGTGGCCAGCGCAAAGCACAGCGAGGGAAACTCGCGCTCGAAATCGGTGACCGACGGAAATTCGCTGTGGATGATCTCCAACACAGCGGCAATATCCGCATCCTTGCCCGGAGGTGCGATTTCCGTGATGCGATCCAGAATCTCCAGCGAGCGCCGCTGCGGCGCGCGCAAACTCAACCGGCCTGCGATGGCGTTGACGTGGCGGTTCATTCAGATTCCCCTTTATTCTTCCCTGCCTGCTCCAACTGCTTCACCATCCGGTCAAAATCGCTCACGAACAGCCTGTCCTGCACAATGCGATATTTCTCGAACTCGCTTTCCACGTGTGTCTTGGTGATGGAAACATCGTATTTGTGAATCTTCTCTTTGGGCGCGCCCTCCCAACTGGTCAGCCCCATGTTCTCCGTCCGGTGATCGGCGCGATCCACAATAACTTCTGCTGCCGTCCACCCGTGGATAGCGTAATGCAGCTTGTTCTGCACGGCGGCAAAGAAGCGCTGGGTGGCGGTGGCGGAAGAATCGTAATCCAATGCCGTGGCGTAGATGTCAGTGATCTTCTGGTAGAACTTGCGCTCGGAAAGCCGGATTTCCCGGATTTTTTCCAGTTGCCGCTCGAAAAACTCATTCGTCAGCACGCTGCCGCCCGCCTTGAGGCGCTCCACATCCATCACCCAGCCCTGGATCGTGAAATCCTTGACGACCTGATTGGCCCATTTGCGGAACTGTACCGCACGCTCGTTTTCGATTTTGAAGCCCACGGCGATGATGGCCTGCAAGTTGTAGTGCTCGACCTCACGCTGTACCTGTCTGCTGCCCTCGATTTGAACTATTAAGTATTTCTGGCTCTTCGCGTGAGAGTGTGGGTAAAAATGGCATCAGAATCACAATTTTGGGAGCATGGACGTGAGGATTTTCAGCCGCAGATATTCCTCGTCGCGCAACCCATATGCGCGCCGCTGGATGACTCGGATCTTGT
>DATKVZ010000025.1:0-2122 GCA_035529795.1 Gallionella sp. | reverse complement strand
CGACGCGCTGTTCGGCGTGCCCCAGCCGGAAAAACATCATCCCGAGATCGATTGCGGCATACACACCATGCTGGTGGTGGACGATGCGGCACGCCACGGCTACCCGCTGGAAACGCGGTACGCCGCGCTGACCCACGATCTCGGCAAGGCAACCACGCCAAAAAACATATTGCCGCGCCATATCGGACACGAATTGCGCAGTGTGGAACTGGTCAAGAAACTATCGCAACGCCTGCGTGCGTCCAGCGAGTGCCGCGACCTGGCGCTGCTGGCCGCGCGTTACCACGGCGATATCCATCGCGCCATGGAGTTGCGCGCCGAGACCGTCATCAGATTGTTCCAGTCGGCGGATGCATGGCGCAGGCCGGAACGCTTTGCGCTTCTGCTGCAGGCGTGCGCCTCGGATGCGCGCGGGCGAACCGGCCACGAAAATGATGCCTATCCGCAGGAAAATTATTTGCTGCAGCTATTAAGCGTTGCGCGCGCGGTGGACGCGGGTAAGATTGCAAAGCACTGTCCCGACAACAACAGCATTGCTGCCGCAGTACAACAGGCGCGCATCGGCGCGATAGCGCCGTTGATAAAAAAATAACGCGCAAATATTCTGTGTTGTAATCGATATATATTGTGGAATCAGGTCATGTGGAATCTGAACGAACTCCATGAAAAGTTATCACTGCCATTGAGGTTTACCCTGGCTGTGGCGACATTCGTTCTGGCGCTCGTTTTTCGGATTTGGTTGTTGCCCGCAGAGTCCGGCTTGGCATTCATGACCTTCTATCCTGCCATAATCATCTGTTTCTATCTGTTCGGAACCGGCCCCAGCATTTTGGTTGCGATACTTAGCGCTGCTGTTGCCCATTTTATTTTCATACCGCCATTCCGGACATTTTTTGCCACTTCCAGCGGTGATATTGCGGTTGTAAATTTTCTGCTATCTGCTGCGATGATAGGTATTGTAGTCAGGAAACTTCAGGATTACGCAAGGCGTGTGTCCAGCTCGGTGGTTGACCTGCGCATTGCAGCCACCGCTTTCGAGACGCATGAAAGCCTGATGATCACCGATGCAAACAGGGTGATCCTGCGTGTCAACCAGGCCTTTACCACAGACACCGGCTACACGTCGGAGGAGGTGGTGGGGCAAACCCCGCGGATTCTCAAGTCCGGCCGCCACAATGCGGGTTTCTACCGCGAGATGTGGGAGACCGTTGATCGAACCGGTACCTGGCAGGGAGAGATTTGGGACCGGCGCAAGAACGGCGATATCTATCCAAAATGGCTTAGCATTTCTGCCGTAAAAAACGCGGATGGTGCGGTGACCCACTATATTGGGTCACACATCGACATTTCGGATCGCAAGTCGGCCGAGAAGGAAATTCATCTTCTCGCGTTCTACGACCCGCTCACTCAACTGCCCAACCGGCGCTTGTTTATGGATCGATTTCACCATGCATTGGCTTCCAGTGCCCGGAATGGCAGAGCAGGCGCGCTGCTGTTTATTGACCTGGATAATTTCAAGAGCCTCAACGACTCGCTTGGCCATGACATAGGCGATTTGATGCTGCAACAGGTCGGGCAACGACTGACCTCCTGCGTGCGTGGAGACGACACTGTGTCCCGTCTGGGCGGTGATGAGTTCGTGGTGATGCTGGAAAACCTCAGCGAACATCTGTTTGAAGCGGCGGCACGAACCGAATTCGTCTGCGAGAAAATGCTCACTTTGCTCAGCCAGTCCTATCAGCTTGAAACTCACGAATATCACGGCGGCGCCAGCATCGGAGCCACCCTTTTCAAAGGAAACTCGCTGGCGCCTGATGAACTGCTGAAACAGGCTGACATCGCCATGTATCAGGCAAAACAAGCCGGCCGCAACACCGTGCGATTTTTTGACCAGCAAATGCAGGCAGACCTGACCAGCCGTTTCTCACTGGAAGGCGAATTGCACAAAGCACTTGAGAATCACGAATTCCTTCTGCATTACCAGATCCAGGTGGACAGTTTTCACCGTGCCCTGGGTGCAGAAGTGTTGATACGCTGGATACGCCCTTCACACGAAACGATTTCACCTGTTCAATTCATCCCGTTGGCGGAAGAAACCGGACTGATCCTGCCCATAGGCCAT
>DATKVZ010000024.1:0-189465 GCA_035529795.1 Gallionella sp. | reverse complement strand
AACAACAAGATCCGAGTCATCCAGCGGCGCGCATATGGGTTGCGCGACGAGGAATATCTGCGGCTGAAAATCCTCACGTCCATGCTCCCAAAATTGTGATTCTGATGCCATTTTTACCCACACTCTCACGCGAAGAGCCAGAGTTTAACAAGGGCGGCAATAAAATGAGCATATCGGATGAGCGTAGCGTCACAGTGATATGGGGCAAAGCAGCGTGCCTTCAGATGCAAAAAACTTACGCTGGCGAGATGAGATGCGAGGGCGGCAGTAACTTACAGGTGAAGTGCAAATAGCAAGCGGCTCGCACTTACGCAAGGATGTTGATCCAATGTTCGTGTATGTCATTTCGTAATTAGGTCGAAGGAGAGACAGTTGAATAGAACTGGGAAAACCGTTGAATACGGTGGCGAAATCTATGAGTTCAACAGCGAAGCGGATGCAGAAGGATTTGTTGACTGTTGCAGCAAGAGGGACGGACGACCCGCGTCGTGCGCTGATCAATGGCGATGCACAGGTAGGAGAAGTTTGACAAAAGAAAGGAATGTAGGTCTTGAGAGGTAAGTGGTTCGACCTCCTGCAAATCGAGAGCCATAGATGCCCAACCCAACGCTCAACTCGGACGCTCCGCCTAGCGGCGGCGCGCCGGTTAGCTAGCACGTTGGGCCTCTTAACAAAATAATGGAGCGAGAAATGCCGAGCTATGAAGTACGCCAGTGCGAAGGGGTGGGTCATGAAAAATGGTGCATCTATGTCAACGGTACTTGCGATCATTCTATAGGCGAATTCAATAGCCGGGAGGAAGCTGAAACTACAGTTCGTCAACTCATTCTTCGAGAGAAGGTTCTTGCGATAAATCCGTCTGCGACATTTGAAATTCCCCTTCCCGCCCAGAATCGCAAATACAATGGCTCTGCCCTCGCAGTTCTCGATCCATCTGAAGGTTTCGGTTGTGGGGTTGCTCAAACATCAGGGCGCGGGGTCTATGCACTGCACACAGGAAAGGCATTCGCAGCGGTCATGCCTCAAAGCTCCATCACGGTTGAGTACCGTGATGGAGGAATCAAAGTCGAGTTCCCCAAGGCAAAGGAGCGAGGTGGAAATGAAAGATAGTTCTTCCACAGCGGCAGGTCGCAGCTTCCTGAGCAGAATTGGTCACTTATTGACAGCTATTTTTTCACTCGTTACGAATAAGGAAAGTGAATGTCACCAAACGCTGTAATGCTTTTGCTTGGGGCTGCATTGATCATCACGGTGCTTTTCTTACTGAATAGGCGTTCAATCAATAAGTTCCAATACTCATTTGTTTCTAAGGACTCGTTGCTTATATCGTTGGCATATACAGCGTGCTTCCTCGGTGGAATTCATCTTCATTCTGAATACAGCCATACTGTCGTGGTTGCAACCGCATGGTTACTAATCGCATTTGGCGTGGTTCTCATTGGATTGCTTGTCAGATACAACTGCCGCCACACTAATTTGCGGTACGGATTGTGCGGGTCAGCAATTCAAGTCCCCTTGTTATTAGCTGGATCCTTTTTTGCGCTTCCTATTCTGGCGCTAGCTATGTTCTTCAAATTGCTTGCTGGCACTAACACTGCACCGCCTTCGCCGGGAAAGACTTTCCATCAAAAGGAAGAAGAATGGTACTTCAATCCAATGAACCAGAACGGATTTCATAAAAGGAAGTGAATGGGGCAAAAGGGGCTAGGGTCGAGCAGGTAAAAGGAGTAGTTCCATGCGCTATATGGTCGTTATTGAAAAAGGCTCTTCCAGTTACGGTGCTTTTGTTCCGGATTTGCATGGCTGCATTGCAGTTGGCGAAACGGAAACGGAAGCACTCGCGCTTATTGAAGAAGCAATCCAGTTTCATCTTGAAGATATGAAAGCTGGTGGACTGCAAATCCCGCCGCCTGCGTCAAAAAGCACTTTCGTTGAAGTGCCTCTGGCGGCCTAATCCTGCATTCAGGATGGGTGCGCCTCAATTTGAACGTTGAAGCTGTAGAAAAACCCTTTTTCTAAAAAATTCTGGGCGCAAAAAAGCGTGGAACTCTCCACATTTTTTATGTTTCTCGTTTCATCGTCACGAAGTAGTTTCATGACTGATGCAGATCAATTCAGGCGCATTACCTCCACCTCCATTTCTTACTGCGCATATCCATCTCCTAAATTTAACTTTTCGTTTGACCTTGATATTTGTTTTGGCTCACGGCAGGATGCGCGGATGCTGATACTTTTTCTACAGCCTCGTTGGCCGAGTGTGCCAATTCGATAAGTTGACATTAGTATCTGAACGGATACAATACAGAACATGAACACGTTTCTGAAATCGGAAGAATTCGACGCTTGGCTGGCAGGCATGAAAGATCAGGTAGGAAAAGCGATGGTCGCCAAGCGCATTCGCAATGCTGAGGCTGGTAATTTTGGCGATTGCGAGCCGGTGGGTGAAGGTGTTTCCGAGATGCGAATCAACTACGGCCCCGGCTACCGTGCTTATTTCACCCGTCGCGGAGAGGTGGTCTATTTGCTGTTGCTGGGCGGCGATAAGTCCACCCAGAAACGCGACATCAAGCGTGCCAAAACAATGGCGCGCACTTTACCAAAGGAGTGAGCCATGACTAAATTTACCCCGTTCGATGCAGCCGATTATCTCGACAACGATGAAACGATTGCCGCTTACCTCACCGCAGCATTGGAGGATGAAGACCCCAATATCTTTCTTGTCGCCGTCAAGGATGTGGCGCGCGCCCGTGGCATGACACAACTCGCCAAGGACACCGGACTCGGGCGCGAAAGCCTGTATAAGGCGCTTGCTCCTGGCGCGAAGCCGCGCTACGACACACTGCTGAAAGTGGTGCGCGCGCTCGGCATTTCGTTGCAGGCCAAAACCGCGCACGTTTGAAAATAATCCCAACCTATACACCAAAAACAAAAAACCCGCCGAAGCGGGTTTTTATTTGTACCACCGGGCAGAGCCGCGTCACATCTTTGCGGGTTTTTACACGGGGAAATATGTTCACTCAAATCTTGAATGAGGTTTTTTTTGCTGGTTTTAAGCGGCAAAACTAACCGGTTGATGATTTTTTTTCGGCTGTAACACAAGAGGATTGATGAGAAAACGTTCTTGACTGCAACAATACCTCGGTCATAGTATGCCATTGCCAGCCGGAAATGCGCTAGCCAGCAAGAGGCAGGCTATTTACAACTATTTATAACTAACTAAGGAGCATAATCATGAAAAAATTCTTGTTATTATTGACCAGTGGTTTAGTTGTAGCCTTCCTTGCAGCTCCTGTTGGGGCGGGAGCCGGCGGTTTAATGGGGTTTCATGAAATGTATGGTGATGTAAGCAACATCAACCATGCAACCGGCGTGCTGAGACTTGCCAATAATGAGGCCAACATGGTGCTGCGTTTTCCACCCGATTCAATCAAGGATCTGGAATATGGGGATGACATCACGGTTAGACTGGGATTTGATGAGGGATTGGTGCCAGCATCGGCGGTACAACAGAAGTTGAAGGAGATGGGGCGCAAACTGAAGGGGGTGCATCAAACTTATGGTGATATAAGCAACATCGATCATAAAAAAGGAGTTTTGACAGTTACCAACAATGAGGCCAGCATGGTGCTGCATTTCCCACCCGACTCCATCAAGAACCTGAAATACGGGGATACCATAACGGTTGAATTGGGGTTTAAGGACGGAATGCATATCAAGTCTGGAGCGCTTGGCAAGTGATTGTCTTGATCGATACTGGGGAATATAGACGGGCATGAAGGCTTCATGACTTCATACAGAAATTTCATGCGCGGGGCCTTAGCCGGTTTTAATTTGCATCCCAATTAGAAAGAGTTAGCTCAGCATCGAATTAACCTGCACTCCATCCACAAAAACAAAAAACCCGCCGAAGCGGGTTTTTGTTTGCGCCACTGAACCAGGCCGGATTACTTCAGCTTGGTTTCCTTGTAGCTGACGTGCTTGCGAACCACCGGGTCGTACTTCATGAATTCAAGCTTCCCCGGGGTGGTGCGCTTGTTCTTGTTGGTGGTGTAGAAATGCCCCGTACCGGCGGAGGATTCCAACTTGATCTTTTCGCGTGCGCCTTTTGCCATGATCGTTCTCCTTAAACTTTCTCGCCACGGGCGCGCAGTTCGAACAGCACGGCATCAATGCCGTTCTTGTCGATGGTGCGCAACGCGGCATTGGTCAAACGCAGGCTAACCCAGCGGTTCTCGTTCTCAACCCAGAAGCGGCGGCGTTGCAGATTCGGCAAGAAGCGGCGCTTGGTTTTGTTATTGGCATGGGAAACATTGTTGCCGGTCATCGGCTTTTTTCCCGTTACTTGACATACACGTGCCATAGTTCTACTCCAGCCGGAATTCAAAAGAGCGCGGATTCTACCGAATGAATGCGGAATGTTCAACCTGAATTTTAGCAGCTTTGTGAATGAGGCAAGGAATTCAAGCCTCATTCCCCGATGTTTTGTTGTACCAATCCTGTGTGGCATTGGCAATCTTCACCACCAGCAGCATCACCGGCACCTCAATCAGCACGCCAACTACCGTCGCCAGCGCCGCACCGGACTTGAAGCCAAACAGGCTGATGGCGGTGGCCACGGCCAGTTCGAAGAAATTACTCGCGCCGATCAACGCCGACGGGGCGGCGACGCAATGTGCCACGCCGAAGTGACGGTTCAGCCAATAGGCAAGACCGGAGTTGAACAACACCTGGATCAGGATCGGTACGGCCAGCATGGCGATTACCAGCGGCTGCGCGACGATGGCGTTGCCCTGCAACGCGAACAGCAGCACCAGCGTCACCAGCAGCGCGCCTATCGAATACGGCGCAATGTGCTCCATAACCCGCGCAAACGCGCCCTCACCCCTTGCCAGCAGGCGGCTGCGCAGCAGTTGCGCGATGATGACCGGGATCACGATGTAGAACACTACCGAGACGAACAGCGTGTCCCACGGCACGGCGATGCTGGCGATGCCGAGCAGCAACGCCACCAGCGGTGCAAAGGCGAAGATCATGATGGTGTCGTTGAGCGCCACCTGCGACAGCGTGAAGTAGGGGTCGCCTTTCACCAGATTGCTCCACACAAATACCATTGCGGTACAGGGCGCGGCGGCCAGCAGAATCAATCCGGCGATATAACTGTCGAGCTGATCCTGCGGCAAATACCCGGCAAATACATGACGGATGAACAGCCACCCTAAAAAGGCCATCGAGAACGGTTTCACGCCCCAATTGACGAACAATGTGACACCGATGCCGCGCGCATGTTTTTTCACCTGGTGCAGTGCACCAAAGTCGATTTTCAGCAGCATCGGGATGATCATCACCCACACCAGTACGCCGACCGGGATGTTCACCTTGGCGACTTCCATACTGGCGATGGCCTGGAATGCACCCGGCAGAAACTGTCCGAGCAGTATTCCGGCGATGATGCACAGCACAACCCAGACGGTCAGATAGCGTTCGAAAAAATTCATCGCGTCAGTCCTGAATGTGGCCGATCTCGGCGAGTTTCTGTTTCAGCGCGGGTTTGTCCAGCCTGTCGATTGGCAGGCTCATGAACAACTGGATGTGCCGCGCCAGTTGCTCATACGCCTTGCGGAAAGCCGCGCACTTGGCCTCGTCGTCGCCCTCGACGCCAGCCGGATCGGGGATACCCCAATGCGCTGTGGCGGGCTTGCCCGGCCACAGCGGGCAGGTTTCACCCGCCGCGTTGTCGCACACGGTGAAAATGAAATCGAACTGCGGCGCACCGAGCGCTGCGAACTCGTCCCAGCTCTTGCTGCGCAGGGCGGATGTGTCATGCTCTTGCTCTTGCAGCAGTTCCAGCGCGAACGGGTTGACCCGCCCGGCCGGCTTGCTGCCCGCGCTGTGCGCGATGAAGCGGCCCTTGCCTAATGCGTTGAACAGCACCTCACCAAGGATGCTGCGTGCGGAATTGCCGGTGCATAACACCAGCACGTTATAGGTTTTATCCTGCAAGATATTCTCCTAATGCCCTGGCTATTTTGCCTTTGGTTGGCAGGCATCGAGATTTCCGCCGCAGCAGTTCTCCGTCAGATACGCCACCATGCCGTTCATCACCGCAAAATTCGCGGCGTAATAAATGAAGCGCCCTTCCTGCCGGCTTTCCAGCAGTCCGGCGTGGCTCAGTGTTTTGAAATGGAACGACAGGGTTGCCGGAGACACCTTGAGCTTCCCGGCCACCTGCCCCGCCGCCATGCCTTCCGGCCCGCGCGCCACCAGCAGGCGGTAAATCGCCAGCCGTGTTGGCTGCGCCAATGCCGCCAATGCCTTTACCACCTGAGCCGGTTTCATTATTCTATATTTCCACTATCAAACGATTATAAAAACAATGTGCGGTATTAAAAACGAATTACCGGAAAAATGCAACTGCATTTCCGGATCACTCCATCAGGCAACTGTGTCTGTCATAAATCCGTCACTTTTCCTTAATCATTTCTTCACATTCACTCCTTAAGCTGCCGGGGTCGCACTAGGGCGGCTATTTCAAATTACTGAGGGAATTAACATGCAAGGAACATTCGCAAAGCAAAAAAGACTCATCGTCGTCGCGCTGGCTGCGGCAACCTTCGCGGCACCCGCATTGGCGGATACCGGCAATGTGAGCGTGTATGGCAAGGCCGACCTATCCTACGACTTCATCAATACCGGCACCTCCGCCGCCGGCGTAGCGGGCACCAGCAAGGGCAATGTATCGAGCAACGTTTCAAAGCTTGGCTTCAAGGGCGCTGAAGGAATTGGCGACGGCCTGTCGGCGATCTGGCAGGTTGAAGGGCAGGTCAACATAGACAATGTCGGCGGCACCTTTGCCACCCGCAATTCCTTCCTGGGACTGAAAAGCGACAGTGGGGGCACCGTACTGCTGGGGCGCCACGACACCCCATACAAACTGGCCACACGCAAGCTGGACATATTCGGCGACAGCATCGCCGATAACCGCGCGCTACTGGGCGGCGTGACCAGCAATACCACCGTCGACTCCGCAAGTGCCGCTTTCGATGGCCGTCAGCCTGATATCGTCATGTACACCTCGCCAGACATGAATGGATTCGTCGGCATGATTGCCTATGCAAACCTGAAAGAGGCGAATACCACGGCGGCACAAGTCAAGGACAACCTTACGAGCCTGGCTGCCACATACAAAGCCGGCCCTCTGTATGGTTCGATTGGCTATGAAAACCACAAACTTGATTCGGTTCTTGCTGGCGGCAAGGAATCAGCCTGGAAGCTTGGACTGGGTTATACGCTGAACGCCTTCACCACGAATTTCGTTTATGAAAAAACTGACGACAATCTTACTGTCGGCACCGGTGCCAACCGTTACGGCCACAACGCGTATTATCTGGCGGGAAATTACAAAATGGGCATGAATGCCGTCAAGCTTGCCTATGGCAAGGCCGGCCAGCATGGTGCGACCGCCAATACCGGCGCCAGCCAGTTCAGCCTGGGCTACGACCATGGATTGAGCAAGCGTACCAAGCTGTATGCGATCTATTCGCGCATCAACAACAATAGCGCCAGCGACTATGGTTTCAGTCAAAGCGCTGCTGCAGCAGGCACCATCAACGGTATCGGCTCTTCACCGTCAGTCGTTTCTATCGGCATGCAACACAACTTCTGACAGGACCACCGGCCCTGCTGATCCGGAAAAACCAGCGTGCATTCCAGATACAACACAACCAAACGGAGAAAATATGAATAATAAGCTCAAACAAATCATCATCGGCATCACAACTATCACTGCGGCGATTTATGCCAGCGCAAGCCTGGCAACCGACATCACCGGGGCAGGCGCAACCTTCCCCTACCCGATCTACGCCAAATGGGCAGAAGCTTACAAAGCGCAAAGCGGTGTAAACATGAATTACCAGTCCATCGGCTCCGGCGGCGGCATCAAGCAAATCACCGCAAAAACCGTTGATTTCGGCGCCTCCGACAAGCCGCTTAAGCCGGAAGACCTGGACAAGAAAGGCCTGATGCAATTTCCGACCGTGATCGGCGGTGTGGTTCCGGTTATCAATGTGGCTGGCATCGGTGCAGGCACGCTGAAGCTGGATGGTGCGACGCTGGCCAATATCTTTCTGGGGAAAATCACCCAATGGAATGACCCTGCTCTGGTGGCGCTGAACAAAGACCTCAATCTCCCCGATGAAAACATCACCGTGGTGCATCGCTCGGATGGCTCCGGCACCACCTTCATCTTCACCAACTACCTGTCCAAGGCCAGCCCGGAGTGGAAATCCGTCGTAGGCGAAGGTACGGCGGTTTCGTGGAAGGCCGGCACCGGCGGCAAGGGCAACGAGGGCGTGGCTTCCTATGTCCAGCGCATCAAGAATTCCATCGGTTATGTGGAATACGCCTATGCGTTGCAAAACAAGATGAACGCCGTGAGAATGAAAAGCCACGATGGTGAATTTGTTGCGCCGGGGGATGCTTCCTTCAAGGCTGCCGCAGCGAATGCACAGTGGGATAAGGCGCCCGGTTTCTATGAAATCCTGACCAACGAACCCGGCGAGGAAAGCTGGCCGATCAGCGGTGCGACCTTCATCCTGATCCACAAGATGCAGGAAAACCCGGCCGCGGGAAGAGAAGTCCTGAAGTTCTTCGACTGGGCTTACTCTAATGGCAGCAAACTGGCTTCTGACCTGGACTATGTGCCGCTACCGGAAAATGTGCAGAATCTGATCCGCAAGGCATGGAAAGATCAGATCCGCGACACATCCGGCTCATCGCTGATGAAATAAACGATTTTCACCGGACTTATAACACCGGGGGCTGCGAGCCCCCTTTTGTTTTTCTGGCAGGAATACGACGCTGTTACCCGAAGCCTTATATCAGCCTGACCGCACACCGGTTAATGACTCACGGCTTGGTCGCGGTTACAGCGGAAACCGGTGACGGCGGCGGGTTACCGGTGATCTGGAAAAATATTTCGTCGCGCTTGACCATACCCAATTCGCTACGGGCGCGCTCCTCAATCGCTTCGGTACCCTGTTTGAGATCACGTACTTCGGCGTCCAAGAGCGCATTGCGCGCCTGGGTCTGCTGGTTAACCTGCTGCTGCGTTTCAACCTGGCGATTCAGGTCCCACACCTTCAGCCAGCCGCCTTTGCCCAACCATAGCGGGTACTGCAACAGCAGCAGCAGAGCGATCAGTATCAATGTGACAACACGCATATCCCAGTTCTATTTCATTGGTGAAACCGCGTTGGCTTCCCTATTCACTCATGGTCGTGCCGCTTGCGTTGCCCGCGCCGTTCATTCGCCACCGTTCGATTTGGCCTACGAAATAGCGCCGGAATTAACTTAACTGGTAGTAAGCCTCACGCCCCGGATAAGAGGCGGTGTCACCCAGGTCTTCTTCGATACGCAGCAACTGGTTGTATTTCGCCATGCGATCAGAGCGTGACGTCGAGCCGGTCTTGATCTGCATCACGTTGGTCGCCACCGCGAGGTCGGCAATGAAAGAATCTTCCGTTTCACCGGAACGGTGCGAAATTACGGCGGTATAACCGGCGCGTTTGGCCATCTCGATTGCAGCAAAAGTTTCGGTCAGTGTGCCGATCTGATTGACCTTGATCAGGATGGAATTGGCGATGCCGCGCCTGATGCCTTCGCGCAAAATCTTGGTATTGGTAACAAATATATCGTCGCCAACCAATTGAATATTTTTTCCGAGGCGGTCGGTGAGCAGCTTCCAGCCATCCCAGTCATGCTCACTCATGCCGTCTTCGATGCTGATGATCGGGTACTTATCCACCCAGGTGGCGTACAGATCGACGATCTGCGCCGAGTTCAGCGTCAGCCCGTCGGCTTTCAGATAATACTGCCCGTCCTTGTAAAACTCGGATGCAGCCGGGTCCATCGCAATCGCCACATCTGCGCCCGGCACGTAACCGGCTGCCTCGATGGCTTCGACAATTACCTTCAACGCGCCCTCGTTGGAACCCAGAGCCGGGGCGAAGCCGCCTTCGTCGCCCACGGTAGTGTTCAGTCCGCGGTCATGCAGAATTTTCTTCAAGCTATGGAACACCTCGGCGCCGCAACGCAACGCCTCGCGGAAACTCTGCGCGCCCACCGGGACGATCATGAATTCCTGCATGTCCGCGCCGCCGGTAGCGTGTGCGCCGCCGTTGATGACATTCATCATCGGCACAGGCATTTCCATGCGCGCTGCGCCGCCCAGGTAGCGGTACAGCGGCAGACCGGATTCTTCCGCAGCCGCCTTGGCCACCGCCATCGACACCGCAAGAATGGCGTTCGCGCCGAGACGTGATTTGTTTTCGGTACCGTCCAGCTCGATCATGGTCTGGTCGACAAAAGCCTGCTCGGCGGCATCCAGCCCGATGATCGCTTCGGCAATTTCGGTGTTCACATATTCCACCGCCTTCAGCACGCCCTTACCCAGGTAGCGCTGTTTGTCGCCATCGCGCAATTCAACCGCCTCCTTTGCGCCGGTGGATGCGCCGGATGGTATGGCAGCGCGTCCCATCACGCCGGATTCCAGCAACACGTCCGCTTCCACAGTGGGGTTGCCGCGTGAATCCAGAATTTCACGGGCGATGACATCAACGATTGCGCTCATAATATTTTTCCTCAGTTTTTTCTTAAATATTCTTGAGATCGAGGTTTTCCTCAATCAATCCTTGCCGCTTGACGGTTGCATCCAGCGCCATCAACGTTTGTAGCAATGCTTTGAGATGCCCGAGCGGAAAGGCGTTCGGCCCATCCGATAGCGCCTTGGACGGGTCCGGATGCGTTTCCATGAACAGGCCGGAAATCCCCGCCGCCACCGCGGCACGCGCCAGCACCGGCACGAATTCGCGCTGCCCGCCACTGGCTGTGCCCTGCCCGCCGGGCAACTGCACCGAGTGCGTGGCATCGAACACCACCGGACAGCCGGTGCTGCGCATCACCGCCAGCGAGCGCATATCCGATACCAGATTGTTATAGCCGAATGTCGCGCCGCGCTCGCACACCATGATGTTGTCCTGTCCGCTGGCTTCACGGGCTTTTTCCACCACATTCTGCATATCCCACGGCGACAGGAACTGTCCCTTCTTGATGTTCACCGGCTTGCCCGCGCTCGCCACGGTCTGAATAAAGTCGGTCTGACGACACAGGAACGCCGGGGTTTGCAGCACGTCCACGGCCGCCGCAACCGGTGCGATTTCTCCGATGTCATGCACGTCGGTCAGCACCGGCACGCCGAGTTGTGCCTTCACTTCACCGAGGATTTTCAGTCCGGCATCCAGCCCGAAGCCGCGAAACGACTTGCCGGAACTGCGGTTGGCCTTGTCGTAGGAAGACTTGTATATAAACGGCAACTTCAATTCGCGGCAGATTTCCTGCAACTGCCCGGCAGTATCCAGCGCCATCTGCTGCGATTCGATCACACACGGCCCGGCAATCAGGAACAATGGCTTATCCAGACCGGCATCAAATCCACACAGTTTCATGAGGTCGCTTCCTTGCGGCGCAATGCCGCCTCGATATACGACTTGAACAGCGGATGCCCGGCGCGCGGTGTGGAAGTGAATTCCGGATGGAACTGTACCCCGACAAACCACGGATGTATGGATTGCGGCAATTCCATAATCTCCGGTAAATTTTCTGAAGGAGTGCGCGCAGAAATGATCAGGCCGGTTTTCTCGAGTGCGGGCACATAATGGTTGTTCACTTCGTAGCGATGGCGATGCCGTTCGTTTACTTCGTCACCATAGATACGTTGCGCCAGCGTGCCGGGTTTGACCGGGCAACGTTGCGAACCGAGGCGCATGGTGCCGCCCAGATCGGAGTCGCTGCTGCGCATCTCCGCCTTGCCGTCGCGATCCAGCCATTCGGTGATCAATGCTACAACCGGATGTTCGGATTCCGGATTGAATTCGGTACTGTTCGCATCCGTCATATCGGCAACATGCCGCGCATACTCAATTACCGCAAGTTGCATTCCGAGGCAGATGCCCAGATACGGCACCTTGTTTTCACGCGCAAAACGGATCGCGGCAATCTTGCCTTCCGTACCGCGCTTGCCGAAGCCGCCCGGCACCAGGATCGCGTCAAAATGCGTCAGGTTCTGCGTGCCGGATGTTTCGATATCTTCAGAATCAATATATTCGATATCGACCTGTGTCGAGGTATGAATACCCGCATGGCGCAGCGCTTCGATCAACGACTTATAGGACTCGGTCAGGTCGACATATTTTCCGACCATACCAATGGTGATCTGGTGCTGCGGGCTTTCCTGCTTCGCAACCAATTTGTCCCACACCGACAGATCGGCAGGCGGCACATTCAGTGCCAGCTCTTCGCAAACAATACGATCCAGTCCCTGCTCGTGCAACATCTGCGGGACCTTGTAGATGCTGTCCACATCCCACATCGAAATTACGCCCTCTTCACGCACATTGGTGAACAGTGAAATCTTGGCGCGCTCGTCGTCGGGAATCGGCCGGTCGGCACGGCACAGCAGGGCGGTTGGGAAAATACCGATTTCGCGTAATTTTTGCACGCTATGTTGCGTCGGCTTGGTCTTCAGTTCACCGGCAGTGGTGATGTAGGGAACCAGCGTGAGGTGCACATAAGCGACCCGGTTGCGCCCCATGCGCAGACCCATTTGTCGCGCTGCTTCGAGGAACGGCAGCGATTCGATGTCGCCAACCGTGCCACCGATTTCGACAATCGCCACATCGGCGTTGCCGTCATGCGAAGCGGCTGCACCGCGCTCGACGAATGCCTGGATTTCGTTGGTAATATGCGGAATCACCTGCACCGTCTTGCCCAGATATTCACCGCGTCGTTCCTTGCGGATCACGCTGTCGTAAATTTGCCCGGTGGTGAAGTTGTTGGCCTTGCGCATTTTCACGGAAATGAAGCGCTCGTAATGCCCCAAATCCAGGTCGGTTTCCGCGCCATCTTCGGTGACGAATACCTCGCCGTGCTGGAACGGACTCATGGTGCCGGGATCGACGTTGATATACGGATCAAGCTTGAGCATCGTCACCTTGAGGCCGCGCGATTCGAGGATGGCTGCAAGCGAAGCGGCGGCGATGCCCTTCCCCAGAGAAGAAACAACGCCGCCGGTAATGAAGATGTACTTGGTCATGCGGGAGCCCGGACAAATATTTTTTTGTAGAGTGTGATGATACCGTAAAACACCCTGTCCTCAAAATTCCAGCCGGTCATGAAACCACCCTCTGCACACCGTTACCAAGCCATATCCGGAATTATGGCTGAGTGGCTCCCGCACCGCGTGCCAAGAGTTCCGCCAGAGTCAAGTCAGCACTTTTTTCAAACTGCCCGGCACATCCGGCGACCCATTGTTGCAATGGATCATCACTTTGCTCAACAGGCAATACGCTGCAATCCAGCACGAATAAATGCCACAATTCGGCGATACGAATGTGGTTTGCATCGCGCATCAACAGCCAGCCCTGCCCTTCCGCCTTGCATACCATGCCGGCTTTTGCCAGCTTTTCAAGGATTTTTTCAAGTAAGTCATAACCGAGGTGCAGCGACCTGGATAATTCATGGAACGTACTCACCCTGCCCTGTTGCAAGCCGTTCGCCATAATTTGCAGCACGCGCAGCGCGTTCAGCAACTGCGTGGCCGACGATAAGTGCTGCGTCACCGGAGTGCGCCAGTATGACAGCGATGCTGCGATGACCGCGCCGATCAGGATGGTCAGCCAGGACAAATAAATCCACATCAGGAAAATCGGCACGCTGGCGAATGCACCATAGACCAGTTTGTAGGTGGGAAAATGGCTGATGTAATAACCAAATACGCGGTTCATGGACTCAAACATGAGCGCGGCCACGATTGCGCCTATCAGAGCATGCGTGTGGGGCACATAGCGATTCGGCATCAACCTGAACAACATGGCAAATGCCAACGTGGCAAACAGCACCGGCAATATCTTCAGCGCGCCCACACCGAATACCGGAATATGTTTGGCGTAACCCATCGACAACCCGACCAGCCACGAAGTCAGCGACAGGCTTGCGCCAATCAGCAACGGGGCAAGCGTAAGCACTGCCCAGTAAACTACCAGCCGCTTGAGTAGCGGGCGCGGACGGTTCACCCGCCAGATGGTATTAAATGCCTGTCCTATGGTCAGCATTAGCATCATCGCTGTCACCGCCAGAAACACAACACCAAATGCGGTCAGACGCATCGCACTTTCGGTGAACTGTTGCATATATTCTGTGATAACTTTTCCCGCCATCTCAGGCATCAGGTTATCCAGCAAATATATCTTGATCTGAAGGGAGAAATCCTCGAATACCGGGAATGCCGAAAATACGGTCAAAGCTATGGTAATCAGGGGCACCAGCGACAACAGTGTGGTAAAGGTCAGGCTTGCTGCAATTTGCAGGCACCGCTCCTGATTGAAACGCATCACAACGAAGCGCATGAAATTCAAAAAATCCTGCCAATTTTTTTGCATGGCCAGCCACCTCATACCGGTAAAAATTACGAGCTTGCATTTGACGAAGCATTGTCAGTCGAGCCAATGCTCAAAACCCCTATAACCCGTGCATGATAATGGAAAAACAAAAGGGCACGCGTTGCGTGCCCTTTTCTGTTCATGCTGGCAAGTTGAATTACTTGCTTCTGGTTTTTGCTTTTCCCGCAGGCTGAACCGGCTTGGCTTCCTGCACAACCGGTTCGGCAATCACGGTTTCAGGTTTCGTTGGCTCGGCAATTGCTTCCAATTTTTCAGCTTTGCAACTACTGTTGTTCACCGTACCGTTAGGCATGACGGTATTACAGAATATTGCGCCGGTCAGCGTGGTATCGGCAATATTGGCACCGGACAGATCGGCATCAGACAGATCGGTGTTTAATAGAACAGCTCCGGTCAGATTGGCGCGCTCCAGTTGTGCACCACGCAATATCGTCTTGTTGAGGTTCGCATCGGTCAGGTTGGCTTGTGACAGATTGGCGCGGGTCAGGTTGGCGCGCGCCAGATTGGCTTCCGTCAGATTGGCCTTACTAAGATTAGCCTTGAACAGGTTAGCCTGCGCCAGATTGGCCATGAACAGTTGCGCGCCGGACAGGTTGGCAGAGCCAAGGTTAGCCTCGGCTAGTGAAGCATTTATGCACACCGCGCGCGGCTGGATCATACAGCCGTTGATAGAACCCTCCACAGCAACATCCTGATCGGCCTTGGCGGTTTTCTTGGCAGGGCAGTTCGCTCCGCTGTTTATAATGCCATTGGGCATCGTGGTGCGACAGAAAATAGCCTTATTGAACTTCGCATTGTCAATTTCTGCATCGGTCAGATTGGTATCGGTCAGATTGGCCTCTGTGAGGTTTGCGCCCTTGAGCTTGGCGCGTGTCATATTCGCCCCGGTCAGGTTGGCGCCGGTCAGGTCGGCGTTATACAGCGTGATGTCGGTCATATCGGCTTCGGTAAAATTACCGCCCATCAGCTTGCCGTGATAGATATTCGTCCCCCTGAGATTCGCCTTGGTCAGGTCGGCCCGTGACAGGTCGCCCTCAAGAAGGTGCGCCTCCTGCAAATTGGCATTTGCCAGGTTTTTCCCGGCAAATTGCGCATGCGGACATTGCGACTTCGGAATTATCTGGCACTCAAAATAAGCGGCATGAGCTCCCAGTGATGCAACCAAAAACGCCGAACCCAACAAAATTTTCTTCAAAATAATCTCCGGTAAAGTTCATAAAAATGTCGCACCGAACGTGCGCCGCAAGCTCAGATAAATAACCCGCCAATAAGTTCACAACTGCGGGTGGGCGCGCTCCGACTTGCTATGTAACTTGTTGAGTGCATTCAAATAAGCCTTGGCGGAAGCCACTATAATATCTGTATCCGCACCCTGCCCATTGACGATCCTTCCGCCCCTGGCCAGGCGCACCGTCACCTCGCCCTGTGCGTCGGTGCCGCTGGTGATGTTGTTCACCGAATACAGTTGCAACTCGGTGCCGCTGTGCACGATTTTCTCGATAGCCTGAAAAGTCGCATCCACCGGCCCGCCGCCCTGCGCCTCGGCTTCATGCTGCGCACCATCAATATTCATCACCACCTTTGCCACCGGCAATACCCCGGTTTCGCTATGGGCGCGCATGGACAGCAACTGGTAGTGCTCGTTAACGCTCGACACACCCTCTTCGTTGACCAGCGCTTGCAGATCTTCGTCAAAAATCTCGCTCTTGCGGTCGGCCAACTCCTTGAAACGTGCGAAGGCAGCATTCAGTGCTTCTTCACTGTCCAGCACGATACCAAGTTCCTGCAGGCGGGTGCGGAAGGCGTTGCGCCCGGATAGCTTGCCCATGGTCAACTTATTGGTGCTCCAGCCCACATCTTCGGCGCGCATGATTTCGTAAGTCTCGCGGTGCTTGAGCACGCCGTCCTGATGGATACCGGACTCGTGCGCGAACGCATTGGCACCGACGATGGCCTTATTCGGCTGTACCGGGTAGCCGGTGATGCTGGAAACCAGCTTGGAGGTCGGTACAATCTGCGTGGTATCGATGCGCGTATCAAGGTTGAATATGTCGCGGCGTGTCTTCACCGCCATCACAATTTCCTCCAGCGAAGCGTTGCCGGCACGTTCGCCCAGGCCGTTGATGGTGCACTCGACCTGGCGTGCGCCGTTCATCACTGCAGACAGGGAGTTTGCTACCGCCAGCCCCAGATCATTGTGGCAATGCGTGGACCAGACCACCCGGTCCGAATTCGGCACGCGTTCGATTAATTGCCGGATGCGTTCGCCCCATGCGACGGGAATGGAATAACCCACCGTATCCGGTACGTTCAGCGTTTTGGCACCGGCCTTGATCACCGCATCGAACACCCGCACCAGAAAGTCCATCTCCGAACGCACCGCATCTTCGGCGGAAAACTCCACATCGTCGGTATATTCCAACGCCCACTTCACCGCGCTGACGGCACGCTCCATCACCTGGTCCCCGGTCATGCGCAACTTGTGCTGCATGTGGATCGGGCTGGTGGCAATGAAAGTGTGGATGCGCCCCGACTTCGCCGGACGGATTGCCTCACCGGCACGCCGCACGTCGTTTTCGCTGGCGCGCGCCAGCGAGCACACCGTGGAATTTTTCACCGTTTCTGCAACGGCTTTTACCGCCTCAAAATCACCCGGGCTGGCGGCGGCAAAACCCGCCTCAATCACATCCACACCCAGCTTTTCCAGTTGGCGCGCAATGCGGACTTTCATTTCCCGTGTCATCGCCGCACCGGGGCTCTGTTCGCCATCGCGCAAGGTGGTGTCAAAAATAATCAATTTGTCTGTCATGCTGTGCTCCAATATAAATAGGTCAAACCTGCGTAACCGGTAGTCGGTTGGCGCGCTTGCTTCGAATTAAGTAGTGTGTGTATGATTAGCGCGCGCCGCGCAGCAGCAGCGCATCCAGCAGGCTGGACGTGGATTGAAGTGTTGCGATGTGTGTAGAGAAATGCATGGGGCAGATATTACCAGTTTTATCGGCTCAGGCAATGGGCTGTTGTTTTTTGCGCAGACGCAACGCCCATAGCACATAGCCGGATAATGCATAGCCCAGAAACAATGCAAACAATACGCCTGGCGGGTAGCTGGAAATCAGGATGAAAAACAGCGCAATCAGAAAGATCATGATAAACGGCACGCTCTTGCGCAGGTTCAGATCCTTGAAGCTGTAGAACGGCAGGTTACTGATCATGCTCAATCCGGCAAATACCGTCAGCGCAGCGGCATACCAGCTCAGCTCATTTCCCTTGAAGCCGTGATCCTGCATCACCCAGACAAACCCTGCCACCAGCGCGGCAGCAGCCGGGCTGGGCAACCCCTGGAAATAGCGTTTATCAATCACGTCGATGTTGGTATTAAAGCGTGCCAGGCGCAATGCGGTGGCGGCGCAATAAATGAATGCGGCGAACCAGCCCCACTTGCCCAGGCCTTTCAATGCCCATTCATATACGACCAGCGCCGGTGCCACGCCGAATGAAACCATATCGGACAGGCTATCGTATTCGGCACCGAATTCGCTTTGTGTATGCGTCAGCCGCGCCACGCGTCCATCCAGCCCGTCCAACACCATGGCGATAAAAATCGCCACGGCGGCAAACTCAAAACGCTGATTCATCGCCTGCACAATTGCGTAAAAGCCGGCGAACAGCGCACCGGTGGTAAACAGATTGGGCAACAGATAAATGCCGCGCTTGCGCAGGTTCATCGATTTGCGTGGATTAAATTCGTCCATGCACGGAGGCTATCAGCTTTACGGAAGAATTGCCAAAATGGTGGTGGTCGCCGACACCTTGTCGCCGATGCTGACTTTCACGCCGGCACCCAGCGGCAGATATACATCGACACGCGAACCGAAGCGGATAAAGCCGTAACGCTGGCCGCGTGTCAGCGTATCACCGGGTTTGATATAGCACAGGATACGCCGCGCGATCAGTCCCGCCACCTGAACGAAGGTTACGGTCTGCCCGTCAGTGGTTTTGAGCACCACCGCGTTGCGCTCGTTCTCTGCGGAAGCCTTGTCCAGATCGGCGTTAACGAATTTGCCGGGGAAATACTGCACTTTTTCCACTGTACCGTCGACCGGGCTGCGGTTGGAGTGCACGTTGAATACATTCATGAACACACTGACCAGAATTGCTTCACGTTCCCCATAAGGATCTTGCGTGCGCTCCACTTTGATGACGCGGCCATCGGCGGGAGACAGCACCACACCGGTATCCTGCGGGATCTCACGTGGAGGATCACGAAAGAACTGCACCACGAACAAGACAACGATCCAGGCCAACAGCTCAATGATACCGCCGACCAGGCCGGATAACAGCAACGCAATGGCAATGGAGCCAACCAGAAACGGCCAGCCCTCGCGGGCAATGATGGGATGGGGATAGTTGGTCATTGGTGAGTGGTGAGTGGTGAGTGGGAGATGAGTAGGGAGTGGGGTGGGGAATTTTCCTACTTCCGACTCCCCACTTCCTACTTTCTAGTTTTTAGACTGATCAACCAGCTTGTTTTTGCCGATCCACGGCATCATTGCACGCAGCTTGCCGCCCACAACTTCGATCGGATGTTCGGCATTCAAGCGGCGCCGTGCGGTCATCTCGGGATAGTTGGTGCGCCCTTCCAGGATGAACTGCTTGGCATAAGAGCCGTTCTGGATATTGGCCAGACATTCCTTCATCGCGGCACGCGCCTGATCAGCAATCACACGATGGCCGGTAACATACTCGCCGTATTCTGCATTATTGGAAATTGAATAATTCATGTTGGCGATGCCGCCTTCGTACATCAGATCAACAATCAGTTTCAACTCGTGCAGACATTCGAAATAAGCCATTTCCGGCGCGTAACCGGCTTCGGTCAGTGTTTCAAAGCCGGCCTTGACCAGCTCCACCGCACCACCACACAGCACGGCTTGTTCACCAAACAAATCGGTCTCGGTTTCTTCGCGGAAGTTGGTCTCGATCACGCCACCCTTGGTACCGCCGTTGGCTGCTGCGTAGGACAGCGCGACATCCTTGGCCTTGCCGGTTTTGTCCTGATACACAGCGATCAGCGTCGGCACACCACCACCCTTGAGATATTCGGAGCGCACGGTATGGCCGGGGCCTTTCGGCGCGATCATGATCACGTCCACATCGGCGGGCGGTACGATCTGGTTGTAGTGGATATTGAAGCCGTGAGCAAATGCCAGTGCTGCACCCGGCTTCAGGTTCTTCGCCACGTCCGCATGGTACACCTCAGGCATGGTCTCATCCGGCAACAGCAGCATCACCACATCGGCACCCTTCACCGCGTCCGCAACCGCTGCCACCTTGTGACCGGCAGCCTCGGCCTTGGCCCAGGATGCGCCACCCTTGCGCAGGCCGACGGTCACATTGACACCGGATTCCTTCAGATTCTGGGCATGCGCATGACCCTGCGAGCCGTAGCCCACGATGGTCACCTGTTTACCCTTGATCAGTGACAGGTCTGCGTCTTTGTCGTAATAAACTTTCATGTTGGCCTCTTCATTAAAAATTAAAGTTTCAAAATTCGGTCGCCGCACCCGATGCCGGAAGCTCCGGTACGCACCGTTTCAAGAATCAGGTCACGGCCGATCTTTTCCAGCAGGCTATCCAATTCTGCGCATGGTCCGGTTAATTCGATGGTATAGGTACGGTCGGTCGTATCAATGATACGACCACAGAACGTATCCACCATGCGCTTCAATTCTTCGCGCGTATCGCCTTCGGCACGCACCTTGACCAGCATCAGCTCACGCTCAAGATGCTCGCCCTCGCTCAGGTCGATCAATGCCGCGACATCTACCAGCTTATTGAGCTGCTTGCTGATCTGTTCAATCACCGCATCCGAGCCGCTGGTGACGATAGTCATGCGCGACAGGGTCGAATCTTCGGTCGGTGCAACCGACAGCGATTCGATATTATAGCCACGCGCCGAGAACAACCCGGCCACGCGTGACAAGGCACCCGCTTCGTTTTCCATTAGCAGAGAAATAATATGACGCATTACAACTCTTCCGCCAGAATAACTTCCGACAGCCCCCTGCCGCCCGGAACCATCGGGAACACATTCTCGGCCGGGTCCGTCCTGAAGTCCATGAACACCAGATCCTGTTTGCGTGCGAAAGCTTCTTTCAGTGCCGGCTCAACATCCGCAGATTTTTCGATACGCATTCCAATATGCCCATAAGCTTCGGCCAGTTTGACGAAATCCGGCAGCGCATTCATATAAGTCTCGGAATAGCGGTTACCATGGAAAAATTCCTGCCACTGCCGCACCATGCCCAGATAGCCGTTATTCAGCGAAATAATTTTGATCGGCAGGTTGAATTGCTTGCAGGTGGACAGCTCCTGGATATTCATTTGAATACTGCCCTCGCCGGTTACGCAGGCAACGGTTGCGCCGGGATTGACCATCTGCACCCCCATCGCCGCCGGCAGGCCGAAGCCCATCGTGCCCAAACCTCCCGAGGTAACCCAACGGCGCGGCTTGTCAAATTTGTAATACTGCGCAGCCCACATCTGGTGCTGGCCCACATCGGTTGTAATAAACGCATCGCCACCGGTAATTTCGTGCATTTTCTCGATCACGAATTGCGGCTTGATGATTTCGGAAGAATTCCTGTAACACAGCCTGCCGCCTGTGGTACGCCACTCGTCCACCTGCTCCCACCAGGCAGATATGGCCGCTGCATCCGGCGCCTGTTTACCGCTACGCAGCACTTCCAGTAACTCATTCAGCACCAGCTTCACATCCCCGACGATGGGTAGATCCACCTTGACGCGCTTGGCGATCGAGGAGGGATCAATATCGATGTGAATAATCTTGCGCGGCACCTGTGCAAAGTGTTCGACGTTGCCGATCACACGGTCATCGAAACGCGCACCGACTGCCAGCAACACATCGCAATGCTGCATCGCCATGTTGGCCTCATAGGTGCCGTGCATTCCCAGCATGCCGACAAAACGTTTGTCGCTGGCAGGAAAACCGCCCAAGCCCATCAGGGTGTTGGTGCACGGAAAATTCAGCAAGCGCGCAAGATCGGTTAATTGCGCTGAGGCATCGGACAACACCACGCCGCCACCCGCGTAAATTACCGGCCGTCTCGCTTCCAGCAGCATCTGCGCGGCCTGCCTGATCTGCCCGCTGTCGCCCTTGCCCGCCGGGTGATAGGAGCGGATATTCACGCTGTCCGGATATTCAAACGTGGTTCTGTGGTTGGACACATCCTTGGGAATGTCCACCAGCACCGGACCGGGGCGGCCGGATTTGGCGAGATAGAACGCTTTTTTGATAGTCGAGGCAATGTCCTTGACGTCCTTGACCAGAAAATTGTGCTTCACGCACGGACGGGTGATGCCCACCGCATCGACTTCCTGGAAGGCATCTTCACCGATTGCACCGGTCGGAACCTGGCCGCTGATGACGACCATCGGCGTGGAATCCATGTAAGCGGTAGCGATACCGGTTACGGCATTGGTCAGCCCCGGTCCCGAGGTAACGAGTGCCACACCCACCTTATCGGAAGATCGTGCATAGCCGTCGGCGGCATGCACCGCAGCCTGCTCGTGGCGCACCAGCACATGCTTGACCTTATCCTGTTTGAACAGCTCGTCATAAATAAACAACACTGCCCCACCGGGATAGCCGAACACATATTCGACCTGCTCCTCCTGCAAACAGCGGATCAGTATCTCTGCGCCGGTCAACTCCACCGGTTCCACCCGGAAGCTGCGGATACGTATCTCAGCGCTGGTCAACTCCATCTTAATCACCTGGTGCCCCTGCCAATCTCAAAGAACCACGTAAGATAAAGGTTGGCGGCGTTTTGGTCAACTAATTAGCGCAACAATCAACGCAGCAAAAGGCAAAGTTGCCGCTTCATAAACCTGTCGGAAAACGCTAGAATCGCCGTTTTGCAAACAAACTCCATCAAAGGAAATATTATTATGTCGATGTCCGACCGCGACGGTTTTATCTGGTATGACGGCAAACTTGTGCCCTGGCGTGATGCCACCACCCACGTGCTAACCCATACACTGCATTACGGCATGGGCGTATTCGAGGGCGTGCGCGCCTATCAAGCCGAGAAAGGCACGGCTATTTTCCGCTTGCAGGAACATACCGACCGGCTATTCAATTCCGCGCACATCTTCCAGATGAAAATGCCGTATGACAAGACGACCATTATGGAAGCACATCGCGAGGTGGTGCGCGTCAACAAACTGGAATCCTGCTATATTCGTCCGATCGTGTTTTACGGCTCGGAAGCAATGGGTATCGCCGCTACGGCGCTTAGCGTACATGTGGCGGTCGCCGCCTGGCCGTGGGGAGCCTACCTCGGTGATGAAGGCATGCAAAATGGCATCCGCATCAAGACTTCCAGCTTCACCCGCCATCATGTCAACGTAAATATGTGCCGTGCCAAATCCGTGGCTACTTACACCAACTCGATACTCGCGCACCAGGAAGTTGCCAACGACGGTTACGACGAAGCCCTGTTGCTGGATGTTGACGGATACGTAGCAGAAGGTGCCGGCGAGAACATCTTTATCGTCAAGCAAGGCAAACTGTACACGCCCGATCTGACCTCGTGCCTGGAAGGCATTACACGCGACTCCATCATCACACTGGCCCGGGAAATGGGCCTCGAAATCATCGAGAAGCGCATCACCCGCGACGAAATTTACTGTGCCGAGGAAGCTTTTTTCACCGGCACGGCAGCGGAGGTAACGCCGATTCGCGAACTGGATACGCGCACCATCGGCAGCGGTTCACGCGGCCCGGTTACCGCCAAATTGCAGCAGGCCTTCTTTGATTGTGTGGCGGGCAAACACCCGCAACACAACGGCTGGCTCGACTACGTATAGGAGATCACCCATGAGCAGACAGAATATTACCCAACGCTATATCGAAGTCACCGCACACGACTTGCCGGTGACCTGCCCGATGCACAACATGAGCCTGTGGAATGCCCACCCGAGAGTGGTGATGCCGCTGAATCATGGCGGCGAGGCACGCTGCCCCTATTGCAGCACGTTGTACAAATTCAAGGGTGAGCTGCCCAAGGCGCATCATTAAAAATCTCTCTAAACATTGAAGCACCGGGCGTGACATACAAAATTCTCGTCATCAGTCCCAGTTGGGTTGGCGACTGCATGCTGATGCAGCCGCTACTGACACGCCTCAAACAGCGTCACCCGAATTGCCGCATTGATGTGTTTGCCCCGCCATGGACCATCACACTGCTGCGCGTCATACCGGAAGTGCATGATGTCATCATCAATCCATTTCCGCACGGCGCACTGCAGCTTTTGACACGCTACCGGCTCGGCAAGCAATTGCGCGCCGCACACTACGACCAGGTCATCGTGCTGCCCAATTCGTGGAAATCCGCACTGGTGCCATTTTTTGCGGGTATTCCACTACGCACCGGCTTCAGCGGCGAAGCGCGCCATATCCTTCTCAACGATTTGCGGAAACTCGACAAGACTGTTTTGCCGTTAATGGTGGAACGCTTTGCACAGCTCGCCGAAGATGCACAAAGCAAGATTCCGCACCCATTGGCCAATCCGAAGCTAACGATTTCCGCAGCGCAACGCGACGTAACGCTGCACAAGCTGCATTTAACGCTGGACCAACCCGTTGCGGCATTCTGCCCGGGTGCCGAATACGGCCCCGCCAAACGCTGGCCGGCGGCTTATTACGCGGATATTGCGCAGCGCCTGCATAAGCAAGGCTATGCTGTGTGGCTGATCGGCTCTGGCAAGGACCAACCGGTCGCAGATGAAATCAACCAGCTCGCGGGCGGTCACTGCGTCAATTTATGCGGCCGCACCGATCTGGGCGATGCTATCGCGCTATTGGCATGCGCGCAGCTGGTCATCAGCAACGACTCCGGACTGATGCATCTGGCTGCCGCGCTGGATCGGCCAATGCTGGCGCTGTTCGGCTCCAGCAGTCCGCAGTTCACCCCGCCGCTGTCCGCGCAGGCACAGGTTGTCAAACTCGACATCGAATGCAGCCCGTGCTTCAAACGCGAATGCCCACTCGGGCATTTCGACTGCATGACGAAGCTGACGCCGGATCATGTATGGAACCAGCTTCAATTCCTGATGAAATGACACTCATGCAAAATCTATCCAAGGAAATTTTCAAGGCCTATGACATACGCGGCATCGTCGGCAAGACGCTGACTACCGAAGTAGTCGAAGCCATCGGCCACGCACTCGGTTCGGAAGCGATGACGCGCGGACAACATACGATTGTGATCGGTCGCGACGGAAGATTGTCCGGCCCGGAGTTGATCGCCGCGCTGGCACGTGGCATCCAGAAGAGCGGCATTGATGTGATCGACGTGGGGCGCGTCGCCACCCCAATGGTGTATTTCGCCGCCTACCATCTAAAAACCGATTGCGCGGTAATGCTGACCGGCAGCCACAATCCGCCGGATTACAACGGCCTGAAAATGGTGCTGGCCGGAGAAACACTGTCGGGCGAAACAATACAGCGCTTGCGCCAGCGCATCGAACAGCACGACCTGACGCACGGCTCCGGCAGTTATGTGCAGCGCGATATCGGTGCGGATTACCTCGCGCGCATCATCTCCGACATCAAGCTGGCACGCCCGATGAAAATCACCGTGGATTGCGGCAACGGCGTGGCGGGAGATTACGCCGCGCAGCTGTATCGCGGCCTGGGCTGCGAGGTAACAGAAATGTACTGCGAAGTGGATGGGCATTTTCCCAACCATCATCCCGATCCGTCCGACCCGCGCAATCTTCAAGACCTGATCGCCGCATTGCGCGACAACGATAGCGAACTGGGACTGGCCTTCGACGGTGACGGTGATCGCTTGGGTGTGGTCACCAAGGATGGCAAAATCATTTATCCGGATCGCCAGTTAATGCTGTTTGCTGCCGACGTGCTGGGCCGCAATCCCGGCGCGGAAATCATTTTCGACGTGAAATCCACGCGCAATCTTTTTTCATGGATACGCTCGCACGGCGGCAAACCAACCTTGTGGAAGACCGGCCACTCGCTGGTCAAGGCAAAAATGCGCGAAACCGGCGCATTACTGGCCGGCGAAATGAGCGGCCACATGTTCTTCAAAGAACGCTGGTACGGTTTCGATGACGGGTTATATGCGGGCGCACGATTACTGGAAATATTGAGTGAGAGTGCCGACCCGAGTGCGGTGCTGAACGCCCTGCCGGATGCGGTCTGCACCCCGGAGCTGCATATCCGCACCACCGAGGGTGAGAACCACGCGCTACTCGCACAACTGCAACGCACCGCGCAATTCCCCGATGCCAAAGAGATCATCACACTGGACGGGCTGCGCGTGGAATATGCGGACGGGTTCGGACTGGCACGCCCCAGCAACACCACGCCGGTGATCGTGCTACGCTTCGAGGCGGATAGCGAGAATGCGCTGCTGCGTATCCAAAATGACTTTCGCAGGATATTTCAGCAAGCCGCACCACATCTGCAACTGCCGTTTTAACGGCTCCGTCTATTTTGACGCGAAAGCCAGTTCGCGCTGTCTCGGTTGCAGCCAGTGTGCCAATTGGTCGCGGAGGAAAGCGGTAAACTCCTTTTGGTCGATCGGTTTGGCGACAAAGCTGTTCACCCCAACCTGATAGCTCATCACAACATCAGCCTGGGTATGCTCCGCAGAATACGCGACAATGGGAACGTCCCGTGTTGCGGGATGAAGCCGCAGCTTGCGCAATATCGCCAGGCCGTCCAACTTGGGAAATTTCAAATCCAGCAGAATAAGATGTGGCATCTGTATTTTTTTCTCAACGCTGTCATTCAGCCAGGCCAGCACGGCATCACCACCACCCACCACCGTCAGGTCAAGTTCCGGACAAGAGTCCTCCGCCGCAGCACAACGCATCAGTTCTACTACGGATGGATCATCTTCGATCAGCAACACGTTGTAACGAATAATATTTACCACCGGCATCGCTCCTCAGCTACGCGTTTTAATCCAGTTTGAAACAGAGGACAGTGCCGCAGCCAGATGTTCCGGTTGCGTGCCACCTGCCATCGCCATGTCCGGCCTGCCCCCGCCCTTGCCGCCAATCTGCTGCGCCACAAAATTGACCAACTCTCCCGCTTTCACCTTGGCAACGGTATCGGCAGTGACGCCAGCGATCAGGCTGACCTTGCCGTCCTCCACCGAGGCCAGCACGATAGCTGCTGTATGCAATTTATCCTTGAGCTTGTCCAGCGTCTCGCGCAGCACCCTGGCATCCGCACCGTCCAGCCGCGCCGCCAGCACTTTCACGCCACTGATGTCCTGCGCCTGAGCGAGCAGCTCGTCGCCCTGTACGGAAGCCAGTTTCGATTTTAGTGCAGCGAGTTCCTTCTCCAGCGCCTTCACGTTATCGAGGATTTGCGTGACACGCGCCACCACTTCCTGCGGCTGCGCCTTCACCGCATCCGCCACCTGCTGCAATTGCATCTCCTGCTGCTGCACCAGCGCCAGCGCGCCTTCGCCGGTCACCGCCTCCACACGCCGCACCCCTGCCGCCACGCCGCTTTCCGCGACAATCCTGAACAGGCCGATGTCGCCGGTGCGCTGCACATGCGTGCCGCCGCATAGTTCGCGCGACGAGCCGATGTCGAGCACGCGCACTTCGTCGCCATATTTTTCGCCAAACAGCATCATCGCGCCGGTCTTCTGCGCGTCTTCGATGGACATCACACGCGCATCGGTTGCGGCATTAGCCAATATTTCGGTATTCACCAAAGCTTCCACTTGGCGAATTTCCGCGTCGCTCAGCGGCTGCGTATGCACGAAATCGAAACGCGTTTTATCGGCATCCACCTGCGAACCCTTCTGCTGCACGTGACTGCCCAGCACCTCGCGTAATGCCTTGTGCATCAGGTGTGTTGCCGAGTGGTTGCGCACGGTACGGCTGCGCGCAGCAGCATCGACACGTGCGGTTACGGCATTATCCACGGTCAGCTTTCCGGTCTTCACCACGCCGTGATGGCCAAATACCGTTGCCTGAATTTTCTGCGTGTCCTCAACGGCGAAGATGCCGTGCACACTGCGCAGCTCACCGCTGTCACCAACTTGACCGCCGGATTCGGCATAGAACGGCGTGTCATCGAGCACCACCACGCCGAGGTCGCCTTCGTTCAACTCGTTCACTGATACGCTGTCCTTGTATAGCGCGAGCACATTACTCTTGCTCTCCAGTGTGTCGTAACCGCAGAAGTTAGTCGCCGGGCCTGCATATTCGAGATTTGTCGCCATCTTGAACTTGCCCGCCGCGCGCGCCTGTTCCCTCTGATGCGCCATCGCCGTGTCGAAAGCGCCAACATCAACCACCACGCCATGCTCGCGGCATACATCCTGCGTCAGGTCGAGCGGGAAGCCGTAAGTATCGTGCAATTTGAAGGCGGTCTCGCCGTTGAACACCTTATCTCCTGCCTTTACCATCTCCGTCAGATCGGCTTCAAGAATCGCCATACCATGTTCGATGGTCGCAAAAAACCGCTCCTCTTCCTGCTTCAAAACGCCCTTCACACGCACCTGTTCAGACACTAGCTCGGGATAGGCTGCGCCCATCTCGGCAACCAGATCCGGCACCATTCTGTAGAAGAACGCCGCACGTGTGCCGAGTTTGTAGCCGTGGCGAATGGCGCGACGGATGATGCGGCGCAGCACGTAGCCGCGCCCTTCGTTGCCGGGAATCACGCCGTCGGCGATCAGGAACGAGCAGGCGCGGATGTGATCGGCCAGCACCTTCAGCGAATTATTGGTGAGGTCATTGGTTTTGGTCTCGCGTGCCGCCGCGCAAACCAGATTCTGAAACAGGTCGATCTCGTAATTGGAATGCACCTGCTGCAACACCGCCGAGATGCGCTCCAGCCCCATGCCGGTATCTACCGACGGTTTGGGCAGCGGATGCATCACACCGTGCTCGTCGCGATTGAATTGCATGAACACGTTGTTCCAGATTTCGATGTAGCGGTCGCCGTCTTCCTCGGCGCTGCCCGGAGGACCACCCCAGATATGCTCACCGTGGTCGTAAAAGATTTCCGTACACGGTCCGCACGGGCCGGTATCGCCCATCATCCAGAAATTGTCGGAGGCGTAACGCGCGCCCTTGTTGTCGCCGATGCGGATCACCCGCGCGGCAGGCACGCCGATCTCTTTGGTCCAGATGTCGTAAGCCTCGTCGTCCTCGGCATACACCGTTACCCACAATTTTTCGGCAGGCAGCCGGTAAACATCGGTCAGCAACTCCCACGCATATTTGATCGCGTCGCGCTTGAAATAATCGCCGAAACTGAAGTTGCCGAGCATCTCGAAAAAGGTGTGATGGCGCGCGGTATAGCCGACGTTCTCCAGATCGTTATGTTTGCCGCCGGCGCGCACGCATTTCTGCGACGACGCGGCGCGCGTGTAGGGACGCTTGTCAAAGCCAAGGAACACATCCTTGAACTGGTTCATGCCCGCATTGGTGAACAACAGCGTCGGGTCTTCATGCGGCACCAGCGAACTGGAGGCAACCACGGTGTGGCCTTTGGAGGCGAAGAAGTCTAAAAACTTCTGGCGGATTTCACTGCTTTTCATTTAAGTGTCCTGAAAACTAATAATTATCGGGGCGTTGCCAAGCAAGGCTACAAGCACATCATCCCCAGCACATCCGCTGCCTTGTTAAGGCGCGCATCGAAACAGGCAAAACAAATGGGCGACTGCGCGATGCGGCCCGCTTCAAACGCAGCCGCAAGCTGGATGCTGTCATAACCGCGTAACGCAAACGTGTCGGCATAATCCCCGGCCCGTTTAACCAGCGCCTGATCCGCTTCCATCACCACGAAGTGCGGCCAATCCTGCGCCAGCGCAGCCTTGGCCTGTTCGATCACTGGCGCGTCTCCCGGCACTTCCCGCGCCCGGTGCGAAAGCGCGGCATACGCTTCCGCCCATGCAACGCGGCACACGGCCACCGCCTCGGCTTCAGCCGCGCGCGCCTTCAGCGCCTCGCTGCCGGGCTCCACGATATAGAGCTTCAACAGGGCCGAGGTATCGCAAAACAAAATCATCCGCGATCTTCCAGCACCATCATAGAAACGGGTTTGCCGCCCGCTTGCAATTCAAACACCGCGCCCGCCGGTTTGCCGCCCTGCCAGCTTGCCGCACCCGCTGCCAGTAAGCGCGACACGCCGACACTCTCCGCAGGCGGCACACCCACGAGGCGCGCCACCACCTTGCGGTGCGAAGTCAGCTCGATCAACTCGCCGGACTGTGCCTGCCCGACATATTGCGACAAATGTGACTTAAATTCCTGCATAGATACCAGCATCGCAGACCTCTTTCATATAAAAAGTTGGCTGATTATGGTCTTTTTATATCAAACACGTCAAGCACGCCCAGGCCATCATAGCCCACTCATACCGAAACATTGCTCCTGATCTAATCAGGTCATCTGTACCCTGACAGAGTTCGACCTGACGTAGATACTACTACTGGCTTGGGCAAGTCGTGATTGCAGTGGAATAGTGTATCGGGGGAGCGCTTAAAACTACACGATACGGCCTCTTTGATCTCCATTCAATTAATAGGCACAATCTCGCGGCACTGCGGAAAATTGGAGCAACCCCAGAATGCCTTGCCCGCATTGGAACCATGCTTGGCAGTCCGCTTGATCATTTCACTGCCGCACTTTGGGCAGCTTTGTTCGGCAGTTTTTGATGACACCCTTTGCGGCGCAAGCTGAGGCACAGCAACAGGCGACTGAACTTTCCCGATGAACATCTTCAGCCGGGCGCCATCAATAAGGTCAATATTTCTTCCCTCAGCAAAGCTCTTTGCTTCCTGCGTAAAAACACCAGAGGTCACTACGAAGCCACCAACCGCGCCCGTTGCGGCCATTACGCCATACAGTTCGCGTATGGTGGAAACACCAACCTTGTAGGCTCTCCACTGCTTGCACTGAACAAGAAATTTTTCAGTGCCCTTCACCAACACAAGGTCAACGCCGCCGTCCGCACCACCACCTCCCGTTTCAGATACGGTGTAGCCAGTACGCCGAAATGCCTCACCCACCAGCATCTCGAATTCCTGCCACGTCATCTCATTCAGCGCAGAAACGGCAGAGCTTGCATTGACGCCATCAATCAGTTGCTTACGCTTCCATCGCCCCAAGGCGGAAAGCAATGCACCAATTATGCAAACCAGCGGTAGAACATACTGCCCGGCAGTAGCCAATCCCTTGTACAGGCTCTGTGTCATTACCGTAGCCATTTGCCCCTGCTGAGCTACTACCACGGGAGCGACGGCAATGTAATGCAGCCAGAAATAGGAAGCTACCGCCAGGATGAGTCCAACCCACCAGGGAAACAGCGCAACAATATCGATCAAATCCTCGAATGTGTTTTGATTTCGTTTTCTAGCCATAAAGCGCCCTCCAGTTGGCGCCATCAAGAAACTGTAGCCTGTCCTTGATTACTCGTAATTACTCATTGCCACAAATAAGTGGTCGCCCGAACTGCATGGTAATTGTCATTCAGTTTTTCCTGCAATAACACCAGCGCGGCGATGCGCCGCGCAGTTGCGGTGACTTCGCGCACTTCATCACTGGTCATCGCCCGGCCGAGCAAAGGCTGTTCACGATAGGACAGCCATTTTTTGATGACCTGATAGCCGCCGATGGTGTAGTCCCAAACGGCAGGCGGAATATTTTTCCAGTAGGCAGTGTTGTTGAGATAAATATCCAACGTTTGCTCCCCCTCGCCCGCTTGCGGGAGATGGGCTGGGGGAGAGGGCGGTTTCGCTTGCTTCAAGCAATCGCGTTTCAACCTTGCCGCGCCCTGGCATGGTCACGCCGTTCTTGCCACCATGCCCCCATCCGGCGGTGAGCGCGAATTCCTGTGACAGTAAGGCTCCACCACCAATGCGAGAAATCACCGCGATAGCCTTCAGTTCGTCGCGGATGGTTCCGCTGGTCACGCCCGGCACAGGTATTTCGCTGTCCAGTAATACGGCCACTTGCTGGCCCAATACAGCGGAAGCGCGCAATGCTTCGGCACTGGCAGGCAGCGGGATGTGCGGCCAATCACGGCGAATACCGTCGGCATGTTGCGCCAGGTAGTCTGGGCTGTAGCCGATGGCCAGCGCGTGATGCCAGATCAACGCTGCCGTGTCGCGATCGGCATCCGGGTCAGGCAGGCCAAGAGCGGCGAGATAACTTCGGGCAGCGGCGGAGAGGTTTGCGCGTATAGATGGCTGACCGATGCCATCAGATATTGACGGAGAATCAAACAATGCAGCTTGCGGTGTTGATGCTGGTGTTTTTTCGAGGCCGAGCCAAAATGGAATCGCTGACGGGTTTACGGAAATAATCTGACCATCTGGTAAGGCAGATGTGCAATACATCGGACTGTTAATGCCAGAGCCACCCGTTTTTAGTCTACTGATAAGGAAACGATTCCCTTTCCAAAGTTGCGCCCACAAGCTTGGGCGAGGGCGATTCCAAAGCGGATTAATAGGCGTGTAATAACACCAACGCGTTTCGAACGGTCGTACTGCATAGCGCCGCAATCGTGAGGCATCGAAGCTTTCTGCGGCACGCACTTTGTCGCGCGTCTTGCGCGGCTCGAAGCCCGCCGCCTTTTTGGTGAGACCGCTATCCAACGCGCTGAGTTGCTCCCACGTTACCGAGCCGTCGAAATAGGCACGCATCCGGCTTTCCAGTGGTGCGCGGTCAATATCAATCAACGCACCGCCACGTTTCTCAAACAGTCCGTCACTGCGCAGTTCGCATAACTCCGCCAGCTTCGGCCAGGTATCGTAATCCGCGCCGACGTTGCTGGGGCGGAAGCTATAACGATTTTGCACACTGGGCTGGGCCACCTGGTAGTGGCTATCGAATTGTGCATCATCGATGCTAGCGAGCAGCGCGGCGCGGCGCTCTTCAGCTTTTGCATCATCCAAGTCATCGCGGTAATTTATGCTTGCTGTTGTCTTGGATTTGCCATTTTTTGTCCATAACGAAATCACCACGCCTTGTTGAATGCCGGACGAAAAACCGCGCTGCGCGAATACTGTTTCACTGGTGCGCCCATCGGGCGCGTACTCGGAAATCTTGCGGTTGCCGTGCATGTTCTCAATCCACAATTTATCGAACGAGTTAAGCAAGTGTTCGCGCAATACAACATACGATGGCTCGCTAACCCATGAGTAATTGGAGATGAACGACACCACGCCGCGCCCGCCCTGTTCGGCGATGCGCCGCTCGGCGAGGCGGAAGAAGCGCACATACAGGTCATCCAGATTGAATTTTTTGATGCCCCATTTTTTAATCAGCCCCTCTTTATAGGGCGCGACCATATCCTGTTCTTCGCCTTTTTGCGCCACGCCCGCAAAGGCGTTGTACGGCGGATTGCCGAGGATGACCAGAATTTTTTGCGTCTGCTTTACCGCATCGGCGGCATCACGCTCCTCACCGAATTCCGGGAAAGGCAGTACGTGGGTCTTTGGGTCTTTGGCTGGTTCCCATCCATTGAGGGCGTTGGTGAGGAAGATGCCTGCGCGTTCGTCCTTACCTTGCGCATCCAGCCCGAGCGGCGCGCCGAGATCGCTGAGCAGCAGGCCGATCTGCAAGTGCGCCACGACGTAAGGTGCAGGCAGCAATTCGAAGCCGAACAGGCGCTGCATGGCGGCTTTTTTCAACTCATGTGCGGACAGCGCATCCGCTCCCTGCGCCTTGAGTTTGGCGGCGATCAGGCGCAGCACTTCGACAAGGTAAGCGCCGGTGCCGCAGCAGGGGTCGAGCACGACGACGTTGGGGTCGGCGAGGCCATCAGGCAGGCCGAGTTCGCTTTGCAGCACGGCATCCACCCGCGCCACCTGGTAGCGCACGATTTCTTCCGGGGTGTACCACACGCCCAGCTCTTTGCGCAGCGCTGGGTCGAATGCTTGCAGGAAGGGTTCGTAAAAGTATTGCACCGAATGTTCGGCCTGGAATTTTGTGAAGAATGCGGAAGCATCCACGCGGTTGAGCGCGTCGGTGGTCCAGTCGAGCACTTCCACCAGATGAAGAGCCTGTAACTTGGAGGGCATGGCGATTTGCTCGAACAGGGCGGAGATCATCGGCACATGCAAAGAATATGCGGCACTGCGCCAGTCGAAATGCGCTTTGTTGCCCTTGCGCTTTTCCAGCACCCATGCCGCAAACATGCCGTAGAACAAGGTTTGCACAAGAGTGGAGCGGAAGAAGTGCTCGCCCTTTTCGGATTCAAAACTGACGCCGAGCGCGCTTTCCAGGCTTTCTTTCAATGCGGCAAGCTGTTGCACGGCCTGCGGGCTGGCGCGCTCGATGCGATGCCGCGCTTCACGCGCATAGCTGGCGAGAAACCACGCGAGGTCTTTAGGATCAGACAAGGGCGCGGCATACAACATGACGCGAGTGAGAAAATCGGCAAATGCGCCGCCGAGTTCTGTTTCAGCTTTTTGCGGATGAGCGGCGAGTTGCCAAAAATCAGATTCGCTGGCGGCGAGGGTGTAACGCTCCAAGGTGACGCGCTTTCCATCGCGTTCGCCCAGCAGAACAAAATCTCGGTAGTTGGTAACCAGTACCAGTTTGTAGCGCGTCCAGTATTTGTCCACCTGCGCGCTGGTGGCGGTGTCGTCCACTGCTTCTGCCAGGCCTTTGATTTCGACCACACCGCGTGCCGGGTTGTGTATGTCTTTCGGATCGTGTGTTTTGCGGTCGAATTGGTCTTGCGTGAACAGCCCACCGTCGGGCATTCCCGCGCCGACATTTTTGAGTTGCATCATGCAGCGCACATGCGGTTTGAGTTTGCCACCCACTGTGTCGAGCAAATTGTTAAGCGGCGTATAAAAAGAGGTTTCTTTGGTGTGCGCGCCCGTCGCCTTAATGGCGTACATGGAAGAGAGATAGGTTTGCAAGGGCATGGCTTTTATTTCGCGCTGTTGTATTTATCACTGAACGAGCTGCCCACGTCCCTCTTATTCATTCCAATTTTTGGCAACAATACTTTGCTGGCAGAAGAGGCTCGCATCACTTTTATTTCCACGGCGCGAAGCCGATGGTGCGTTTTTTGGCTCCAACATAACCTAAAGGTAAGTTTCCACCGAAACTCTCTTCGTTCGTTTTCTTGGTCTCTATTGGCGACATCAGTTCCCGGATGGCGTTGATCAGTTCTGCAATGGCGCGATCATGCGCACCGACCTTGCGCTCCAGTTGGTTGAGCTTTTGCGCAAGCTCCTTGTTGCCTGCAACCAGTGCGCGCAAGCGGACAAAGGCGCGAACCACCATCAGACTGACTTCGACAGCACGCTCAGATTTCAGCACGTTGCCGAGCATCAGCGCACCATGTTCGGTGAAAGCGTAGGGCAAGGATGGCGAATACTTTAATCTGGCGAGGTGGTCGCAATTTGCGACCACCTCAGCTTTCTCCGCTTTGGTAAGCCGAAACATAAAATCTTCTGGAAAGCGCTCACTGTTACGGCGCACCTGCTCGTTCAATCGCTTGGTTTCAACTCCGTAAAGTTCCGCCAAATCGGCATCCAGCATAACCTTCTGCCCACGGATAAGAAATATCCGCGATTCGATTTGCGTTACAGATGCAATCGGTTTTTTGTCAGCCATCCCTCTCCCCTTCCTGCCATTGCATGGCCTGCGCATGATAGCGGTTTACGGCATCTTGCAACACCCGCCAGCAGGAACAGCGGAAAAACGAAAGGGCGCGATACCTCGCGCCCTTTTGCTTGGGAAGAGCCCGGCAAAAAGCCGCGCCCTGCACCATCACTTGCCTTTTCTTTTTATCGCCTCGACCATCGCCTCACCCATCTCGGCGGGTGATTTGGATACCACCACGCCGGCTGCTTCGAGTGCATTCATCTTGTCCACCGCCAAGCCCTTGCCGCCGGCGATGATCGCGCCGGCATGGCCCATACGCTTGCCCTTGGGCGCGGTCTGTCCGGCAATGTAGCCGGCCACCGGCTTGGTGACGTGTGCCTTGATGTATTCCGCCGCCGCTTCCTCACGGTTGCCACCGATTTCGCCGACCATGATGATCGCTTCGGTCTCGGGATCGTTCTGGAACATTTCCAGCACATCAATGAAATCCAGCCCCTTGATCGGGTCGCCACCGATGCCCACGCAGGTGGACTGACCCAAGCCGAGCCGGGTGGTTTGGAATACTGCCTCGTAGGTGAGTGTGCCGGAGCGCGACACGACGCCGACCTTGCCCTTCTTGTGGATGAAGCCGGGCATGATGCCGATCTTGCATTCGTCCGGCGTGATGATACCGGGGCAGTTCGGGCCGATCAGGATGGCGTCGTTGGCGCGCAATGCCGCCTTGACGTTGAGCATATCCAGCACCGGAATGCCTTCGGTGATGCAGACGATGACCTTCACGCCCGCGTCGGCCGCTTCCATGATGCCGTCGGCCGCGAAGCCGGGCGGCACGTAGATCATCGTTGCGGTCGCGCCGGTATCACGTACCGCATCGCGCACGGTGTTGAACACCGGCAGGCCGATATGCGTCTGCCCGCCTTTGCCCGGCGTCACACCGCCGACCATCTTGGTACCGTAGGCGATCGCCTGCTCAGAGTGGAAAGTACCCTGCTTGCCGGTGAAGCCCTGGCACAGGACCTTGGTATTTTTGTTTACGAGAATACTCATGATGTTTTTTCCTGTATCACTGGACTGCGGCCACGGCACGTTTGGCCGCATCGGTCATGTCACTGGCGGAGATCACACCGACACCGCTCTCGGCCAGCATCTTCTGCCCGAGTTCGACGTTGGTGCCTTCGAGGCGCACGATCACCGGCACCTTCACGCCGACGTCCTTGACCGCAGCGATGATGCCCTCGGCGATGATGTCGCAGCGCATGATGCCGCCGAAGATGTTGACCAGCACTGCCTTGACGTTGCTGTCGGAGAGTATGATCTTGAACGCCTTGGCCACCACTTCTGCCGTGGCGCCGCCGCCGACGTCGAGGAAGTTGGCGGGCTGGCCGCCGTGCAGCTTGATCAGGTCCATGGTCGCCATCGCCAGACCCGCGCCGTTCACCATGCAGCCGATGTTGCCGGACAGCGCGATGTAGCTGATGTCGCACTCTTTCGCGGCGACTTCCTTCGGGTCAATCTGGCTGTTGTCGTTCATCGCGGCGAGGTCCTTGTGACGGAACACCGCGTTGTCGTCCACGCCGATCTTGCAGTCGAGCGCTACCAGATTACCCGTAGCCGTCACGATCAGCGGGTTGATCTCGGCCATCGCCAAATCATTCTCGATGAACAATTTATACAGCCCCTTGGCGAGCTTGCCGAATTCGCCGATCTGCGCACCTTCCAGCTTCAATCCGAATGCCAGCGCACGGCACTGAAAATCCTGCAAGCCGAGCAGCGGGTCACAGAATTCCTTGAGGATTTTTTCCGGGGAGTGTTCGGCGACTTCCTCGATCTCCATACCACCCTCGCTCGATGCAACCAGCGCAACGCGCTCGGTCTCGCGATCCACCGTCAGGCTGATGTATAGCTCGCGTGCAATCGGCAGCGTTTCCTCGATCAACAGGCGCGATACCATCTGCCCCTCGGGCGCATTCTGGTAAGTCACCAGCACTTTGCCGAGCAGTGCGCTCACTGCTTCTTTTGCCGCCTCGGGCGAGCGCACCAGCTTCACGCCACCAGCCTTGCCGCGCCCGCCAGCGTGGATCTGCGCCTTCACTACCCAGGCGCTGCCGCCCAGCTCCTTCAGCGCGCCGTCTGCCTGGGCAGCGCCGTCTATCGCAACGCCACGCGGTGTGGCAATGCCGTACTCGCGCAACACCTGCTTGGCCTGATATTCATGCAAGTTCATAGGAATTTCCTGAATTCGTTGGTGAAGGTGCTTCTATAAATTATTAACTCGTCATTGATGAAATAACCAGCCAGTCTAATCAAGCATCCGGGTCCCCGCCTTCGCGGGGACAACGATACTTTTGCAACCACTCTTAACCCAGCGCCGCCAGTGCGGCGTTGAAGGTCGAGCTGGGGCGCATCGCCCTGGATGTCTTTACAGCATCCGGGAGGTAATAACCACCGGTATCCACCGGTTTGCCCTGCGCCGCGATTAACTCGGCATTAATCTTCGCCTCGTTTTCCGTCAGCGTTTTTGCCAGTGGCACAAACTTCGCCTGCAATTCGGCATCCTTGGTCTGTGCAGCCAGCGCTTGCGCCCAGTACATAGCCAGATAGAAATGGCTGCCCCGATTGTCCAGTTCGCCGACCTTGCGCGCAGGAGAGCGGTTGTTATCGAGGATCTTGCCGTTGGCCTGATCCAGCGTTTCCGCGAGCACCTGTGCCTTCGGATTCTTGAACACTTGTGCGAGGTGCTCGAGTGATACCCCGAGCGCCAGGAATTCGCCGAGAGAATCCCAGCGCAAATAGCCTTCTTCCTGGAACTGTTGCACATGCTTTGGTGCCGAACCGCCCGCGCCGGTCTCGAACAGTCCGCCGCCATTCATCAGCGGGACGATGGACAGCATCTTCGCGCTGGTATTCAGCTCGAGGATCGGGAACAGATCGGTCAGGTAATCGCGCAGCACGTTTCCGGTCACGGAGATGGTGTCCAGGCCTTTGCGAGCGCGTGCCAGCGTGGCACGGCAGGCATCTGCAGGTTCCATGATGCTGATATCGAGGCCACTGGTGTCGTGATCCTTCAGGTACTTTTCGACTTTTGCGATGATCTGCGCATCGTGGCCACGGTTCTTGTCCAGCCAGAAAATCGCCGGGGTGTTGGACAGGCGCGCGCGCGTGACGGCGAGCTTGACCCAGTCCTGAATCGGCGCATCCTTGGTCTGGCACATACGGAAGATGTCGCCCTGCTCGACCTTCTGCTCCAGCAGCGTCTTGCCTGCCGCATCCACAACCTTGATCGTGCCGTTACCGGCTGCTTCAAAGGTCTTGTCATGCGAGCCGTATTCCTCGGCCTTCTGCGCCATCAGACCGACGTTCGGCACGCTGCCCATGGTCACCGGATCGAGCGCACCGTTCTTCTTGCAATCTTCAATGGTCGCCTGAAAAACCCCCGCGTAGTTACGATCCGGAATCATTGCCCTGGTGTCGTAAGCCTTGCCGTCGGCTCCCCACATTTTCCCGCCGTCGCGAATCATCGGCGGCATGGAGGCGTCGATAATCACGTCGGAAGGCACGTGCAGGTTGGTGATGCCCTTGTCGGAATTGACCATCGCCAGTTGCGGCTGATTTTTGAAGCAGGCCTGGATGTCGGCTTCGATCTCCTTGCGCCTGGCTTCCGGCAGTGTGGCAATCTTCGCCAGCAGGTCGCCGAAGCCATTATTGACGTTAACGCCCAACTCCTTGATGGTCGCGGCATGCTTGTCGAACACATCCTTGAAGTACACCGTGACGGCATGACCGAACAGGATCGGATCGGAAATTTTCATCATGGTGGCCTTGAGGTGCAGCGACAGCAGCACGTCCGGCTGTTTTTTCGCTTCCTCGATCTGCTCTGCGTAAAACTTGCGCAGCGCCTTGACGTTCATGGCGCAAGAGTCGATGACTTCACCTGCCTTGAGCGTGGTTTTTTCCTTGAGCACCGTGGTCTTGCCGTCCGCGCCAACGAACTCGATGCGCACCGGACCCGCCTCGTTGACCGTGACGGATGTTTCGCTGCCGTAGAAATCGCCACTGCTCATGTGTGCCACATGGGTCTTGGAATCGGCAGCCCATTTACCCATGCGGTGCGGATGCTTGCGTGCGAAATTCTTGACCGAAAGCGCCGCGCGGCGATCCGAGTTTCCTTCACGCAACACCGGGTTAACGGCACTGCCGAGCACTTTGCCGAAGCGTGTCTTGATCTCTTTCTCGGCATCGTTTTTCGGGTTTTCCGGATAATCCGGAATCTTGTAACCTTTGGCCTGCAACTCCTTGATGACCTCCTTGAGCTGCGGAACCGAAGCGCTGACATTGGGCAGCTTGATGATGTTGGCTTCCGGCCTGGTTGCCAGCTCACCCAATGCGGTGAGTTCATCGGGAATCTTCTGGCTGTCGGTCAGGTTCTCGGGAAAGTTTGCGATGATCCGGCCGGCGAGGGAAATATCCCGCGCTTCGACGCTGATGCCCGCTGCCTTGGTGAAGGCCTGTACGATGGGCAACAGGGAATACGTTGCCAGCGCAGGCGCTTCATCCGTTTTTGTCCAATTAATTTTTGCTGTGGTCATGATTTATCCTCTTCAAATTAAGTGCGGTTCAAGCTGCCTTCTGCTGGCTGGCAAACAATGAAAGCGCGCCGCCGGCGCGGATCATCGGAATGTCTTCCTTGCCCTGCGCAAGCTTGAGAGGAATATCGCCGACGCCGTCGACCACCAATTTAAGCTGGCCGCTTTCCAGACCGGAAGTATCGAGAGACACTTTGGCGCCTTGCTCAATCTTATCGAGGTCAGCCGGGTTCTCGAAGGTCAGCCCCAAAATGCCAAAGTTGGCAAGGTTGGCCAGATGGATACGCTCGAAACCTTTGGCCACGATGGCGCGAATTCCCAAAATACGCGGGCACAATCCGGCGTGCTCACGTGAGCTGCCCATGCCGTAGCCGTCACCCGCCACGATAAAACCGTGGCCGCCCGCATCGCGTACTGCCGCAGCGCGGGCACTGAAAGTCTTATCGGCCTGAATGAAGGTGGCCTGTTTGGCGTACTCTTCCGCATTGGAACGCAGCGACAGATACTTGCCGGCCGGCTGAATCAGATCGGTGGTGACTTCATCACCGAGCTTGAGCATAACCTCACCCGCCAGCTTGGCCGGTAACGGGTCCAACGTCGGCAGCGGCGCGATGTCAGGACCGTAACGCATCACCACCTTGGCAGCTTCTGCTGGCGGCAACGGCGCGACATACGCGTCCATATCGACCACTGGCGGAACCAGTTTGAAGGCGAACTCAGGATTGTCGCCGAGCAGGTCGCGCGGGTCGGTCAGCTTGCCCATCACGGCACTGGCTGCGGCAGTCACCGGGCTGACCAGATGCACGGCGGCAGTCTCGGTGCCGGAACGGCCGGCAAAGTTGCGGTTGGCGGTAGACAGCATCACGCCGTTGCTAGGTGGCGAAAAGCCCTGGCCGATACACGCGGAACAGGCGTTTTCCATCACCCGCACACCGGCGGCATAAAAAATTTCCAGATAACCGGCTGCCGCCAGTTGGCGCGCAATGGCCTGTGAGCCGGGGGCGATGGCGGTGTCAACTTTGACTTTCTTGCCGCGCAGCAGCTCGCCGACGCGCGCCAAATTTTCGTAGTTGGAGTTGGTGCAACTGCCAATAAACACCGCATCAATGGGCATACCCGCGTGATCCTTGACGCGCTCCATGGATTTCAGGCGCGGATATAGCGCGATGGTTGGCTCCAGTGACGACAGGTCGATCTCGACCGTGCGCGAGTAGGTTGCGCCCGCATCCGCAGCCAGCGCTTGCCAATCCTTGCCGCGTTTGCGGCCTTCGAGATAGGCCTTGGTGATTTCGTCGGAAGGGAAAATCGAGAAGGCGACGCCGCCCTCGGTACCCATATTACTGATGGTAGCGCGGTCGGTAACATTCAGGCTGCTCAGACCCGGCCCGGTGTATTCCAGGCAGATGTCCTTGTTGCCCTTGATGCCGATCACCTTGAGTACGTTCAGGATCACGTCCTTGGCCAGCACACCCGGATGCAGCGTACCGCTGAGGTTTACCTGCACCACTTTCGGCATTTCAATTTTGTAGGAGGTGCCGGCCATCGCGAAGCTCACGTCGGTGCCGCCCGCACCCAGTGCCAGCATGCCCATGCCGCCGGCATTGGTGGTGTGCGAGTCGGAGCCGATCACCGATTTGCCGGGTGTCGCGAAATCCTCAAGGAATACGCTATGGCAGATACCGAGTCCGCCGCGCGAAAACCAGCAGCCGTATTTCTTGGAAAAAGTCTCGAGGTAGCGATGGTCGTCGCCGTCGATGTAGCCGACTTGCAGGGTCTTGTGGTCGATCACAATGACGGATGTAGTCTTGACCCGGTCCACGCCCATCTTTTCGAAGGCGAGTGCGGCGGCAGTGCCGGTGGCATCCTGATACAGCGTGTGAGTGAACTGGATTTCCAGCGGCTGCCCCGCATCGGGAAGCTGCTTTAATCCTCCGGCCGCATTGGCCAGCAGGATTTTCTGTGCGACATTAAGTGCGGTCATAATGCTCTCCAATAATTCCAAAATTAAAATTCAGTCATGGGTAAAACAGTGCAACCTATTGGAGATTGATGAACTGCAATGATCGGGCTGCGCAATGTGCTCCGCCCCTCTTGCGTTCTGCTCCGGCAATGTTGCGTAAAAACTGAAACGGGTGAAGATTTCTCCTCAGGAAACATGCGTGCACGCCGAAGCCGGAGTGCGCGTATCCATGTTGCGGCCACGATTGATGTGGTCGTCGATTTCACCGGCACAACCTGCCATGCGGCCGAATAGAAAGGCGGTAAAAGCAGCCATTTCCATCAGATTCTCACTGAACTGGCCGTTACGGTAACGCGGCCACAACAGCTTGAGCAGCGAAGCGGCGATGATCGCGTCGATGTTGACACAGAACACATTGGCGGTCACGCCGTTGTCGTACAGCGACTGCACCAGCGTCTTGTAATAGTCGTGAAAAATATTCTTCTCGCCGCGCTCGGCAAACAGTTCCGCGATGTAGACTTCGCGCGGATCGTGGTTGACCGGACGCCCTTTGAACACCGGGTGGTTGACGCCGGGAATATTGCGCACGCCGGTGCCAAGCGCCTTGCTGATTTTCTTTTCCTGGTTGAACGCGATCGCAAAATCCGTGGTCATTTTCTTCAGGTCCAAACCGTGATTGGCAGCGCCGGCATCGGCCAGCGATGTTTCCTTGAAGGCTTCGATCAGGAATTGGATACCCTCGTAACCGTTGCCGCCATGCGCAAAACCGGTATGTGTCAGGAAGCCGATCATGCCTTTGTTGATCTGCACACGCTCCGGCGATTCCGGGCCGTCGGCGGATACTGCGCCTTTGCAACCCTGCGCCGAAATCGTACCGACACCGTTCGAAATGATCAGGCCGAGCATGACCTGCAGCGGAAACAGGCTGGCTTCCGTCGGGCGCTCGCCCAGTAGCGCGATATAGGACAGTTGCGTGACGGTCCACGACTCCAGTATTTCCCGGATGTCCACGCCGCAGAACTTTTCCGCTTCATGATGCCTGGCTTCGGTCGAGGCACCGATGATGACGCCAAACAGTTTGGCGTACCACGGCAGGTTACGCACGGTCAGCTTGGAGATGCGCTTGCGCATCATCGGCTCCCACGCGATGGTGGTGGTGAGCGCCGCCAGTACCGCATCCGCAGTCGGATGGCCTTTCAGCGTGCGCAGGTAACGGACGAACACCGACTTGGCGCCGCGCTTGTCGAAAGCCTTGAGCATCGCTTCCGCCCGCGCATCCGGTGCCTTGCCCAGCAGCATTGCAAGTTGCTCGGGAGTAGCCGGTGCCGGCGTGATTTTGGCCTGCTCGTTATCTCCGGTTAGCAGACCCGAGTGCGCGAACAGATCGATCAGTGTGTCGGCGGCACAGCGCGCAGCATCGGCACGCTTCGGGCCAACCAGTGCGACGGCCGCACTGATCGCTGTATTTGGTGCGTTACCCGCTTCGCGCGCCGCCTCGGCGGCAGCCAGCGCAGCATCTCCATGCAGATTGACATGGGCTGCGACCGCCAGATTGAACAGCGCATTGTCATTCGCGTCGTTAAGTTCACGCACCAGTGCCATGCACAGGTTGGATTCCAACGGCTGCTTGGAGCAGTCGAGGATGGAGATATTGTTGACTTTGGTGACTTGGGTCTTGGGGTCCATCACCGAGCTGCCCGAGCAGTCTTTCATGGATTGGCGCGGGAAAATGGCGCCGACATTCTTGAGCAACTCGGCAATCTGTACGTCGTAAGGCGGCAGCGCCTTGACCACGGGAATATTCAGTTCAGGTGGCAGCTTTAGCCCCTGATCGTCGCCGAACCACGGCTTCAACTCCAAATTGCCTTCCGACGCAAAATCCGGCTCGATGCCGTTGAGTTTCATCACGGCAGAAAGCGCCTGCGGAATGTAGGCGATATTGGTAACCACCGCGCCCTTCTTCGAGCACACCGGATTGTCCGGCGTGAACAGATCTGTTACCCCGAATTTTTCCATGAACCAGGCTTCCTTGGCGCGCGCATCGTCGCCCGAACCGGCAATCGCGCCGGCATGACCGACTGCCCGCGTCAGGTTCGCCTTCCAGCGGCCAACCACACAGGCCACCACCGGCTTTTCAAATTCGACTTCCTGTTCGTAATAGCCGCCCGGCTCACTGTATAGCACCGCCGCCTTGGTACGCGCGTCATTGGCCATCGCAAAAGCAAATTCGGGGACGGCGTAGTTGATGTAAATATCCTTGCCGCTGGAGACCAGCGTCGTCGTCCCCCATCCGCCAATCGACAAATAATTGGCGATGGTGGTGGTGAAATTTCCGGAGTTGGAGAAAATCGCGACCGTGCCCTTGCGCAGGGTTTCTTCCGGCTTGTCGCCGCCGAGCGCACCGCCGATGCGTACATGATTCCAGGAATCTGCCACACCAAGACAATTCGCACCGAAGATATCCACGCCGCGCTGCTGGCCGAGCGCGCGTATCTCGCGGGAGTCGTGCACCGCCACCTTCTCGGTAAGAATGATGACTTTTTCGACCTCGGGATTGATCCGGATCAGTTCGGCGACACCGTCGCGCACCGCTGACGGCGGCAGGTATACCACGCCAACGTTGAACTTGTGTCCCGCCTCCATGCCCTCGCGCACGTTGTTGTAGACGGGAATGTTGCCGATGGGTGTTTCCAGCACCTGCCCGAGGCGCCCCGGCGAAGTGCCGAACACCACGTTGCCGCCGGAATAGCTATGGCTGACCGGTGTCACGGAACGTGATTCGTTACCCAGGATGTTCAGCACACAGATGCGGTCTTCCTTGGTCGCGATATCAGCCAGCGAGCGGACACCGACGTAATATTTGAAATCTTGTATACCAGGCTTTCTCATTGCAATCACCTTTGCTTAATTTTATTCATTTATTGTCATGCATTGTTGGGTTACGCGCCCCCTATCCAACCTTCCCCCGCAAGCGGGAGAAAGGGCAAACGTGAAAGGCAACCTCTTTTAGGTGCGCCTGGCCCAACTCACACAATTCATCAGGCGTCGGGCGGTAAACCCAGCAGTTTCGCCACTTCGGCACGTCCACCACTTTTCATCCATTGATCCGCAGCCTGCGCATAATTCACGACGTCAGTCATCGCGGAATCAAAACCGAAAATCTTGTAGGGCAACCGTAATGCGTCGAGCACATCCTTATATGCGCCCATGCCGCGGATCAGTTGCGGGCCGCCGCGACCGATCACCACATACACCGGCGTCGGGCCATGCTCGCTGAAGTAGTCGCGTAGCGCATCAGCCATCGCGCGGAACGTGACAAAGATGTCGGTATTGTTGGCTTTGCCGCCGATAACGAACAGCACATTCGATTGCTTGAGGTAGTACTTGAGGCAGATACGCATCACTTCATACATCTTCGCGTACGGCGGATTGCCGCCGAAATCCGAGGAGATGATGGCGTCGTTGCCCAGCACTTCGGTGACCAGTGAATTTGCGCCACCGCCAAAGGTTGGCGCAAGAATGGTGCCATTTTCGTTAATCACGTAAACGTCGCTCTGCCCCTGATAGGTGCGCAGCTCGTTGATCTCCTGTTCGAAATCGTTGGCTTCGGTAACGAAAAGATCAACCGGCAGACTCAGGCGATTGATGCGCGGATCGTCACGATCAAAGCCGCACTTGAAGTCGCAGGCCACCGGAACCAGGGAGCCGGATTTTGTTTCCATCATGCGGATGGGATTCAGTTCCAGCGTCGACATGCCGTAATGGTGGTACAGATCCCACAGTTTCGGCAGGTGCTGCACCAGCGGCGAAATGATCTCGCGTGGTGCGCCGAGATCAGTCAGCGCGTTGGAAACAATAAACGATTTGAGACCGGTCAGCGGATCGAACGGGACTTCGATGATCTGTGTCTTGTTCAGCTCCTCGATGTCCATGCCGCCGTGATGGGTGAGCGTCATGACCGGCGCGCGGTAGCGCGTCGAATCGGTGATCGAAAAGTAAATCTCATGTTTTGCCGGCACCGCACCCTCGAAGGTGACGCCGCGCGATTTGTACATGACATTGCCGACTTTATATTCGGCAAAGTACAGGCGCTCCTTTTCAGCCAGCGCAGACTTCAGGTCGCTGGCGCGGCCGATCAAACCAGACTTGCCTTTTTTGCCGATTCCACCCTTGAAAATAGGCTTAACGAAGACCGAGCCGCAACGCTCGATCAGGCTGTGGATTTCATGTTCGCTGGCTTCCGGGCCGAGCACCACAGAGGCCGGAAAATCGACGATCTTGAGCAGCCCTGCCCCATGGAGCATTCCGCTGATGTTCATGGTCTTGTTACTCCCTTATTTTATTTATCAAATTCTGCTTAATTGTGACTCGCTACTGGCATCTGGCTACCTGAGCCGGTACTACCGCGCAATTCAGCCACATGCCACATTTCATCCCATCCTCAATTGTCGTGTAAATCTGTTCATCAGTAAAGCCGATCTCGTACAGATTCCGGATCACAAACTTGATCATAATCGGAAGGCAGCGGGTGATCACGACGGTATTAACGCGGGAGAGCACTTTGTCCATCACGTTAGCCGGCACAAAACCGCGGAATTCGTTCCAATCATCCCCGACTTCCAGTTCATGAAAGGTGAAACGCACCCACCCCCGTTCGTGTAATGTCGGTTTACTTGTATTCCCTTGCCTTGTTGTCGATCAGATTCCAGTTCCTCAGGTGCTGGGCCTTTCTTCGTGCAGCCGGTTGTGCAACACCGACATACCGGGGAGTTCATTTTCGGCACGCAGCAACTGGCGTTTTTTAACATCCTCCGGCGCATAAGACGGCAACAACACCGGCGTAACCAGGTCAGTTTTCACACCGGCATCCGCCAATTGCTTTTCGTATTTATCAAGGTGCGCCAGGGTAAGCTTTCCGAAATTGACCTTCTGGGCATATTCGCTGGCATAGCGTCCGGCGCGCCGTCCGAACACGTTGTAGTCGAGCACCGAATTGCCCATCAACCGGTTGCGGCCATGCAGTCCGCCGCTCGCCTCGCCTGCCACATACAGTCCGGGCAGGTCAGTCTCGCAGCGCTCGTTGATTTCGATCCCCCCGTTCTGGTAATGCAGCGACGGATAGATCAACATCGGCAGCTTCGCGATGTCGATGCCATAGCGGATGAACTGGCGGTACATGGCCGGGAAATGTCTTTCGGTATAACCCTCACCGTGCAGCATATCGATTAGCGGGGAATCCAGCCATACGCCAACGCGTCCGGAAGGCGTCGGAATGCCGCCAGCATTCTGAGTGCACTCGCGGATGATGGCAGAAGCCTCGATATCGCGCGGCTCGCGCGGGAAGACGAACAGCTCGCCATCCTTGTTGAGCGGCTGGCCGCCGGCACCACGAATCGCCTCGGTGACCAGGAAACCCGCAATCTGCTCCGGGAATGAGACACCCGTCGGGTGGTACTGGACAGAGTCCATGTACATCAGCTTGGCACCCGCACGATAAGCCATCACCAGCCCGTCGCCGGTGGCACCGTAGTGGTTGGTGGTGTCGTAGCCGCGAATATGCAGGCGACCGTAGCCGCCGGTGGCGATGATGGTGGACTTCGCCTTGACGGTAAAGAATTCCTCGCTGTCCAGGCTATAGAGAACTGCACCCGCGCAATGCCCCTTGCTGTCCATGATCAACTCGACCGCCGGCATGAATTCCTTGACGTCGATCATGTCGGGATGGTTGCGCACCTCGTCCATCAGCGTGCGCATAATCATGGCGCCGGTGTAGTCGCGGCAGGAAAGCATACGCTTGCGCGAGGTGCCGCCGCCGTGCATGACCTTCATCGAACCGTCCGGCTCCTTATCCCACACCACGCCGAGATCCTCGAGCCACTTGACCACGCCGGGCCCGTCTTCGGTGAGCGCCCGGACCAGTTCCGGTTTGTTTTCGAAATGGCCGCCGCCGATGGCATCGAGATAATGGCGGGTTGGCGAATCGGTGCGCGACACGGCGGCCTGCATGCCGCCCTGTGACATCATCGAATTGGCATCACCCATGCGTAGTTTGGTGGCGATGATCGAGCGCATGCCGTGTTCTTTCATCGCAACCAGCGCGGCATTGCAGCCGGCACCGCCGCCGCCGATAACCAGCAGATCAGTTTCAAAATCCGGCTTGTCGAGATTTACCTGTTCGCTACGCAGCCAAGAATGCGACTCCAGCAAGTCGGCTACTTCGGAGGTCAATGATTCGTCGCGGTTTGAGCCGACGCGCACCCGGCGGCGTGCGCTTGGCTCAAAATCAGGGTGAAAACCCTCCAGCACCGCACGGCGCTCCTCTGCATTCATGGGAGGGTAAACGGGGGCGGATTTTCTGGCCAGCTCCAAACGTTTCGGGCGCGTCTGTGCAACCTTCTGCAACGATTCTGCCATGTAATCCGGATACATCTTGAGTCCTCTCTGTGCTGCGTCCCGGTTATTCCGAGTCACGTGCGTAGTAGCGATCCGACAAATCCTTGCGGCTCATCGACAGCAGTTCTGCATACTCCGTATTGTAAGCGCCATCTTCCACGGCCTTGATCCGCTCCGCCAGTTCCGGGCTATCCTTGTGCAGATAGCGGCCATACAGGCGCTTCGCCATGATACCCACCAGTGGTTGAGTGATTTCGGCAGGGCAACGCAACATGCACAATCCGCAGGCGACGCAATCGAAAGACAGATCCATCACCTTTTCAATATCGCCACGCTTGGCAGCCTGAATATAGTCCATGACCTGAAGTTCCTGGGGGCAGGATTTGGTGCAGATATTGCATGCCACACAGCGAAAAACCGATGGATACATCTGCTGAATGGCAGTGACGTTAGGCTTGAGTTTCTCGATATCGTAGATCGCCTTTTCGGCCGGGATATAAGGTACCTGAGCCAGCATCATGCCTTCCTCAACCGGAGTCATGCAGGCCAGGGCAGTGTATATTTTGTGGTTACCGGGTAGTCGGTAGAGGGTAGCGCAAGCGCCGCAATAACCCTCGCGACAACCGGCTCCCCGGATGATTTGGTGCCCGGCATACTCAATGGCGCCCATGATGGTTGCATCGGCCGGTACCTCATAAGCCTTGCCCATGATGGAAATCGGAATCAGGCGTTGCTTTGCCTTGTTGTGCTCCCCATGAGCCTGTGAAGTCGACGGGTTTTTCATTGTCCCTGCCGTCACGCCTGTCATATTAAATAACCTTTATTATTAATTACCACATCAGGGCGCTTGGCCGCAGCGCGGTCATCGCCAACATCTTGCGTAGGGAAATATCAAAAATACTCGCAGGCAGGAGAAAAACGATTAAATCTCGTCCGTTGTATTGCCACCCGCCTGTGGATGAAGTTATCTAATATGCCATCAAACCGGCTCGCGGTATTGCTCCTCCAGCAACTGGGCCTGCGCCGCCGCCAAGCGTGCGATCGGCACGCGCGGCCCGGAGCAGGAAACATAATTAAGCCCGATGTGATGGCAGAAATGGATGGAGCCGGGATGGCCGCCATGCTCGCCGCAAATACCCATTTTCAGATCCGGGTTGGTTGCGCGGCCTTTAGCCACAGCCATTTTCATCAATTGCCCGACGCCCTTGATATCCAGCACCTCAAACGGGTTGTCTTCCAGAATGCCGGTCTCATTGTAGGCGGGAAGAAATTTGTTTTCCGCATCCTCCCGGCTGAAGGAAAAAGTGGCCTGGGTCAGGTCGTTGGTGCCAAACGAGAAAAATTCGGCCGTTTCCGCCATACGCCCGGCACGCACACAGGCGCGCACCACTTCCAGCATCGAACCAAACTTGAATTGCACATTAATGCCATGGGTTGCCTTCACTTCCTGGTGAATGCGCTGGACATAACTGTGAATACGCTTGAGCTCTTCCACCGTAGCCACCTGCGGCACCATGATCTCCGGGTAAATTTCGATGCCCTGCTTCGCGCACAGGGCGGCGGCCTCCAGAATCGCGCGGATCTGCATTGAGTAGATTTCCGGGTAAGTAATACCCAGCCGCACACCGCGATGTCCCAGCATCGGGTTGACTTCCGCCAGCACCCTGACCTTTTTCAAGATGACTTCCTTTTTGCCGATCACATCTTCTTCCATGTGCGATCCCTTGAAGTCACTCAACCCACCCATCAGCCTCATCAGGCCATCGGCATATTGCTGGTAAAGCTTGGGATTAAGCATCTTGAGCGTATTTGGCAATTCTTCCAAGCCTTCGATGGTGTCGCGCAATTGATGCAGGTGGGCGATTTCCAATTCGAGCTGTGCGGCGGTAGGCAAAAACTCGTGCATCGGCGGGTCGAGCAGGCGCACCGTGACCGGCAGTCCTTTCATCGCCTTGAAAATACCCTTGAAATCGGCACGCTGAATCGGCAACAGGCGATCCAATGCGGCCTGGCGGGCTTCCGGTGTTTCGGCCAGAATCATTTCCTGTACGATCGGTAGCCGGTCGGTACTATTGAACATACGCTCGGTGCGGCACAGGCCGATACCCATCGCACCAAATTCCCGCGCGCGCAAGGCATCATCAGGCGTGTCGGCGTTCGCCAGCACCTTCAGTTGTGCCACTTCATCCGCCCAGGCCAACAGCGTTGCCATTTCCTCTGAGAATTCTGCCTCTACAGTCGGCACTTCACCCGCATAAACATGGCCGGTGCCGCCGTCAATGGTAATAACATCCCCTTCCTGCAACGTGGTTTCGCCGATCTGGGCATTGCGCAAATGGTCATTGATCACGATCTGGTCACAACCCGAGACACAGGGTTTACCCATACCGCGTGCCACCACGGCAGCATGCGAAGTCTTGCCGCCACGGCTGGTCAGGATGCCCTGCGCCTGGAAAAATCCGTGAATATCCTCCGGCTTGGTCTCTTCGCGCACCAGAATGATTTTTTCTCCGGCGCGGCCGCGTGCTTCGGCAGTGTCGGCATCGAACACGATCTTGCCGGAAGCCGCGCCGGGCGAGGCCGGCAGTCCCTGTGCCAATGATTTACCATGAAAATCCGGTGCCAGCTGAGGCACCAGCAACTGCTCCAGTATCGCGGGTTCGACGCGTAGCAGTGCGCGTTCTCTGGAAATCAGTCCCTCTTGCAACATTTCCACCGAGGTGCGCACCATGGCACGCGCGTTCATCTTGCCGTTGCGGGTTTGCAGACAATACAGGATGCCTTTTTCGATGGTGAACTCAAAATCCTGCACCTCGTGGTAATGCGATTCCAGCCGGTCATGCAATTCCAGCAACTGACGGTAGATGTCCGGCATTTCCTGTTCCATCTCGGCGATCGCTTTGGGCGTGCGTATTCCCGCCACCACGTCTTCGCCCTGGGCATTGACCAGATACTCGCCGTAAATGAGTTTCTCGCCAGTACCGGGGTTGCGCGTGAAGCCAACACCGGTGCCGGAATCGTTGCCCATATTGCCAAATACCATGGTGCAGACATTCACCGCCGTGCCGCTGGCCAGATCCCTGGTAATCCTGAATTGCTTGCGGTAATCGACGGCACGCTTGCCCATCCAGGAGCGGAACACCGCACCCACTGAAATTTCCAGTTGTTCATAAGGATCTTGCGGGAACGGCTTGCCGCTCTGTTTCTGGACAATAGCCAGAAATTCATCCGACAATTCTTTCAGGTGCTCAACACCCAAATCCACATCCAGCGGTGCACCATATTTGCGCTTGATGGCAGCCATGTGCTGGTCAAAATGCTCGTCGCTGATGTTGAGTGCGATCTTGCCGAACAGTTGAATGAAGCGGCGATAAGCATCATAGGCAAAGCGGGCGTTGCCAGTTTGCTTGATCAGGCCCTGTAACGAAGTTTCGTTGAGACCGAGATTGAGGATGGTATCCATCATGCCCGGCATGGACATGGACGAGCCGGAGCGCACCGAGACGAGCAAAGGGTTCTCGCTACCGCCAAATTTTTTGCCGGTTTTCTTTTCGAGTTCCAGCATGTGCGCTTTGATATCCGGCATCAGGCCATCCGGCAATTTATTCTTTTCCAGGTAGGCATTGCATGCATCGGTAGTAATGGTAAAGCCGGGGGGGACATTCAGGCCGATTTGAGTCATCTCGCACAAGTTCGCACCCTTACCGCCCAGTAGCATCTTGTTTTTTCCATCACCCTCTTCGAATGAATAGATGTACTTTTTACCACCACTCATGACATTTCCCCTTAGTTTCAAATATCGATCTGATCGCCAGATTGCAGATTATGCGTCAGTCGGATTTTTCTTGTCACCCACCTTGACGCCACCACCGGAATTACTGGCCAAATGCTCAAAAATCGCATAGTGCTTGCGCATTTCCTTATCGTAGAACGCCACCGTTTTTCCGCTGTCGCTATCCATATTCTTCACCAGACCACGGAAGCGCGGTTCGTTCTGGACAAACTCGCGGTAAGACCTGGAGGGTTTCTGTGAATCCAGTGACAACGGATTCTTGCCCTCTTCCTCGCGGCGCGGGTCGTAACGATACAGTGGCCAGTGACCGGTGTTGACCGCCAGTTCCTGCTGTTGGTGCTGTATGCTCATGTCATAGCCGTGCTCGGTGCAGGGGCTATAGGCAATGATTAGCGACGGGCCGTCGAAGGATTCCGCTTCAATAAAGGTCTTCAGGGTGTGAGCATCCTTTGCGCCATAGGCGACATGGGCAACGTAAACATGGCCGTAACTGATTGCGATCTGTCCCAAATCCTTCTTGCCGGTCTGTTTTCCACCGGCGGCGAACTTGGCCATGGCACCGCGTGGCGTGGCTTTGGAACATTGTCCGCCGGTATTGGAATAGACCTCGGTATCAAGCACCAGGATGTTGACGTCACGGCCGGAAGCCAGCACGTGATCGAGACCCCCAAAACCGATATCGTAAGCCCAGCCGTCGCCGCCGATGATCCACACACTCTTTTTCGCCAGGTAGTCGGCCAGACTCTCCAGATTACGCGCCACCGGCGTATCAATACCAGCCAGCGCCTTACGTAATACTTCGATGCGTTCGCGCTGTTCGAAGATGCCCGCTTCAGTGGATTGATCGGCGTCGAGGATGGACTCGGCCAGTTCGGTACCGACTTTATCCTTCAACTGCGCCAGCAGTTCGCGCGCCTGCTCCGCATGTTTATCGATGCTGACACGGAAACCCAGGCCAAACTCGGCATTGTCCTCGAATAGCGAGTTTGACCAGGCCGGGCCGCGCCCTTCGGCATTTTTGCTGTAGGGCGTGGTGGGCAGGTTACCGCCGTAGATCGAGGAGCAGCCGGTGGCGTTAGCCACCACCATGCGGTCACCGAACAACTGGGTGGCCAGCTTGATATAGGGCGTTTCGCCGCAGCCGACACAGGCAGAAGAAAACTCGAACAGTGGCTGCAACATCATTGCGCCCTTGACGGTGGAGGTGCGTAGCTTGGTGCGGTCGAATTCCGGCAGCTTGAGGAAGAACTCCCAGTTCTCCCTTTCCTGATCACGCAGCGGCACAATATCGCGCATGTTGAGCGCCCTGTAGGTCGGGTCGGTTTTGGATATCGCCGGGCAGATGTCGACACACAGTATGCAGCCGGTACAATCTTCCGGCGCCACCTGATAAGTAACATGCATGCCTGGTTCGAATTCCTTGCCCTTGATCTGGATATGTTTAAAGGTGGGTGGTGCATCCTTGGCCAATTCGACGGGAAATACCTTGGAACGGATAGCGGTATGCGGGCAAACCAGCGCGCACTTGCCGCAGTAAATGCACAACTCCTCGTCCCATACCGGGATTTCCAGCGCCAAATTACGCTTGTCCCAAATTGCGGTGCCGGTGGGCCAGGTGCCATCGGCGGGAAATACCGACACCGGCAGCAGGTCGCCACGGCCGGCCATGATCTCGGCAGTAATGCGCTTGACGAAATCCGGTGCGTGAGTGCCCACCGGCTCGGGCATTTCGAAATCGCTGGTGGCAACGGCAGGGATTTTCACCTTGTGCAGGTTGGCAATAGTTTCATCGATTGCCTTCCAGTTGGCTTCCACCACCGCTCGGCCTTTTTTGCTATAGGATTTCTCGGCGGCAGACTTGATTTTCTCGATGGCCAGTTCGCGCGGCAACACACCGGAAATGGCAAAAAAGCACGTTTGCATGATGGTATTGATGCGGCTACCCATGCCGGTTGCCTTGGCGATGGAATAGGCATCAATTACATAGAACTCGATTTTTTTGTCGATTATTTGCTGCTGCATCTTGCGTGACAGCTGATTCCACGCCTTGTCCGGAGCGGACGGCGTGTTGACCAGAAACACCGCACCCTCGGCGGCGGAATCCAGCATTTCGTAGCGCTCCAGAAATACCGGCTGGTGGCAGCCGATGAAATTCGCGTCGTTGCTGCCGATCAGATAGGGCGCATGAATCGGCTTGGGCGAGAAGCGCAGGTGCGATACGGTCACCGCACCGGCCTTTTTCGAGTCATAAACAAAATAGCCCTGGGCATACAGTTCGGTTTCCTCGCCCATGATTTTGATGGTGTTCTTGTTGGCACCCACCGTGCCATCCGAGCCCAGTCCATAGAACATGCAGCAATTCACGCCGCGACTGGCATCGTTGCGGAAAGCCGCATCCCACCTGAGGCTGGTATGGGTGACATCGTCGATGATGCCGATGGTGAAATGGTTTTTCGGCAGGTCTTTTTTAAGTTCGTCAAATACACCCTTGATCATGCCCGGCGTAAATTCCTTGGAGGACAGGCCATAGCGTCCGCCCACCACGCGCGGCATCGCGGCAAATCTGCTGGTGCCGGCGGTAGCTGCTTCGGCAAATGCCGTCACGACATCCTTGTACAATGGCTCGCCATCCGCGCCGGGCTCCTTGGTGCGATCCAGCACGGCGATGCGCCTGGCCGTGGCCGGAATAGTCTTGAGCAACTCGTCGGCAGCGAAGGGGCGATACAGACGCACTTTCACCATCCCCACTTTTTCGCCATGAGCAACCAGATGTTCTACTGTTTCCTGTGCCGCATCCGCGCCCGAACCCATCAGCATGATGACCCGCTCGGCATCCGGCGCACCGACGTAGTCATACAGGTGGTATTGACGGCCTGTTAGCTTGGCGAATTTGTCCATCGCCTTCTGCACGATACCGGGCATCGCGTCATAAAAGGAATTGACCGTCTCGCGCGCCTGAAAGTACACGTCCGGGTTCTGCGCCGTACCGCGCAGCACCGGATGATCGGGTGTCAGCGCGCGGGCGCGGTGTGCAAACACCAGCTTGTCATCGATCATCTCGCGCACCACTTCGAGCGGCACCTGTTCGACCTTGGCCACCTCGTGGGAAGTGCGAAAGCCGTCAAAGAAATGCAGTATCGGAATACGCGATTCAAGCGTCGCGGCCTGGGCGATCAGCGCCATATCCATCGCCTCCTGCACTGAATTGGAAGCGAGAAAGGCAAAGCCGGTCGAGCGCGTCGCCATCACGTCGCTATGGTCGCCAAAAATCGACAGCGCCTGCGCCGCCAGTGAACGCGCCGCCACATGCATGACAAATGGCGTCAGTTCGCCGGCAATCTTGTACATGTTGGGAATCATCAGCAGCAAACCCTGCGAGGCGGTGAAGGTGGTCGTCAGAGAGCCAGTCTGCAACGCTCCATGCACCGTACCGGCAGCGCCGCCTTCACTCTGCATTTCGACCACTTCCGGAACGGTGCCCCACAAGTTTCTGGTGCCCTCCGACGACCAGACATCGGAATATTCGCCCATCGGCGAAGAAGGGGTGATCGGGTAAATCGCGATCACTTCGTTGGTCAGATGGGCAATGTAGGCGGCGGCCTCATTCCCGTCGATCGTAACCATTTGCGCTTGATGCATCAAAAACTCCTTCAGTCAATATTAAATGTATCCAGTTGCCGGAGATCAAACATGGGCTGACCCAAATATTTCATACCCAAAGGGTACCAAAAACTTCCCCGAGGTAAATTCGCATGATCATTGTCCGGGATTTGCCAGTTGGGTGATGGAGCCGCCCATCCCTGCCAACCCTCCTGATTGGTATAGCCCGCTGGTGGGCACGAAATTTCTCGGCCGGGTATCGTAAATTCATACGGCCTACCGGATAAAACGCAAGTTCAGAGAATGCCGAGGTTCACCGAGGGCGAACGTGATGTCGCAACCAGAATCTTTCGTAATCAATCAAAAAGCCGGGATTTTACAAAGACACAACAAGTAGGTGTCAGGAAAACAAAACCTTGCAAGTCCAAATGTGTACATTCTATCTCAACTATTTACGCTGTGAAATTTTTTAGTCGCGGCCAACCTGAAAATTACCCTGTGCCGGAACTTTGTTTTCCGCACCCTGCTTCCAATTCTCGGAGAGGTATTTCTTAGCTGCTCTTACTCTCCATCATTTCCTGCACGATCGGCGCAAGAATGACCTCCATCGCAACGCTTTTCATCCCGCCGGGGACAACCAGGGTATTGGCGCGGGACATAAATGAACCAGGAATCATACTCAGCATATACCTGAAATTTACCCCTCTGGGATCGCGAAAGCGGATTATCACAAAACTTTCGTCAGGAGTCGGAACATCACGCGCGATGAACGGGTTCGAGGTATCCACCGTCGCCACCCGCTGGAAGTTGATGTGGGTACGGGAGAATTGCGGGGTAATATACTTGATGTAATCCGGCATGCGGCGCAGGATAGTATCGACCGTCGCCTCAGTGGAATAGCCGCGCTCTGTCTTGTCACGGTGAATCTTCTGGATCCACTCCAGATTCACAACCGGCACGACGCCAATGCCAAAATCCACATATCTTCCAACGTCAATATTGTTGGCTTCATCAACAACCAGCCCATGCAACCCCTCGTAAATCAGCAGGTCGGAATCCGTCTCAATATCTTCCCATGGCGTGAATGTGCCCGGTTTCAAGCCGGCCAGACCGAAGTGCGTGTTGTGCCTGTCTGCTTCAGCTTCGCAATGCACGTAGTAACGCCGCTTGCATGTGCCGGTCTCGCCATAACTCCTGAACATTTCCTCGAGTTTGTCAAAGTGATTAGCCCCGGGGCCAAAGTGGCTGAAGAAGCTATCGCCCGATTTATCCGCCCTGGCTACCGCCGCCTGGAACGCGGCACGATCCAGGCTGTGCAGGCTGGCGCCCTCGATAAACGCTGCCCGAACCTTTATTTCGCGGCGGAAGAGGTTTTCGAAAGCGTGCCGTACCGCAGGAGTGCCCGCGCCGGATGAACCGGTAACAGCAATAATTGGATGCTTGCGCGACATAACGCCCCCAGAAACAATGTGAACGAGATACTAGATTATACAAGCAGTGATTCTACAACTAAATGCTTGCGCTCAACCACGGCGACGGCCAATTCGAATTACCATTGAGCACGGCGGGACGATGCCGCTATAATGGCGCGGCCGAAAGCTCGGGTAGCAGTAAAAACATGTAACCCAACTATCATTCGGCCGGGCATTCCATAAATCCGGCCGAATTCAGGATAATTTGTGATTAATAAAATACTCGTCGCCAACCGTGGTGAAATCGCGGTCCGCATTGTTCGCGCCTGCTCGGAAATGGGCATCAAATCGGTCGCCGTCTATACGGACGCCGACCGTCATGCGCTGCACGTAAAGAAGGCTGATGAAGCCTATCATATCGGTTCCGAACCGGTTACCGGTTATCTTAACGCTCATAATATTGTCAATCTGGCGGTTATCGCCGGATGCGATGCGCTGCATCCGGGTTATGGCTTTCTTTCGGAAAATCCTGAACTGGCAGAGATTTGTGCGCGTCGCGATATCAAATTCATCGGCCCGAGTGCGAGGATCATTCGCCAGATGGGTGACAAAGTCCAGGCGCGTAACGCCATGCTGGCCGCCGGCATTCCCTGCGTGCCGGGCAGCGACGGCAACCTCGCCAATGTCGAAGAGGCTCGCCTGCTGGCAAACCAGATCGGTTATCCCGTAATGCTCAAAGCCACCAATGGCGGTGGCGGGCGCGGCATTCGCCGCTGCGACAGCGACAAGGATCTTCTCAACAGCTTCGAACGTGTGATTTCAGAAGCCAGCAAGGCTTTTGGCCAGCCCGAAGTTTTTCTGGAAAAATGTGTGGTCAACCCGCGACATATTGAAGTACAGGTGCTGGGCGACAGCCATGGCAATATGATTCATCTGTTTGAACGTGACTGCTCCATCCAGCGCCGCAACCAGAAACTGATCGAGGTTGCACCCTCACCGCAAATCACCCAGGCACAACGCGACTACATCGGCAATCTGGGCGTCAAAGCCTGCCACGCAGTTGGTTATGAAAATGCCGGTACCGTCGAATTTCTGCTTGACCGGGATAACAATTTTTATTTCATGGAAATGAACACCCGCATCCAGGTCGAGCATACCGTGACGGAAGCCATTACCGGCATTGATATCGTGCAGGAGCAGATTCGCATTGCCGACGGCCTTGAGCTGCAATACAAGCAGGAAGACGTCAAATTTCGCGGCTACGCCATGGAGTTTCGCATCAACGCGGAAGATCCCAAGAATAGTTTTCTGCCGAGCTTTGGCAAGATTACCCACTACTATGCGCCGGGCGGCCCCGGCGTGCGTATCGACGCATCCATGTACAGCGGCTATGTCATCCCTCCCTATTTCGACTCCATGTGTGCCAAGCTTACCGTCTGGGCGCTCACTTGGGATGGAGTCGTCGAACGCGGTCGCCGGGCACTTGGCGACATGGCGATCTATGGGGTCAAAACCACCATACCGTATTATCAGGAAATATTAAAGCACCCCGACTTCAGGAATGCTGACTTCAACACCGGCTTTGTAGATTCACATCCGGAACTGATCAATTACACCACCAAAATTCCACCAGAGCTGAGGGCAGCCGCCATTTCCGCCGCCATAGCTGCACATGAAGGCATTTAATTTAATTTAATTTAATCCAATACACAACTTAACAATATGGCAAAAACCCTAATCTCCGAACTGGTGTTGCGCGACGGCCATCAATCCACGATTGCGACGCGCATGCGCACCGAAGACATGCTGCCCATCTGCTCCAAGCTGGATAACATCGATTTCTGGTCGCTGGAAGCCTGGGGCGGCGCAACCTTTGATTCCTGCGTACGCTTCCTGAAAGAAGATCCGTGGGAACGCCTCAGAAAACTGCGCAAGGCATTGCCGAACAGCCGCCTGCAGATGCTGCTGCGCGGCCAGAACCTGCTTGGCTACCGCCACTATTCCGATGATGTCGTACGCGCCTTCGTCGCCAAGTCTGCGGACAATGGCGTGGACGTATTCCGTATCTTCGACGCGATGAACGACCTGTGCAATGTGCGCGTCTCCGTCGAAGCGGTAAAAAAATCCGGCAAACATGCCGAGGGCTGCATCAGCTACACCACCAGCCCGGTGCACGGTATCCCGCAATTTATCGAACTGGCGCGCGAACTGGAAGCCATGGGCTGCGACACCCTGTGTATCAAAGACATGGCCGGCCTGCTCACCCCTTACGCAACTACCGAGCTGATAACAGCACTGCGTGCCGCCGTCAGCCTGCCGATTCACCTGCACAGCCATTCCACCTCCGGTTTGTCTGCCATGAGCTTCCTCAAGGGCGTGGAAGCGGGTGCCACCATACTGGATACCTGCAACTCTTCGTTCGGCGAAGGCGCCAGCCATTCCTCGACCGAGAGCATCGTCGCCGCACTGCAAGGCACCGAATATGACACCGGCCTCGACCTTGCGGCAATACAGGAAGTCACCGCCTATTTCTACGAAGTGCGCCAGAAATACTGGCAGTATGAAAGTGCCTATACTGGTGTGGACACTCGCGTGCTGGTCAATCAGGTACCGGGCGGCATGATCTCCAATCTATCCAACCAGCTCAAAGAATCGGGCGCACTCAACCGCATGAATGAAGTGCTCGCTGAAATCCCGCGCGTACGCAAGGACCTGGGCTACCCGCCACTGGTTACACCGACTTCACAAATTGTCGGCACACAGGCGGTCCTGAATGTACTAACCGGCGAGCGCTACAAATCGGTCACCAACGAAGTCAAGAATTACCTGCTCGGTCACTACGGCAAGGCACCGGGCAAGGTCGACGAACAAGTCAGGAGACTTGCGGTCGGTGACGCAGAGGTCATTACCTGCCGCCCTGCGGATTTGCTCGAAGACGAAATGACCCGGCTCAAGGCTGTGTGCGAAGATGTGGCCAAGAGCGAGGAAGATGTGCTCACTTACGCCATGTTTCCGGAGCTGGCAAGAACTTTTCTGCAGGAACGCAATGCCAACACGCTCATGCCTGAACCGTTGCTGCCCAAGGAAGCCGCCACAACAACATCCGAACGCTACGCACCCAATGAATTCAAAGTTACGCTGCATGGTGAAACCTTCCATATCAAACTTACCGGCAGCGGGCAACACGGTGAGATTCAACGCCCGTTTTACGTTTCCGTCGATGGTGTTTCGGAAGAAGTCATTGTCGAAACCCTGAATGAAGTCGAGGTGTCCGGCGAAAAGAATGACAGCAAGAAAAAAATATCCACTCCGGCAGCGGGCTCCGGACGGCCGTGCCCATCCCACGAGGGCTGCGTGTCAACCGCCATGCCCGGTACAATTGTTGATGTCAAGATCGAAGTCGGGGATAAAGTCAGGGCGGGAGATGGCGTACTGGTCATCGAAGCCATGAAGATGGAGAATGAAATCCAGGCACCGATAAGCGGCATTGTAGTAGGTGTCCATGTCAAAAAAGGGGATAGCGTGGCGCCGGAGGAAACCTTGGTCGAGATCCAATAAATACTGGTAGTCCAAGGCGCAGGATAACGGTGCCGCCTCTGGCCGTTTGTGCCCGGCAGATCTGACGCTACGCGGAATTTACTTTAAAAGTGGTGGAACTTGTTATGTGATTTCTGTTCATTCCGTCACTTCCCATAATCTTCCCGCAATATGGGTTTACCAACGGTAAGGAGCAAGCAGCAATGAGCAGAGCAATCGTTCTGACAGCAGTATTGATAGCAGTAAACACTTTATCAGCATGTTCTTCATCTGATGATGCAATTGAGCAAATTGAGAAAGAAATAAGCAGTACCGGCAATGAAGGTCCATATGGCGGACATAGCATCGCGTGGTACAAGACACATTGGAAAACCGAAACAACAGATCAAAGAAAGTGGTGCCGCCAGCAAGGGGAGGTTGCGGAGCGCATGCAATCATGCTCTGACGCAGTAATTGGCTGGAAACAAGGCTGGAACGATCCGAAAACCAACCCTCCGAAAACCTGGGATGATGGTTCCAGATAAATTGAGCGCAACTCGCTGACGTGTCGGACATTATTTGGCTGATCAAATTACAGCAACTAATTTTCCGGATTTTCAGAGGTACTACGACATGAAAAGCCGTCTCCACCCATCCGGTGTACTCTATGCGGGCAGCCGGCCATTCCCCATGCTTGCCGCCTGCGAGCATTTTGCCGGTAGCGAGAAGCTGCTGAACAAAGCGCTACAGATTCAAGCGGAGTTGTCGGTCAATGCACAGCCGGTCTTTGATATCACCGCCGACTGCGAGGACGGTGCCCCTGCAGGCAAAGAACGGGAACATGCCGCCATGATCGCCGAACTGATTCTGTCCGGCGCAAACCGCTTTGACCGCATCGGTGTGCGTATCCATGATGTCAGGCATTCAGCCTGGCGCGATGAACTGGAAACCATCATCGGTCAAGCCGGACAGCGTGTAGCCTATATCGTGCTGCCAAAACCGGAAAATATCAATGATGTCCTGATACAGATCACCGCACTCGACGATCACAGAAACCGTTACGGCATTACCCGTGAAATTCCCGTCCATGTGTTGATCGAAACACCCGGTGCGCTGCATGATGTGTGGGAGATCGCGCGCCTGCCCCGCGTCGAAACCCTTGATTTCGGCTTGATGGATTTTGTCTCCGCTTATCACGGTGCCATCCCCGCCACCGCGATGCACTCGCCCGGACAGTTCAGCCATGCGCTGGTGGTGCGTGCCAAGTGCGAAATCACTGCCGCCGCACTGGGCAACGGCATCGTGCCCAGCCACAATGTCACCACCGAAATACGCGATACCAACGTAGTGCGGGAAGACGCCCGCCGTGCCCGTCAGGAACTAGGCTTTCTGCGCATGTGGAGCATTCATCCGAGCCAGATTCAACCCATCGTCGAAGCGATGCGTCCGGATTTTGCGGAAGTCCACGGGGCTGCTGAGCTGCTGATTGCCGCCCAGGATGCGGCATGGGGACCCATCCAACAGAAAGGCAAACTGCATGATCGCGCCTCCTACCGCTATTACTGGGAACTATTGCAACGCGCACAGGCGACCGGCATGACTATCCCGGCCGATGCCCGACTGCGGTTTTTTCTGAGCCCGCAAAAACTTGAATCAGATTTACAGTAGCAGACAGCAAAGAGCGCTGGAAATGAATCATGTTGCGATAAATCCGAAAAGCCAACTTCCAGAGGCCCCAAAATTAAACTGACGGAACTTGATGTGTTACACGCTTATGCACGCATGATGAACTCACTGGATGTATCGCACAGCGGGCCGCAGCAGGACGAAAAACTTCGGCGCACCGATATGTGTGGTGCCCCCTCCTTCAGCGACCATGAGAACCGAAGAGTACCCATTGTGATAATAGTGTGACAGCGGCAAAAAACAACAACAAGAAGGTTGATAGCCGGAAGTTTTTTGAAGTACCATGCGCGTTCCGTGCGTCCGGGCAGTATGCCCGGATAACACCATGACAAAAATAACAGCGACAAAAATAATTTAACCTAAACGGAAGCCCCCCATGTCTCTAATGATAGGAATACCCCGGGAAATAGCCGCAGGGGAAAAACGCGTAGCCACCGTGCCTGATGTGGTTGAAAAACTCATCAAACTGGGCTTCAAAGTCGCCGTGGAATCCGGTGCCGGAGATGCCGCGAATTTCAGTGACGACGCTTACCGCACGGCAGGCGCCGAGATTATCGAGGGGGCAGCCAAGCTGTGGGCGGCTTCCGACATGGTTTTCAAGGTTCTCGCTCCGTCCGCTGAAGAAGTCGGCCTGATGCACGAGGGCCAGGCCCTGATCAGCTTCATCTGGCCGGCGCAGAATCCCGAACTGATGCAGCAACTCGCGGAACGCAAGGTCACCGTGCTGGCCATCGACTCGTTGCCGCGCATGCTGAGCCGCGCCCAGAAAATGGATGCGTTGACCTCCATGGCCGGCATCGTCGGCTACCGTGCGGTCATCGAGGCCGCCAACGCCTTCGGGCGCTTTTTCAACGGCCAGATCACCGCCGCGGGCAAGATTCCGCCGGCCAAGGTGTTTATTGCCGGTGCCGGCGTGGCCGGCCTGGCAGCGATCGGCACTGCGGCCAGTCTGGGCGCAATTGTGCGTGCCAACGATACCCGTTCTGAAGTGGCCGACCAGGTCAAGTCGATGGGTGGTGAATTCGTCAAGGTCGATTATGAGGAAGAAGGTTCGGGTGGCGGCGGCTACGCCAAAGTGATGAGCGAGGGCTTCCAGCAGGCGCAGCGTGAGATGTACGCCAAGCAGGCCAAAGAGGTGGACATTATCATTACCACCGCATTGATTCCCGGCAAACCCGCTCCCAGGCTGATCACCGCCGAGATGGTGAAGAGCATGAAACCGGGCAGCGTCATCGTCGATCTGGCTGCGGAACGAGGCGGCAACTGCGAACTCACCGAGCCGGGCCAAGTGGTAGTCAAGCACGGCGTAACCATCGTCGGCTACACCGACCTGCCCAGTCGGCTGGCAAAGCAGTCCTCGACGCTGTATGCAACCAATCTGTTTCGCCTCGCCGAGGAGCTGTGCAAGACCAAGGACGGCATCATCAATGTCAACATGGAAGACGACGCCATCCGCGGCCTGACGGTCATCAAGGAAGGCAATATCACCTGGCCGCCACCCGCACCAAAACTTCCGGCGGCTCCGGCAAAACCGGCTACCGCAAAAGCGGTTGTGCCCGCCGCCAAGGGCCACGGCAGCAGTAGCGCGCCGATGGCCGGAAGCAAACTGGCAATCATGTTCGGTGTTGCCGCAGTCTTGTTCTGGTTTGTCGGAGCCAATGCACCCGCCGCATTTCTTGGACACTTCACGGTGTTCGTGCTGGCGTGCTTCGTCGGCTACATGGTGGTGTGGAATGTCACCCCCGCGCTGCACACACCGCTAATGAGCGTCACCAATGCGATCAGCAGCATCATTGCCATCGGTGCGCTGGTGCAGATTGCCCCGCCCTCCATGGGGGGAGCCGACCGGCCCGAAGCCTGGATAATCGGACTCGCCGTGGCAGGTGTTGCGCTCACCGCAGTCAATATGTTCGGCGGTTTCGCCGTCACCCAGCGCATGCTGGCGATGTTCCGCAAATAAGGTAAATAATCATGTTCCTGTCTGAAAGCCTGGTAACTGTCTCCTACATCGGCGCGACAATTCTTTTTATCCTGAGTCTCGGCGGCCTGTCCCATCCGGAAACTTCGCGGCGCGGAAATCTCTACGGCATCATCGGTATGAGCATTGCCGTGCTGGCGACGATCTTCGGCCCGCACGTCACAATGGCTGGCATCCCGTGGATTGTCGGTGCCATGGCAGTCGGCGGTAGCATCGGCATCTACGCAGCGCGCGTGGTGAAGATGACACAAATGCCGGAACTGATTGCGCTGATGCACAGCCTGGTTGGCCTTGCCGCCATGCTGGTCGGCTTTGCCAATTACATTGATCCGGCTGCGTCTGCCCATTTGGCGGGGGCAGAAAAAACCATTCACGAGATAGAAATCTACATCGGCATCCTGATCGGTGCAATGACCTTCACCGGCTCCATCATCGCCTTCGGCAAGCTGTCCGGCAAAATCGGCGGCAAGCCCCTGCTACTGCCTGCACGCCACTGGCTGAATCTTGCCGGCCTGCTGATCGTGATCTATTTCGGCAATGTTTTCATTCATGCCGAATCGGTAAGTGCCGGCATGTTGCCGTTGATCGTGATGACCGTGATCGCGCTGCTGTTCGGCATCCACATGGTCATGGCGATCGGCGGCGCCGACATGCCGGTAGTGGTGTCGATGCTGAACAGCTACTCCGGCTGGGCGGCGGCGGCAACCGGCTTCATGTTGAACAATGACCTGCTGATCGTCGTTGGCGCGCTGGTCGGCTCAAGCGGTGCGATCCTTTCCTACATCATGTGCCGCGCGATGAATCGTAATTTTATCAGTGTGATTGCGGGTGGTTTCGGCACCGGCGGCGGCAAACCCGTTGCGGCCAGCGGCGATGCGCAACCGGCTGGCGAAGTGATCGCGATCAGCGCGGTCGAGACAGCGGAACTACTGCGTGAAGCCAGAAATGTCATCATCGTGCCCGGTTACGGCATGGCGGTGGCACAGGCGCAACACACCGTCAACGAGATCACCCAGTTTCTGCGCGAAAAGGGTGTCAACGTGCGCTTCGGCATTCACCCGGTGGCCGGCCGTATGCCCGGCCACATGAACGTGCTGCTGGCCGAAGCCAGAGTGCCCTACGACATCGTGCTGGAAATGGATGAACTTAACGAGGACTTCCCCGACACCGATGTCGCTATGGTGATTGGCGCAAACGATATTGTAAATCCGGCTGCACAGGATGATCCCAATAGCCCGATCGCCGGCATGCCGGTGCTGGAAGTCTGGAAGGCCAAGACGTCGATCGTGATGAAGCGCAGCATGGCTTCCGGCTACGCGGGGGTCGACAATCCGCTGTTCTACAAGGATAACAACCGTATGCTGTTTGGCGATGCCAAGAAGATGCTGGAAGAAGTATTCGTCGCGTTAAAATCGTAACCAGGCGGAGTTCTGTAGCAAAAATAACGCCCGCTTAAGCGGGCGTTATACTATTGCATGCAATAATTACTAACCGAAACCACACGATACTCATGCCCTATACAAGCCTCAACCCAGCCACCAACCAGATAGTCCAGACCTACGTCAGTTGGGATGATCAGCGCCTGAAACAAGTTCTCGAAAAAACCTGCCACGCACAGCAAGCCTGGGCGCAAACCCCTTTCTGGCGACGCGCTGAAGTGCTGCGCGATGCCGCGCTGCGCCTGCACGCGCAACGTGACCAATACGCGACCCTCATCACGCAGGAAATGGGCAAACCGCTGCGCGAAGCACACGCCGAGATCGAGAAATGTGCCGGGGTTTGTGATTATTATGCGCAACATGCCGAGAATTTTCTGCGCACCGAAGCGGGAGAATCGGATGCCGGAAAAAGTTATATCGCGCATTACCCGCTCGGCGTGGTGCTGGCCATCATGCCGTGGAATTTTCCGTTCTGGCAGGCGTTTCGTGCCGCCGCACCGGCTCTGATGGCGGGCAACGCGCTACTGCTGAAACACGCGCCGAATGTGCCGCAATGCGCGCTTGCCATCGAGACAATTTTTCGTGATTGCGGCTTGCCGGAAGGATTATTTACCACCCTGATGATCGAAATCGAGCAGGTTGCCGATGCCATTGCCAGCCCGCATGTGCATGCCGTCACACTCACCGGATCGGAAGCCGCCGGACGCAAGGTCGCAGCACTTGCCGGACAGCACCTGAAGAAATGCGTACTGGAGCTGGGTGGCTCCGACCCGTTTATCGTGCTGCATGACGCAGACCTGGAATTGGCCGTCAACATGGCAGTTGCTTCGCGCTTCATGAACTGCGGGCAATCCTGCATCGCCGCCAAACGCTTCATTATCGTGCCGCAAATCGCGGATGAATTCCTGCATCGGCTGAAAATCAAAGTGGCAACACTCAGCCTCGGAGACCCGATGGACGATGTCACACAAATCGGTCCGATGGCGCGCGCCGACCTGCGCGATGAACTGCATCGGCAAGTCAGCGAATCCATCGCACAAGGTGCGGTCGCGGTGACCGGCTGCCAGCCGATCAAAGGTGCGGGATTTTTCTATCAGCCATCGATTCTCGACCAGGTTACCGCCGCAACCTGCGCTTACCATGAGGAACTGTTCGGCCCGGTCGCCACCATCATCCGTGCCGCAAGCGAAGATGATGCAATGCGCATCGCCAACGACACCCGGTTCGGCCTCGGTTCGTCGATCTGGAGCCGTGACACAGCGCGCGCCGAGCGATTGGCGGCACATATCGAAGCCGGCAGCACCTTCATCAACGGCATGGTCAAATCCGACCCGCGCCTGCCGTTCGGCGGCGTGAAGGCATCCGGCTACGGGCGCGAACTCTCAAGACTGGGGCTGCTCGAATTTACCAATGCAAAGACGGTGTGGGTTCGATAAAAAACCAACCATGAAACCAGCCGACACCTGCAACGCCTTTGTCCCCGGTGAGATGGTCACGGTCAAACCGTACTGCGAGGGAAAACTTTCCCCGCTGATCTTTGCGGCAAAAGAGCTTTACGACGTCAAGGGATTCGTCACCGGTGCCGGCAACCCCCACTGGAAGAACGCACACCCGATAGCGCAAACAACCGCACCCGCCGTCGAAATGTTGCTGAATGAAGGCGCCACCCTGCTCGGCAAAACTATTACAGATGAGATGGCCTTTTCGCTCGACGGGGAGAATTTCCATTACGGTACGCCGCTGAATTCCAAGTGTCCGGAGCGGATTCCGGGCGGCTCTTCCAGCGGTTCTGCAGCAGCGGTCGCCGGTGGCCTGGTGGATTTTGCGCTCGGCACCGATACCGCCGGTTCGATGCGCATCCCGGCATCGTATTGCGGTATTTACGGTTTCCGTCCGACACAGGGCGCCGTTTCGCTGCAAGGTGTTCATCCGATGGCACACAGTCTGGATGCGGCGGGCTGGTTTGCCCGGACGCCGGAGATACTGGCAAGAGTGGGTAGCGTATTGCTCGACAGCGAAATACCGGAGTTTTATGTCAACAAATTCGTGATCGCGCGCGATCTGTTCGACACGCAAGACGCGAGTATTGCAGCGCAATACAACGTTTTTATTCGGGGCTTGTCAAAACTGTCCGTTGAGGTCGCCGAAACCGAAATAGGCAAGCCAGATTTTCAGACCTGGATCGAAGCATTGAGAAACATCCAGTGGTGGGAATTGAACCAGGCGCACGGCGCATGGATTTTTCAGAATCTTGATGTGTTCGGCCCAGAGATACGCAGTCGGCTGGAAAAAATATCTTGCGTCACGCGTCAGGAAATGGAGGCGCAAAGGTTAGTCAGAAAACAGTTGGCCAACCAGATCGAGCGTATTGCCAGCCCCGGCACCCTGATTGTCTTCCCGACTGCTCCCGGCATCGCGCCGTTAAAAGGTCGTTCGATAGATGCATCACGGACATTGCGCCTCAACACACTGCGGCACACTTGTGTCGCTGCCGTGGCCGGATTGCCGCAAGTCTCGATGCCGCTAATCGAAAAGGACGGTTGCCCGATCGGAATATCTTTTCTGGGCGCAAAAGGTCAGGATACTCAACTTTTGGCGGCTGCCCGGATTTTCGGAAAAGATTAAAATACTGCCCACACCGATATGATCGGTCGCCAACGTATCCTTTTCTTCTTGGGAGACATCATGCCTTTAGCCGCCTTTCTCGACAAAATGCCGACTCTCGGTGCAAGAGTCTATACCCACACCTCCTGTCAGATCATCGGCGAGGTCAGCATCGGCGATGACAGCTCGGTTTGGTGCAATGCGGTGCTGCGCGGTGATGTCAACCGCATCGTGATCGGGCGGGGCACCAGTGTGCAGGATCTCAGCATGGGACACGTGACCCACAAAACAGCGAACCGGCCTGACGGATCGCCGCTGCTGATCGGCGATTATGTGACGGTCGGACATTCGGCTATTCTGCATGGCTGCATGATCGGCAACGAGTGCCTGATCGGAATGGGTGCGACTATTCTGGACGATGCCGTCATTCCGGATCACGTCATGATCGGCGCAGGCAGCCTGGTTCCGCCGGGTAAAGTGCTGGAGAGTGGCATGCTGTATATAGGGCGTCCCGCCAAGGCAGTTCGCGCGCTGACCCAGGAAGAAATCGCTTATCTGAGATACTCGGCCGAGAATTACATTCAACTGAAAGATGTCTATCTGAAGAATCTGGTGAAAACTTCGCAAACTTAACTCATATATCCGTCTGCACAGGTGTAGACCTTATTGGTTAATTGACTCAAGCCCTTGAATGTACCTCCTCGTTCGATATCTGGTTGGCTACCTAAATAAATAGCAAAATTCAAAAATCACCAAGTGTTTTATTTTCCGGCAAGTGACAAAAATACCATAACCTCCCAGAAATCTGCCCTGACAAGAGTGATAGCCCTGTTCACCACCTAAATTCACCGCCCAAACTCAACTATTTTTATGTAACTTTTTTGGTATAATTACCCATACCATCCGAACTTCAGGAATGCCCATGTAGCATGACGGGCTCCATCCGAATTATTATGTTATATGAGGACTAAATAGATGCAAGGTACATCCAAGAACGATCTGATCATCAGAATCGGTGGCGAAGGCGGTGAAGGCGTTATTTCGGTAGGCGATTTCATTACCCAGGCGTGTGCGCATGCCGGACTCAATGTTTACACTTTCAAAACTTTCCCGGCAGAAATCAAGGGTGGATACGCCATGTACCAGGTGCGCACCAGCACCGAACAGCTCTACAACCAGGGCGACACCTTCGATGTCCTGTGCGCGTTCAACGGTGATGCGTACCACAATAACCGTGATTTCCTCAAGCCCGGCACTGCCATCGTCTACGACAGCCCGGGCGATTTTACGCCGGACATTCCGGAGGGCGTTCATGCTTACCCCATCCCGATGACCGAAACAGCCAAGGATATGCGCAATCCGCGTGCCAAGAATATGGTGGCGATGGGCGCGCTGTCGGTATTGTTTAACATTCCGGTTGAATCCCTGCGCAAGGTGCTCACCGCCAAGTTTTCGCGCAAAGGCGAAGAGGTGGTCAAGGGTAATCTCGAGGCATTGGAACGCGGCCGCGAACTGGCCGCCGCACTGAAGAAAACCGATCCGTGGACAATCGGAGCACCCAAGTCCGCCCAGGATGTTATCGTGATGTCCGGCAACAACGCCATCGGCCTAGGTGCGCTGATTGCGGGACTGGACTTCTTTTCCGCCTACCCCATCACGCCGGCGACCGAAGTTGCCATCTATGTCGCGAAACATCTGCCCAAGCGCGGCGGCACCCTGATTCAGGCCGAGGACGAAATCGCCTCCATTTCCCAAGTCGTCGGCGCGTCTTACGCGGGCAAGAAGGCAATGACCTCAACCTCCGGGCCCGGTTTGGCGCTGATGAGCGAGATGCTAGGCATGGCGTTCATGGCCGAACTGCCCATCGTGGTGGTCGACGTCCAGCGCGGTGGTCCTTCTACAGGTTTGCCAACCAAACATGAACAGTCAGACTTGTTCCTGGCGATACACGGCGGTCATGGTGATGCCGGGCGTATCGTGCTGTCGGTGGAAAATGTTCAGGATTGCATCGATCTAACCGTGGTGGCATTCAATCTGGCGGAAAAGTACCAGTGCCCGGTTATTCTGCTTTCCGACGGTTCGCTGGCGTTCTCGACCCAGAATGTACCTTACCCGGATCCCGGCAGCTACAAGCTGGTGGAACGCGAACGCTGGAATGGTGAAGGTGAATACCAGCGCTACCTGCTGACCAAGAGCGGCATCTCGCCGATGACCGATCCTGGAACAATCGGCGGCGCACATATCGCTACCGGCCTCGAACATAACGAGGACGGCCTGCCCAGTTACACTTCGGTCAATCATGAGGCCATGCAGGACAAACGCTTCCGCAAGCTCAAAAACGTGGTCAATGATATTGCCCCGGTCGAAGTGGATGCTGCACAAGGTGTTGGCACGGCCGACCTTGGATTGATTGCCTGGGGCAGCACCATCGGCGTGGTACGCGAGGCATTACAGCACTTGCGCGCCGAAGGCTACAAAGTCAGTGGTTTTTATCCCAAACTGCTGAACCCGCTACCGGTACAACAGTTCGAAGACTTTGGTGCAACCTGCAAACGCCTGCTGTTGCCGGAAGTTAACTTTCAGGGCCAACTAGCCCACTTCGTGCGTGCGGAGACATCGCTGCGCCCTGAGTCCTACACCATTTGCGGTGGAATGCCCTTCACACCGGAAATGATAGTCAAAAAAGTCAAGGAGATATTGGCATGAACGCGATCCTTCACCCACAAATGCACTTGCACAAAGTCGAGCTCAAACCCAAGGATTACAAGACCGACGCACCCTCATTCTGGTGTGCCGGTTGCGGCCACTATGGTGTATTGACCGGATTGTTGCGCTCGCTTGCCGAATTGGGCGTCGACCCGAATTTTCTGGTCAGCGTTTCAGGAATCGGCTGTTCCTCGCGCCTGCCCTACTTTGTCAATTCCTATAAGATGCACACCCTGCATGGACGTGCCGGCCCGGTAGCAACCGGCGTCCAGCTGGCTCGCCCCGATCTTTCCGTGGTAATCACTGGCGGTGACGGTGATGGATTTTCCATCGGCGGGGGACATATGCCGCATCTGGCGCGCAAAAACATCAACATGATTTACATCCTGATGGATAACCATGTATACGGCCTGACCAAGGGCCAGTGCTCGCCCACATCCCGAACCGAGATGCAGACTACCACCACCCCTTACGGCGGCGTTGAAGAACCTCTGGATCCGATCATGTACATGCTCACCTATGGCGCCACCTATGTCGCCCAGGCATTCGCTGGCAACGTCAAGTTGGCGTCGCAGCTCATCAAGGAAGGGATGGAACACCAGGGATTTGCCTTCGTCAACCTGCTTTCACAATGTCCGTCCTTCAATAATATCGATACTGCCCAGGCTTTCAAGGATGCCTGCGAAGAGGTGCCTGCGGGTCACGATGCGAGCGACCTTAGTGCGGCCATGAATGCAGTCAATGCTGCAAAACAGGCTGGCCGCATACCCACCGGGTTGCTGTACAAAACCGAGCGTCCCACGCTTGATCAGCGCATGGCCAAACTGGTCGAGGGTGTCGGTGGGAGCAAGAATTATGACCTGAGAAAAATCATTGATCTCGCGCGCCCGTAGATAAAGTTACTGCGATGCTATAACACTGTGTTGAAAAGCTGCTTAAAATGCTCATTTACTTTTTTGTAACCCGCATCTGCAACACTTTGACTGGCGGATCCAGAAAATTGCGGGGGCAAATGCGTACCGCTCTTCTCGCACCAAATGATTTCACCACACCGTGTCAGAACGGCTACTTTTTCGCCGCTTTGCGCCTTACCTCATCGCAGCCTCTCGCTATGCGTTTCTTTACTTTACTTGTTCGATAGATGTCATGACTGCTAAAGAAAGCGAAAACTCACAGCATCGTCCTGTTGCGCTGACCATCAACGGTCTTGCCGTCAGCGCAACTGAGGGCATGAGCCTGGTCGAGGCTGCCTGGCATGGCGGCGTGCCACGCGTTACAAATGTCGGTTGCATGGAAGGAGTGTGCGGTTCCTGCCGCGTCATGCTGCGGCGCGGCAAAGAAGTGAAGGTGGGCCTCGCCTGCCAGACATTTGTCGAGGATGGTCTTGATGTCATATTTATGCCGCCGGCATCGGCACCACAGCATCATTATGAAATCAGTGATTTCAAGGATGGCTGGGACATTCATGCGCGCTTCCACAAGATTTTTCCCGAAGCATCGCGCTGCAGACATTGTCACGGCTGCGACCAGGCCTGTCCCAAGGGCATTACCGTCGAGAACGGCGTTGCGCAGGCCGCAGCTGGCCGCTACCGCGAGGCAGGTGAAACATTCTTCGAATGCATCATGTGCGAACTGTGTGACGTCGCCTGCCCAGAGTTGATTGCACCGGCCCATGTGGGACTGTTCAGCAGGCGTATAACAGCTCATTTTCACCTGCGTCCGCCCAATTTGATCAACCGGTTGGAAGAGTTACGCCAGGAGCGCACCGAAGCCTGCCGGGATGCAGATAGCGAAAAATGAAAATAACGGGAGTTCACCAAAGATGAGCAAGGGCATTACTCTGGCCGAGGCACTGGCGCGCTATCGCCCTGATGCAGATCTCGAACCGTTACCCGAGTTGACCAACATCGACGCGCTGCTCAACACCTATCATCCGGACCACTTGCGCGACAGCCTGGTCAAGCTGGCAGTCGGCGCCAACGCGGGCGACATTTGCCAGCGTGAACTGGCCGGACTGCTGCAGGCCGAGGCATTCATCGACGAGGCCGACCTGGCCGGCACCCCGATAACCGATGTCGATGTGTTGGTGATCGGCGGCGGCGGTGCCGGTTGCGCGGCAGCATTGGCAGCAGCCGAAAACGGCGCGCGGGTGTTGCTGGCCACCAAGCTGCGCCTCGGTGACAGCAACACGGTCATGGCCGAAGGCGGTATCCAGGCCGCCATCGAACCGGACGACTCGATCCAGCGGCATATTCAGGACACCTTGCGTGGTGGTCACCATGCCGGCGACCCGGCGCTAATATCCGCCATGGCCGGGGACGGCCCGGAGGTACTACACTGGCTGATTGATCAGGGCATGCAATTCGAGCAGACACCCAGCGGCGATCTGCACACGCGACGCGCGGGCGGCATGAGTACCGCGCGCCTCGTTCATTGCCGCGATTACACCGGTCTGGAAATGATGCGCGTGTTGCGCGAAGCGGTTATCCAGCACCGCAGCATCGAGGTCTGGGAACAGAGCCCCACCGTCGAACTTTTGTCTAACGAGCTCGGCCAGCAATGCGTCGGTGCGGTGCTTACCTCACTACTGGATGGCCAGTTGCGCATCGTGCGCACGCGCTCTGTTATTCTCGCGACCGGCGGGCTGGGACGGCTGCATCTGAACGGCTTTCCGACCTCCAACCACCTCGGCGCAACCGGTGACGGACTGGTACTGGCATACCGCATCGGCGCGCAGCTATGTGAGCTGGATTCATTTCAGTACCACCCCACGGGGCTGCTGCATCCGTCCCACCTGGCGGGCAAACTGGTGACCGAAGGCGTGCGCGCGGCCGGCGCCTTGCTCATCAACGGCCTCGGAAAGCGCTTCATCGACGAACTCCAGCCACGCGACGTGGTTAGTTCCGCCATCCTGCGCGAATGCAGCGAGGGACGCGGTGTCTACATCGACGACCAGCGCACCGGCGTGTGGCTCGATACACCACGCATGGAACTTGCCCAGCCGGGCCTGCTGGAACGGCAGTTTCCCAACCTGATGTCCCGTACCCGCGTTGCGGGCGTCGACCCGCGTCTTGAACCGCTGCTGGTTCACCCGACCCTGCACTACCAGAATGGCGGCGTGGTTATCAATGTCAGCGGCGCCACCACGGTACCCGGCCTGTATGCGGTAGGTGAGGTGGCCGGCGGTATTCATGGGCGCAACCGCATCATGGGCAACGCCCTGCTCGACATCATCAGCTTCGGACGTCGAGCCGGCGCTGCGGCCACCGCCAACCGCGACCGTGGGCCCAAGAAAGTTACCCTTGAACATGTGAACCGGCTGCGCCGCGCCCTGACGCTCGCCAAACTACCCATGACGCAGCGCTCGCCACAGATATTACCGGCTTATGCAGCGGGAGGCGCATGGAACCTCTGATCGCTGAAAAACCCCAGATTGGCGCATCCCAAGTGCTGCTCCATCCGGATCGGTGTGTCGGTGCCGACATGAACCGCTGGCGTCATTCCGGTGGCGGTGCGGCGTTGGCGCGTGCTATCCAGGATCCGGCTGCCGTATTGGAAGAAGTACGTCAAGCCGATCTGCGCGGTCTGGGTGGCAGCGGCTTTCCAGCCTGGCGCAAGTGGGAATTTGTCGCCGCCGAAGCGCCAAAACCGGACAAATACCTGATCGTGAACGGCAATGAAGACGAGCCCGGCACTTTCAAAGACCGCCTGCTGCTGGAGGAAACACCACATCAGGTGATTGAGGGCGCGGTTGTGACGGCGCTGGCGACCGGCATCAACCGTATCGTGTTCTATGTCAATCCCGATTTGCTTCGCTCGCTGGCGGCCATGAAGGCGGCAATCGAGCAATGGCAGGCATCGGGGCTACTGGAACAGGCCTCGGGCGCACTCGGCAGGCCGCTACAACTTGAATTGCTGCCCGGCTCCGGGCATTACATCGGTGGCGAAGAAACGGCATCCATGGAATGGGTCGAGGGGCGCTTCCCGTTCCCGCGCGGCAAGCCGCCTTACCCGGCGCAAGCAGGCGTGCTTGGTTGCCCGACGCTAATCAACAATGTCGAAACTATCGCCAATGTGCCGCAGATTGTGGCGCAGGGTGCCGCATGGTTTCGTGCCCTCGGCAAAGGCCCGGGCACCGGCACCAAGCTGTATTCCCTGAGTGGCGATGTGTTGCATCCCGGCGTGTTTGAGCTGCCGATGGGCACATCGTTACGCGAACTTATTTTCGAGCACGGCGGCGGCCTGCTGTCCGGCAAGCCGCTTAAAGCGGTATTTACCGGCGGCCCTTCGAGCTCCCTGCTGACGCCCGTCGACCTCGACGTGGCGATGGATTTCGATTCGCTGCGTGCGCGTGGCGCCAATCTCGGCACGGGCGCAATGATCGTTATTTCGGAAGGTACCGGTATCGTCAAGCGGGTGGCCGAATATGAACGTTTCTTCGCCCATTCCTCGTGCGGCCAGTGCAACTCATGCAAGATAGGCACCGCCACCATGAGCCGCCTGCTGGACCGGATCGATACCGGGCGTGGCACCACAGCCGATCTCACCACGCTGGAGAATCTCTGCATCATGCTGCCCAACAGCGGCCGTTGTCATCTTATCAACGGCGCCGTAGCGCTGCTTGACAGCGCCTTTCACCATTTCCCCGACGAGTTTCGCCAGGCACTGCGCTAAAGAGCTTGATTCCTTCCTGTGCTGCCCTCATGTAGCGAGGATTGAATGAAGGGAGGTTGCCATGTCTGCCGTCCGCCCGCCTGCCGTTGCAGGCATGTTCTATTCCGCCGATCCACGGCAACTTGCGCATGACGTGCAACAGTTGCTGGACGAGGCGCGCCCGTTTGAACTGACACCCAAGGCGCTGATCGCGCCACACGCTGGTTATATCTACTCCGGCGCAATTGCGGCCACCGCCTACGCCACGCTCCAGCCCATCGCCGCACGCATCCGTCGCGTGGTGCTGCTCGGCCCGACGCATCGCGTTGCGGTGCGTGGCTTGGCACTGCCCGAAGCGAATGCCTTTGATACCCCGCTGGGGCGAGTCATGCTGGATACGGTGGCGGCGCGCAGCATCACCCATTTGCCGCAAGTAACCGTCAGCGCACAGGCGCATGCACAGGAACATTCGCTGGAAGTGCAACTGCCGTTCCTGCAAAGCGTGCTGGCGGATTTCACCCTGCTGCCGCTGGCAGTGGGCATGGCGACACCAGAAGAAGTCGCAGAGGTGCTGGAAGTACTGTGGGGCGGCGAAGAAACGCTGATCGTCATCAGCTCCGACCTGTCACATTACCTGCCCTATGCTACCGCACAGCACATGGACAACGGCACCGCGCAAGATATCCTCAACATGAATCAGCCCATTCAACACGAGCATGCCTGCGGCAGCACACCGATCAGCGGCCTGCTCATCGCGGCACGCCGCCACCACCTCACCCCGCATCTGCTTGATCTGCGAAACTCCGGCGACACTGCGGGGTCTCATCAGCAGGTTGTTGGTTATGCTGCATTCGCGTTTACACAGGAGATCGAACATGCAAACTGAACATGGGAAAGTGCTGCTGCCTATTGCGCGCGCAGAAATTTCACGCGTCCTGGGTGTGCCCGAAGCGGCAGATGAGAGCGCGCCCTGGCTGGTCGAGCATGGCGCATGCTTCGTAACCTTGACGCAAGATGGCGAGTTGCGCGGTTGCATCGGCACATTGCAGGCACACCGGTCATTGCTAACCGATGTCAAGAGCAACGCGGTGTCTGCCGCGCTGCACGACCCGCGCTTCATACCATTGAGTGTCGAGGAACTCGACATTACCACGGTCGAAATTTCGCTGCTCTCGCCGACCACCGTAATGGAGGTTCGTGACGAAGCCGATGCGCTGGCACAAATACGCCCCGGAGTGGATGGCATTGTGTTCGAGTACGGCAGCTATCGCAGTACGTTTCTGCCGCAAGTGTGGGAACATTTTCAGCAACCACGTGAATTTCTCGCGATGCTCAAGCGCAAGGCGGGACTGCCCGATGACTTCTGGGCAGATGAAATAAAGCTCGCGCGCTACGGTGTTACCAAATGGCGCGAAGCCGACTTGGCGAAGCACTGATGGATGAACCGATCAGCATTGCTGAATGCTATCCGGCACGCTGGTGGCACCTGCTCGATGACGGGCGCATCCAGTGTGACCTGTGCCCGCGCGACTGCAAGCTGCGCGAAGGACAGCGCGGCATGTGTTTCGTGCGCGGGCGCGTCAATGACACGATGGTGCTCACCACCTACGGGCGCTCGTCGGGCTTTTGTGCCGATCCGATTGAAAAGAAACCGCTCAATCATTTCTATCCCGGCAGCAGCATCCTGTCGTTCGGCACGGCGGGCTGCAACCTCGCCTGCAAATTCTGCCAGAACTGGGATACTTCCAAATCGCGCAGCTTCGACCGGCTCGCCGATCAGGCCAGTCCGCAAACTATTGCGCGCGCCGCAGAGGAGCACGGCTGCAAGAGCGTCGCGTTCACCTACAATGACCCGGTAATTTTCGCCGAATATGCGATGGACACCGCCGATGCCTGCCACGAGCGCGGCATCAAGACCGTCGCGGTCACGGCCGGCTACATCCACGACCAGCCGCGCCGCGAATTCTTCGCCAAAATGGATGCCGCCAATGTTGATCTCAAGGCATTCACCGACGAGTACTACGTCAAGTTGACCGGCGCGCACCTGCAACCGGTGCTGGATACGCTGAAATACCTCAGGCAGGAAACTGACGTGTGGGTCGAACTGACCACGCTGCTGATTCCCGGCCACAACGACTCGGCACAGGAAATCAATGCCATGAGCGAATGGATCGTCAAAGAGCTGGGTGCGGATGTGCCGCTGCACTTCAGCGCCTTTCACCCCGACTACAAGATGACCGGCGTCCCCGCCACCCCGCCGGAAACACTGGTGCAGGCGCGGCAGGTCGCCATGGCTGCGGGGTTGCACTACGTCTACACCGGCAACGTGCACAACCGCGAAGGAGACACCACAAGCTGCCCGTCCTGCGATAGTGCGTTGATCGTGCGCGACTGGTACGAAATCAAACAATACCGCCTTACCCCAGACGGCCATTGCCCGGACTGCAATACAAAAATTGCCGGATGTTTTGAAAAATTTACCGGCGCATTCGGCGCGCGCCGCATTCCAATATTCATGCGAGAAACGACATAAGTACGGTACAAATTTCGGCCGGCAATATCCAACTCAGCGGCAAATTGATCCTGCCGCCGTCCGCGAAGAGCGTAGTGCTATTCGCCCACGGCAGCGGCAGCAGCCGCTTCAGCCCGCGTAACACCTATGTCGCCGAAGTGCTGCAACAGCACGGCATCGGCACGCTGCTGTTCGACCTGCTGACACGCGAAGAAGACCGTGACTACGAAACACGCTTCAACATCGCATTGCTCACCCGCCGCCTGCTGGCTGCCACCGCATGGCTGCAGGACAACCCGGAAACACAACAACTCAGACTCGGTTATTTCGGCGCCAGCACCGGAGCGGCAGCAGCATTACAGGCTGCGGCGCAGATGGGCGATGGAATCGCCGCCGTGGTGTCGCGTGGCGGACGCCCCGACCTCGCCGGGGAAATCGCTTTGAGTCGCGTCACCACCCCGACTTTGCTGATCGTCGGCGCGGCGGACTATGGCGTGATTGAACTGAACCAGCAAGCCTATGCGCTGCTGAACTGCACAAAAGAACTCACCCTTATCCCGCACGCAACGCATCTGTTCGAAGAGCCCGGCTCACTGCAACAAGCCGCGCACAGCGCAGCTACGTGGTTCACGCGGTATCTGCAAATTTGATCCAGCAAACAAATTGGGCCGCCAACGTTGTGCTGCGGGCCATTACAAATGTTAATCCATCGGTCAGAGCAGACGATCACCCGTAACGTTTGAATTGACTTTAAATGGTGTGACGGATTCACATTGGCTTACAGGTGAATACCCGTAGGCCATTTTTATTTTTTCGCTTCATGAGTAAACCAAAAAAATGCTAGATGCCTGGTCAATTTTAAATCGGCATGGCTGGTGAATTTTTAATTCGGCGTCAACATATTGCTGCAAAAATGGAATTTTGAATCCGCTATTGAATAACCCACTCCTCCTGCCGGTGATCGCCATCATCTCGCCAGCCGGTTAGATTATGATAACCGGAAAAGAAAGGCTTCTTTACCACGGGCGTATATCTGTGAACACCTTCTGCCACGAGTTGCGGCATAAGAAAGGATTAGCATGAATAGATACACCAATCAAACGATCTGCCTTGTTGCTGTGATGATTTTGCTGCTGACAAGTACTGTAGCGCAGGCACTCGATCCCTTGAGCGGGTTGCTCAGCGAACCGGGCAGCGCAGGGCTGGGGGCCGTGGTGCGCAGCTCCCAATCCCCGTATATCGGTAGCAGGCAACGCAACGATCTGATACCGCTTTACATTTACGAGGGTGAGCGCTTCTTCCTCCATGCAAGCCGCGGCGGTATCAAGCTTCGGGACGACGATAATATTCGCTTCGACGTGTTTTTTGACTACCGCTTCGAAGGCTTTCCCTACGACCATATTCCTGCCAGCCTGGCCGGTATGCAGGCACGTGAGCCGACTACCGACATGGGCGTCTCTGCGCGCTATCGATCACCATGGGGAACATTCGGTATGGAAATCGTACATGACGCACTTGGAATTACCAACGGTAGTGAAATACACCTGAACTACCGAATGGACTGGTCCAGCGGCCGACTGCGCTTGCTTCCCGCCATCATAGTCTCGGCGCGTAGCGCGAACCTCAACAACTATTACTACGGCGTTCGCCTGGAAGAAGCCACTGCGACGCGCCCCGCCTATAAACCAGGCGCCGGCACCAGTGTCTGGCTGGGTATCTATGGCGCCTACGACTTGAGCAAACGTTGGCGGATGGTAGGAGGCGTCGGAGCGAATCGATTTTCGGCCAACGTTCGCCATAGCTCAATTATCCAGGACACGTCCCTACCGGAGGTCAGTCTGGGTGCTGTTTATGACTTCGGTAGCTTCCGCGATCAACCGGCAGAGCAGGGCTCGCCGCTCTATGTGAAGCTTCTATATGGATGGTCAACCGATTGCAATCTGATTCGAACCATGACCCTGCGATGCTTCTCAACCAGCACCGTCGACAACACGCGGATTGCAGCCATCGAATTGGGCAAGCCCTTCATGCAGGAGGTTAACGGCTGGCCGCTGGACTTCGTTGGCTATGTAGGGCTGCTGCGGCACGACGAAAACGGTCTGCAGTCTAACTCCCTTGAGGTTGATGCCTATATGAAAGCCTACTACTATGGTTTTCCCTGGAGCGAGCGGGTCAAGACGCGGCTCGGCCTCGGTGCCGGCCTGTCGCTGGCGCAGCGGGTACCCTTTGTCGAAGTGCGTGACCAGACCCGGCGTGGCGGCAACACCTCGCGAGTGCTGAATTACCTTGACCCGACCATCGACCTCAGCGTCGGAGACCTGCTGGGGGTTAAAACGCTGAAAAATACTTACGCCGGTGTTGGCGTCTCGCACCGCTCCGGGATCTTTGGCAGTTCCAAGCTTCTCGGCAATGTTAACGGCGGCTCGAATTACCTCTATTCCTACCTGGAATGGCAGATGTAGAGGAACGCATTGAACAGCGGCAAGTTGTTCCATGAGAGTAATATTCTGCGGGCTATCTCTCGTTCGGACGCGCCAAAGAAAGATCAGCACCGGCATGGCATATTCATGCATGACCGCCACAACTATCCCGCCTATTCCCCACAAACATTCTCGAGTAGCCTGACCGCTGCCAGCGCCAGCAGTGCGAAGTCCAACGTGCCGATTCACTACTCGCCAGCCAGGCAAATTGGGGCTTTTGCGGGGAAGATTCAGTCTCCATTTTTCTTTAACAACGATTCGAGGGCGGCGAACGGCTGGTGAACCGCGTGTGCTTCCGGCACGCTGTTCGGGTTACGTCCCACCGAATCCAGATACCTTGAGTGTTCGTTGTCGTGGCAATAGATGCACAACAACTCCCAATTACTGCCATTCGATGGATTATTATCGTGATTGTGATCTTTGTGGTGCACGGTGAGTTGCTGCAGATTGGTACGATTGAATTCGCGTGCGCAACGGCCACAAATCCATGGGTAAAGCTTGAGCGCTTGCTCCCGGTAGCCTTGCTCGCGCTGCTCACGGTTGCGCCTGGCCTCGGCAACAACCCTGTCCAACTTTTCCATATCCGGTGTTTTGCGCGACGGTATCTTCAAGCCCTTCATTGGAAGTACTAGTTATGAAGTCGCTGCCAGCAGCGCAATTACTTCCGCGTCGCTTACCTGAGGAAAAGACTGGTAGAACTGTCCTACCGCATAAAATGCCTCTGGTGCGCTCAGGCATACCACTTCATCGGTATATGGCGATACTTTTTTCAGCGTCTCGGGCGGTGCCACCGGCACCGCACAAATCAGCTTTTGCGGGGATCTGGCGCGCAGCGCATGCAGGGCAGCGATCATCGTGGAACCGGTTGCCAGGCCGTCATCGACCACAATGACAATGCGCCCCGCCGGGTCGAGCTGTGATCGTATCGGCGTATAGCTGGCGCGCCGCGCGCGCATCACCTCTATCTGTGCGGCCTTCTCACTCTCAAAATATTCCTGGCTGCCCGCCATATGCTGGGCGTGGTCGGCGAGATAGGTCCAGCCGGTCTCGTCGACCGAGCCGATGGCGAATTCCGGGTTGCCCAGCGCGCGCAATTTGCGCACCAGCACCACATCCATTTCACCATCCAGCGCATCGGCAATGATCTTGGCCATCGGCACCGCACCACGCGGGATCGCCAGCACCAGCGGATGCTGGCCGCGATATTGCGCAAGTGCTTCCGCTAGTCTGGTTGCAGCATCTTTACGATCACGAAAAAGCATTGCCTCACCCTCCTCTCGCCCGTTGATGCCTCCCGTCCCTGCAGAGACTGCCCGATACTGTCAAACCTGCCGCTACCCCCGCCAAGGAATACGCCGGCGGGTACCCGGAGCTTACGCTCCACCCTGCCGCTGCCGCCGCGCTTCGAACAGGCAGATGCCGGCGCTCACCGAAACGTTGAGGCTTTCCACACTGCCCAGCATCGGAATGCGCACCAACTCGTCGCAGGTCTCGCGTGTCAGGCGGCGCAGTCCTTCGCCTTCCGCACCCAGCACCCAGGCCAGCGCACCTGCATGTTTGAATCCGTTCAAATCCTGTTCCGCCTCGCCCGCCGCGCCGGCCACCCAGATGTCGCGCTCCTGCAATTCACGCAGGGTGCGCGCGAGGTTGGTGACGGTGACGTAGGGCACAGTCTCCGCCGCACCGCACGCGACCTTCTCCACCGTGGCAGTGATTCCGACCGCACGGTCTTTCGGTGCGATCACAGCATGCACACCGAATGCGTCGGCGCTACGCAGGCACGCACCGAGATTGTGCGGATCCTGCACGCCATCCAGCACCAGCAGCAATGGTGGCTCCTCGAGCGTGTCAAGCACGTCATCCAGATGCTGCACGCGGCGCGCCGCATCGACACGCGCCGCAACGCCCTGATGGCGTGCATTACCCGCCATCCCATCGAGACGTTTTGCTTCTACCGGGATTACCCGTACGCCGCTGCCTTCTGCCAGCTTGATCAGGTCGCGCATGCGCGGGTCGTTGCGCTGCGCTTGCAGATAAATTTCCAGCACACCGTCCGGATTCTGGCGGATACGCGCGGTCACGGCATGAAAGCCGTAAATCAGCCGTAAATCAGCCATGTTTCTTCTTACCTCTGGCCGGTTTTTTCGGAGCGGATTTTTTGCCTGCCACTTGCCCGTGTTCGGCAGCGCCGATCAACTCATGCAACACGAAATCTATCTTGGTACTTTCCATATCCACTTTGACCACGCGCACCTGCACGCGGTCGCCAAGACGATAACGCTGTCCAGTGCGCTCGCCGAGCAACTGATGTTTGGTGGCATCGAAGTGAAAGTAATCCTTGCCAAGATCGGAGATATGCACCAACCCTTCGACATGCAAATCATCCAGCGAAACGAACATGCCAAAGCCGGTGACCGAGGAGACCGAGCCGGTAAACACGCTGCCGAGATGGTCGCGCATATAGAAACACTTCAACCAGGCTTCGACATCGCGTGTGGCATCGTCGGCGCGGCGCTCGGTCATCGAGCAATGCACTCCCAGCTCGCTCCATTTCTGTGCGGGCTTGTATTGCTTGCCGTGCAGCACCGCCTTGATGGCACGATGCACCAGCAGGTCCGGGTAGCGACGAATCGGCGAGGTGAAATGGGTATAGGCCTCGTAGCCCAGGCCGAAGTGGCCGATGTTCTCCGGCTCGTACTTGGCCTGGCGCAGCGAACGCAGCATTACGGTTTGCAGCAACCCATGATCGGGACGCTCCTTGATGCCCTTGAGCAGCTTTGAATAATCGGCCGCCTGCGGCTCCTCTCCGCCGCCCAGTTGCAAGCCGAATTCCTTCATAAATTCGCGTAACGCCTCCAGTTTCTCCGGTGTTGGCCCCTCGTGGATACGATACAGTACGGTGTGCTTGTGCTCGTGCAGATAGCCTGCCGCGCACACGTTTGCCGCCAGCATGCATTCCTCGATCAGTTTATGCGCGTCGTTACGCACCACCGGCACGATGCACTCGATCTTGCCCTGATCGGTGAAGATCATCTGTGTCTCGACCGTTTCAAAGTCAATCGCACCGCGCTTCTCGCGTGCCTTCAACAGCTTCTGGAACAATTCATAGAGATGTTGCAGGTGTGGCACGATGGCCGCATTTTCTCTGGCCAGTTCGCCATCCGGTTGCGCCAGCATTTCAGCAACCTGTGTGTAGGTCAGGCGCGCGTTGGAATACATCACCGAAGGGTAGAAGCGATATTTGCCGATGTCACCGCTGTTGCTGACATGCATATCACACACCATGCACAAACGATCCACCTGCGGATTCAGCGAGCATAAGCCATTGGATAATTCCTCCGGCAACATCGGAATCACGCGGCGTGGAAAATACACCGAGTTGCCGCGCAGAATTGCCTCGCGATCCAGCGCATCGTTGGTCTGTACATAGTGACTGACGTCGGCAATTGCCACCACCAGCCGGTAGCCGCCCTTCTCCGGCGCGCAATACACCGCATCATCGAAGTCACGCGCGGTCTCACCGTCTATGGTCACCAACGGCAGGTTGCGGATGTCTTCGCGTCCCGCCCAATCCTCCGGCACGACGACCGGGGGAATCGCTTTGGCTTGCCGCTTCACGTCCCCGGAAAACTCATACGGCAGGTCATGCTTGCGTAGCGCAATTTCAATTTCCATGCCGGGATCGGCATAGTTGCCCAACACCTCAACGATGCGCCCGATCGGCTGGGCATGCTTATCGGGATGTTTCAATATCTCCAATATCACGACTTGCCCGGTTTTGGCATCACCGGTTTCGCCGGGAGCGACCAGTATGTCCTGGCTGATACGGCGGTTTTCCGCCACCACAAAATGGATGCCGTGTTCTTCATACAGACGGCCAACCACGCGACTGTTGGCGCGCTCCAGCACCTCGACAATCTTGGCCTCGGGACGGCCGCGCCGATCTACACCGCTTTGCCGCACCATCACGATATCGCCGTGCAGCACCTTGTGCATTTCTTTTTCGCTGAGGAACATGTCGGCGCTACCGTCCTCCGGGATCAGGAAACCGAAACCGTCAGAATGTCCCTGTACTTTGCCCTTGACCAGATCGAGTTTATCCACCACGCAAATGGCGCGTTTACGATTGCGCATGATCTGCCCGTCGCGCTCCATCGCCCGCAAGCGGCGCGCAAACAGGTCTTCCTCGTGAGCCTCGATAAACAGCAACTGCAGCAATTCCTCATCGCCGACCGGTGCGCCATGCTCCGCCAGTATCTGCAAAACATATTCGCGGCTCGGTAGCGGATGCTCGTATTGTCCGCGCTCACGCTCCAGATAAGGGTCCCGCAGGCGTAAATTATTTTTCTTTTTCATCGCTTTGCGCCCCCTGCCCAACCTCCCCCCGCAAGCGGAATAATCAGGGACATGGCTGCGGTCATTTGCCGTCTTTTCGAATGGCTAGCCGTACCACCCAGAAAGGGCAATCGTAAAAAACATTTTTTATTCATTGACAACAAATCCTTAAACAATTAAATTGCGCGGCTTCGGCAAGTATATGCCCAGATGGCGGAATTGGTAGACGCGCACGGTTCAGGTCCGTGTGCCGCAAGGTGTGGAGGTTCGAGTCCTCTTCTGGGCACCATCAGTATCATTCAAACCAGCTTAAATGCTTGATCCAGGCGTGGCATACCATTACGTATGCCAAAAATACAAGCTACGACTAAACTTTATAGCTCACTCCAACCACCACCTGTACAGATAATTCGTACTGGTGTGGTGGTGGAAAAATCTCAGTGACACTCACGCTGCGAACCAGATGCGATTCTACCCTACCCTTAGTGATATTGATTCTTGTTTTGCCGGATTCCGGCCTGTGTTAAATTGACGATTAACTGCGATAGCTCGCGTTGATCTTCACGTAATCATAAGAAAAATCGCAAGTCCACAATGTCGCCTTAGCAGTCCCCCGCCCCAGCTCCACCCGAATCGTAATGTTGCTCTGCTGCATGACACGCTGGCCGTCCTCCTCCTGGTAACTGGCGGCGCGCCCACCGCGTTCGGCGACCAGCACTTCGTCGAGATACAGTTTGAGCACGCTGACATCCAGATCGTCAACACCAGCGTAACCAATGGCGGCGAGAATGCGCCCGAGGTTCGGGTCAGAAGCAAAGAACGCGGTCTTGACCAGCGGCGAGTGTGCAATGGCGTAGCCGATTTGTTTGCATTCGGCCTCGTCTTGGCCGCCTTCGATCTGCACGGTGATGAACTTGGTCGCGCCTTCACCGTCACGTACGATAGCTTGTGCCAGCCAGATCGCAACCTCAGTGACTGCGGCCTGCATTGCGACGGACTCCGCACTGCCCACATCGCAAATTTCCGGTAGAGCGGCCCGGCCGGTAGCAATCAGCATCAACGCGTCGTTGGTGGAAGTGTCACCATCCACGGTGATGCAGTTGAACGAACGATCGGCCGCCTCCTTGACCATCTGTTGCAACAGCGGTTGCGCAATCGCGGCATCGGTGGCGATGTAACCGAGCATGGTCGCCATGTTCGGGCGGATCATACCGGAACCTTTGGCAATGCCGGTGACGGTGATTTGTACACCGTTCACCGTAATCTGCCTGGAGAGCGCCTTGGCGACGATGTCGGTGGTCATGATCGCGTGGGCAGCGTCAAACCAGTTATCTGCGCGCATGTTCGCCACACAACCTGGCAGGCCTGCGGCAATCCTGTCAACCGGCAGCGGCTCCATGATGACGCCGGTGGAGAACGGCAGAATCTGTGTCGCCTTGCAGTCCAGCAAGCCCGCCAATGCGGCGCAGGCAGTGCGCGCATCCCGCATGCCCTGCTCACCGGTTCCGGCGTTGGCGTTGCCGGTGTTGACCAGCAGCGCGCGGATACCTTGATCAGCTGCAAGGTGTTCGCGCGCCACGATTACCGGTGCTGCACAAAAACGGTTCTTGGTAAACACACCCGCGACCCGCGCACCTTCGCTCAACTGCATCACCAGCAAGTCCTTGTGATTGGCGCGTTTGATGTTCGCCCCGGTGACGCCCAAAAAAACGCCCGCAACGGGCAACAGTTGTGCCGCAACGGGCGGTGTCAGATTGACCGGCATGAAAATCTGTTCCTAATAACGTCCGTGGGTGCGATAGATGTAATTGCTAAGCTCTGCCGATTCGGTATTCATGCGCCGCACGATACCGTGCATGTTGCGCGCCAAGCCACGCATCACCTTATAGACAATCATCGGATGCGAATTGATCAGCGACTCAAATCGGTCACGTTCCAAACTCAGCACCTTGGTGTTACCGACGGCATAGAGCGTCGCACTGACCTGCGAAGCCGCACCACCGACGAAGGTGATCATGCCCGCCAAATCACCCGGTTTAAGAATATGAATAGTGGCTTCATCGGTGCCGCTCAGAATTTTCACTTCGATATCACCATGCGCAAGAATAAACAGATTATCGTTTTTGTCGTCTGACGGTTTGGCAATTGCCTCCCCCGCCTTGCAATCCTTTACCTCAAACAATCCTGCGAGAATCTCCACCTCAGCATCGCTCAACTCCTCGGTAATAGCCGAAGTGCGCAGCGTATCAATCACTAATGACATGTTATCCCTCCTTATTGCTTGTTAATTTAACTTGCCATGGCACTGCTTGTATTTTTTGCCCGACCCGCATGGGCACGGATCATTGCGTCCTACCTTTCGCCCGTCACGCACAAACGGCCTATGCTCTTCGCCGGTTGACTGGTCATCCGCAGATGGTGCCAGCGCTTCGTCATAGCCGGTATGATGATACTGCACATTTTCCGGCGAGTGGGGGACTTCTGCCGATTCCACATCCGCCTCGCTGCGCACCCGTACCGTCATCAATACCTGCGTCACTTCACGCTTGATCGCCTCCAGCATCATGGAAAACAGTTCGAAAGCCTCGCGTTTGTATTCCTGTTTCGGGTTTTTCTGCGCATAGCCGCGCAGGTGGATACCCTGACGCAAGTGGTCCAGCGCAGCCAAATGCTCGCGCCAGTGCTGATCCAGACTTTGCAGCATGATGACGCGCTCATAGTGATGCATCTCCGGCCCAACCAAATCCACTTTAGCCTGATATTGCAGCTGGGCGTGCTCGATAACACGGGCACGCAGCGCCGTTTCATTAAACTGTTTATCTTCCTCGAGCCATTGCACCAACGGCAGTTCCAAACGGAACTCCGCAACCAGCGTCTTTTCCAGAGAGAGGGCATCCCACTGCTCCTCCATACTGTGCGGCGGGATGTATTGGCTGATGGTGTCTTCCATCACCCCCGCGCGCATCGCCCGGATAGTTTCAGAAATATCCTGGCTTTCCAGCAATTCATTGCGCTGCTGATAAATCACCTTGCGCTGGTCGTTGGCCACATCGTCATATTCCAGAATCTGCTTACGCATATCGAAATTGCGCGCCTCGACCTTGCGCTGTGCATTTTCGATGGCGCGCGTCACCCAGCTATGCTCGATGGCCTCACCCTCCGGCAGCTTGAATTTGTTCATGATAGCCGCCACGCGATCAGAGGCAAAAATGCGCAGCAACGGGTCTTCCAGCGACAGGTAGAAGCGGCTGGAACCGGGGTCACCCTGGCGGCCGGAGCGGCCGCGTAACTGATTATCCACCCGGCGTGACTCGTGCCGTTCAGTACCAATGATGTGCAGACCGCCCGCTGCCAGCACCTGCTCATGCAGAGACTGCCATTCACCATGCAACTGTTCGATGCGCTGCGTGCGTGTTACCTCATCCATGTCAACGTCGGCATGCAGATGCTCGACCTGTTTCTCGACATTACCGCCCAGTACGATGTCGGTACCGCGTCCGGCCATATTGGTGGCGATGGTCACCATTTTGGGGCGCCCCGCTTGCGCGACGATTTCGGCTTCACGCGCATGTTGCTTGGCGTTCAGCACCTGATGTGGCAATTTATCCTGCTCCAGATACTGCGACAGCAATTCAGAATTTTCAATAGAGGTCGTGCCTACCAGCACCGGCTGACCGCGCTCATAACAATCCTTAATGTCGGTGATCACAGCCTGGTATTTCTCTTTGGCTGTGAGATACACCTTGTCCATCTTGTCGTGGCGAATAGTCGGTCGGTTTGGTGGAATAATTACGGTCTCCAGGCTGTATATCTGCTGGAACTCATAAGCCTCGGTATCCGCCGTACCGGTCATACCGGCCAGCTTGTGGTACATGCGGAAATAATTCTGGAAAGTGATGGAGGCCAGTGTCTGGTTTTCCTTCTGGATCGCCACACTCTCTTTTGCTTCCACCGCCTGATGCAGTCCATCCGACCAGCGCCGTCCTGCCATCAGGCGTCCGGTGAACTCGTCCACAATCACCACTTCTCCATCCTGCACCACGTAGTGCTGATCGCGATGAAACAGATTATGCGCGCGCAACGCGGCATATATATGATGGATCAACGTAATATTGGCAGGATCATACAAGCTGCCGCCGACAGGCAGCAAGCCGGCCTGGGTGAGGAGATTTTCCGCACGCTCATGGCCGGACTCGGTGAGCAATATCTGATGATTTTTTTCATCCACACTGAAATCACCCGGCCCGTCCTCTTCGGCTTGACGCTGCAACTGGGGAGCCAGTTTATCGATGCGCACATAGATATCAACGTTGTCTTCGGCCTGGCCGGAGATGATCAGCGGCGTGCGCGCCTCATCAATCAGGATCGAGTCCACCTCGTCCACAATAGCGTAATTGAGCGGACGCTGGTAACGTTCGGAAGCCTGCGCTGCCATATTGTCGCGCAGGTAGTCAAAACCGAATTCGTTGTTGGTGCCGTAGGTAACGTCGGCAGCGTAAGCAGCCTGCTTGTCGCTAGACGGCATTTGCGACAGGATCACACCCACCGACAGGCCCAGAAAACGATACAACCGGCCCATCCATTCGGCATCACGGCTGGCCAGATAATCATTTACCGTAACGACATGGACACCTTTGCCGGAAATTGCATTCAGATAAACCGGCAGGGTAGCCATCAGGGTTTTGCCTTCGCCGGTGCGCATTTCAGCAATCTTGCCGTAGTGCAAAACCATTCCGCCGATCATCTGGACATCATAATGACGCATCCCCAGCGCGCGCGTGCTCGCCTCGCGCACCACGGCGAACGCCTCCGGCAACAGCGCATCGAGCGTTTCACCCTGTGCGAAGCGCTGCCTGAAACTATCGGTTTTGCGACACAATTCCTCATCGCTTAATTTGGCGATGTCGGTTTCCAGTTTGTTGATGGATTGGACGGTAGCGCGATATTGCTTGAGCAAGCGATCATTACGGCTACCAAAGACATTTTTCAGTACACTAGAAATCATATTCTCATTCTCTGCTACAAAAAAAGGGCGAGATGGTTCAACACCTCACCCTCATCCAATCCGCCAACCGGTATGGCTAACCAACAGCCTCCTTCAAGAAGCGCACAGGATTTTGTGCAACTCCCTTGTAGCGAACCTCAAAGTGCATGTGGGGACCGGTGGAACGCCCGGTGTTGCCGGAAAACGCTATCTCCTGCCCACGCCGCACCACTTGCCCGACCTTTACCAGCAGCTTCGAAGCGTGAGCATAACGCGTCACGAGATCATTGCCGTGATCAATTTCGACCATATTACCATATTGAGAATGCAAAGCTGCATAGGCCACCACGCCTCCGGCCGAAGCGCGAACGGATGTCCCGGCTGGAACCACAAAGTCGACGCCTTCATGCATGGCGCTTGCACCGGTAAACGGATCGATACGCCGACCGAAATTTGACGAATAGAACCCTTGGTTTACCGGCGCCATTGACGGCAGCAACTTGCTGCTCAACTGATTCTGCAATAGCATGGTTTCCAGCGCCAGCAGCTTGTCGCTGCGATCATTGACCGCCTGTGCCAATCGGCTCAATTGCTGCTCCAGGCCATTTACCGACATTTCCTGATCAGGCAGCGTTATCAACGGTCCACCCTGTGCGGGAGGTTGGTCAAACCGGAATTCTTCCGGCTTCATGCCGGTCAGCTTGGCCAGGCGCGCGCCCAGCGCATCCAGGCGCTGCATTTGCGCCTGCATCTGCCCGACATTCTTCGCCATCGCATCCAGACTGTTATTCACAAAAGATTGTTGTTTTTGCTGTTCCTCGCTCTGCACCTTGGATAGCAGCGTACGCAACCCGTCGTTCAGGCCTTCCGGTGCAAAACGCACCAGCGTGTATTGCAATGTAAATGCCGCCATCCATATCAGCCCAGACAGCAGCAGCAGCAACAGCAAAACTTGCCAACCGCCCAGCGTAATACTGCGAGTTTTTGCCAAGCGATTGGAAACTAGAATAACATTCATGCTTCCCCCTTAATATATTGCGTAATCGAAAACTTGTGGCACAACGATTCAAATCACTGCTGAGCGGCAGCCCCGAGCTGCGCCCACTGCTTACCAAAGCGATGGCCTTGTCGGCCTTACAACGCCATTTTATGGATGTTGCACCCCCGCATTTCGCGCCATCCAGCAGGGTATTAAGCCTGCAGTCAGGTACGCTTACGGTTGCTGTTGGCAACGCTGCTGTTGCCGCCAAATTGCGTCAGCTAGCGCCAGAACTTGTTGTTATGCTGCAAAACAGGAATTGCGAGGTTAGCCGAATCCACATCAAGGTGCAAGTTTCCTTTGTCCACAGCCAACCTGAAGCAGCCCCTCGAAAACTCAGCAAGACGGCACAGGACGCACTGAACGAGCTCAGCCAAAACCTGGAAGACTCCCCGCTCAGGCTTGCTCTGAAAAATATGCTCCGGACAAAAGATTAACTCTCGAATATTTCATGTCGACCAGGTTATTCTCAGAATTTCCGGCAAAAATACTTCGGTAACCAATAGCGGTGCGTCATGCAAATAAAACAGTGAACGACGCGCCCACAGCTGATCTGGCGGGTTGCTTAACACCATAGTAGCGCGCTGGCACAGCGGATGTGTGCTGCGCAACTTTTTATAATGCAGCGGCCTGCGTTCCACCTGTGGATGTGTGAACAGCAATGTGCCCAGCGGCTTGCTGCCCAGATCGCCCACGGCAGACCAGATGCCGCGCAGATGCTGCCGAGCGCACGTGCTATGCGCGAATACCACCGGGCGACTGTCGGCATACAGGAACACTTCGCGCGACCATGCAAGCTGTTGCGGCGCAATGCCAAGCAGCGCCGATTCATCCAAAGCAATGCGCGCCAGGCCGCTCTGCACCGGATGCACTGCAAAGCATTTACAGTGCTGCTGGATACGTTGCGTCAGCGAGCCATCGTCATTCAACCATGGCGCAATGGCCGCTTCGCAGTTCACGGCGGTGCTATCCCAGTATTCGTCAGGCATGCAGGTAGTCATATTTATTTGCCATCCAGCGTTGCAAATGCGCCTGAGCCGCCTCGGGGTAATCGCGCAGCAATTCATCGGCGATTTGCCGCGCATCATTTAATATATCCTCATCTGCACTGATATCGGCAAAGCGCAACATTGCCACTCCACTCTGCCGCGCGCCAAGCAGCTCGCCCGGGCCGCGCAATTGTAAATCCTGTTGCGCAATGGCGAAGCCGTCATTGCTCTCAAAAATAATTTTCAGGCGCGCGCGTGCCAACTCGGAAAGCGGTTGCTGGTACAACAGGATGCACAAGCTCTGCATGGCACCCCGCCCAACCCGCCCGCGCAGTTGATGCAGTTGCGCCAGCCCCATGCGCTCAGCGTGGTCGATCACCATCAGGCTGGCGTTCGGCACATCCACGCCGACCTCGATCACTGTAGTGGCGACCAGCAGCTGCAATTCACCCGCCTTGAAGGCCGCCATCACGCGCGCCTTCTCCGCATTGTCCAGCTTGCCGTGCGCCAGACCGATGCTGAGCTCGGGAAATGCGGCGCGCAACATCTCGTGTGTCTCGATGGCCGTTTGCAATTGTAATGTCTCGGATTCGTCGATCAGCGGGCACACCCAGTACGCCTGCTGCCCTTCCATGCAGGCGACACGCACCCGCTCGAACACTTCGTCGCGGCGCGCATCGCTGACCAGTTTGGTCAGCACCGGCGTGCGTCCCGGCGGCAATTCGTCGATCACCGACACATCGAGATCGGCGTAATAGCTCATCGCCAGCGTGCGTGGGATCGGCGTGGCGCTCATCATCAACTGGTGCGGTTCGTGAAAACCGCCCCCTCCCCCTTGCAGGGGGGGGGTTGACTCTGCATCACATGTAGTTGCCGCAATTGCGTGTGCCGTTTTACCCTTATTGCGCAGCGCAAGCCGCTGCTGCACGCCGAATTTATGTTGTTCATCGACAATGGCGAGACCGAGCCTGTGGAACTCGACGTTGTGCTGGAACAGCGCATGGGTGCCGATGGCGAGTTGCGTTTCGCCGCTGGCGATGCGTTCGGTGGCGGCACTTTTTTCCTTCTTTTTCAAGCTGCCGGACAGCCATGCCAGGGTAACCCCCAGCGGCTCCAGCCACTCGCGCAGTTTGAGGTAATGCTGCTCGGCAAGAATCTCGGTCGGCGCCATGAATGCGACCTGATAGCCGTTCTCGATGGCCTGCAACGCGGCAAGCGCGGCAACGACGGTCTTACCGCTGCCGACATCGCCGAGCAATAACCGTTGCATCGGATGCGGCTGTGCAAGGTCATGGCTAATCTCGGCATACACCTTCTGCTGCGCGCCGGTCAGCGCGAACGGCAGTCCGGCGAGCAGCCTGTCGGTGAGACGGTGCTGCGGCGCGAGCGCGGGGGCAATACGCTTGCTGCGCTCGCGGTGATGTACTCGCATGGATAGTTGCTGCGCCAGTAGTTCATCGAACTTGATACGTCGCCATGCGGCGTGGGTGCGACCCTCCAGCGTGCTCGCTGAAATATCCGGTGCAGGGTTATGCAACAGGCGCAAGCTGTCGGCGAAATCCGCCAGCCGCAAGCGCTTCAGCAACCCTTCGGGCAATGTATCGGATAACGGCAGCGTCTCAAGCGCATTGACTATCAGCTTGCGCAACACGGCCTGTCCCAGCCCCGCCGTGGTCGGATACACCGGCGTAAGGCTCTGCTGCAACGGCGTGTCGTCATCCACCGCACGGCATTTCGGATGCACCATCTCCAGCCCGTAATAACCCGCACGTACTTCGCCAATGGCGCGTATCTGCTTGCCGACCGCGAGCTGCTTCTGCTGGCTGGGATAGAAATTCAGGAAACGCAGGTACAACTCATCGCCACCATCCTGCAAACGACATATCAGCGTGCGGCGCGGGCGAAATGTCACCTCGCTATGCGTGATGACACCCTGCACCTGCACCGTCTCGCCGGGCTGTACCGTGGCTATCGGCGCGAGATGCGTCTCATCCTCATAGCGCAACGGTAAATGCAGCAGCAGCTCTGAACGGTGATGGATGCCGAGCTTGGCAAGTTTGGCCAGCGTGGCGGGGGAGATTTTGGCGGAGGTGGTCAATTCAGTACGGCTGGTAAGTTGGGTTGTGCCTTTTATGGAAAAAGAAATGCAAAGCTGACTCTGTTAGTTCATGGGATGTCAAAGATGATGTTCTGCATTTCGTCCGGGTTGAAGAACTCACCGCCTTCTTGTTTCGCAGCCCATGCACCAAAAAAGTCATCGACGTGTCCTTCTTTCATAAAGTGCAGCATATTGACCGGATGAGGCTGTCTTTCATAAAGTGCAGCATATTGACCGGATGAGGCTGTTTGCGTGCGAGGTATCCAAGGCGGTATGCATCTTCTCTATCCCCGAAGAAGTGCCCGTCAATTTCGATACTGGCAATCCGCTCTGCGTATTCCGAAAGAAGACGAAAGTGAGCGCGGTTGGCGTGCGTAAGAAGTGAGGATTCAAATAGCTCTGAATTGAATTGTGCAACTTCTGCTAGAAGCATGCACAACTGCAAGAATTGATTTTTTTCGGAAACCTGATCGTCTCCTGATGACGGAGCACGATACGAAATTAACTCACGTTCTGCCTTCAATTCTCGTATTTCTGTTTCGGCAGAATCTGCAACGGCTTTATCGAAACAGCGCAAGTACTCAAGCACACCATCAATAGCTTTACCATGAGGAATCTGGATCAACTGGCCATTTTTCCATTCATGCTCAGGAAGCGTGTAACAGACGGCGCGCAGAAGAGAGAGAATAGAGTAGTAACGCAAATAGGGCACAACAACTCGCCGATTTGTATCTGCGGCGAAATACGCAGCATTGACGTGCAATGTTGAGGACATTACGAGCTTTGCCGCCATGAACAGGCGGCATGTCCATTCAGAGTTCAATTCTGCACTCCATGCCTTTGTGAGCTTTGAGTAGCGATCGAGAAGACTGGCGGCTACCTTCGCGCACGATGCCTCGGAAAATGCAGAATCAATTTCTCGAAAGTCGTAATACCAGTCACGTTCAGCAAAAGTATGCATGTTGATTGGTAGTAAATAGCAAAGTCAGAGGTCTAGAATAGTAGGGGCGCACCACGGTTAAAGGATTAAAGGGGCCGTGCTCGAATTGTTTTTTGCCATGCTGATTCGCCCCACTTTTCGCTTAAGCGAACGTCTCTTGCAGCACCGCCAGCACGGATGCCAATACCTTGGGCGAAACAGCGCCCGCACGTTTAACCAGTCGCGCTTTATCCAGGGTGCGAATCTGATCCACCAGAATCAATCCTTTCTTGCCGTCAAAACCTACCGCAACACGATACGGCGCAGGCTTGCTGCCGGTGGTCATGGGTGCAACGATGACCGTTCGCAGGTGATCGTGCATTTCCGGGGGAGACACTATCACGCACGGGCGAGTTTTCTGGATTTCACTACCCACAGTCGGATCAAGCGCAGCCAGCCACACTTCGCCTCGAATTACCACACCAGCTCCGCGTCATCGACATTAGCGAACTCAGGCCATACCAGCTTGTCATCCTTGGCAGCAGCCACTTTCTGGCTGGCTTCTGCCCAGCCTTTACGCACCGGTCTCTCCGGTTTGCGCAATACGATGGTGTCGTTTTCGACCAGCATCTCCATCTCTTCCTCAATACCCAATTGAGCAATAATTGCCTTGGGTATCAACACACCCTGCGAGTTTCCCATTTGACGTAGCGTCGCTTTCATCACTGCCTCCATAAACACATTGCCATTCCAACCCCGAAACAGGGAAAGCACAATGTTATTACAAATTGAACGACAACTCAAATACAGCGAGGGCGCACCCTCACTATTGTTTCTCCGGTTGGCGGAAATCTTCACGCACCCGCATAAAGCGCGCGAAGCGCGGAATACCGGATTTCTCGTTCAAGCCGTTGTAGCGATAAGTTACCCAGCTTCCCAGCGGCGGCGGATTACGGCGTTCTGCGTCGGAAAAACCCGCGCCCAAACGAAAACGCAAGCCTTCAGGGGATTCCACTTCCAATGCACCAATCATGCCAGCGTACTTTCCCTTGCCCGGCAGATGTGCCACAACTTTGGCCTCGGCATCCTGATAGAGTTTGAGCTTGAGCAGATCGTCATTGCGTGCCGCCTGGTAATACGAATTGCCGCGATGCAGCATCAACCCTTCGCCGCCCTGGCCAGTCACGCGTTTCAGCAAGGCTTGCAGCGCAGATCGATCAGCCACCTTGAACTGTTTGATCTGCTGCAGCCACGCTTGACCGATTTTTGCGACGACCTGTTGCAATGCCGCGTTGCGTTCGTCGAACGTGCCGGGATGCGCAGGCAAATCAAATGCCATGAAATGCAGCCTGCGCCACATCGCGTCGTCGGGTGTCTGTTGCCGGACAATGGAAACCGCTTGCGAAAACTGCCCGCGCGCCACCCACAATTCGCCGTCCAGTGGCGTCGTCGGCCAGCCAGCGGTAAACCAGGGCGGCGCAATGATACGTTCTCCTCCGCGCGTCAGCAGCTTCGCTCCATCCCAGTAAGCGCGCACGCCATCAAGCTTCTCGCTGACCCAATAATCTGCCAGTGGAATCCCGTCGTGATAAACATTCGCCAGCATCAGTGGTGGTGATGCAAATTCAGTAGCGAATAGCGGCGCGGCGGAAGAGGTAAAGACAAGTGCCAGCAGACATGAAGCCAAGAATTTACGCATTTTCAGACGCCGCCAGGATTTGTGACCACAGTGGGAATTATCCGTCGTTGCGAGCAAGCCAACTGGTGACTCACCGCTAACCCTGCAAATACATCACCCCATCCGCCTCGATCAATGCACCGCGCGGCAGCGAAGCGACACCCACGGCGGCGCGCGCCGGATAAGGTTGATGGAAATAGGTCACCATGATCTCGTTCACCTTGGCGAAGTTGCCGAGGTCGGTGAGAAAGATATTGATCTTTACTATGTCGTCCATGCTGCCGCCCGCCGCAGTCGCGACCGCGTGCATATTCTGGAACACGCGATGGATCTGCGTGTCGATGCCATCGACCATCTGCATGGAGATTGGATCGAGGCCGATCTGGCCGGACAGGTACACGGTGTGATCGACGCGCACGGCTTGCGAATAGGTGCCGATCGCGGCAGGCGCCTCCGGGGTCTGGATAAATTGTTTGTTTACCATGATTTGCTCCGTCAATAATCAGGTCGTGATTATAGCCGCTCAAGTAATAACGGTCGGCTGCTCGCGCCCGGTGCGCTGGCGCAATTCTGAAATTTCCAACGCAATGCCAATGAGTTCCGCAAGCGCCTGCTGCGCGTCAAGATGATGCTTGCTCACGTCCGACTCGAAGGCTTCCAGGTAGATACGCAACGTGGCGCCTTCGGTGCCGGTGCCGGACAGGCGGAACACGATGCGCGAACCGTCGATGAAGCCGATGCGCACGCCCTGCCCGGTGCTGAGGCTGCCGTCCACCGGATCGGTGTAGCTGAAATCATCGCAGAACAGCACCTTGTGCTTGCCGAACTGTGCATCCAGCAGTGTTGCAAAACTGTCATGCAGCAGCTTCATTACGCCGTTAGCCGCATCTGTGGGAATGCCTTCATAGTCGTGGCGTGAATAGACATTGCGCCCGAAGCGCGCCCAGTGTTCGCGCACAATGTCCTCCACCGATTGCTTACGCACGGCGAGAATGTTCAGCCAGAACAGCACCGCCCACAGACCATCCTTCTCGCGGATGTGGTTGGAGCCGGTGCCGAAACTCTCTTCGCCGCACAGCGTCACCTTGCCCGCATCCATCAGGTTGCCGAAAAATTTCCAGCCGGTCGGTGTTTCATAGCAGGGAATATTGAGTGCTGCGGCCACGCGATCCGCCGCCGCACTGGTCGGCATGGAGCGCGCAATACCCGCCAGACCTTGCTTATAGCCAGGCACCAGATGCGCATTGGCGGCAAGGATGGCGAGGCTGTCGGAAGGCGTGACAAAGAAATGTTTGCCGAGAATCATGTTGCGGTCGCCGTCGCCGTCCGAGGCTGCGCCAAAATCTGGCGCATTGTTACCGTAGACAATTTCGATCAGTTCAGGCGCGTAGGTGAGGTTGGGATCGGGATGACCGCCGCCAAAATCCGGCAGCGGCTCGGCATTCATGACACTTTCTGCCGATGCACCAAGCCGGTTGACGAGAATCTCGCGTGCATACGGCCCGGTGACCGCATGCATGGCGTCAAATTTGATGCGAAAGTCGCCGCTGAGCAAAGTACGAATGGCCGCGAAGTCGAATAATGATTCCATCAGATCGGCATAGTCGCCAACCGGGTCGATCACAGATACCGTCATACCACCCAGCTTACTGTCGCCCAAAGAGTCCAGCGCAACGTCGGATGTTGCGGCGATGCGGTACCGGCTGATCTGCTTGCTTGCCGCAAAAATTTCCTCGGTGACTGTCTCGGTGGCAGGACCGCCGTTGCTGCCGTTGTATTTGATACCGAAGTCACCATCCGGCCCGCCGGGATTGTGGCTGGCGGACAGAATAATGCCGCCATAGGTCCGATATTTACGGATCACGCAGGAGGCGGCTGGCGTGGAAAGTATTCCGCTCCTGCCAACCAGCACTTGGCCGAAACCATTCGCTGCCGCCATCCTGAGAATGACTTGAATAGCCTCACGATTGTAATAACGGCCATCGCCACCCAGTACCAGCGTAGCACCTGGCGGCGCGGCAATGGTGTCGAAAATGGATTGGACGAAATTTTCCAGATAATGCGGTTGCCGGAAAACCTGCACGCGCTTGCGTAGGCCGGAGGTGCCGGGTTTTTGATCGGAAAAGGGTGTGGTGAAAACTGTGCCAAGCTGCATAGCAAACTCCTCTTGGATTTTGATTTTTGTCTGCCAACAGGTGGTGTCATGCTACCAGTTTTTTCTCACCGAGTATTGAGCCAGTCGTCCAAGTGTTGCTTGGGCAGCTTGTTTTACAATGAATTTTCTGGGGAATACGCCCGATACGTTATGCCGGAACTACGTTGTACCGTTGGAAAGCTGCACCACTCGACACTGTGCAACAAGTCACCCGGACAACATCTGTATGAGCCCGGCTACAGAAAAAACTGGTAACATGAAATTCACCCCTTGGAAGGCAAAAAACCGAGTGATGTGCATATGCTCTTGTCTGTCGTGTTTATGACCACGCTCATGGCACACATTATGACGGTATTTTTCTACTGGTAGCCTTTGAATGATCTCCTGCCTATTGATTCAGGTTTCACATAATCCGCAAGGATTAGTGCTGCACAAAGAAACCGCTATATCTGGCGAGTCAATACAAATTGGCCGAAGCGCACTTTGCAAAATTCATTTGCTCGATCACCGGGTTAATTCGCTTCATGCCACCATAAAACGCACCGAAGATGGCAACCTGTACATTGAGGCGGAAAAAGACGCAACCATGAGCATCGATGGTTTCACCGGGAACAGCGCCCCTCTTTCTCCCGGAATGCGCGTTGAAATTGGGCCTTATTTGCTTGTTGTTGAATCGCAACAGGATGGCCATGACATCGCTTTGTCGGTAGAGATGACTCAGCCGTTGTCCGAGCTAGCTACAGCGAAAGCATATCGAAACGCACCCGTCACATTGGCTGGTTCGGGATTAAGCAAGCGCAAGTGGAGTTTCATTTTGGCAACGGGAATTCTTTTTTTATTCCTGTTGCTGCCTTTGCTTCCGAGCACTTCGCCGGCTTTGGACAAATGGCAAGCTACCCTCCCCATTACTTTTACCGAATCATGGAACCCGGGCCCCTTATCTGGTGGGCATGGCATCTTCGGGGCGAAATGCTCAACCTGCCATCAACGCGCTTTTCAGGCTGTCTCGAATGATGCGTGTACAGCGTGTCATAAACATGTTGCCAAGCATCTGGCAACAGATGATCCGCATACCGATATTTTCAAAAATATGCACTGCACGGACTGTCATCTTGACCATCGGGGAAAAGCAGGGTTGGTACTGCATGACCAGTCAGCGTGTGTTGCCTGTCATGGCAACATCAAGAACAAAAAAACAAATACAGCACTTGCCAATGTGCATGATTTTGAAAAAGACCACCCACCTTTCCGTATTGCGTTGCAGGGTGATGAGAGCATCACTCGCGTCCGACAAGATGAAAAGTCGGCACTGGTTGAAAAACCACGACTCAAGTATTCCCACCGGGTTCACTTGGATGCAAAAGGTGTATCAAGCCCTTTGGGTCGTATTGTGATGGCGTGCCGGGATTGCCACCATCTTGATAAAACCGGGGCACACTTCAAGCCCATGTCCATGCAAGAAACCTGTCAACAGTCCCGTTGCCACAAACTGTATTTTACGGAACCGATCGAGGGCCTGGCACCGCATGGATCCGAACGCGAGGTGATGAACAAGTTGCGTGAGTATTACATCCAATGGCTGACTGATTCAACAACGAAAAATATGGCAGCTTGTGCACAAACAAACAGCCCTGTTAACGCCGTCAAGCGCGTTCTGGAATGCGCCAATGATCTTGCACAGAAAAATGCTGCCACTACGCTATTCAAGGAGGACGGAGAAGATCTCGAATGTGTCTTATGCCACGAGATCAGCAAGACCGAAAATCGCGATGTCCCGTGGAAGATCAAGCCACTACGCATAAGCCGGGATTTTCAGCCGGGTGCTGTATTTCCGCACTCAAAACATGACACGGTTAACTGCACCGAATGTCACGACAAAGTGAACTCAAAAATCAGCGCAGACGTTGCCATGCCAGCTATAAAAAAATGCCGTGAATGCCATGTTGGCAACCGGCCTGCCAGAGGGAAAATCAGAAGTACCTGTGATAGCTGCCATCGGTTTCATCAAGATACGAAATAATGTGCTTTTACAGTATTTAGCCGTAGAAAAATATGGCGACAATGTGCGCAATGAGTGCGGACAAAAATGCAATCGCAAATGGCGTATGGAAATAAACCCAGAATCCCATTTTCGCCCTGTACATTACATCCCGTCGCACCCGTTTCACCAGAGTTTCTTTTTGCGCCATGACCAGATAGAGGCTATCAAAAGGCTTTAATTGTTCGTATTTCAGGCTTTTGCTCAATATTTGCAGCTTTTGTACAGCTTTTGAAGTGGGACAGTCGCGCTGAAATCCTGTCAATTGCTGGAAAAAGTTACCTCCAATAAGAGTTTCTTGCTGGGCCTTAAGTACCAGCGCACAGACATCATCGGAAAACTGAAGAGACTTAACACCCGCCTGCCTGTCGAGATCGTCAATTTCTTGCAACAGAGAATCAAAGGTATCTGATTCACCCATGTTTTCTGTTATCAAACTCGGAAAGTGCAGATAAGTGTAAGTGCCATAACAACCGCTAATGATGACAACCATCATCAAAGCATATGACAGGGTGTGGACATTCCAGCCGAACTGAAAGCCGGTATGTAGTGTCGCCAGTACGATGAGCGCAATCCCCAGGTAGATATGAGCAGAAAGCCAGCCCTGAAGAGTTGGGCCTTGATGCCGCAACCAATTTGCTTCATGCTCTCGGCGATCAGGAGCAACCCGATGCGGCGATGCGGTATCTGGCAAGCTTCGCCGCTCTGCGCGCAGAGGCACCAGATGCTTGCGAATTCCGTACAGAAGCAACACGACAACAATTATCGTCGACAAAATCCCGAGCGAATAACCCAGCCAGGTGCCACCATAGGCTCCCGTAGCGGGCTGGTCAAACAAGTAGACTGCCACAGCAAAAAACATCAACAGACTGGCAATCTTGAGATATCGGTAATTTCTGTATTCCAGAACAGTGCTGCGCAGCATATCGTCTTTAGCCCCGGTAGATATTTTTCTGTTTTATTCCACAACCACAGAACTATTGCGCATCATCCGTGAAAGTGCTTCCGGACTGATACGCAAGGCTGCTCCAGTTGGGCATGACCTGACACATGCCGGCCCCATTGCATTATTCATGCACAAGTCGCACTTGACAGCAAGTTTGGGCGAAGCATCATCGGCAATACGCTCAGTGTCGCCATGATTGGCGCTGCCCAGCAATGCCTGCCACACACCCGGTTTTTTAAATTCCGGATTGTTGGCTACCATCTGAATGGCATCATAAGGGCAATTATTTTTGCAATTGCCACATCCAATGCAGCCATCCGCAATAAATACTTCACCGTTGACCGATCTGTGAATAACATTGGGTGGGCAATCCAGCATGCAATATGGGTGCTCGCAATGGCGGCATGCATTTGGCAAATGAATATGGCCCATGGTAACGCCTGCTTCGCGCTTGAAAAGTGGGATACCCATGTGCGTGTTTGCGCAGGCGACTTCGCATTTGTTGCAGCGGATGCAAAGCGAATAATCAATCAACAGCACGTCTGTTGCTTCACCAATACCCTTCTGAATAAAAGAATTTAACAAATTGTCCAGTTTGCCACGGGGCTCTACTTTCCTTCTCTCCTGAGTGGCATATTCGCGATAACGTGCGCCAAGCAAATCGCGCAGCTCTGTGTTGCGCTCCAGCAGCTCACTCACTACTGCGACTTTAAGCAGGACAACCTCTGTCAGCGATGCCGCCACTGCTGTTGCCGAGCGTGATCTGTCCGAGACAAGTGCCATTTCACCAACATAGTTGCCCGTAACAACATATGACAGCACATCCTCTCTTGCACCTATCATGCGGTAGACTATTACGGAGCCACGGCGGATCAGATACAATCCGTCTGCCTTGTCGCCTTGATGAAACAAAATATCACCGGCTTTGTAACGTTTAATCGTTGCACCTTGCAGCAAATGGTTCAATTCACTATCCGTCAGGGTGTTGGTCAGACAATTGCGCACAACCCTTTTCATTGACACTTCATCAAGTTTTTTGCGTACATACCCCACGGAATTGATCAGTTTGAGCATTGAGCGGCGCGGTGTTTCAATAAGCACACAACCCGTAATTGCCTTAACGGTAGCGGATCTGCGGCGACCGGATATCAGCCCCATTTCACCGAAGAAATTTCCCGCCTTGACCTGAAAATAAATATCGCTACCGTCCTTGGCTTTAACAAAAACTGCAAGCTCTCCTTCTAAAATTGAAAAAAAACTACTGGTGTAATCGTCATATTTGAAAATAATTTCACCCGGCTGCGGAGTCAGAATATCGCTCTCAAGAATAAGCTCACGCAATTGCAGTACGGTAAGGCCGGCTAATATGGGTACATTGCGCTTGATGATGGCAAGCCCCTCGCTGACAGAGCATAAGGCATTAAAACTGGATATTTTTTGCTTAAGAAGCAACTCATCCGCCGGATCCACCGGATTCCCGAGGATATGTTCGATTACCTCATAACCTTGATTCAACGCTTGTTTGATAAGCGGGTAGCCACCAAGCGCGCCAATAATATAGAGGCCTGGTATATTCGACTCGTATTGCTCGGACAGCTCCGGCACAGAAGTTATGTCGCTATTAGGGAATTTCACGCCAAAGCTTTCCAGCAATTTGCGTGGCGGGCTGGCACCAAGACGCGCAATAACGCGATGGCAAGGAATAATCTCGATCCCCTCGGGAGGTTTTGCTACAACCCTCAATAAGAAACCACTCTCGGCTTCTTCCTCAATATGGCTGATCTTGGTACTGACGCGGGTTTCAATACGTTCTGACTTAATGGCGGCTTGCAATAGATTGAAGTTTGCCTCCTTGCAGCGGCTGAATTCCTCTTCACGATTGACAAGGATCACCCGGTTCTGTTGCGCGAGCGCAAGCGCATTTTCCACGCCGGCATCACCCCCGCCTACAACCACAATGGTTTCGCCTCTAAACTCTTCCGGGTCATCCAGTTGATATTGCACATTGGCCAGGGTATCACCCTGAACCTCAAGCTTGTTGATGTTACCCTGAAGCCCGATTGCAAGTACTACCTGCTCGGCATTTATGTTTTGTCCGGAAGTTAATGTAATCTGAAAGTTGCCACACTCGCCACTTATTTCACTGACCTGCGTATTCAAGTGCAGGTTAACATTGTACTTGTGAATGTCTTCGTGCCAGGTTTTGAGGATATTTTCGCGAAGACCTGCCGCAAAAGTTATCGGGCTTCGGAGTGGGAGCACGGCAGGCTCTGCCATGACAAGTTTGCCTTTTTGGTATTTATAGATAGTATTAGCAAGATGCTGCCCGGCTTCCAGAAGAATGTGCGATACGCCCAACTCGGCAGCATGTGCAGCCGCAGACAAGCCCGCAGGGCCCGCGCCAATAACGGCTATCTTGAATTTCTTAGTCATTAGTCGTTTGTAATAGCAATTTACAAGCTATATTCCATTGCGGTATACCTGTGAGGCATGTGATTTTATGGTACGTCATTCCACTTTAGCTCCACCTGGTATTAATCAATCGGTAATTGCACGCATTTTGGCACAGGCTGTGCATACGGAACATTAAATCCGTCTGCCTTATGGACATACATGCAGGTATGTTTGCCGAAAACCTGAACCAGGTATATTTTTTATCCGGCAAACGGCCTCGTATCTGTTGCCCGCTTTGCTTTGTTTAATCGGCATTTCTCATAGTGGATATTTTTTGGAGTAATAAATTTTTATGGTTACTTTGTCGGAATTAAAACAGGTTTTTGACAACCTTGATGAGGGGGTTGTTTTTATTGACCAAAACCGTCACGTTGTAGCAATCAATGAAGCGGCAAGCCACATGCTCGGGCAAGATCGCGATGCTACGCTAAACAAGCTCTGCCCAAGCCTTTTCCAGGGGACGGATTGCGCCAGAGATTGTGAAAAGAACACCCATTGCACACTCATGGTAGAAACAAAGCAGGAAAGAAAGTTTCAAGATCTTGTCGTACGGCGACCGGATGGAGCATTGGTGCAGCTACGCATGTGGGCGATAGTGCTACCTTCAAGCGGGCCAAACAAGCACTGTGCCGTAATACTACGTGGAGCAAATTGGTGATATTGCAGGCGGCGTCAAAGAAGACATATTTTGATAAAACCCCATATCAAGCCGTTCATGCCGTAAATTAAGGCCGGATACATGAATTGAGTTCTAATGGCTGCTGCTTGCCAAAAACCATTCTTGCCACAGCAAAACTTGTACTGCAAAAAAATGACCCGCATTGCGCGGGTCATTTTTCATTGTTGGCTTTCTTGCTATAGGTCTGGTCTATTTTACCGACAGCAAATAAGTCAGAAAATCACCCTTTTCTTGAGCAGAACAATCCTTCTTGTACAGCTCACGACAATGCTTCGAAAAGGCTTTTTCTGTCTTTTTTACGTCGGAAAAAGCTTCCGGATTGGCGGAAATCGCCACCGGCTTGGTCACATTGTGGGTATCTTTATGTTTACCTTCTTTGGTCGGGTCGTCAGTGTGGCACGTGGAGCATGAAAGATCCTCGCCATCAACAAAGACCTTTTTTATGTAAAAAGCACGCCCTGCCTCAGCGGATAAAGTTGCATTTTTATTAAGTTTTTTTGCTTCTTGTTCATACTGTGCAACAAGAGTTCTTGCAACATTAAACTGGCTGGCAAACTGATCAGCGACATCATCAGCAGCTTGAGTCGGAAAACTGGTTAGTCCAAAAGATGCTACTAGCAGTACACAAGATAATTTTTTCATCTGTAATTCCTCATTAAGTTTGTAAAGTTAAATAACAACTAATGCCGCCTCTGCTTCGCAAATTCTGCGGTATCAGATCAAGCGCTGTCAACACTTACTTGGCCTTGTCCGATGACAAGTGAGTGCAGGTTATTAACCATCAATAAAAACATATAGTTGCAACTAATTTCCGATACTGGCCATAAAGATGGTTGCCAGGGAATTTGGTGCATACAGATTTATTGTAAAATTTTATGTTGTTATTTTCGTTAATTCCTTATGCTTTCCCGGTCAATACTACTCACACAACCTGCAATTCCTGCAATAATCTCAAATGAAATAAATAATATCGAAAGCAGGGTGAGCTAATGATGAGCCAGGACAATTTGAAGCGCGTGGTAGCGCGGGCCGCGATTGAATATGTACCGGATGATTGCATTGTCGGAGTGGGCACCGGCTCCACCGCCAATTTTTTTATTGATGAGCTGGCAGCGATCAAGCACAGAATACGTGGTGCAGTCGCCAGCTCCGAAGCATCGGCAAAGCGTTTGCAGGGCCACGGCATCGAGGTGGTATCGCTGAATGATGCGGGCAGCCTGCCGGTGTATGTGGACGGGGCGGATGAAATCACGCGCCATCTGCACATGATCAAGGGCGGCGGCGGCGCACTGACGCGCGAGAAAATCGTCGCGGCAGCCAGTAAAAAATTTATTTGCGTGTGTGACGCCAGCAAGCTGGTAGATGTGCTGGGTAAATTTCCGTTACCCGTTGAAGTCATTCCAATGGCGCGCAGTTCAGTGGCACTTCAGCTGGTTGGGTTGGGTGGACAGCCCAAACTGCGTGAAAATTTTGTCACCGATAACGGCAATATAATTTTTGATATATACGGATTACAAATCATGAATCCAGTGGAACTGGAATCCACACTGGACCACATCGCGGGGATTGTCAGCAACGGTCTGTTTGCGCGCCGCCCCGCTGACGTGTTGCTGCTCGGCACGACGGAAGGCGTAAAAAAGATAATGGTATAAAGATTCCTGTGGAAGCGTTGTGACTGTCATCAAACTTTCACATTCTTAGCCTAAACTGCACAATCAATCATTCCGGAAAACAACCATGACCGCCAGTGACCATATTTCCCGCCAATTCGACACCGAACTTGAGGCAATTCGCGCCAATGTGCTGCAAATGGGCGGTTTGGTGGAAAACCAGATCAAAAGTGCGGTGGAATCGCTATTGAGCGGCGACGTGGCCTTGATGACCCGGGTGATTGCAGATGACCACCGTGTCAATGCCATGGAGGTAAAAATAGATGAGACCTGCAGCCAGGTCATTGCCCGCCGCCAGCCGACGGCTGGGGATCTGCGTTTGATAATGGCTGTGGTCAAGACCATTACCGATCTGGAACGTATCGGTGATGAGGCCGAGAAAATTGCACGCATGGCCAAACTGCTGTCGCAAAAAAATACACTCAACCTGCCGCGTTATCACGAAATCAAACACGCTGCCGACCTGGCTTTGAATATGCTGCGGCAGTCGCTCGATGCCTTTGCACGACTGGATGTAGCGATGGCCGCACAGGTAGTGAGGCAGGATGAAAAAGTTGACGAAGAATTTCGTGCCATCATGCGCTATCTCATCACCTTCATGATGGAAGACCCGCGCACTATTTCCACTTCGCTGGAAATCCTGTTCGTGGCAAAAGCGATCGAACGCATCGGCGACCATGCCAAAAACATGTCTGAATACGTCATCTACATGGTCAAGGGACGCGATGTGCGCCATGTAACCGCAGACGAAATCGATCGCGAAATTCAAGAGTAGTGCAGCACCAGCCCATCCTCGCCGCCGTTGACCTGGGATCAAACAGTTTCCGGCTGCAAATTGCACGGGTCGAGAACGACCAGCTTTATATGCTTGACGGTTTGCGTGAACCAGTGCGGCTCGCTGCCGGACTCAATACCGATCAACATCTCGATACCGAAGCGCAACTGCGTGCCTTCACTGCACTGGGGCGATTTGCCGAACGTCTGCGCGGCCTGCCGCAGGAAGCAGTGCGTACGGTAGGTACCAACGCACTTCGTGTGGCTAAAAATGCCACCGATTTTATTCCGCAGGCGGAACACGTTCTGGGGTTCCCGATTGAGGTTATCGCCGGCATGGAAGAAGCGCGCCTGATCTATATCGGTGTCGCGCATGGTCTGCCGCAATCCGAAGACAATCTGCTGGTCATGGATATCGGTGGCGGCTCCACCGAATTCATCATTGGCAGCGGCCTTACTCCGCTCAAACTGAAAAGCCTGCACATGGGTTGCGTCAGTTATAGTCTGCGTTTTTTTTCCGACGGCAAAATCACCAAACAGAATCTCAGACAGGCAGAGTTTGCCGCGCGCAACACATTACAAACCATCGTGGTGGATTTCAACAAGGGACAATGGGCATCTGCGCTCGGCTCGTCCGGCTCTGCACGGGTATTGTGCGATGTACTGGAACTGAACGGCTACAGTGAAAATGGAATCACGCGCGATGGTCTGGAAAAACTACGCGCTTACCTGCTCAAGACCGGCGATGTGCAAAAGCTGGATTTGCAGGGGTTGCGCGCGGATCGTGTACCAGTTTTCTCCGGCGGCTTTGCTATCATGTACGCCGCTTTTTGCGAACTGAAAATAGAACAGATGCACCCCGCACTTGGCGCTCTGCGCGAGGGCGTGCTGTATGACTTGTGGGGGCGCTTCCACAACAACGACATGCGCGAAGTCACGGTGCAGCAATTCATGCGGCGCTATCATGTTGATGCCAGACAGGCCGAACGGGTGACGAAACTGGCATGCCAATTTTCGCGGCAATTCCTTGGTGATGAAATTGATGAGTCAATGCTGCATATCATGGGCTGGGCGGCCAGGCTGCATGAGCTGGGTATCAGCATCGCACACAACGGCTATCACAAGCATACCGCCTACATTCTTGCCAACGCTGATATGCCCGGTTTCTCGAAGAAAGAGCAGGCGCGCCTCAGTTTGCTGACACTGACACAGCGCGGCAACCTGGAAAAACTGAAAAGCCAATTAAAAAATGCCGAAGATTGCGCTCTGATAATGAGTCTGCGCCTAGCCGTGCTATTTTACCGTAACCGCAGCAACATCAGCCTGCCCGCCTTGCGAGGACGTTTCAGCGGTACCAAGTTTCACCTCTCGATCGACGCAAATTGGCTGACACAAAATCCGCTGACCGAGGCGGCGCTGCAGGAAGAAGTATTGCAATGGGAAGCGCTCAAGGTAAGCATACAGATATTGTCCGAATGAGGAACTAATCGGGCTCAGCATAGTCTTTCAAGCGCCGCATGAATTATGCGGTGATGTAACCCACGAACCATATCTTAATCAACAATGTACAAGGACACCAAAATGACGAGAAGCACCAGCAGCGCCAGCAATTTTCTTACTGCCACCCTCTTTTCGATAAGTTGCCTCCTGCTCCTTGCAGGGAATGCGCAGGCACACTGCGATACGACCGGCGGCCCGATCATTCCGGAAGCCCAAGCCGCACTGGAAAAGAAGGACATAACGCCCATCCTGAAGTGGGTCAAGAAGAATGACGAGGCAGAGATCAGGGCAGCATTTGCGAAAACGATCGCGGTTCGCGGTAAAGGCAAGGAGATAAAGGAATTGGCCGATCAGTATTTCCTTGAAACGCTCGTGCGCGTACATCGCGCGGGCGAAGGCGCGCCGTATAGCGGCATCAAGGACGAAGCAGCCGAACCGATCGTCGCAATGGCCGACAGCACCCTGGCCGACGGTTCTGCCGACGAAATGATCAGGATGATCAGCCATCACATGGCAGAAGCCATCAGAGAGAAATTTGCGCGCGCCCTTGCAGCAAGTAAGCACAAGGACAAGAGCGTCGAAGCCGGCAGAGAGTTTGTGGAAGCCTACGTGACCTATATGCATTACGTCGAAGGTATCCATACTGCCATCGCTTCCTCGGCAAGCCATCATCAAACCGACTCCGCTCCGGCTACGGACGCGCATAAACATTGAGGCTTATCGAATCACGTATAAATGGGCGATATGAAGGGGTGGAGCCTTACACCGCTTGGCGGCCCATGCCGCCGGCATAAACACCCAGGAGAGTTTTACATGCAAAAAAAAAATTATCGCGCTGGCGCTCATGTCGGCATTTGTCGCTCCGGCAGCATTTGCCGATACCGATAAGGATGAACTGGAGAAACTGCGCGTATTGGTACAGGAGTTGGATCAGAAAATTCGCGCGCTTGAACATAAACTTGAGCAAAAAAGTGCAGCCGTGACCCCTGCTCGGGCCAGCACTGCTGCAAAAACACCCCCAAGTGTCGCCACAACCACTGACGTGACTCTTTACGGCAGGGTCAACATGGATTTCGAGTCGGTCAAAAATGACAGAGTGCCGGCAGTAACAACCGCCAATAGTGCAAACCGTGTTCAATCCAACGCTTCCCGCATTGGCGTGAAAGGCAGCAAGGCGCTGGGTGGGGATCTGTCGGCCATCTGGCAACTTGAGGTACAGATTGATCCCGCCAACGGTGGCGGCACGCCGTTCAATGGCACGCGCAACAGCAATATCGGCTTAAAGAGTAATTTTGGCACGGTGTTTGCCGGTAACTGGGATACACCCTACAAGGTCGCACACAACAAGATCGAGCTGTTCGACAACGCGGCGATCTTTTCCGCGACCAACCTGATCGGACGCAGCGGTGCGAACAATGCTGGAAACACAGCGGTAACTGCGGTCAACAACAACACCCGCCAATCGAGCGTCCTGCAATACTGGACACCGAATCTCAACGGCTTCCAAGGCAAGATCGCCTTTAGCCCGGATTCCGGCCAGACCACGACAACCAACAAGACCAAGCTGTCACTGTCCGGCACTTACGAAAACGATATGTTGTATGGCGCACTGGCGTACGAAAGCCGCCCCGATCAGACCACCGCATCCATGACTGATAATGCCACCCGCCTGGTGGGTGCCTACAAGTTCGACGACGGCTTGGTTGGCCTGGCTTATGAACACTTGTCCGTCGGCACCGCCGTTGCCACCAGCGAATCGCAGGGCAACTGGGAATTGGCGGGCCAGTACAAATTTGGCAGCAGCAATCTCGGTGCTTTTTATGTCAGAAACGGCAATCTTGGGGCACGTCCAAATACGGGTGCCGATATGTATACGTTGCGCTATGGCTATAATTTTGCCAAATACATTGAACTGTATGGCGCCTACACCCGGCTCGGCAACGATGCCAGCGCCAACTACAGCACATTGACAGCCACCGCTATCGGTACCGTGGGAGCCGCCACTACAAACGGGTCCACCCAGACAGGCTTGGGCATGGGCATGATTTACTCCTTCTGATCACATCACCAAACAGCAAACAGTCACAGATGTAATAATTCTGTCATATACAAAAGCTAATATGCACCGCACTTAATATGCCGCTGGTTTAAGGGCATTTACCGGGCAGCAGACCCGACTTAGCGGAGGCATTGTGAACAACAGACTCAGGCAACTCATCATCGGCATCGCAGCAATCGCTGCGGCGATTTATGCCGGTGCAGGCCAGGCCACCAACATCACCGGCGTGGGTGCAACTTTTCCCTACCCGATCTATGCGAAATGGGCGGAAGCCTACCGCACGCAAACTGGCATAAAAATGAATTACCAGTCCATCGGCTCCGGCGGCGGCATCAAACAGACTACCGCCAAGACCGTAGATTTCGGTGCATCCGACATGCCGCTCAAGCCTGAAGAGCTCGATAAATACGGCCTGATGCAGTTTCCCACGTTAATTGGTGGCGTGGTTCCGGTCATTAATGTGGCCGGCATTGGCGCCGGCACGCTGAAACTGGATGGCGAAACTTTAGCCAATATCTATTTGGGGCGAATCACCAAGTGGAATGATCCCGCGCTGGCAGCACTGAACAAGGATATCCAACTGCCTGCTGAAAATATTACGGTGGTGCATCGCTCCGACGGTTCCGGTACTACTTTCATCTTCACCAACTACCTGTCCAAGGTCAGCGCCGAGTGGAAATCCGCCATAGGCGAAGGCACTGCGGTTTCCTGGAAAGCCGGAACCGGCGGTAAAGGCAATGAAGGCGTGGCCTCCTACGTGCAGCGCATCAAAAATTCCATCGGCTATGTGGAATATGCCTACGCATTGCAAAACAGGATGAACACCGCGCAAATGAAAAATCGCGATGGCCAATTTGTCAAACCGGACGACGAAAGTTTCAAGGCTGCCGCTGCCAGCGCACAATGGGACAAGGCACCCGGTTTCTACGTAATTCTGACCAATGAGACCGGCAAAGAGAGTTGGCCGATCAGCGGTGCAACTTTCGTGCTGATGCGCAGGGTGCAGGAAAAACCGGAAACTGCAACGAGTGTGTTGAAGTTTTTTGACTGGGCTTACGTTCAGGGCGGCAAGCTGGCTTCCGACCTGAATTACGTGCCGTTGCCAGAAAATGTCGTCAAGCTGATTCGCGCCGCATGGAAAGCACAGATCAAAGACGTTGCCGGCAAGGCGTTGGTGCAATAAACCGGCCCGGCCGAGCTAATGCTTTCCTAACCAGAAACACACAACTATGCCGACGTTTTTACGCGAAGCCAGACTTAAACGGCACAACGTTCTCGATCTGCTGTTCCGCAACCTGACGCGCGTTTCCGCATTTACCGTACTGGCTTTGCTCGCTGCGATTATCGTCTCGCTGATCGTCGGCAGCATGCCTGCCATCCGCGCATTTGGCTTCGGCTTTTTGGTCAGCTCCGACTGGGATCCGGTTAGCGAACAGTTCGGCGCGCTGATCCCGATTGTCGGCACGCTGGTCACCTCCGCTATCGCGCTGACGATTGCCATCCCGGTCAGCTTCGGTATCGCCCTGTTCCTGACCGAGCTGTCGCCGCGCATCCTGCGCCGCCCGCTCGGTATCGCCATCGAATTACTGGCGGGCATTCCCAGCATCATTTACGGCATGTGGGGGCTGTTTGTGTTTGCACCGCTATTTGCCGATCATATCGAACCGTGGATTGATGAACATATCGGAGTCATGCCCGTTATCGGCCCATTCTTCTCCGGCCCACCGATGGGCATCGGCATGCTGGCTGCCGGCATCATCCTTGCCATCATGGTGATTCCATTTATCGCATCGGTGATGCGCGATGTGTTCGAAGTGGTGCCCACCCTGCTGAAGGAATCAGCCTATGGCCTGGGTGCAACCACTTGGGAAGTCATGTGGAAAGTTGTATTGCCTTACACCAGGATTGGCGTAGTTGGCGGCATCATGCTGGGGCTGGGGCGCGCGCTGGGCGAAACCATGGCGGTCACTTTTGTCATCGGCAACGCGCACGAACTGAGCAAATCCCTGTTGATGCCCGGCAACAGCATTGCCTCGGCGCTCGCCAACGAATTTACCGAGGCCTACGGGGAGCTGTATACCTCCGCGCTGATTGAACTCGGCTTGATTCTGTTCTTCATTACCTTTGTGGTACTGTCGCTGGCGCGCTATATGCTCTTCAAGCTCGGCAAGCGCGAAGGGCAGGCGTCATAATAATGCTGAGCCTATACACACGCCGTCGTATCATCAACGTAGCCGGTTTGATCATATCGGTGTTGGCCATGCTGTTTGGCCTGTTCTGGCTGTGCTGGATTCTATGGACGTTGCTGGAGAATGGATTGCCCGCGCTGACCCCGCTGGTGTTCTCGCAAATGACCCCGCCGCCGGGCAGCAACGGCGGCCTGCTCAATGCCATTGCCGGCAGCCTGATGATGACGCTGGCGGGCACACTGATCGGCACGCCGATCGGTATCCTGGCCGGCACCTACCTGGCTGAATTCGGCCAGCGCGGCTGGCTCGCCCCGATCACGCGCTTTATCAACGACGTGCTGCTTTCCGCACCATCCATCGTCATCGGGCTGTTCGTGTATGAAATCTACGTCGTCCATATCAGGCATTTTTCCGGCTGGGCGGGCGCGCTGGCACTGGCTATCATCGTCATTCCCATCGTGATTCGCACCACCGAAAACATGCTGCGCCTGGTTCCAACCACGCTGCGCGAAGCGGCGGCAGCACTCGGTGCACCGCAATGGAAAATCATCAACTTCGTTACGCTGCGCGCCGCGCGTGCCGGAATCATCACCGGCGTGATGCTGGCCATCGCACGTATCAGCGGCGAAACCGCGCCGTTGCTGTTCACCGCACTGAATAACCAGTTCTGGAGCCGCAATATGGATCAGCCGATGGCCAACTTGCCGGTAGTCATTTTCCAGTTCGCCATGAGCCCCTACGAAGACTGGCAGAAATTGGCGTGGGCCGGCGCGCTGCTGATTACCCTCAGCGTACTGACGCTCAACATTCTGGCGCGTGTGCTGTTCCGGCAAAAAGCCACCACTCATTAAACAGGGCCTGTATATGATTGCTGAAAACATTCCCAGTCCGAAAATAACCGTCAAAGATCTCAATTTCTATTACGGTAATTTCCGCGCACTCAAGGATATCAACCTGGATATTGCCGAAAAAATGGTAACCGCCTTCATCGGCCCTTCCGGTTGCGGAAAATCCACGCTGTTGCGCACCTTCAACCGCATGTATCAGATATATCCCAAACAGAAAGCTACCGGAAAAATTTTGCTGGACGGCACAAATATTCTCGACAAAAAGCAGGATCTGAACACCTTGCGCGCAAAAGTCGGCATGGTGTTCCAGAAGCCCACGCCGTTCCCGATGTCGATTTACGACAATATCGCGTTCGGCGTAAAACTGTACGAAAGCCTGAGCCGCCACGACATGGATGAGCGTATCGAATGGGCACTGAAAAAGGCTGCACTATGGGGCGAAGTGAAAGACAAGCTCAAGCAGAGTGGAACGGGACTTTCCGGCGGCCAGCAACAACGCCTGTGCATCGCGCGTGCCATCGCCGTTAAACCACAGATCCTGCTGCTGGATGAGCCAACCTCGGCACTTGATCCGATTTCCACCGCGCATATCGAAAAACTGATTGACGAGCTGAAAGAAGATTTCACCATCGTCATTGTCACGCACAACATGCAACAGGCCGCGCGCGTCTCCGATTACACCGCCTACATGTATCTCGGCGACCTGATCGAATTCGGCGACACCAGCACGGTATTCACCAATCCGAAGCGCAAGGAAACCGAGGATTACATTACGGGCCGCTTCGGCTGAAGCCTGAAAGCCAACAAAAAACCCCGGGTTCGTCCCGGAGTTTTTGTTTGGCTGAAGACGCTTTTAATAACGCCGCTCCGGCTGGCTTTCATAGCGCCGCTCCATCGGCTGGTCTTCGATGACGCTCACACCAACCTTGATGGTAGCGCCGGGTTGATAGGGTAAGGTTGTAGTAACATCACGCCCGTTGTAATTATAAGTTACGTTATAGCCCTTGATCACTTCACGGCTGGTTTGCACTTCGCGACAACGTTCGACCTGTTCGGTACGCGGCTGATCCGGATTGGCAACACGGTCACCGATTACTGCGCCGGCAATACCACCCACCGCAGTCGCGGCCTTGCTACCACTACCACCGCCAATCTGGCTGCCCAGTAGCGCACCGGCCACACCGCCCACCACCGCGCCAGTTGCCGAACGGTTACTGTCCGGATTGGCGACACGATCACCCGCTACTGCACCCGCCACCGCGCCGGCACCGGTAGCAACCGTACTGCCGCTACCGCCGCCAACCTGGCTGCCCAGCAAGCCACCCGCAACACCACCGACAACTGCACCACCGATGGAACGCTCCTTGGGCGTAACCTGCACGGTCTCGGTCCAGCATTCGCGCTTGGGCTCACTGATACGCTCATAGATGGGAGTGCTGGAGACCACCCGTGCGGTATCGGTAAAATCCGCCGCAAAGGCGTTGCCATACAGGGAAAACAAACTCAACACCAACAGACTTCTCTTCATTTTTCGCTCCTTTGTAAACCCTGCTAATCACGGGGCAGGATTATGACTCGGCATCCGCCGACATGTTCAAGAATAAATGTTTCAAAATGTTGTGATACGGCTGCTACGAGGCACTTGGCGCTGGCACGCCACCCTCACGCAGCCGGTTTGCGGTGGCGAACGAATTCGCGAATGGCGGGTAGTAGTGAAATGATGATGATAGCGACGATCATCAGGGTGAGGTTGTCCTTGATAATCGGGATATTACCGAAAAAGTACCCCGCCACAGTCAGACTACCGATCCAGATCAGCGCGCCCAGCGCGCTGAACAGCATGAACAGGCGATAATTCATCAGCCCGATGCCTGCCACGAACGGTGCAAAGGTGCGAACAATGGGCAGGAAACGCGCAAACAGAATGGTCTTGCCGCCGTGTTTTTCGTAAAAGATATGAGTCTTGTCGATGTGCTCGCGCTTGATGAGCCCGTTGCTGCGCCGCAGCAGGCGTACCCCGATAAGGCGCCCGATCCAGTAATTGGTGTTGTCGCCACTGAATGCGGCCAGCATCAGCAACGGCGCAAGCCATTCCAGTTGCAGCGCGCCCATTCCGCACAGCGCTCCGGCTACGAACAGCAGCGAATCGCCGGGCAGAAAAGGCGTCACCACCAAGCCGGTCTCGCAATAAATAATCAGGAACAGGATAGCGTATACCCACCCCCCATATTCCTGAGTAAGCGCCAGCAGATGGGTGTCCAGATGCAGGACGATATCGATAAAAGCAGCGAGCAAATCCACAGGGTTAGCGTGAAATACGCGCAGCGTTCGTTTGCCCCCTCGCCCGCTTGCGGGATAACCGGCGACTTGGCTGTAGTTTCTTGCAGCCTAGTCGAATGGCTAGTTGTTTCATCCAGAGGGTTGGGGTGAGTGAAACGGGCATGAAAAATTTCATGATCAGGGTAGCTCTTGCCATGCCCGTTAGGGCAGCACTTCTTCGGCTTCGGTTTTCTCCGGCTTGATGAAATCTTCGCGCGACACGCCAAACAGCATCAGCAGCGGACTGGCGACCAGCACCGAGGAATAAATACTGAACATGATGCCGATAGTCAGCGCCATGGCAAAATAATGCAGCGTCTCGCCGCCGAGGAACAGCATCGCACCGACCATGACCTGTGTCGAACCGTGTGTGATGATGGTGCGCGACATGGTACGGGTGATCGCGTTATCGATAATTTCCGCCGTCCCGGCCTTGCGCATGGTGCGGAAGTTTTCGCGGATCCGGTCAAATACCACCACCGATTCATTTACCGAGTAGCCCAACACCGCCAGTACTGCCGCCAATACCGACAGCGAAAATTCCCATTGAAAGAAGGCAAAAAAGCCAAGGATGATCACCACATCATGCAGATTGGCAATAATGGCGGACAGACCGAACTTCCATTCGAAGCGCAGCCACAGGTAGCCGACGATACCCATGCAGACCAGCAGCAAGGCCAGTGCGCCATTCTCCACTAGATCCTTGCCGACCTGCGGGCCGACAAACTCCACACGACGCATTTCCACACCGGGATCCTGTTTGCGCAGGCCGTCCATCACCTGTTCACTCAATTTCGCCCCTTCAAGATTCTGCTTGAGCGGCACCTGGATCAGCACATCATGGCTGGAACCGAAATTCTGTACCAGCACGTCCGGCAGGCCCGTCACAGCGAGCTGCTCACGCACTTTAACGAGATCGGCGGGCTGCGCGTAATGCACTTCCATCACCGTGCCGCCGGTAAAGTCCACGCCTAAATTCAGCCCCCTGGCGGCAAGGAAAAAAATCGCCAGCAGGAATGTCAGCAGCGAAATGGTGGTGGTATAGCGTCCATAGCTCATGAACGGAATATCGCGTTTGATTCTGAAAAATTCCATGTTTTTTATTCCTTAGCCAATGGCAACACTGGTCAATCTGGCCTTGCGCCCATAAATCAAATTCACCATTGCGCGCGACACCAACACCGCACTAAACATCGAAGTGAGAAGACCCAGGCACAACACCACGGCAAATCCCTTGATCGGCCCGGAGCCAAACATGAACAGGGCAACACCGGCAACCAGCGTGGTAATGTTGGAATCTAGAATAGTGCCGAATGCCCGGTCATATCCGGCATGAATCGCAGCCTGCGGTGTAACGCCATTACGCAACTCTTCGCGGATACGTTCATTGATCAGCACATTGGCGTCGACCGCCATGCCCAGCGTCAGCGCAATACCTGCCATACCCGGCAGCGTGAGCGTGGCCTGCAGCAAGGACAGTAATGCCACCAGCAGCAACAGATTTATCCCCAGTGCCAGCACGGAAATTGTGCCGAATATCAGATAGTAAACAATCATGAACAGCGCAACCATGATGAAGCCGATCTTGGTGGAATCAAAACCGCGTTGGATATTGTCCGCTCCAAGGCTGGGGCCGACGGTGCGCTCTTCAACAATTTCCATCGGCGCCGCCAGTGCACCGGCACGCAGTAACAGCGCCGTGTCCTGCGCTTCCATGGTATTCATCTGCCCGCTGATCTGCACACGTCCGCCACCGATTTCTTCGCGGATCACCGGTGCGGTAACGATTTCGCCCTTGCCTTTTTCAAACAGAACAATGGCCATACGCTTACCGACATTTTCGCGTGTCGCGTCCTTGAATCTGCGCGCACCGACACCGTCCAGGTTGATATGTACCGCCGGTTCATTGTTACGATTATCAAAGCCGGGTTGTGCATCGTTGATACGCTCGCCGGTAAGAATCACCTGCTTCTTCACCAGCAACAGATTACCGTCGCGATCTTTGAACATGTCAGTACCGAACGGTGCGGCCGCACCCTCAATGGCCTGATGCTCCTCATCCACCATGCGCACTTCCAGTGTCGCAGTACGCCCCAGAATATCCTTGGCACGTGCCGTGTCCTGCACGCCGGGCAATTGCACCACCACACGATCCATACCCTGCTGTTGAATCACCGGCTCGGCCACGCCCAGCTCGTTCACACGATTGCGCAAGGTCAACAAGTTTTGTTGCACGGCGGAATTCTGGATGCGTCGCTCCGCCTCCGGTTTAAGGACCGCACGCAATAAAAATTCACCGCCTTCATTCTTGCCGCTTAGCGCATAATCGCCAAAGCGCTGCTTGATTTCCTCTTCCCCCTTGCTGCGTGCCTCGGCATCACGAAACTTTATCAACAACACGCCACCATCGCGGCTGACACCGGAATAAACCACCTTTTGCTCGCGCAGCGTGCTGCGAATATCACCGACCGCAGCCTCTAATGCCTTGTTCAGTGCGGCATTCATGTCCACCTGCAACAGAAAATGTACCCCGCCGCGCAAATCCAGGCCGAGATACATCGGCATGGCGCCGAGTCCGGTCAACCATTGCGGCGAGCGTGACAGCAGATTGAGTGCGACCATATAGTCGTCGCCCAACTGGCCGGCCAGAATATCCTTGGCTTTCAACTGGCTGTCGGTGTCGGTAAAACGCGCCTTGACGCTGTTGCCGTCCAGAGCGACGACTTCCGGGTTAAGGCTGGCGGACTTCAGAATACTGCCCACGCGCTCCAGCAATGCGCTGTCCACTTTCAGGCTGGCACGCAACGGCGACACCTGCACGGCCGGTGATTCACCGTAAAAATTTGGCAAGGTATAAATCAGCCCGGCCAATAACACCGCCAGAATCAGCAAATATTTCCACAACGGATAACGGTTCATTGAAGCCTCTTGATCAACGTGCGCGGCAACTCCCGGCAATATGCCGATGCCGGAAATTATTTAATGGATTTAATGGTTCCCTTGGGCAGCACGCTTTGAACCGCAGATTTCTGTATCATCATCTCGATATTCTCGGCAAATTCCACGCCGACATATTCCTCATAAACCTTGCTTACGCGCCCCACCGCACCGCCTGTCGTAACGACTTCATCGCCACGTTGCAGTGCGCTAACCAAGGCTTTGTGCTCCTTGGCACGTTTGCCTTGCGGTCGCAGTATGAAAAAATAAAATACCGCCACCAGAACAAACAACGGCAGAAAATCCAGAATACTACCGCCTTGCACCGGCGGAACCGCCTCGGCATATGCATTGTTGATAAACATCATTCAATCTCCAAGTGTATAAAAGGGCAAATCAGGAAGGGCGCGCATTCTAACATAAAGCACGGAGTATCTTCACGCTTCCCCGCCGCGCATCTGCCGGAAACGTGACACAAAAATATCAAACTCATCCGCTTTGATGGCGACGCGGATTTCGTGCATCAAGTCCTGGTAATAATGTAAGTTGTGGATAGTGTTCAGGCGTGCACCGAGTATCTCACCGAGCCGGTGCAGATGGTGCAGGTAGGCGCGACTGAAGTTGCGGCAGGTGTAGCACAGACAATCCACATCGAGCGGGCGGGTATCCAGACGGTATTGCGCGTTCTTGATGCGGACATCACCATGCCGGGTGAATAGATGGCCGTTGCGCGCGTTGCGCGTCGGCATTACGCAATCGAACATGTCGATGCCCTGTGTGACCGCCGCCACAATGTCTTCCGGTGTGCCCACGCCCATCAGGTAACGCGGCTTGTCTTGCGGTAGTTGCGGGGCAGTATGCGCGAGGATGCGCAGCATATCTTGCTTGGGCTCACCGACCGACAGCCCCCCGATGGCGAAGCCGTCAAAGCCAATGTTTACCAGTTCGCGCAATGATTCGTCGCGCAGATTTTCATACATGCCGCCCTGCACGATACCGAACAATGCGTTGGGGTTATCGCCGTGTGCTGCTTTGGAACGCGCCGCCCAGCGCAAACTGAGGCGCATCGAGTCAGCCGCCTCGCGCTCAGTCGCCGGATACGGTGTGCATTCATCAAAGATCATCACAATGTCGGAATTCAGCACGCGCTGAATGCGCATTGACTCTTCCGGCGTGAGAAACAGTTTGTCGCCGTTCACCGGCGACTGGAACTTCACGCCCTCCTCGGTGATCTTGCGCAGCGCGCCGAGACTGAACACCTGAAACCCGCCGGAATCGGTGAGAATCGGTCCGTCCCAGCCCATGAAGCGGTGCAGTCCGCCATGCGCCGCAATCACCTCCAGTCCGGGGCGCAACCATAGATGAAAGGTATTACCCAGCACGATATGCGCATCAATCTCGTGCAACTCGGCAGGAGACATCGCCTTCACCGTGCCATAGGTTCCGACCGGCATGAATGCGGGGGTTTCGACGCTGCCGTGGGCAAGCTGCAAAGTGCCGCGACGTGCAAGGCCGTCGGTGGCATGTAAACAAAAATCCATTAATAAGCCTTAATTACTTCTGCGTCTTCACGATGCTCATCGCTGCCGCCACCATAGATCCCATGTCCGCCATGTTGCCAGGCAGGATCAGGGTGTTGCCTTGCTTGGCAACGCCAGCGAATGCTTCTACATATTTTTCCGCAACCTTGAGGTTGACGGCATCCATACCACCGGGGGATTGAATCGCTTGGGCAACTTGCTGGATGGCTTGGGCAGTGGCTGAAGCCACGGCGATGATGGCAGCGGCTTCGCCTTGGGCGGTGTTGATCGCCGCCTGTTTTTCGCCTTCTGAACGCTGGATGAAGGCTTCACGCTCGCCGGTGGCGATGTTGATCTGCTCTTGTTTGCGCCCTTCGGAAGCGGCGATCAACGCGCGTTTTTCGCGCTCGGCGGTGATCTGCGCCTGCATGGCGTGGAGAATTTCCTTGGGTGGCGTCAAGTCCTTGATCTCGTAGCGCAGCACCTTTACGCCCCAACTGGTGGCCGCCTCATCCAGCGCAGCGACGACGGTGCTGTTGATGTGGTCGCGTTCCTCGAAGGTTTTGTCCAGCTCCATCTTGCCGATTGCCGAACGCAGCGTGGTCTGGGCAAGCTGGGTGATCGCCATGATGTAATTACTGGTGCCGTAGGAAGCCAGCCTGGGATCGGTCACCTGAAAATACAGAATGCCATCCACCTGCAACTGGGTATTATCCTTGGTGATACAGACCTGGCTGGGCACATCCAGCGGCACTTCTTTGAGCATGTGCTTGTAAGCGACCCGATCGATGAAGGGGATGACGATATTCAGCCCCGGCGACAAGGCGGCATGAAAGCGTCCCAGACGCTCGACCACCCAGGAGTTTTGCTGCGGCACAACCTTGAGCGCATTGATGATAAAAACGATGGCTGCGACCAGGATAAATAGTGCGATTTCCATATTACCTCCTTGATTATTGTGGCTTGTGTTGCGTCAGAACCAATTTTGAGCCGTGGATATCCTTGATGTAGAGTGCCCCTTCGCGCGGCATGTCGGCAGATTCCGGCTCGGCATCCCATTCCGCCCCGCGGTAATACACCCGTGCCGACCCATCCTCACGCCAGGTGACAAGCTGCACCGGTTGGCCGGTATCTAGGCTTTGGCTGGCCGCATCAATTGGATGGATGCTTTTCATGCGGCGCAGGATGACGATACCGATAATACCCGCCAACGCTGTGAAGGTAATTTGTATTGGCAGGCTGGTTCCCAGCAGTGCTGCAACCCCGCCGATTGCCACAGCGATGGCCAGCATCAGCATATAAAACGTACCGGTCGCCATCTCCAGCGCCAGCAGACCGAAAGCCAACACGAACCAGTAAATATAGGGTGTCATTCTGCCTCCTTGATTCCTATCCCAATCGGAGCGCGCAATCCTAACAGATTCACCGTTCAATCAGCATCGCATCGCCATAACTAAAAAACCGGTACTCCTTCTCCACCGCATGGCGGTATGCCACCAGCATCTGCTCCATCCCCCCGAACGCACACACCAGCATCAGCAGCGTGGACTTCGGCAAATGAAAATTGGTCAGCAGCATATCCACCACCTTGAAACGATAGCCCGGCGTGATGAAGATGCGTGTCTCACCCGAACCGGCCTTCATATCCCCTTCCGCCGCCGCACTCTCCAGTGCGCGCAAGCTGGTCGTCCCCACCGCGATTACCCGCCCGCCGGCACTACGCGCCAGGGCTATCGCCTCCACGGTGGGCTGCGAAATTTCATAACATTCACTGTGCATCACATGCTCGTGGATATGCTCGGCGCGCACCGGCTGAAACGTCCCGGCGCCGACATGCAATGTGACATGGACGACCCGCACCCCTTTGTTGCGCAAGGCTTGCAGCATGGCCTCGTCGAAATGCAGCCCCGCCGTGGGGGCCGCCACCGCGCCCGACGTACGCGCGAACACGGTCTGGTAGCGCTGCTCGTCCTCTGCATCCGCCGCATGGGTGATGTAGGGAGGCAGCGGCAACTGGCCGTAGCGTTCCAGCAAATCCAGCACCGGCTCGTCGCCGACAAAGCGCAGGTGAAAGAATTCACCTGTGCGTCCCAGCACTTCAACCTCCAACACTTCAGCCAATATCAGCCTGCTGCCTGCCTTGGGCGACTTGCTGGCACGTACCTGCGCCAGCACCTCATGCCCGTTCAGCACGCGCTCGGCCAGCACCTCCACCCTGCCCCCGCTGTCCTTGCTGCCGAACAGGCGCGCCTTGATGACGCGCGTATCGTTCAGCACCAGCACGTCATTCGGCCTGACCAGCCGCAACAGGTCGGCAAAACGGCAATCTTCCAGCACGCCGTCATGCGCGTACAGCAAACGACTGGCACCGCGCTGCGGCGGCGGATGCTGCGCAATTAGCGGCTCCGGCAGTACAAAATCAAATTCATCGGTACGCATGTATAGCAATGCAGAGCTTGGTAAGGCCGCGATTGTAGTTGATGGGGCATGCCGTTTCATGGATAATTCGCGCCTCTTTCGCCGGGGTGATGGAACTGGTAGACGTGCCGGACTCAAAATCCGGTGCCGCAAGGCGTGGGGGTTCGAGTCCCCCCCCCGGCACCATCCGTAAAAAAGGCAGGATTTCCTGCCTTTTTTCTTTCTGACATTTTTATTTCGGGGATCGATTCATGATCTGGAAACCGAACGTCACCGTTGCCGCCGTCATCGAACGTGATGGACAATTTTTGCTGGTTGAAGAACATACCTCACAGGGTGTGCGTTTCAACCAGCCTGCCGGACACCTGGAGGCCAACGAATCTTTGCCCGAGGCTGCCGCACGCGAAGTGCTGGAAGAGTCGGCCTACTCCTTCACGCCGCAATATCTGCTCGGCATCTACCGCTGGCATGCGCCGGAATCCGACACCACTTACCTGCGTTTCGCTTTCACCGGCGCGCTCACCGGCCACGACCCGCAACGCAAACTCGATAGCGGCATCATCCGGGCCGTGTGGCTGACACCGGATGAAATTCGCGCTATGCAGGCACGGCATCGCAGCCCGCTGGTGCTGCGCTGCATCGAAGATTACCTCGCGGGCAAGCGTTACCCGCTCGATCTGCTGGTGCACTATGCGTAAGAAAATAGTCGTCGGCATGTCCGGCGGAGTGGACTCTTCCGTCGCGGCGTTGTTGCTCAAGCAGCAAGGCTATGAAGTGACCGGCCTGTTCATGAAAAATTGGGAAGACGACGACAGCGATGAATACTGCTCGTCGCGCGAAGATCTGCTGGATGCAGTGTCGGTGGCCGACACCATCGGCATCCCCATCGAAGCGGTGAATTTTGCCGCAGAATACAAGGAACGCGTGTTCAGCTATTTCCTGCGCGAATATCAGGCCGGGCGCACGCCCAACCCGGATATCCTGTGCAACTCCGAAATCAAGTTCAAGGCATTTCTCGAGCATGCTATCCAGCTCGGTGCAGACTGCATCGCCACCGGGCACTATGCGCAGGTACGCGAGGTGGGTGGATTATTCCAGCTACTCAAGGCGGCTGACGGCAGCAAGGATCAGAGCTACTTCCTGCATCGCCTGAACCAGAAACAGTTAAGCCATGCGATGTTTCCGCTCGGCAAATTATTGAAATCAGAAGTGCGCGCGATTGCCGGGCAACACGGCCTGTCGAACCACGCCAAGAAGGACAGCACCGGCATCTGCTTCATCGGCGAGCGCCCGTTCCGCGAATTTCTCAACCGCTACCTGCCCACTTCGCAGGGAAATATGGTGACGCCCGAAGATAAAATAGTCGGGCAACATATCGGACTGTCGTTCTACACCATCGGTCAGCGCCAGGGGCTGGGCATCGGCGGCGACAAGGATTCCAGCGGCGAGCCATGGTTCGTGGCGGGCAAGGACATGGCAAACAACCGTCTGCTCGTGGTGCAGGGGCACGACCATCCGGCGCTGCTGAACAAACGGTTGAGCGCGCTGGACAGCCACTGGATCAGCGGCACTGCGCCGCTGCTCAACCATCCCTACGCCGCCAAGACGCGTTACCGGCAGGCCGATGCGTCGTGCCGCATCACTACTCTGGATGGCGACCGTTGCACGTTTGAGTTCGACCAGCCGCAATGGGCGGTCACGCCGGGGCAGTCGGTCGTTGTTTATGACGGCGAAGTCTGCCTGGGCGGCGCAATCATCGAACAAGGACTGAACTGATTCACACAGAATTTAGCCTTTGGCCGTAGAGCGGGTGTAACCCAGACCTACAGGACAATTCTGGTTCATGCCGCCATGTATAGAAAACCAATCGCCCGAAGCAACTCAAAGACAAATTTACTGTTGCAGGTACGAGAGGAGCACCATGAAATTTCCGGCGTTGCTGGCATTGGCTCTAGTAGCCCATAATCCGGGCTTGTCGTTTGCATGAACGTTGCCAACTCTTGCTTGAACAACACATGACCTCAAAACATTCATCAACCAGCCGCTTGTTAAGTACCGGCCTCTTCGACGGCCTGAATTCCTTTGACGCCCTCGAAGCCAGAATCTCCGCCTTGCCCGGCAACAAGGAGCGCGGCGATGCCTTCGAGATATTCGCCGAAGCCTACTTCGCCACCCAGAAAATCGCCCAGGCAAAAGAGGTATGGCCGTTTGAGGCTCTGCCGCTCGACCAGCGCAAAATCCTTGCGCTCGATACGGGCAGGGACATGGGCGTGGACGGTACTTATCTGACCAACGATGGCGAGTTGTGGGCTTATCAGGTCAAGTTTCGCAGCCGCAGGCCGGCACTGACATGGGATGAGCTTTCCACTTTCATGGGTTTGACCGATCAGGTCAGCCAGCGCGTTCTGTTTACCAACTGCGAGGCGCTACCCAACCTCATGCAGGATCGCAGTGGTTTTGTCGCCATCCGGGGCAGCGACCTCGACCGTCTTAAGGCTGAAGATTTCGAGGCTATGCGGCTGTGGCTGCGTAGCGGCCAAGTCAAGTTGCCGCGCAAAACACCGAAACCCCATCAGCAGGAAGCATTGTCAGCCATTGCGAACGGCTTGGCGGAGAACGACCGCGCCACCGTCGTCATGGCCTGCGGCACCGGCAAATCGCTGGTATCGCTGTGGGCAGCCGAGCAACAGGACTGCAAAAAGCTGCTGGTGCTGGTGCCATCGCTGGCCTTGGTGCGGCAGTTGTTGCACGAGTGGTTGCGCGAAACGTCCTGGGAAAAATTCACCTTCATGTGCGTCTGCTCCGACCCCACCGTCGCCAAGGGCGCGGATGATCTGGTCGTGCATCAGGCCGATCTCGATTTTCCGGTAACGACCGAAAGCGCAGTCGTCAGCCGCTTCCTCAACAAGCCGTTCGATGGTGTGAAGATTGTATTCTCCACCTATCAATCCGCACAGGTCGTCGCCGAGGGATTGCCGCTCGATGCAGATGGTAAGAAGCTGCCTTTTGATCTGGGCATTTTTGACGAAGCCCACAAAACTGCCAGCCGGGAGGGCACGAGATTCAGCTTTGCCCTGGAAGATGCCAATCTACCGATATGCAAACGGCTATTTTGCACGGCCACACCACGCCATTACGACATCCGCAAGAAGGACAAGGAAGGCGACAACAGACTGGTGTATTCAATGGACAAGCCGGAAATTTATGGCCCGGTTGTCCATACTCTTTCCTTCGCCGAAGCCGCAAGGCGCGGCATCATTTGCGATTACAAAGTCGTGATCTCGGTCATCACCTCGGCAATGGTGGACGAGCATCTGCTCAAGCACGGCGAAGTCATTGTCGCGGGCGACACCGTCAAGGCCAAACAGGTCGCCTTGCAGATCGCCCTGCAACAGGCCGTCGAGAAATACGGCGTAAGCCGCATCTTCACCTTCCACGGCTCGGTTGCTGCCGCCCGTTCATTTACCTCCGACGATGGCGCGGGCATCCGCCATCACCTGCCCGATTTCACCACCCTGCATGTCAGTGGCGAGATGACCACCTCGCGCCGCGAAGACCAGATGAAATTCTTCCGCCAGGCGGATAAGGCCGTGATGTCAAATGCGCGCTGCCTGACCGAAGGCGTGGACGTGCCCGCCGTGGACATGGTGGCGTTCATCTCCCCGCGCAAAAGCAAAGTGGACATCGTGCAGGCCACCGGTCGCGCCATGCGCAAATCGCCCGGCAAGGAATTCGGCTACGTCATGGTGCCGCTGTTTGTTGACCAGGTAGCTAACGAGCCGATTGAAGAAGCCTTGAAGCGCACCGGCTTCGACGACGTGTGGGATTTGCTGGGCGCCATGAAGGAGCAGGATGATGTGCTCACCGACATCATCCGCGAGATGCGCGAGGACAAAGGCAGAACGGGTGGTTACGACGAAAGCCGGTTCAGCGAACGTGCCGAAGTGCTGGGACCGAGTGTGTCGCTGGAAACGATACGGGAGTCGATTACGGCGGAGTGCTTGGAAAGTCTCGGGGTTAGCTGGGATGAACGGTTTGGAGAGTTGCTGGCGTTTGCTCAATGCGAGGGGCATTGCAGAGTCCCTACAAATAATCGAACGGGCGATGGCTACCGTTTGGGTTTGTGGGTATCAAATCAACGAGCAACCAAGGATAGGTTGACCACCGAGCGGAAGGGTCGGCTTGAATCGGTGCCAGGTTGGGTGTGGGATGCCTTTGCCGATAAGTGGGAGGTGGGTTTCCGCTACCTCACGGAATTCGCAGATCGGAAAGGTCATTGCCGAGTCCCTCAGAATTATCAAACGAGCGATGGATTCTGTTTGGGTTCGTGGGTGGCAACGCAACGAATCGCTAAGGATGCTTTATCCGCCGAGCGTAAGGAACTGCTTGAATCGGTGCCAGGTTGGGTGTGGGATGCCAGAGCTGAACAGTGGGAGACAGGGTTCCGCTATCTCACGGAATTCGTAGATCGGGAAGACCATTGCCGAGTCCCTAAAAATCATCGAACGAGCGATGGATTCCGTTTAGGTTCGTGGGTGATGACGCAACGAGTCGCTAAGGATGCTTTATTCGCCGAGCGTAAGGAACTGCTTGAATCGGTGCCAGGTTGGGTGTGGGATGCCAGTGCTGAACAGTGGGAGACAGGATTCCACCATCTCACGGAATTCGCAGATCGGGAAGGTCATTGCCGAGTCCCTGCAAATCATCGAACGAGCGATGGATTCCGTTTGGGTTCGTGGGTGTCACATCAACGAAGGGGCAGTGATGGCTTACCTGTCGAACGGAAGGAACGGATTAAAGCGGTATCTGGCTGGGTTTGGGATATCCTTGACGACCAGTGGGAGGTGGGTTTTCGCTACCTCATGGAATTCGCAAATCGCGAAGGTCATTGCCGAGCCCCTCAAAATTATCAAACGAGCGATGGATTCCGTTTGGGTTCGTGGGTGTCACATCAACGAGCGACCAAGGATAGGTTGACCACCGAGCGGAAGGGTCGGCTTGAATCGGTGCCAGGCTGGGTGTGGCATACACTTGCCGACAAGTGGGAGAAAGGATTTAGCTATCTCAAGGAATTCGCAGATCGCGAGGGACATTGTCGAGTCCAACGTCACTATCAGGCGAGTGATGGGTATCGCTTGGGCTCATGGGTGAATAATCAACGAGCAACCAAAGATAGGTTGGCCGCCGAGCGTAAAAAGCTGCTTGAGTTGTTGCCGGGCTGGATTTGGCGAATCAATGCGCAGTAAAACGAATACAGATAAATCTCTTAACAATCCCTTCATCATGCATGACTGGATCGAGTGAATATTTTTTCAGTGACACGATATGAATAATTTATTTAAACAATTTGAATCGAAATTTGATGAGCTTAAAGAACTTGAGCAAGATGAGCTTCCGCGAAGTTTGCGGTTATTCAATATTCGATTTCGGTTAGCCATTGACATTGATATTAGCTTCAAAGGGAAAATGTCGCTTACAAAATCGAAAGAAGTTCGTGATACCTATATTTTAGTTATCCAATTGATGGAAATTTGGAATGCTTATGAAGCGTTTATGCATTTTGCAGTAGAAGTTGGCACGCATGTTGCAAAGAAGGCAAGTAAGTCGAAAATATATTCACAAGCATTTTTGACGACGGTTGGCTCTATGCCCGTTTTTTTCGATACGCTCAGTTGGCTAAAATCGGAATTCGCCAAGAAAAATACTTTCGAACGTGATTTCGAACTTTATGTTCGTCGTATTGAAGAAGATGCACATCTATCTGGGCCGCTAAAAGATGATGCATTGAGTGTGTTAGCTTATTTAAAAGGTGAGAAAACTATTTCAGGAATAGAATTAATTTCGTTGATATATGCCGAGCGAAATATGTATTACCACAATGGCGAGACAGCCAAGATGGGGATGACCTATCAGAATAGAAAGCTCTTGATTGGAAAATACCGAGATACCTTGGTTTTGCATATGCTAAAGCTTGCAATCTTCGTCATTGATGAACAGATAAGCAATTGCAAATAGGTAGTAGGAATGTTGTTGTCAACCAAACCAAGACCAACCTATACCGATATGAAAACAACCACCGACCTTGAACCTGCCACCGAACGAGCCGCCCACGCCTTTTTTGCCAATGCGGCACGCTACGATTTTGCGGGCGCAATCCTGTTTGGCAGCCGGGCGCACCATACCAACCCGCCTGATAGCGATACCAACATAACGTAATTCATGGATCGCACCGAACGCTTCTATAAGATCGACCAGATGCTGCATGACCGCAGCGTTGTGCCGCTTGGGGATTTTCTGGAGGAACTCGGCACCTCGCTTGCGACGTTCAAGCGCGATCTGGAATACATGCGCGAGCGCCTCTATGCGCCGATTGTGTGGGATCGGGAGGTTGGCGCCTACCGTTTCGATCAGCCCGACAGGCATGCGCCATCTTATGCACTGCCGGGCCTGTGGTTCAACGCCAGTGAAGTGCATGCGCTTCTTTCCATGCAGCATCTGCTGTCCAATCTCGACGCGGGAATGCTGGCCTCCCAGATCAAGCCGTTGCAGGCTCGTCTGAAAGCCTTGCTCGGCAGCACCGACCATACGGCGGAAGAGGTGGAGAAGCGCCTGCGTATCGTGCAGGCTGCCAAACGCACCGTATCTTCCAAATTCTTCGAGACCATCGCCTCCGCCACTCTTGGCCGGAAACAGATCAAGCTGCGCCATTACAGCCGCCAGACCGGCGGAGACAGCGAACGCCTTGTTTCCCCGCAACTGCTGACCTATTACCGCGACAACTGGTATCTGGATGCGTGGTGCCACTTGCGCAACGACATCCGCCGCTTCGCTATCGATGCCATCCTCCATGCCGAACTGACCGGGGAGAAAGCCCAAGACGTGCCAAAAAGCCAGCTCAAGGAAGTGCTGGAAAGTGGCTACGGAATTTTCTCGGGCAGCAAGGTAAAGTGGGCAAGTCTCAGATTTACTCCCGAGCGTGCCAGATGGGTTGCCACCGAGCAATGGCACTCCCAGCAAAAGGGCAGCATCGAGCCGGACGGAAGCTACCTGCTGGAAATCCCCTACACGGACGACCGGGAGCTGCTGATGGACATCCTCAAGTATGGCGGCGATGTCGAGGTTATCGCACCGCTCGATTTGCGGCAGCGGGTGCAGGCCGAAATCAGCAGGATGGGGCAAAAATATTTGCCATAAAGCCGCCCGGGCTCACTTGGTGAGCTACCGACCCGGTAGAGTGGCATCCATATCAATACACAGCAGAGAAGTTCATCATGGCGTCAATTGCAACGGTAACGAACATCGCTGAACTGTATGTATTGTTCAGTCTGACCACCGCCATAACCGGCCTCATTCAGATATTCATCCCGGTTCTCCGAAAGATAAAAGCCAAACAGGCCGATAACCTGGTGGTCAAGTCTCCGTTCACTTCAAACCTGTTGTTTGTGGTTCTCGGGTTCATAACCTCGCCGCTGTTGTTTGTGGTGCTGATGATTCCTCCGGTCACCAATAGATTTACTGATGCGTTGTACGATAACCTGATTTCCTAGATTGATATGCTCGAACGATTCCTGGAGGCAGCTAATCAACTGTTCGCCAGGTTCTGGTTGATTGTGTTGGTGCTGCTGCCTTTTGTATTGCTTTATGGGTTTATCAAAAAACTGTTTTTCGAGTGATGGAAAAGACAGGACATTTTTAACACAGGGACGGATACACCATGACTGCGCAGATACCGGAAATCCTTATCTATAAAAACAAGAAGCGCGCAATGTGCAGCGAGCCGTTGAAGATGTATTTCGAGTTATCCGGCAAAAAAATTAAATCGAAATATGTCTGCTCCGCACTGGATAGAGGATACGTCGGCACTTGGGAGATTATTTCGGATCGTCTGTACCTTACCAAGCTTCAAATTGGCATGAAAAAGAAGAGCGACAATGTGCTCGAAACATATTTTCCAGATTGCGCAAGACAGGTTTTTGCGCAATGGTTTACCGGAAAAGCCCGCGTTCATAAAGGCAAGATGCTCAAGTACGTTCATGCAGGGTATGCCAGCGTTTATGAGAAAGACCTATTTTTATATTTTGAAAATGGCATCCTTACTAAATCCGAAGTTGTTAAGAATGAGAAGCCAGATGCTATAAGGAAAATGGTAAATTCTAACCGTCTGTTTGAAGTAATTAACCGAGGGAAATAATGACTGAAAACAACTTCGATGAAAAAAGTGCAACTAAGCTATGCAGAAGCAAAGAAACATCTGCTGAAGAGCTGAAAGTGCTGGCCGGTCACTCTGTCAAAGTGGATAGGCTGATTGCCAACCACCCTAATGCCGATGACACAGTGCTCAGCGGATTATCTGGTAGCCTCGACTTCAAGACCTTCGAGATTCTTTTGCGTAACCCCAAGACCCCATTTGAAACAATCATGGCAATTGCTTCATCCTTAATATCGGGGAATACACTCAATAAGGATCATGAGCGGAAAGAGGCTTCGATATTGGCAGAGCTTGATAGGGTGCTACGCAAGTATCAATATACTTCTTACGGGAACAAGATTACCGTAGACAGTCCAGACGTACTGCCCCCAGGTATCCAAAGAACATACCGTTTGCCGCCCTATATCACCACATCGGATATCTGCAAGCTTCTTCAGGACTTCTTCAAGAATCCAGATCATGAGCAAGCGACTATCCGGTTAGCTAAAAACAAGAAAACCCCTGCGGGCACTCTGGGGCTTCTTTGTGGGCACTACATATCTGTTGATCGCCTTATCGCCAAACACCCCAATGCAGATGAAAATATACTCGAGCAGTTGGCTGGAAATAAAAGCAAATCTATACGCCGAAACGTATTTCTTAACCCAAACACTGATATAGCTACGAGGGCCAGATTGGTACCGGAGTTTAGTCAGGATTTTTTACTTATCCCAAAGATTGACTCCATATTTGGTGAAACACCATATTCTGTTTATGGCATTGGCCAAAAATTTCTGTCGAAAATTCTAAGAGACACATTATGTCCAGCTTCGTTGTTGAATTGGGCATGTGATTATGGTGGTTCATTTGAGCAATTGTCGGTTTGGCTTAATCCGGCAACGCCCCTAGAGATACTCACAAGATTGTTGGATACGGGTTACGCACAGGAAGCGAATGTCTTGTTGGCACACCCAGAGAAAATGCTCGAATTTACGAAAGATCTTGGGTACGTCGGTTCTACTCCAGATAATTACAACACAAAAGAGTATGGTCGATTTCTTTTAACCCAGGATGAAACAATACATATCGTAAGACGCAATAGATGGGTTGAAGAGTTGAGCGAAAAGTTTAATGGCTTGTGGAACAAGCTGGTGCCGAAATCTGGCCCGGCAAAGACCTTGCAGGGTGAAGTGTTGCGCGAAATAAGTAATTTAGAGGGAGCATACGACCATATGGGCTTTTCGAATGGAGAGCAGTTCTATTATCCTCTCCGCTTCATCGCGACACATCTGGCTGATAAAACCACATTTAGCACAAATACGGTTAACGTCATTCTTTCCGATATCAGAGCGATGAACACATCCGCATATAAATTTGTGTATGAGCTGTCTGTCGTGGACGATAAACCGGAGTATCAGAAAAGCATTCTTTTAAATTCGGTTTGCGACATGGAGCAGGTTTTTGAACGTCTGCGCGCAGTCAGTGCTGTTTGGTGTGAACGTCACCCAGAGCCAATCGCCCTCGATTCACTGTAGGGTTCATAAACAATAACAACCCTGATTCGCGTAAAATGCGCACTTCCCGATCCAAGGCGCCGTCATGACCACACTCACCCAACTCACCGCCCTTTCCCCGCTGGATGGACGTTATCACGGCAAGGTGGATGCGCTGCGCGGCTATTTCAGCGAATTCGGCCTGATCCGTTTTCGCGTGCTGATTGAGATCGAATGGCTCAAGGCGCTCGCCGCGCAGCCGGACATTCCCGAAATTGCGCCGTTTTCCGCCGCGACCCTCGCGCAACTTGATGCACTCAACACAAACTTTTGTGAGGAGGATGCGACTGCGATCAAGGACATCGAGAAGCGCACCAACCACGACGTGAAGGCAGTGGAATACTGGCTGCGCGACAAACTGGCCAGCAATGCAGAAACCGCTAAAACGCTGGAATTCATCCATTTCGCCTGCACCTCGGAAGACATCAACAACCTCAGCCACGCGTTGATGCTCAAGGGCGCTCGCACAGAAGTCATGCTGCCCGCGCTGCAAGGAATCACCACACGATTGAAAGACTTGTCGCACCAGCTTGCCGAGTTGCCGATGCTGTGCCGCACCCACGGCCAGACCGCCACGCCGAGCACGCTGGGCAAGGAGATGGCGAATGTGGTGTACCGCCTGCAACGCGCCGAACAGCGCTTGGCTGCGACAGAAATTCTCGGCAAGATTAACGGCGCGGTGGGCAACTACAACGCGCATCTGGCCGCCTACCCGGAGGTGGATTGGGAAGCGCTTGCCAGGAAATTTGTCGAAGCGCGCGGCATCACCTTCAACCCCTACACCATCCAGATTGAACCGCACGATTACATGGCTGAACTGTTCGATGCCTACGCGCGCATCAACACCATTCTGATCGACCTGAACCGCGACATCTGGGGCTACATCTCGCTCGGCTATTTCAAGCAGAAAGTAGTGGCGGGCGAGGTCGGTTCCTCGACCATGCCGCACAAGGTCAACCCGATCGACTTTGAAAATTCGGAAGGCAATCTCGGCTTGGCCAATGCACTGCTGAAACATTTGTCGGAAAAATTGCCGATTTCGCGCTGGCAGCGCGACCTCACCGATTCCACCGTGCTGCGCAACATGGGCGTGGCACTCGGCTATACGCTGCTTGGCTACGAATCCTGCCTGAAGGGCCTGAATAAACTGGAAGCCAGCCCGCAACGGGTGACAGAAGATCTGAACGCAAGCTGGGAAGTGCTGGCGGAGCCGATCCAGACCGTGATGCGCCGCTACGGTATCGAAAATGCCTACGACAAGCTGAAAGAGCTGACGCGTGGACAGAGCGGCATCAACCGCGCTTCGCTGCAGGCCTTCATCACCACACTGGAAATTCCGGAAGTGGAAAAACAGCGCCTGCTGCAACTCAGCCCGGACACTTATACCGGTAAGGCGGCGGAACTGGCAAAACGCATCTGATTCCGGCACGCCTGCCGAACCAGAGTCAGTAGTGGGCAAATGCCCATCGCTGGCAAAGCGTATTTCAAAAAAGCCATATTCTTATCAAGAAATACACAGTATCCTAGCGCCCGAAGCAGGTTATGGATGCCTTGAACATGATGTATGGATGTCAGGACAGTTGGTTGATTTATCTTTAGGGAGGGTAGTCATGTCAGGTGGTTTAGTGTTTGCATTGTTATGTGCGGTCGCGGCACTGTTGTATGGTGCGTTTTCTATCAAATGGATTCTGGGTCTGCCGACCGGCAATGATCGCATGCGGGAAATTTCCGCCGCTGTGCAGGAAGGGGCATCCGCCTACCTCAATCGGCAATACACCACCATTGGTGTGGTCGGTGGAGTTTTGCTGGTTGTCATCTTTATCGCACTGGGCTGGCAAACTGCCATCGGCTTCGCGCTGGGTGCGGTGCTGTCGGGCGTTACCGGCTACATCGGCATGAACGTGTCGGTGCGCGCCAACGTGCGCACCGCGCAAGCCGCCAGCGAAGGGCTGAATGCCGCGCTGAACGTCGCCTTCAAGGGCGGCGCGATTACCGGTCTGCTGGTGGTCGGTCTGGGTTTGCTCGGCGTGGCCGGTTACTATGCGTTCCTGACCATTGTGATGGGTTCCAGCGCCAGCGATGCCACTCACTCCCTGGTGGGACTGGCCTTCGGTAGTTCGCTGATCTCCATCTTCGCCCGTCTTGGCGGCGGCATCTTTACCAAGGGCGCGGACGTCGGCGCCGACCTGGTGGGCAAAGTCGAGGCCGGTATTCCCGAGGATGATCCGCGCAACCCGGCGGTGATCGCCGACAACGTCGGCGACAACGTCGGCGACTGCGCCGGCATGGCGGCCGACCTGTTTGAAACCTACGCGGTAACCATCATCGCCACCATGGTGCTGGGCGGCCTGATGATTACCGGCTCGCCCGAGGCGGTGATTTATCCGCTGGTGCTCGGCGGTGTTTCGATCATCGCTTCGATCATCGGCACTTTCTTCGTCAATACCCGCGAAGGCGGCAAGATCATGAACGCGCTGTATCGCGGCCTGATCGTATCCGGCGCGCTGGCAGTAGTCGCGTTCTACCCGGTGACCACCTGGATTCTCGGCGAAGGCGTGATGATCGATGGCCAACTGGTGACGTCAATGAACCTGTATCTGGCCTCGCTGATCGGTCTGGCTCTGACTGCGGCGATGGTGTGGATTACCGAGTACTACACCGCCACCGAATTCAGCCCGGTGCGCCATATTGCCGAGGCTTCCACCACCGGCCACGGCACCAACGTGATCGCCGGCTTGGGTGTATCGATGAAATCCACCGCTGCACCGGTGCTGGCCGTGTGCGCTGCCATCTGGGGTGCCTATGAACTGGGCGGATTGTATGGCATCGCCATCGCCGCGACCTCGATGTTGTCGATGGCCGGCATCATCGTGGCGCTCGACGCTTACGGCCCAATCACCGACAACGCCGGCGGCATTGCCGAAATGGCCGGCCTGCCGGATAGTATCCGCAACATCACCGATCCGCTTGACGCGGTGGGCAACACCACCAAGGCAGTAACCAAGGGCTATGCCATCGGCTCCGCCGGTCTGGCCGCGCTGGTGCTGTTCGCCGACTACACCCATGCACTGTCCGCGCATGGCAACGCAGCACTGACTTTTGACCTGTCCAACCACATGGTCATCATCGGCCTGTTCATCGGCGGCATGGTGCCCTACCTGTTCGCCGCGATGGGCATGGAAGCGGTTGGTCGCGCCGCCGGTTCGGTGGTGGTCGAAGTGCGCCGCCAGTTCAAGGAAATTCCCGGCATCATGGAAGGCACCGGCAAGCCGGAATACGGCACCTGCGTGGACATGCTGACCAAGGCTGCAATCAAGGAAATGATCGTCCCGTCGCTGCTGCCGGTCGCGGTCCCGGTGATCGTCGGTCTGACCCTCGGCGCGCAGGCATTGGGCGGCGTGCTGGTCGGCACCATCATCACCGGCATCTTCGTGGCGATCTCGATGACCACCGGTGGCGGCGCATGGGATAACGCGAAGAAGTATATTGAGGAAGGTAATTTCGGTGGCAAGGGCTCGGAAGCGCACAAGGCTGCCGTGACCGGTGATACCGTCGGCGACCCTTACAAAGACACTGCCGGCCCGGCGATCAACCCGCTGATCAAGATCATCAACATCGTGGCGCTGATGATTGTGCCGTTGCTTTAACCCGCGACTTGGCGAGTGTTAGTTTGCTCGCTTAATCGAGAATGGCTATGCAAAGTTAAACCGAACTGACGCAACAAAAAACGGGGCGGAAATTTCCGCCCCGCTTTTTTTGACCCCTCAGCTTGCCGGTATCTCAGCTTCTCTTGGGCTAAACCAGGCCAACTTTTTCCTGAGGGTAACGACGCTACCAACAATAATTAATGTCGGTGCCTGTAGTTTTTCAATCTGTGTGATACCGGGCAACGTCGCCAGTGTCCCGGTGATGACGCGCTGATTCTGCGTGGTTCCCTGCTGTATGATCGCGACCGGCGTGCTGTCCGGCAAACCGTGCTCGATAAGTCTGGCACAAAGCGTATCGAGACCGTGTAATCCCATATACACCACGATGGTCTGCCTGGGCCGCGCCAGCGCATCCCAGTCGAGATTCATGCTGCCATCTCTCAGGTGGCCGGTTACGAAGATGCAGGATTGCGCGTGGTCGCGGTGTGTCAGCGGGATACCCGCGTAGCTCGAAACCCCGGATGCGGCCGTGATGCCGGGTACCACCTGAAACGGAATACCATGTTCCGCAAGAGTCTCGATTTCTTCGCCGCCCCGCCCGAAGATAAACGGATCGCCACCCTTGAGGCGCACCACGCGCTTGCCTTCCTTGGCCAGGCGTACCAGCAACTCGTTGATTGCTTCCTGCGGCATGGTGTGATTGGAGCATTTTTTACCAACAAAAATGCGTGTCGCTTCGCGCCGCGTCATTTCGACGATAGGTTTGGATACCAGGTTGTCATACACCACCACGTCGGCCTTCTGCATCAGGCGCAAGGCTCGAAAAGTCAGTAAATCCGGGTCACCCGGGCCCGCGCCGACCAGGTACACCTCGCCGGTGTGCACTTTATTTTCATTTTCCAACTGGCTGAACAGCAGGGTTTCCGCACCCGCCTCATCGCCTGCCAATACTTTTTCGGCAATCACTCCTTCCAAGGCGTTTTCCCAGAAGATGCGCCGCATAGCCGGTTCGGTGACGCGCGCCTTGACGGTATCGCGCAGCCTCGCGCAGAACGCGCCCAAGCGGCTGTAGTTTTGCGGAATCATGGTTTCCAGTTTGCCGCGCAACATTCTGGCGAGTACCGGTGAGGCGCCCCCACTGGAGAACGCCACCAGCAACGGCGAGCGTTCCAGAATCGACGGCATGATGAAGGTGCATAGATCAGGATTGTCCACCACATTCACCGGAATGTTGCACGCGTGTGCCTGCCGCGAAATTTCACGATTGACTACGCTGTCGTCAGCCGCGGCAATGACCAGTGCTACTCCATCCAGATGGTCGGGTTGGAATCGTTCCGCGACACATTCGATACCATGCAGCCCGGTAAACGCTTCTGAAAATTCCAGAGCAACCACTTTTACCGTCGCGCCCGCATCCAGCAGCACCGACGCCTTGCGTTGGGCGACATCTCCGCCGCCGACGACGAGGCACAAACGGCCTTTGACCCTCATAAAAATTGGCAAAAAATCCATGTTGAACCTTTGTGGTCTGCTTAGCGCCGGCTTCCGGTTAAAGTAATGATTGCTGCGATTTGCAGCCCGCAGCACTTTATCCGGATATTTTATAAAACCAGAATATTTTATCAAACCCAAATGCTTCATCAAACAAAGAACCCGCCAATCACCGGGATTAAAAGCGGGTTTATGTGCATCTTGGTGCTGGGTAAAACAGTATTCTGGCGGAGAGGGAGGGATTCGAACCCTCGGTAGGCTCGCACCTACGCCTGATTTCGAGTCAGGTACATTCGACCACTCTGCCACCTCTCCGTAACTCAACCTGCAACACCAGACTTGAGCAAGGCCGCGCATTCTACCAGCAACCTTCAATTTCGTGCAGAATGCCTGCATGCGGAATTCAACACCACGTCTGCAAACGCTACTGATCAGCTTGAGCCTGCTGCTGGCTGCATGTAGCCAGCAATTCCCGGCATGGAATGCAGGCAAGCTGGTTATTATCGTGCCGAGAACCGCGCAGGGTGCGGAGACAGAATTCGAGCGTGAACTGGTGCAGTTGTTTGCCGATCAACTGCATACCACACTCGAAATAGTTCCAATGACACGGGATAAAATCCGCCGGGCGTTGCGCAAACACCAAGCGCATCTTGCCGCAGCCCCACTGCGCAGCGGGTCCGACGATTCGACTTTGCATTTCGGCCCCAGCTACCAGACGGTACGCGAACAGGTCATCTGCAATCGCAACAGCTTTCCTCCAGACAACCTTGCGGGCCTGGAAGAGAAAAAACTGGTGGTAATAGCCGGTTCGGCCCAGGAAACGGCGCTGCGTGAGGCACGCAAAAAATCACCCTGGCTGCAATGGCAATCCCGCCGCGCAATCAGCATGCATGATCTGCTGGCGGAAGTGGCTGAGGGGATCGTTGATTGCGCGATAGCCAATGAGTTGCAACTTGCCGATGCACGCAACTATTACTCGAATCTGGTCGAGACCCTCGATATCGGCCCACCCTCCAGACTGGCCTGGGCTTTCCCCATAGACGCCGATCCGGAGTTGCTGCGAGAGGCGGATATTTTTTTCGCCCGCATCCAGCAGGACGGCACGCTGAAGCGTCTGCTGGAACGCTACTTCGGACACAGCGGCCGGTTGAAACCACTGGATGCCGCCGCATTCATTACCAGGGTCAACAACATCCTGCCGGATTACCGCGCCACGTTTGAGGAAGCCGCCGCGTTGATCGGGGAAGATTGGCGGCTGCTGGCGGCACTGGCTTATCAGGAGTCACAATGGAATCCGCTCGCCACTTCTTTCACCAACGTGCGCGGCATGATGATGCTGACCGAAGATACCGCCGACCGGATGAAGGTCAATAACCGGCTCGATGCATACGAAAGCATTTTTGCCGGCGCCAAATATCTGGCATTGCTCAAGGAGCAAATGCCGGAGCGCATCCCCGACCCGGATCGCACCTGGCTGGCATTGGCCGCTTATAATCAGGGCTTCGGTCATCTGGAAGATGCGCGTATCCTGACTCAACGCGCCGGAATGAGCCCGGATAGCTGGATGGACGTAAAAAAGTGGATGCCACTATTGAATCGTCCGGGTTATTACGAAACCCTGAAACACGGTTATGCGCGCGGCGGCGAAGCGGTAATACTGGTGGAAAGCATACGCAGCTATTACAGCATGCTGAAGCGGCTGATACCCGATACAGTGCAGCAAAATCCTCCAGAGGAGGAAGTCACCTATCAACTGCTGGAACCGCTCAAAGGACTGCTGGACTAGTCGGATTTTGCGTGTTCGGCAGTTTCTCCCGCAACGATTCGATGCAATTCAGCCACTTCACCCGCATCCACACGATAGGTTGCTTGTGTGGTTCGACTCCAATAATACCGAGCGGGTGGAGGTTCCTTATTTGCGGGAGAGCTTTTCCAACCCGCCCATGTAGGGGCGTAATGCTAGTGGAATCTCCACGCTGCCGTCGGCCTGCTGATAATTCTCCAGTATCGCGACCAGCGTGCGCCCCACGGCAAGGCCGGAGCCGTTCAACGTATGTAGCAGTTCCGGTTTGCCCTGTGCGTTGCGAAAGCGCGCCTGCATACGCCGTGCCTGAAACGCCTCAAAATTGGAGCAGGAAGAAATTTCACGGTAGGCACCCTGCGCGGGCAGCCACACCTCGATATCGTAAGTGAGTGCGGCGGAAAATCCCATATCACCGCTGCACAACTTCATCACGCGGTACGGCAGGCCGAGTTTCTGCAAAATCACCTCGGCATGACCGAGCAATTCTTCCAGCCCTGCATAGGATTTTTCCGGATGGGTGATCTGCACCAGCTCCACCTTGTCGAACTGATGCTGGCGGATCATGCCGCGCGTATCGCGCCCGTAGGAGCCTGCCTCGGAACGGAAACATGGCGTATGCGCCACGTATTTCAGCGGTAACTGTTCCAGCGGCACGATGGAATCGCGCACCATATTGGTCACGGGTACTTCGGCGGTGGGAATCAGGTAGAAATTCTGCTCGCCCTCCTCCCCCATCACGCGTGGTACGCGAAACAAGTCTTCCTCAAATTTCGGCAACTGTCCGGTACCGCGCATCGAATCGGCGTTTACCAAGTAGGGTACATAAGTTTCGGTATAACCGTGCAGGTCGGAATGCGTATCGAGCATGAACTGTGCCAGCGCGCGGTGCAGTCGCGCCAGCGGGCCTTTCAGCAGCGAGAAGCGCGCACCGGAAATCTTCGCGGCGGTATCAAAATCCAGCCCCAACTGTTCGCCGAGGCTGACATGATCCAGCACCTCAAAACCGAACTGCGGCGGTGTGCCGACCTTGCGCACCTCAACATTATCGGCCTCGGACTTGCCGACCGGCACGCTGTCATGCGGGGTATTGGGGATCACCGCAAAAAAGGCATTCAACTCGTGCTGCACCCTTTCGAGTTGCGCTTCCTGTTGTTTGAGTTCATCGCCCAACCCGGCCACTTCCGCCATGATTGCCGACACGTCCCCGCCTTTAGCTTTGGCCTGCCCGATCAGTTTTGAGGTGCTGTTGCGCTTTGCCTGCAACTCCTGTGTACGCGTCTGGATGGTTTTGCGCTCGCCTTCCAGTTGCTCGAAATGTGCGCTGTTCAGCACAAATCCGCGCGTTGCCAAACGCGCGGTAACATTCGCCAAATCAGTGCGCAATATATGTATGTCTAGCATGAAAGCTCCAAATTCAAATCCAGCAGGTTGGGTTAGTGCAGCGTAACCCAACATTGCGCATCGTTGGGTTACGGTCTGATGGCCTAACCCAACCTACATTCTCTTTTTTGCTGCATCCAGTTCACGAAGCCGCGCCAGCTTTTCCGCAATCTTGCCTTCCAGGCCACGCTCAGTCGGCTGGTAGAAACTCACTTGCGGCATACCATCCGGAAAATAATTCTCACCCGCCGCATAGCCGTCTACCTCATCGTGCGCGTAGTGGTAGTCCTTGCCATAATCGAGTTGCTTCATCAATTTGGTCGGTGCATTGCGCAGGTGCAGCGGCACTTCGCGCGAACCATCCTGTGCAACAAAGGCGCGGGCGGCATTATACGCGACGTGACCGGCATTCGACTTGGGCGCACAGGCCATATACAGCACCGCCTGCGCCAGTGCCAGTTCGCCTTCCGGCGAGCCGAGCCGCTCATAGGTTTGCGCGGCGTCCTGGGTGAGCTGGATCGCGCGCGGGTCGGCCAGGCCGATATCTTCCCACGCCATGCGCACGATGCGCCGCGCCAGGTAGCGCGGGTCGGCACCGCCGTCCAGCATACGCACCAGCCAGTACAGCGCGGCATCAGGATTGGAGCCGCGCACCGATTTGTGCAGCGCGGAGATCTGGTCATAGAATGCCTCGCCGCCCTTGTCGAAGCGACGCAGGTTCTGCGCCAGCGTGTTATCAAGAAATTCAGTCGTGATGTTCGATACTTTTGCAGTTTGCGTTGCCGTTTGCAATTGCTCCAGCACATTGAGCAAGCGCCGCGCATCGCCGTCGGCATAGCCGATGATACGTTCGCGCGCAGCGTCATCGAAATGCCAAACCCCTCCCACCCTCCCCTTGTCAGGGGAGGAGCTGGTTTTGTCCTCCCCCTGGCAAGGGGGAGTTAGCGGGGGTTGGGGCTGTGCATTTAACTCATCAGACAAAACCTGTCGCGCACGCTCGAATAGTTGCGCCAGTTCCTCCGTCGACAGCGCATGCAGCACATACACCTGCGCCCTTGACAGTAACGCGCTATTTACCTCGAACGAAGGGTTCTCGGTGGTCGCGCCGATGAAAGTAACCAGCCCCTGTTCGACGTAGGGCAAAAAAGCATCCTGCTGGGATTTATTGAAGCGGTGTACCTCGTCCACGAACAGGATGGTATGTCGGCCGTGCTGCTGCAAAGTAAGCTGCGCCTGTGTGATGGCGTCGCGAATATCCTTCACACCGGACAGCACCGCCGACAACGGCACGAACTCGGCATCGAAAGCCGAGGCCATCAGCCGTGCCAGCGTGGTCTTGCCCACGCCCGGCGGCCCCCACAGAATCATCGAATGCAGCTTGCCGGATTTAAACGCAAGGCGTAACGGCTTGCCGCTGCCCAGCAGATGCGATTGCCCGATGACTTCGTCGATATGCTTGGGACGCAGGCGCTCGGCAAGCGGTGCGGCAGGAGAGGGAGGGGCAAACAGGCCGTTGGCAGACATGAAATAAGACTATTCGCCCAGCACATCCGCGCCCGTGGGTGGCACGAACTTGAACAGTGACGACGCCAGTTGCGGATTGCGCTCCAGACCGGAGAAACGCAGCACAGTCTTGTTCCCGAACGTATCGTTCAATTCCATAACAACCAGTTCGGCTTGTGCATTGAATGCCATGAGAATTTTTTCAAAGCCGCTGTCTTGCGTTCTGGGTATGGCTTGCAGCCAGTCCAGCCCGTCCTGATTGCCGCTTTCCCTGAGGGTAAAGTCACGCTCTATTTCGTTGCTGCCGGACAATAATGCCGCCGGACTACTGCCCAAAGCTGCATCGAGCTTCCTGACGGTCACCTGATTCAAGTCCACGTCGTACAGCCAGAATTTCTCACCATCGCCGACGATGAGTTGCTCGTAAGGCTTCTGGTAGGTCCAACGAAATTTTCCGGGGCGCTGAAACTGCATGATGCCGGAGGCACCCTGAATACGTTTGCCATTCTGGTCCGACACCAGTTGCGTGAAATTTGCCTGCGCGGAATGTGTGGCAGCGATAAATTCCTTCAGCTTGTCGATGCCGCCGGCGTGCGCGGTGAGCGGCAACACACACAGCATCATAATGGAAAAAATTTGTTTCATTGTTTTGTCTCGTTGAAAGGATTCTGAATCCCGAATCCTCAATCCTGTCTTGCCTGGGCAATTACTTCGCGGTTGCCGTTACCCTGCATCGCGCTGACGATGCCCGCCGCCTCCATTTGCTCGATCAGCCGCGCGGCGCGATTGTAGCCAATGCGCAGATGACGCTGTACCAGTGAAATCGAAGCGCGACGGGACTTGAGTACGATTTCCACCGCCTGATCATAGAGCGGGTCTGCTTCCGCATCCAGACTCGCCGTCCCCTCACCGCCACCCTCCGCTTCTTCCGGAGAGTTCAGCACACCGTCGATGTATTGCGGCTCGCCTTGCGCCTTGAGATGTTCAGCAACACGATGAACTTCCTGATCGGAGACGAACGCGCCGTGCACGCGCTGCGGATAGCCGCTTCCCGGTGGCAGATAGAGCATATCGCCCTGCCCGAGCAAGGCCTCTGCACCCATCTGGTCGAGAATAGTGCGCGAATCAATTTTGCTTGATACCTGGAATGCCACGCGCGTCGGCACGTTGGCCTTGATCAGACCAGTAATCACATCCACCGACGGGCGCTGCGTCGCCAGCACCAAGTGAATGCCGGAAGCGCGTGCCTTCTGCGCCAGACGCGCGATCAGCTCCTCGATTTTCTTGCCTACCACCATCATCAAATCGGCCAACTCGTCGATGAACACCACGATCAACGGTAATTCTTCCAGTGCCTCAGGATTCTCCGGCGTCAGCGTGAACGGATTGGTGAGCGGTTGCCCGGCCTTGATCGCATCGCGCAGCTTCTGGTTGTAGCCGGCAATATTGCGCACCCCCAGCGCGGACATCAGGCGATAGCGCCGGTCCATTTCCTGCACGCACCAGTTAAGCCCCGAGGCAGCCTGGCGCATATCGGTCACCACCGGACAGAGCAGGTGCGGAATGCCTTCATACACCGACAGCTCCAGCATCTTCGGATCAATTAACAGTAGTCGCACCTGTTGCGGCGTGCTCTTGTACAACAGGCTCAGGATCATCGCATTGATCGCCACCGATTTGCCGGAGCCGGTGGTGCCCGCAACCAGCACATGCGGCATTTTCGCGAGATCGGCGACCACCGGTTTTCCGGAAATATCCTTGCCCATCGCGATGGTCAGCACGGAACCCATGCTGGCATACACCTGTGAACTGAGGATTTCCGACAGATGCACCATCTGGCGTTTCGGGTTGGGTAACTCCAATGCCATGTAGGCCTTGCCCGGGATGGTCTCCACCAGCCGGATGCTCACCACCGACAGCGCGCGCGCGAGGTCTTTTACCAGATTGGTAATCTGGCTGCCCTTCACGCCAACCGCCGGTTCGATTTCATAGCGGGTAATCACCGGCCCCGGATAAGCGGCGACCACTTTGACTTCCACACCGAAATCTTTCAGCTTGCGCTCGATCAGGCGCGATGTGTATTCCAGCGTATCGGCAGACACCGCCTCGACCTGCTGGGTCGCCTGATCCAACAGGTGCAACGGCGGTAGCGGTGAATCCGGCAATTCGGCAAACAGCGGCGACTGCTTTTCTTCGGCCACCCGCGCCGACCTGACAACTTGCATTACCGGCATTTCGATATGGATAGGCTGATGTTCCTCGACGCGCCTCTTTTCTTCTTCAACGATGGCGGTACGCTCACTCATCGCCTGTGCACCAATGCGCCGGTCCTGCCAGGTCTGCCAGGACAGACGCAGCCACCGATAAGTATCTTCCAGCAATGCGCCCAGCCAGTCCATAAAACGCAGCCAGGACAATCCGCTGAAGATACTGAAGCCGGCAGCAATCAGCGCCAGCAACAACAGCGTCGCCCCGGTAAAACCGAACAACTGCGTCAACGCATCGCCGATCAGCGCACCGAACATTCCACCGGGTGCCTGCGGTAGCACGGCTTTCAGCGTGTACAGACGAACCGTCTCGAGCGCGCTGCTGGCCAGCAGCAACACCACGAATCCCGCGACCGAAACCCACCACGCGCGCTTGTCAAAAATACTGCCGGGGCGCAAATCGCGGTAACCCACCCAGACGCGCTGCAGCATAAACAGCACCCACCACCACGCGGAAAAGCCAAACAGGAAAAACAGAAAATCGGAGAGATACGCACCCAGCACACCACCCGGATTATGGGTGACGGCGCTGCCAGTGCTAAGCGACCAGGACGGGTCATCCGGGTTGTAGCCATATAGTGCCACGGTAAAATACAGCGCACAGGCAGCCAGCAGCAGCCAGCGCGATTCGCGCAACAAGCCAAACAGCTTGCCGCCAGGCAGAGCGTTATCCGCTTCAGCCATTGGTCGCGCCGATCAACCCGAGCTTTTCAGCCGCGCGCACCGCTTCCATACGGTTGCTCACGCGCAACGTTTGATAGACCGCCGCCACGTGAATCTTGATGGTCCCTTCGGCAAGGTGAATCGCCTCGGCGATTTCCTTGTTGGACATCCCTGCAGACAGATGCCTCAATACCTCCATCTGGCGGCTGGTCAAACCGTATTCGTTGGTACGCAGGCTGCGCCGATCACTAACCTCCGGCTCCTGTTGGGTTATCACGCCATGCTGCCGCAACATTTCCGGCGGAACATACACTCCGCCGGAAAGCACCAGATTCAAGGCGCTCAACATCACGGCGGCACTCGAGCTTTTGCACATAAAACCCATCGCACCGTAATTCATTACCTTTTCCATACAGCCGCGCCCCTCTTCGCCAGAAACCACCACCACCGGAATATGCGGATAATGCCGATGAAAAAAGCGGATGGAAATCGGCCCTTCACTACCCGGCATGTTCAGATCCAGCAACGCCAGATCCAGTTCGGGATGCTGCGCGGCGATTTTCAGGCCATCGGGAAAATTTCCCGCCTCCAGTATCTCGACCGGTTCCGGCAACCGCAACAGCATATGACGCATTCCTTCGCGGAACAATGCGTGATCATCCACCACCAGAACTTTCATTCACATCCTCCCTGCTCAGGAAGCAGATTGTTGCGGCTCTGCCGCGCCCAATTTCTACCCGCTATCCTATAAATAATGCCCCGCCAAGTAACATCCGGCTAGCATCGGGCAGCCACCCGGCACGCTGTGCGTGCGAGTCGCATACAGTCGTACCCTGTCGTCTGGATCAACCGAAAAGATATCGGAGCTTCAATCCGCATTGTATCTGTATCGCGGTGAATTTCGGATTTTAAGCGTCCACATGGCAACTCCCTGCCCACCCATGAACATAAAATGTATAACCTATCCTGATAAGGCCATACACACCGAATCCCGCCACCAGCAAGCCGGCAACCATTCGCACGCGTGGCGATTGCATCCAGTGTCTGACATTTTCCCAGAATAATCCGATCGCCAGCAAATTCGGCAATGTACCCAAGCCGAAGGCCAGCATGACCAATGCGCCGCTTTGTGCAGTGCCGCTGGCCAACGCGGTTACCAGCACACTGTATACCAGACCGCATGGCAACCAGCCCCACAACACGCCGATCAGCAATGCGCGTGGCACAGTAGTAACCGGCAACAGGCCGCGCGTCAATGGCTGGATATATTGCCACAACACGCCACCCAGTTGTTCGATGCGCCGCACCAAGCCCCAGATACCGGCAAGATATAATCCCAGCGCGATCAACATCAAACTCGACAGCGCAAACAACAAGTGCTGTACCGGCACCACATCACGCCACAGCAAACCGGCTTGCCCAATCGCGCCGACCAGTGCACCGGCAGCCGCATAACTCGTCAGCCGCCCGCTGTTGTAAGCCAGATGGAACGGCCAGCGTGTACCCGTATTAAATCCAATCCTCTCCCGGAGGGAGAGACGTTCGCTCTTTCTCCCTTCGGGGGAAAGTTGGATAGGGGGCTTTGGCAGTTGCGCGGTGAGCATACCGACAATACTGCCGCACATGCCGAGGCAATGCACCCCGCCGAGCAGTCCAACGAAAAATACCGCGACGATACTGAATTCACTCATCCGTTCGATCATGCTCCAATAAGCTCAAATCCAGATACTGAACCACCACCCGCGCATCCGGTTCCATCTGGTGCGGCACCACTCCCAGCAACGGCGCGGCGATACGCTCGCGCAAAGCCGTGATATTCTCCTGCAACGCACTCATGTCTGCATCCAGCACATTCGCCACCCAACCCGCGCATTCTAGCCGGTAATCGGCAATGGCCCGCAGCGTCAGCAGTGTGTGATTGATGCAACCCAGCCGCATGCCCACCACCACGATGACCGGCAGGTTCAGTTGCTGCGCCAAGTCGGCGCTGTTGTGCCGGTCGTTTAGCGGCACCAGAAAACCACCTGCGCCTTCCACAATCACCTCGTCGGTCTGCCCGGCCAGCTCACGATATGAATTAAGAATGCGTGACAGCTCGATACGAACACCTTCATTTCGTGCGGCGAGATGCGGCGCAATGGCGTGATGGAAGCAATACGGATTCACCTGTCCGTAAGTGAGCTGCATCGTGCTCGCCGCACGCAGCGCCATGGCATCGTCGTTATGCCCGTCCGCATCGCAACCCGCACTGACAGGCTTAAAACCCGCCACGCACTTGCCCTGTGCCGCAAAAGCGTATAGCAGCGCGCAACTGATCAGCGTCTTGCCGACGCCAGTGTCGGTTCCGGTAATAAAGTAGCTCATGTAACCCCTCCCAGCTTCCCCTTATCATAACCAGCGACTTGGCTATTGTCTTTTGATAGCCTGGTCGAATGGCTAGTAGTTCCATCAGGGGAGGTGACGCCTTCCCCCCTGACAAGGGGGGATTGAGGGGGGTTATTCCTGCTTAGTTTGAAGTCTGTCTTGATGATGGCGAGTCCGTCAGCCGCGGCTTTCGGTGCGGGCTTCCAGGCGTGGCCATAGATCACTTCATAGGTGGCGGGTAGCTTGCCATCACGGCGCAGCTCCTCATAATTTCTCACCAGGCGCAGCCAGGCATTTTTCCCCATCAAGCCCTGCCCGCGTCCCGTTGTGGCGTTATGCGCGCCAATGCGCTTCAGGTCATATAGCACGTCGCGCACATCGTCATAGGTCAACGTCAAGTATTCCATATCCATCACCGGCTCGGCAAACCCGGCATGCATCAGCATATCGCCGATATCGTGCATATCGGCGAAGCGGTTCAGGTGATTATGCTGATCGACACCATTGAAAGCCCGGCGCAATTCCTTCAGCGTGTCCGGCCCGAAGGTACTGAACATCAGCAAACCGTCCACCTTCAGCACGCGATGCAGCTCGACGAAGGTGGCGGGCAGATCGTTGCACCACTGCAAGGCGAGATTGGACCACACCATCTCCACGCTCTGCGCCGCCAACGGCAGGGCTTCGACATCGGCGCAGACAAAACGCTGCTTGCTACCGGAAAATAATTTTTGCCACCAGCTTGAAGTTCCTCTGGCGGCCTCCAGCATGCCCAGGGCAATGTCGAGCGCGATAATCCCGGCTTGCGGATAACGCTCACCGAGCTGGCGCGTTCCCCAGCCGGTTCCGCTACCGACATCGAGTATGCGCGCCGGTTGCAGCCTGATGTAGTCGAGCCGCTCCAGCATGCGCGCGCACACTTCGCGCTGCAATACTGCCGCCGCATCGTAGTCCACCGCCGCGCGGTTGAAAGCACGACGCATGGCGCGTTTATCTATTTCAAATTCGTTCATAAAATTTTGTTCGTAAATTGGTCACTAATTTATCCCCATCCCAGCCTTCCCCCTGAAAGGGGGAAGGAGTTTGATCCCTCCCCTTCAGGGGGAGGGCGAGGGAGGGAGTGAAAGCTCAAATATTTCACCCGACCCGAAAGTCGCCCTTTATAAAATCCATCAACGCCTTCACAAACTCATTTGGATGAGACAGGAACGGTGCATGTGCTGCGCCCTTGATCTCGACCAGGCGCGCATCCGGCAGCGTTTGCGCCAGATAATGCGATGCTTGCGGTGGGGTGAGCCTGTCGCGTTCACCCGCGATCACCAAAGCGGGTTGCCTGATTTCCGGCAATGCGCTGCGCAGATCGGCATCGCGCAAAATTTCCAGCCCGCTACGCAGTGCATCCGGATGCGGTTCGCCACGGCTGAACAGCAATTCGCGCAAGCTTGCCAGCAATTTGCGTTCGTCTTTGCTGCCGCGTACCTGCAAGGCAAGAAAACGGTGCAATGTCGCGGTGTGATTCTGTTGCAGTTCGGCGGCGAATTGCTGCAAGGTCGCGCGCGTCATGCCGAACAACCAGTCATCGCGCATGGTGAAACAGGGCGTACTCGCCACCAGCACCAGGCGCTTTATTTTTTCCGGTTCGCGTGCCACCCAACGCAGCGCAATTTGTCCTCCCAACGACCAGCCGCATACGGCGAGTGGTCCATCAAACTGGACAGAGAGTTGATCGACAATGTTATCTAATAGTAAGTGGTAAGTGGTGAGTGGTAAGTGAAGGGCAGTTCCCCCACTCCCTACTCTCCACTCTCCACTTCCTGCACTCAATCCATACCCGGGCAAATCCACTGCCAGCACGCGAAAATGTTCGGCCAATTGCTGTGTGACGGCACCCCACATGCCGCCGTGCATTCCCCAGCCATGGATCAGCAGCAGCGGCGCGCCACTGCCATAGCTGTCAACGTGCAAGCTCACGCAATGCCCCGACCAACCGCTCCACATCACTCGCGGTGTGCGCGGCGGACAGCGTGATACGCAGCCGTGCCGTACCCTGCGGTACGGTGGGCGGACGGATCGCCGCAACCCAGATACCGCGTTTACGCAGCCCTTCGCTTAATTCCAGTGCCTGCTTGTTAGCGCCGATCACCAGCGGCTGAATCGCGGTTTCTGACGGCATCAGTGGCCATGGCAAATCACTCAGTCCATCACGCAAATTTGCGATGAGTTGCTGCAGATGCGCGCGAAGATCGTCACCTTGCCTGATCAACTGCAAACTTTGCATCAGCGTCACCGACAACGCCGGCGGCGTGGCGGTGGTGTAAACATAACTGCGCGCGCGATTGACCAGCGTATCGATGACCACCTGTTCTGCCGCAACAAAAGCGCTGAATACACCGGCAGCCTTGCCCAGCGTTGCCATCAAAATGACTCGCGGCGAATCAAGCCGGTAATGCGAGAGTGTTCCCTTGCCGTACTCGCCCAGCACACCGAAGCCGTGCGCGTCATCGACCAGCAACCATGCATCATGCTGCTCGCACAGTGCCAGCAACTCCGGTAGCGGCGCGAGGTCGCCATCCATGCTGAACACCGCATCGGTGATGACCAGCTTTTTGCCTTGCTGCGTTTTCTCCAGCAATTGCGCCAGTTGCGCCATGTCGTTATGGTGATAACGTTTGATTGCCGCGCGTGACAGCAACATCGCGTCGTTCAGCGAAGCGTGATTGAGTTTGTCGGCAAATACCGTGTCACTCTTTCCAACCAGCGCCTGCACCACACCAAGATTAGCCATGTAACCGGTGGAAAACAACAGTGCGGCTGGCTTACCAATGAAGCTGGCGAGTTGCAATTCAAGTTGATGATGCGCGTCACTGTGACCACTCACCAGATGCGCTGCACCCGCACCAACGCCCCATTGCTGCACGCCCTGTTGCATGGCGGCGATGAGTTGCGGATGGTTGGCGAGACCGAGGTAATCGTTGCTGCAAAATGACAGATACGTTTTCCCGTTGATATTGACGTGCGGCGCCTGCGGGCTAGCGATCGTGTGTCTCCGGCGCAGTAAGTCTTGCATAGCACGGTCTTTCAATTCGCGGGAGAGAGCTGAGAAGGGCATGGGTATTGTTAGGTCGGATCAAGCGCAGCGATCCGACATTGATATTCTGAATGCCGTGTCGGATCGCTGCGCTTGATCCGACCTACAACCAAATCTCAATGAGATTCTACGAGCGGATACATGCCAAGCTTATCCAGCAATGCACGATCCCGTTCCACTTCCGGATTGCCGGTAGTCAGCAGTTGCTCGCCATAGAAAATCGAATTCGCGCCGGCAAGAAAACACAGCGCCTGCACCGCATCCGACATCTGCTGCCGTCCGGCGGACAGGCGCACGTGCGCAGTCGGCATGGTGATGCGTGCCACCGCGACGGTACGCACGAAGTCCAGCGGATCGAGGTCTTCCGTATCCGCCAGTGGCGTACCTTCCACCTTGACCAGATTATTGATCGGCACGCTTTCCGGATAGGGATTCATGTTGGCCAGTTGTGCGATCAGCCCGGCACGCTGCGTAAGGCTCTCGCCCATGCCGACAATGCCGCCGCTGCAAATATTCATACCCGCCTTGCGCACCCGCTCCAGCGTGTCGAGGCGATCCTGATAGACACGCGTACCGATGATCTCGCCGTAAAACTCCGGTGCAGTATCCAGATTGTGGTTGTAGTAATCCAGCCCGGCTAAACGCAATTGCTCGGTTTGCTCGTCGTTCAGCATACCCAGCGTGGCACAGGTTTCCATACCCAGGTCGCGCACTGCCCTGACCATTTCCACCACGACTTCCATATCTTCTTCCGTTGGCTCGCGCCATGCCGCGCCCATGCAGAAACGCCCGGCACCTTTCTGCTGTGCGGTGCGTGCGGCTTCCACCACCGCGCTCACCTCCAGCATCTTGCGATCTTCCACTCCGGCGGAATTAAATGCCGATTGCGGACAATAGCCGCAGTCCTCGGTGCAGCCGCCGGTCTTGATCGACAAAAGAGTGGAAAGCTGCATCGCGTTCGGATCAAAATGCTCGCGGTGCACCTGCTGTGCGCGGTACAGCAGATCGGCGAACGGCAGCCTGAACAGGGCTTCTATATCGGCCACGCTCCAGCGTGGTGGTGTGGCGGATTGCTTAACGGGACGGATAAACTCTATGGTCTGGGTATTCATGACTGGGTATGATTCGGTTTGATCGAAAACGGCGCATCATCCTTGAAAGGGTAATGGCTTGTCAATTTTACGCAACGCTATCCTGAACACCCGCACAGAATTTGAGCGATTTTTGCCTGCCCAACCGTGCGTACTATGCGGCAGCATGAGCCGGGACGGACTGTGGTGCGCATTTTGTGACAGCGCTTTACCCTGCCTTGAGGCGGCGCATTGCCCAAGCTGCGCCCTGCCAACTCCCAGCGGCGAAATATGCGGCCAATGCCTGAAACGTCCGCCGCTGTTCGCCCACACCACTGCCGTGTTCGGATATGTGTTTCCACTCGACAAGCTGATCCAGACCATGAAATATGGCGAGCAACTCGCCCTGGCACATGCTTTTGCGAAAAAATTGGTCTGCCGTATCGATAAAAACAGCCTGCCGGATTGCGTCATTCCGATGCCGCTGCACCCGAATAAACTGCGCATACGCGGTTTCAATCAATCGCAACTGCTTGCCGCAAAAATCGCCCGTGAATTCGATCTCGAACTGCTGCCGAATGTCTGCCGGCGCGTGCGTGATACTCCGTCACAATCCGCCTTGCCGTGGAAGGAGCGCAAGAAAAATATGCGTGATGCGTTTTGTTGTGATGTGGATCTGACTGGAAAACACGTCGCGCTGGTGGACGATGTGCTAACCACCGGCGCCAGCCTGAACGCGCTCGCCGAAGCAGTGCTGAAATGCGGGGCAATTGAAATCAGCGCATGGGTGGTGGCGAGAACGCTACCGCACAAATAACCCCTCCCAACCTCCCTTTATCAGGGGAGGAGTTGTTTTATTCCCCCTGACAAGGGGGAGGCAGAGTGGGTTTAGCTTTTCCTCACTCTCCGTTTTAAAGCTCCTTGAGTTTCTGCTGCACAAACGCCTGCAACTCGGGGCTGAGCGTTTTTGCATCAAGCGCGCGTTTGAATGCATCTCTGGCGTCGTCGATGCGTTGCACCGCCTGCAGGGAAATCCCGTAACCCATCAGCCAGATGCCGTTATCCGGCACCAGCTGCAGCGCAATCTGGTAATGCGTGATGGCTTCCTGGTGCCGGTTCAGGCGCTGCAGCAATGCGGCAAAAAATGCCTGATAACCGGCCTGCTGGCCTGCATACGGTAAAGCCTTTTCCAATGTCGCCGTTGCCTGCTCAACCGCTCCCCGCTCCACCTGCAAGCGCGCCAGCAGCATGGCAAATCCGCTATGTTCCGGCTTGACCTTCAGCCCTTCCTGCAACACCCGTTCGGCTTCCGTGCCACGTTTGTCTTCCAGCAGCAGCGCCACTAGCGCCTGGCGCGCCGCATCAAGCCCGGCATCCAGCCGCAACGCCGCCTCATAACCCGCCAGCGCATCAGCAATACGCCCCTGCTGCATCAACGCAACCGCCTTGCGGAATTCCGCATCGGCATGTTGCGCGGGGCTGACCTGCTTCATCGGTGACACATCACGCGCTGACTGGACAGCATTATTTGTGTCTGAATTGACAATTTTGGATGGCAACAAATTCGGTTTACTAATTGACCCTGCTGGCGGCGCACCCTCCCCCGGCGTAGCCCGCTTCGACCCATGCAGGCGGATCGAAGCAACGGGATTTTCCGCCAACTCCTCCACCCTGTCCGGCGCTACATTGTTTTTTAATTCCTGCTGGCTGGAAGACAACGGTGTCAAACCCAATTCAAAACTCAGCCGCGAAACCGGCACAAGCACCTCCACCACTTGCGGCTGCTCCTGCGACTCCCCGGCGATAACGGCCGAAGCGGGGCTAACAGCCGCTATTACAGCAGGCTGGTATTGCGCGACACTCGTTGCTGCAACATCCGGTTTACGCGGCAGCATCCATTGCCACACGGCAAATCCGATTGCCAGCACCAGTCCCGGCATCAATAACAGCATGGCAGATTTGCGCCTGACCGGCGGCACAACGCGCACCATGGTCTGCCCGGATGCGGTGGATACGCCACGCTGCTCGAGCCGATTGAGCATCTGGTTGACAACACTCATTGCAACACCTGCCACGCCGCAACCAGTGAAGCGGTGACCGCCGCACCAGTCAGCGCCACCGCCCAGGGCAACCAGTCACGGCGCACTTCCGGCGTGTCGGCTGCAGCGTCGCGGATATGCATGGGCATCACCTGCTGGCGCCCCTCGCTGAACGCCAGCATCAGCGCTTTATGCGCCACAATATTGACCAGCCTTGGCGTGCCGCCCGTGATGCGGTGCAGCTTGCCCACCGCACCTTTGCCGAACAGCGTCTCACCGGCAAATCCGGCGATGTCCAGGCGGTGGCGCAGATAACGCTCCAGCTCATCCCTGCGCAGCCCCTGCAAATCATATTGAAAGCTGATGCGCTGGCGCAACTGGCGTATCGAATGATGCCGCAGCCGCTCGTTCAATTCCGGCTGGCCGAACAACACCACCTGCAACAATTTGCGCTTCTCGGTTTCCAGATTGGTGAGCAGGCGCAATACTTCCAGACTTTCCAGCGGCATCGCCTGTGCCTCGTCGAGGCACACCAGGGCGCGCTGGCCGTTGCGCGCGCAATCCAGCAGCGCCTTGGTCAGCCCTTTCAGCAGTTGATGCTGGTCGTTACCCTTCTCCAGCGGGACGCGAAACTCTTCCGCCAACGCCAGCAGCAGGCTATGCGGTTCGAGATAGGGATTGGGAATGTAAGCGGTGACAAAATACGGCACAGCAGCGGGAGCATCCTTGGTTTGATCCTGCGTACCGATCAGCGTGGTGGCCTGCCGTCCCTGATTCAATGTGGCGAGAAATTTGCGGCACAGCAGCGTTTTACCATTGCCCACCTCGCCGGTGATCTTGATGAAGCCCTCGCCATTGCGCGCCGCGACCAGCAAGGTATTGAGCGCCTCCTGATAGCTGCTGCAGGCGAAGAAAAAACTGGTGTCGGGAGTCAGTCCGAAAGGCGGTTCGCGTAAGCCAAAGTGTCGTAGATACATGTGAGTGGGGAGTGGGGGAGTGGGGAGTGGGGAGTGGGGAGCCTACTTCCTACTTACCACTTTCTACTTCCTACTTCATCATGCCGTTGAAACGGTCACGGCTCTGCCTGATGTCCTGCGACCAATCCTTGTCGTTATCCACCACCGTCGGCTTGAGCAGGATCACCAGTTCGCGTTTCTCGTTGCGCTTATTGGTTTGTCCAAAAACAGATTTTGGCAAACCCGGCAAACCGGATTGGTCGTCGAAAGTCGCCTGGCGCATCAACCCGCCGATGGCGATGATCTGGCCGTCTCTGGCGCGCACGATACTGTCGGTTTCGGAAATGGAGCTGGAGGCCAGCGGCAAAGTAAGCTGCCCGCCTGAACTGCCGAGATTCACTTCCTGTTTCACGGTGGTGACCAGGCTCACCGAAGGATGGATATGCAGGATGATCTCGTTGTTCTGGTCGATGCGCGGTGTCACATCCAGTGCAATACCGGAAAAGAACGGTTGCAGCGTGACCGATGGAGAAGTGCCCTGAATAGCCGTGGTCGATTGGGTACCGCCCTCTACGTTAGTCACGAAGAAGGCATCTGTACCTACCTTGAGCACCGCCTTCTGGCCGTTCAATGTGGCAATGCGCGGGCTGGACAGCACATGTACATTACCCTGTGATTCCAGGAAATTTAGCAGTGCGGCAAAATTACTGGTCTGGAAGGCCAGGCCAAACAGCGAGCCGCCCCCTGCCACGCCGTTCAATACGCCTGCAGTGGCATTCGTCAGCGAGCTGCCCGGGGTGGCGGAAATATTTATTCCGTCTGCACCTAATGGATTTGATGTAAGAAGAGTTCCTGCTGCGCCGCCCGGAACAAGAGTAGTGCTCCCCCCCAGTTGGCCGATTGAAACATGGCTATTCGGCGCACTCTTGAACGCCGCCCAATTCACTCCGGACTGATAACCGTCTTTCAACTGTACCTCGACAATCTTCGCCTCGAGTATCACCTGCCGTTCGATGGAAATCTGCGAAGCCTTGAGATAGGCCGCGACATTCTTCAGCTCATCCGGCAACGCGCGCACCACGATCACACCTGACATCGGACTGACTACCACGCTGCGCCCTGTCTCGTTGCCGACAATCGCATGCAGCGATTTACCCAGCTCTTCCCAGAAGTCCGTGCTGCTGGTCGTGGAGACCTTGCTGCTGTCAACTCCGGTTGTGGTCGTACCCGATGTGCCTCCGGTCGAGCTATCCGAGACCGAGCCGGACGAAACGCGCAGCGAGGAAGTTCCGGAGCGCAACCCGGTCAGGTAATTCACCTGGAAAAGCCGGGTCTGCAGTGTCAGTGACTGAACATAAATGCGCGTACCGTCCACCTTGTAGTCATAGCCATACATCTCGCGGATCGCCTCCAGCGCCTCGAACACCGTGACATCCTTGAGGTTCAGCGAAATATTGCCGCTGACCTCGGGATGCAACAACATGCTGTAACGGGTGCCGGAAACAATGGCCATGAACACCTGGTTGACCGGCGTATTGTTCACTGTTAAATCGAATCTGGTTTCCAGCAGCTTGCTTTCCACATTCGGCATGATTGCCGACAATGGCGGCAACAGGGCATCGTTCACCGCCTTGGTGGACTGTTCGCTGTCTTGCACAACCTGGTTCATCTCGCGCTGGATAGCGTCTGCTGTTTGATTTTTGCCGCTCTGTGTAGCACAGCCAGCCAGCAACAGCGCCGCGATTAATCCCGATATGACCTTCATTTCTTCTCCTTGTGTGCCACAGGCCTGTTTTTCCGATTATCGGCCTGCGCCGTCACTTTCCTCTTGCTCTGCATTTTCACATCGGGAAACAACATCAGCACTTTCCGACCTTGTGCGCCCTTCAGCACCACACTGGTCTCATTCACCTCGGTCAACCGGTCATCCCCGTGTTTATCATTTAATTCGACAACCTCCCCGTCGATTATCGCTGCGCGGCGGGTTTTGGAAATAAAAATTGAACTCAATCCGGTCGGCTGAGTTTCCATCACACCACTCCCCGAGACAACAGATTCAGCGAGAATCGCCGGCGGGCGCGTGGGATCAGCCAGTTCCCCGGCACAACAGAAGACAGAAGACAGAAGACAGAAGACAGAAACAACCACCCGCAAGGCCGTCGCGTCAGCTCTTTGCCCCCTGATTAAACGGTCAACCATGTCTTATCCATGCTCAGAGTGTACAAGGTCAGGGTCAGCACCGCATCGGGATATTTATCCACCTGCAAACTGACTTCCCCCCAGAACATCTGCGCGGGCATTTTCTCCAGCACGGTAAGATAGCGCAACATATCCAGATAACCACCACGTACGGTAATCTGCACCCCGTGCTTGAAGATTTGCTTGCGCAGGTCGGGGTGCGGCTCGGCATCGGCTGCCCCGGGGGTTTCAACCAGCAGACTCGCGGGCAGGGTTCTCAATTCGACCAGCCGCAATTGGCCGTTTTTATTCAGCACCTGCTCCAGTAACCCGGCCATTTTATCCGGCTCGACCAGCCGGTCACGGCGGCTTTGCAAATAGCCATCCTGCTCCTGCAACTGCTGCTTGAGCTGCGCCAGCTGGATACGCAGCGGTGAGTGCTCATCGTCGAGCTTGGCTTGCAGCAAAGCTTGCGTCTGTGCCTGCAATTCCTTCATCTTCTCCTGCTGTTGCACCACCTCCGCCGTCAGTATTTTCTGCTTCGCCAGCAACGGATCAAGCAGTATTGCATTGATCAGCGAAATCACCACAAACGCTGCCGCCGCAAAAATCAGCGCGCGCTCGCGCAGCGACATATCGTCTATCTTGCCGCGCGCCAATTCCCAGTAGCGCTTCATTTCTTTTCCTCGCCGTCTGAAGCCGAATGCAAGGCAAACTCAACATACGGCACGGTTGCAGCCTGGTCTGCGTCAACCCTGGTTTGCTGCATTTGCAAGGTGGAAAAAGTCTTGCCGCGCATGATATCTTCCTTGCCCAAGCGCTGAATGTACGCGGGCAGCAATTCTGGGTTGAGCGCCGCGCCGTTCAGACTGATTTGTGCTGCGTCGCCGGTCACTGTGAAGCCGGTCAACCACAGCCCCGGTACGATCTGCCGCGCAAAGGCGCGCATATATTCCGAATAGCCGGTGGTATTGCCCACCGCTCCGGACTTGATGGCTTCAATCAACTCTGCTTGTTCGATGGTCTGTTTTTCCAGCCGCTGCACCTCGTCCTGCAAGACCTGACTGGCCTGTTGCGGAGAGAACTCCGCGGCATAACGCATCAGGCGCGCCTGCTCGGCATCGTAACGTTTGCTGTTTTCTACCGAAAACTCACCCAGTTGACCAACCTGATAAATCGCATAACTATAAAAAAATAATGATCCCACAATGATCATGCCCAATGCCTGCAACATGGTCAGCAGCGAAAAATACTTGCGCTGCTTCATGAAAACCGGATTGAATAGATTAATCTGCTGACTCATGAGATCCTCATAGCACGCGTGCCTCGCGACGCAATGCCGCACCCAGAACCGGCAAGGCATTGGCGGCAAACTCACTGTCTGCCAGCGCCGCCACCGCGCTGATGTCCATCACTTGCGACAAGTCCAGCTTTTCCACTTTTACGTCGCTCACCGACGCCAGGAACTCCACCAGTCCGGAATCATCAGGCACGCTCACAAGTATGTGGCTTACCGGCTGGTGGTTGAACTGGCGGCCGAAATAATCCAGTGAGCGCTGCAACTCCAGTTCGACACGGCTGCGATGTTGTTCACGCAAATTTTCGTCAGCGTCGCGTAACTGGCCAACGCTGATCTCGATGCGACGCGACAAATACAACTCGCCGTCCGAAGTGAATGTCAGCAGGCCGCCGTCATCATCAAATGCCAGCACCACCAGGGCGCGGCCATCCTGCTCGAACAGTGCGGCAATATTGCGCTGCGCCATTTCCGGGATATCGATCACATTCAGCCCGATCCCCGCCTGCTCGAATAATGTGATGCGCTTCCGGATAACGTCATTGGTTGCGGCAATGGCATACATGGACTGCACATGCTCCGAACCGTACTTGGTAACAGGAATCTGCAACACATCCACCGTGGCATCATCGATATGGTAATTCAAGCTGTCCTTGATCTTCCAGCGGATTGCCGTCTTCAACTCGCTGGCGGGGACATTGGGTGCATCGACCAGTAACATCTGATATTCACCCGGTGCCAGTAGCGTGGTGAAATTATGTCCGCCAAAGTCCGTCTCGCGGCATAACTTCTCCAGCTCGGCCGCCGATATTGCGCCGACCTCGTGATATTCACAGCGTTTCACTCGCGGTAACGCCCCGGAAAGTTCGACTTTTGCCAGATAAACGCCATGCGCGCCCAGACAGATAGCGGACCAACCAGCATCACGGCTTTTCGAATTGAGCAAGACAGACACAAAAGGAATTTTCATAACCGGTGCGAAGCTAATTCAATAACCTATTGTTGTCAATAAATTTTCACCATCTTTATATTGCAATTCCCGGCACCCCTTCAACTATCAACAAACCCGCATTGTCGCCACGCCTCAAACACGACCACGGCTGCGGCATTCGACAGGTTCAGACTGCGGCTGTGCGGCAACATTGGCAGGCGCACGCGCTGCCCGGCAGCGAAACGATCCAGCACTGCGGGGGGTAAACCACGACTTTCCGGCCCGAATAAAAATGCGTCCCCGATTTGATAGCGAACCTGATGGAAGGCTTGCGAACCCTTGGTGGTCAGCGCAAAAACACGCCGGGTGACAACAAGCTCGCGCAGCGAAACGTTTACTCCCTCTCCAAAGGATTGAAGATTGCTTTTCTCGTTTGTCCTTTCTCCCGCTTGCGGGGGAAAGTTAGATAGGGGGCTGGGGGGAGGGTTGGGGTGGGGGAGACTTTCGAGGCACTCGACCAGGGTATCATGCACGCGCAATGTGGCAAATTCATGATAATCCAGCCCGGCGCGCTTGAGCTGCCTGTCCTCCAGCGTGAAACCGAGCGGCCTGACCAGATGCAACTGGCAACCGGTATTGGCACACAGGCGGATGATATTGCCGGTATTGGGCGGAATTTCCGGCTGGTAGAGAATCACATGGAACATAAGGAATTATCGGCAAAACTTGTCAGTATCAGGAAAAACCGCTAACTTCCACCCCCAGCACGAAGTTGCGTCGCGGAAATACATGCTCAGGGGGAATTATGGCGCGTCCGGAAAAAGTTCGCTTGGGTGATTTGCTGGTGCAGCAAAAGCTCATATCACAGGATCAGTTGCAGCTCGCACTTGAGCAGCAGAAACATAGTGGGCGCAAGCTGGGGCGCGTGCTGGTGGACAATGCCTTTGTCACCGAAGAGGATATTTCCGAGGCACTCGCCAAGCAGCTCAATATTCCCTATATCAACCTCAAGTATTTCAACATCAATCTCGAACTGGTTCGCCTGTTGCCGGAAAACCATGCACGGCGCTTCCGCGCCATCGTGCTGGAACAACGCAATGGCGCATTGCTGGTTGGCATGGCCGATCCGACCGATTTATTCGCTTTTGATGAAATTGCGCGCATCGTCAAACACGATCTCGATGTGGCGGTGGTCACCGAAGGGCAGTTGCTGGAAAGCATTGATCGCGGCTATCGCCGCACCGAGGAAATCACCGGACTGGCGCGCGAACTCAGCGAAGACCTGGGCGACACCTATGTGGATTTCGGCAAGCTGACCAGCAGCGTCGGCACCGAAGAAGCGCCGGTGGTCAAACTGTTGCAGACCATGTTCGACGATGCCGCACAGATCCGTGCATCAGACATTCATATCGAGCCGCAGGAACGCCGACTGATGGTCCGCTTCCGCATCGACGGGTTGCTGCACCTGCAAATGGAAGCCGACAACAATATCGCGCCCGCACTGGTGTTGCGCCTCAAGCTGATGTCGGGATTGGACATTTCCGAAAAGCGCCTGCCGCAAGACGGGCGTTTCCGCGTGCGGGTGCGCGAACAAAGTATCGATGTGCGTATCGCCACTTGCCCCACACAAAACGGCGAATCGGTGGTGATGCGTTTGTTGCGTCAGGACAGCGGAATGGTTTCCCTGGAAAAACTGGGCATGAAACCGGAGATGCTGAAGCGTTTTCGTGAGATCCTCCGCAGCAGCAGCGGCATGGTGCTGGTCACCGGCCCCACCGGTAGCGGCAAGACCACCACGCTGTATGCCGCGCTGGACGAAATCAACACCATCGAACAAAAGATCATCACCGTGGAAGATCCGGTGGAATACCGTTTACCCGGCATTAACCAGGTACAGATCAATGAAAAAATCGACCTGACTTTTGCACGCGTGCTGCGCTCCGCGCTGCGCCAGGATCCGGACGTGATCCTGATCGGCGAAATGCGCGACGCGGAAACCGCACAGATCGGCCTGCGCGCCGCGATGACCGGCCACCTGGTATTTTCCACGCTGCATACCCGCGATGCCGCCGGTACGCTGTTTCGTCTGGTGGACATGGGCACACCGCGCTTCATGGTTGCTTCCTCGGTGCAGGCGGTGATCGCACAGCGATTGTTGCGGCGCGTGTGCGAAAGCTGCAGCGAAGCGCACATCCCCACCCCGCAGGAGAGCGAATGGCTGAAGGCTGAAAGCGTACCACCCGAGCAGTGGGGCGCTCTATTGCACGGGCGCGGCTGTTCGCATTGCAACGGCACCGGTTATCGCGGGCGCATGGGTGTCTATGAAATGCTGGAGATGAATCGTGAAATGGTCGAAGCCGCCGCACATGAAAGCACCACCCGTTTCATGGAACTTTCACAACAGTATATGCGCGGCAAATCCCTGCTCGACCACGCACTGGAAGAAATGAAGCAGGGACGCACCACCGTGTCTGAAGTCATGCGCATCAGCAACCGGGTTGAGGACTAGGAGCCCCCGATGCTATCGCCCATGAGTCGCGTTGCTATCAAAATCTGCACGGATGCCAGGCGCACGACGAAGGTAGCGGCTGCGACACGTTACTGGCGAAGCCAGCCGATTGCGGGAACAGCCGCCTGCTGCCATTCCCGCACCCACCGCTTCGCGCGCCGTGTCATGGCAGCAGCCTGGCCTACGATGCCGAGGAGTGCAACAACGCATACGTCAGATTTTGATGCAACCCAGAGGGACGGAACTTTGCGGGCGGTCTGTCGCGTTGCTCGGCTTGCGAAGGGAATAACCATTCGCTGCACCTCGCGCCTTACACCCCATCCCGCAAAGTCGCCGTCGCGACCGCGTGCGATAGCATCGGAGGCTCCATAGTGGCTGTGTTTGCCTACAAGGGGCGCAATAAACGCGGCGATCTGGTGGAAGGCACGCTGGACGGCAATGACAGCAGCGCGATTGCCGACCAACTGATGAACACCGGCATCACACCGACCGACATTATCCCGTCCCGCAGCCTCGCCGGCGCAAACAAACCCACACCGGACTGGCTCAAACGGCTCTTCACCGAAAAGCCGGTCACACCGATGGATCTGATGTTGTTCAGCCGCCAGATGTACACCCTGCTCAAGGCGGGCGTGCCGATCATGCGCTCACTGGCCGGCTTGCAGGAATCGACGCAGAACCCGACCTTTGCCGCGATGATCCAGGACTTGCGCGAGAGCCTGGACAGCGGGCGCGAACTCAGTACCGCGATGCGCCGTCACCCGAGAATCTTTTCTCCGTTCTACGTCAGCATGGTGCAGATCGGTGAAATGACCGGCATGCTGGACCAAACCTTTATCCGCCTGTATGACCATCTGGAGTTCGAGCGCGATATGCGTGAACGCATCAAAACCGCCATGCGTTATCCCAGTTTTGTGATACTGGCAATGGTGATTGCGATTGTGATCATCAACCTATTTGTAATCCCGACTTTTGCCAAGGTGTATGCGGGATTCCATACTGAATTGCCGGCTATTACCAAAATCCTGATCGGCTTTTCCGGCTTCATGGTGGACTACTGGATGATCATGCTGGCAATGCTGATTGGCGCGGTGCTGGGTTTCCGCTTCTACATCAGCACACCGGACGGCCACTACCGGTGGGATAAATATAAATTAAAACTGCCGATCGCCGGCAAGATTATTCTCAAATCCACCCTGGCGCGATTTGCGCGCAGCCTGGCGCTCTCCTTCAAGAGCGGCATGCCGATTCTGCAGGGTATGAATGTGGTCGGCATGGTGGTGGATAACGAATTCATGCGTAGCCGCATCGAGCAGATGCGCGACGGCGTGGAACGCGGCGAAAGCATCCTGCGCACCGCCGTTGCGGCCGGCGTATTCAACCCCGTGGTGTTGCAAATGATTGCGGTCGGCGAAGAAACCGGCGACATGGACGGGTTGATGTTCGAGATTGCCGACATGTACCAGCGCGAGGTCGAATACGAGGTCAAGACCCTCAGCTCGCAAATCGAGCCAATCCTGATCGTCGCGCTCGGCATCCTGGTGCTGATACTGGCGCTCGGTGTATTCCTGCCGATGTGGGACCTCGGCAAAGCGGCGCTACATTGATGAATAACAAACCAGGACTGAGTGCTGAGTGCGGTGTACTGAGTCTTCAGTCCTCAGTCCTCAGTCCTCAGTCTTCCAAAGGCTTCACGCTCATCGAATTGATCGTGGTGATCATCATCATCGTCATCATGATGGGGGCTTTTCTCAATCGCGCACTGTTCTATCAGGAGCAGGCCGAAAAAACGGCAATGGAATCCGTCGCAGCAACAATTCAGAGCGCCCTGACCATGCAGTACGGACAGATCATGACACGCGGCCAATCGTCTGATACGGCCGCATTGGCGCAGGACAACCCGATGAGCTGGTTGCAAAAAAAACCCGGCAACTATTCTGGCGAATTTTACGACCCGACCCCGCTGGCGGTAGCGGCAGGCAACTGGGTATTCGACCTCAAGTCGCGCGAACTGATTTATGTGTTGCGCAATACCAGCTATTTCAAACCGGGCAAGGATGGCAAGAAATGGATACGCTTTCACGTCGCCGTAAGCTATGAGGCTTCGCGCCTGCCGTCGTTGCATGACGCCCCTCCCGAACTGACCGGCACATTGTTTGAGCCAGTCGAACCCTATTCCTGGTTCAAGCCATGAGCACTGACCCAACAGAGATTTTTCTATGGCGCGCCCTGGCGATTTTCCTGCTGGTCGGTGCAGTGTCAGGCATCGCGCTGTCCCTGTTACTCATTTTCAAGCCGCACTTTCTGGAACGCGTCAATCGTGTGGCCAACCGCTGGATTTCCACGCGGCGCATAAACCAGCTACTGGACCGCAGCATCGATATCGAGCATTGGTTCATTCAATACCATCGCCCGTTTGGCATATTGGTCACTCTCGGCGCGGGGTGCATGCTGGTGTACTTCGGCCTGTTGTTTGACAAGCCGGCCGCCCTGCAGGGGCTGAACGGTTATGTGCCGATCATGCTGCTGGATGGATTGCTGGATGCCCTGGTGCTGGCCGCGCTGACCGGCGCGGTAGTGGCGCTGTTTGCCGGCCTGTTTCTGTGGTTGCGCCCCAGCCTGTTGCGCGGTATCGAAGAACACACCAATCAATGGGTATCGTCGCGCCGCGCCACCAGATCGCTGGAGATACCACGTGACCAGGTGGACCGTTTTGTCGCCCGCCATGCCCGGCGAACCGGCTGGCTGCTGCTGCTGGGCAGCATCTACCTGTTTCTCGCCATATCCCGCTTGCTGGTCTGACACGAGACTGCCCTGGGCCACTAATCGTTTTATCCCGGATTGCTGGTTCAGCCGTTTTCGATGAGTAAATTAAACCGGAAGCAGCATGAGTTGGCTTCACCGTAGCCAAACTGGTTGATGGCTCAGGATAAACAAGTTGCATACTTGACAAATTTCGTTTACCGTGTCTGCGTCTTGTTGAATCCTTGTTGCGACAATGACTTAGCAGGAAAAGTGAAGTTTCAGATAATCGAAGGCTGCGACCTTATAACTTTAGGAGAACTAATAATGAAACAACAATCTGGTTTTACCCTGATCGAACTGATCATGGTGATCGTGATTCTGGGCATTCTGGCCGCGACCGCGCTGCCGAAATTTACCGGCCTGCAGCGCGATGCCTCTATAGCCAAACTCAATGGCGCGCGAGGTGCTGTGCAAACGGCTGCCGCTCTCATCCACAGCACGGTTCTGGCACGCGCTGGCGTGCCCGACGTTGCGACTTGTCCCGCTGGCGGCGGCGTCGCCAATAACTTGGTAGGTGCGGCCGGCACAGTCTGTACTGAAGCTGGCGTTGTCAACCTGGTTTGGGGTTACCCGGCCTCAACTCTTGCCGCTGCCACGCCGGGAATCGTCGCCGCAGCGGGTCTCTCCTCTGTGTTTTCACCGACCCTGGCGCAGTTGAATACCGATGGATACGGTGCTACTGCTACTGCGGCCTTGACGACAGTTTCCGTCATCGGTGGGCCTGGCACCTCAGCTGGCGCGATCGGCACGAAGACTAATGCAACCTGCTCTTTCACCTATACTGTTGCAGCGTCAGGTAGAGCACCTGCTGTTAGTGTTCCGATAGTCACTGGCTGCTGATAGCCCGTGTAGAAAAAAATGCGGGTACGGATGGTTTTTGACCTTGTGATACCCGCCATTGCAACACCAACAGGGGAGCTTCGGCCCCCCTGTTTTTTCGTCCACATAATTACGCAGAGCATCTTCTCTTCAGATCAAAGCATCTTGACAGTTGAAACGCTACGCTATACATTTCGGCCATGATTAAGTCGTTCATACACAAAGGACTGCAAGGGTTTTTTGAAACAGGCAGCAAGGCAGGCATACAGCCACATCATGCAGAGAAGCTCGGGCGACAACTGGTACGACTGGACCTTGCGCAAAATGCCGACGATATGAATGTACCGGGATGGAAACTTCACCGGCTATCGACCGGACATTGGTCGATATGGGTAAATGGAAATTGGCGCATGACATTTGATTTTGAAGACAAACATGCCGTGCTGGTTGATTATCAGGACTATCATCAAGAAGCAACACCATGACCGCTATGCATAATCCACCCCATCCCGGTGAAACCTTGCGCGAGGATGTGTTGCCCGCGTTGGGACTGACCGTTACCGATGCCGCGAAGCAGCTTGGCGTGACTCGCGCTGCCTTGTCTCGCGTGCTGAATGAGCGTGCCGCCATCTCTCCCGGAATGGCGCTGCGGCTGGAAGGATGGCTGGGCGTGGAAAACGGTGGGCGGGCTGATGTATGGATTTCCCAACAGGCGGCATACGACCTGTGGCAAGTTCGCAAGGCAGGTGTGCCGAAGGTGCAACGGGCAGTCGTGTAGTTATTTGGCTAAGGATTATTTTTGATCTCGCGATACTCACCATTGCAGCGCCAGCGATCATAATGCGAGCATGTTTTATTATTGGGGATAATGTTAACCATGACCGTTAGGGTGAAAGAGCGTCAAGCCGGCTTCACACTGGTCGAACTGGTCATGGTTATGGTCATTGCCGGCATTCTTGCCGCCGTCGCCGCGCCGCGTTTCTTTGACGCCGATGTGTTCAAGTCGCGCGGCTTTGCCGATCAGGTGCAGGCTTCACTGCGCTATGCGCAGAAAGTCGCAATTGCGCAACACCGGAATGTCTGCGCCGCCTTCACCAACAACTCGATTACGTTGAACATCGCCAGTGCAAGTGGCGCTGCAAGCGCTTGCGATACCAATCTCGTTTCGCCGACCGGCGATGCAAACTACGTGATCAACGCACCGTCTGGCATTTTCTTTGCCGCGCCGCCGCCGACCGACTTCAGTTTCGATGCGTTGGGCAGACCGACCAATGCACCGCAAACGATCACCATCACCGGTGTGAACAGCCGTATCACCATCGAGGCGGAGACCGGCTATGTGCATTGATGGGGAAACACTGAGATGAGAATTGCGGAGTTGCTTCAGTCATTGTCTGAAGGAAAAGTCCAGTACGTGCTGGTCGGCGGGCTGGCAGTGCAACTGCATGGATATATGCGCTCCACTTTTGATATTGACCTGGTGCTGGCAATGACCGACGAAAATCTCGCGCGATTTATTGCCGTCGCCAAACGATACGGACTGGTTCCTTCGATTCCCGTATCGATCAATTCGCTAAGGGATGCCAACCAGATCGAGCAATGGCATCGTGAGAAGGGCATGCTGGCATTCGCATTAAGGGAGCCGCAGGTCGGCGGTGGAATAGTGGATATTCTGGTGCGCCCCAACGTACCGTTCGAGCAGCTTATGGCTAATGCGGTCGCAGGACAATTATTTGCGCAAAAAATCTGGATCGCCTCTATTGATGATCTGTTGACCATGAAGCGCATTGCGAACCGCCCCAAAGATCGGCTCGACATCACGGCGCTGGAAAAAATAAAGCGTGGAGAAGATCCAAATGTCTGAAAGTAGAACCCACGAGCGCAAAACTATTCCCGAGCAAACCATGCTCATCCGCCTGGCGCAGTCCGAGCAGATGCGGAATTTTTTCATACAGATGTGGATACAAAATCCCGCACTGGCCGCGCAAGGCGGAGAAAAGGTGCGAAGCCTGCTATCTCGGCTACAACCTATAGCTGCTATTGTCGACGAGCAGAAACCGGCCATGTGCATTGATTTAAGCAGGAGCAATTCATGTCGAGTTTGATTGCCGCCGAATCGATTGCGCAGCGAATTCTGCTGCTGCGAGGTATGCGCAGGCGTAGGTCGGATCAAGCGCAGCGATCCGACAAAATGTTTAAACGTAGCAATTCAGCTCAGTTGCCGGATCGCTTATGCTTGATCCGACCTACAGATGCAGGAGCGAGCCATGCCCGCGACAGATCCGGTTCGCGGGCATGGCTCGCTCCTGCACATTCACAACGCGGTATCAGCCTGATCGAGCTGATCATGTTCATCGTCATCGTCAGCGTCGCACTGGCGGGCATCCTGCTGGTGATGAATGCCACCAGCAAAGGCAGCGCCAATCCGCTGATCCAAAAGCAGGCACTGGCAATTGCCGAATCCCTGCTGGAAGAAGTGGAGCTGATGCCGTTCACCATCTGCGACCCGGGTGATGTGAATGCGGCCAGCGCCGTAACAGCAGCCGATTGCACCGGCGGAGCGGGCGGCGCGAATGATGAAAGTAGATTACCACTCGGCCCGGAGGCGGGTGAAACACGCTACCATCCAACCACCCCGTTTGATAATGTCAGCGACTACAATGGCTTCACCATGAACCCGGGCAATGGCGGCATCAGGGATATTACCGGAACCCTCGTCGCGACATTGGGCGGCTTCTCTGCCACAATAACCGTTGCGCAACAGTCAGTTGGCGGCATTGCCGCTGCCGAGTCATTACTGATTACCGTATCCGCCACCGGCCCGGACGGCACGCCGGTAGTAGTCGATGGGGTGCGCACCCGTTACGCGCCGAGGACGACACCATGAAGCAGAAGCAGGGAGTGGAAAGTGGGAAGTGGGCCGGCGCTACGCACCCCAGTGGTGGATGTTCTTCTCCACTTACCACTTACGACTTGCCACTCCCCAGCAAAGGTTTCACACTGATCGAAATGATCATGGTAATCGTCATCACCGGCATTATCGGCAGCATGGTCGCGGTGTTTCTCAAGGCGCCGGTGCAGCAATACATGGACGTCGCACGTCGCGCCGACATAACCGATATCGCCGACACCGCATTGCGCCGCATCACGCGCGATTTACACCTAGCGTTGCCAAACAGCGTACGCGTGACGGGCGCCTGCGATGGAGTGGGAAGTTGCAATCTTGAGTTCATCCCGACTCTTGGAGGAGGCCGCTATCGCGCCGGTCCGCCGGGCGACGAGCTCAATTTTTCGGATGCTACCGATAACACATTTGAGGTATTGGGAGCAGGCATTGATGTCGCCAATGGAGATTCCATTGTAATTTACAACCTTGGCATCGCTGGAGCGGATGCTTATGGTGGAACCAGTCGAAGGCTTGCTGCCGCGCCCTTCGGCAATGGATTGGTAAACATCACGTTTGTGCCGGGTGGCACCCAATTCCCCTTCGACTCGCCTAGCCACCGCTTTCATGTGATTTCCAGGCCGGTGACTTACGTATGCACGCCTGTTGCGGGTGGAGCAGGCGGCACGTTGACGCGCTACTGGGGTTATGCCATTCAAGCTGCACAGCCTACGGCGCTGGCTACCCTGACGTCGGTTAATCCGGCTGCTCTGCTGGCAACCAACGTCAGCAATTGCAGTTTCACCTACGACCCTTTGGTGTCAGCCCGTTCCGGCTTGGTGACCATGCATCTTGGAATCACAGAGGCTGGCGCAAATGGCAACGAAACCGTCACGCTGTATAGCGCGGCGCATGTGAGCAACCAGCCATGACGGGAAGTGGGAAGCGGGAGACCGATATGCCAACAAGTTTAGTTGCGGTTGAATCTGTCGCCCAACGCATCCTGCTGATCCGTGGCCAGCCATGTAAGTCGGATCAAGCGCAGCGATCCGACGTTGTTTTCTCCAATATCGGTTGTCGGATCGCTGCGCTTGATCCGACCTACGCGACTTTAAGGTCGCAAGATGAGGCACCCACACGAACAGAGCCGCCCAATCGGTTTTACGGCAGACCTCTGAGGCAGAAGAAAATAATGGCAATGGAAAACAAAATACAGCGTGGTTTCAGCCTGGTTTCCGCCATCTTCCTGTTGGTGGTGATCGCCGCGCTCGGCACCTTCGCGGTGACGCTTTCAACAACCCAGCATCAGAGCGCCGCGCTGAGCGTACTGGGCGCGCGTGCCTACCAGGCGGCGCGTGCCGGCATCGATTGGGGCGCATATCAGGTGGTGCAATCCGGGGTAGCAGGCGGTGCGTTTGCCGCTGCATGTCAGGCTGGCGGCGCGCTTCCGCAGCCGGGAGCGCTGCCGGGAACGCTGGCAGGTTTTAACGTAGGTGTGGGATGCAGTTCGACCGCGCACAGCGAAGCTGCGACAACGGTCACCCTATATCAACTGACCTCCACCGCAACCCAGGGCACGGTGGCTTCACCAGATTACGTCGAGCGGCAGATGACGGCTACAATCGCTCAATAACAGAATGAGTGGTATTACAGCGTGGGGGAAATATTCTGCATTTATGCAACTATGAAAAATATGACAAAAATGCGCTTCATGAAACCGGTATTGCTGACAGCCGCTGCCGAGGTAGTGACGGATACCTTCGTTGCAACCAGCACCCGGATAGCGCCTGCTCGGGTGACTTCGATCAGCGAGAAAATTTGGGGTGGCGGCAATTCGACAAATAGTGACGGCGGCGTTCAGCCCGTGTGGTTAAGCAAAAGTCTTGCCTTGCCGGGTTCCCGCCTTCACGGGAATAACGGCGTACTTATCATGAATTTTGAAAATATCAGTAACTGGCTGGTGAGGCTCGGTGTCTTGCTGGCCATCATCGGTAGCGGTGCTTTCGTTGATGCGGCGCAGGCAGCCACCCTTATTGCCGAATATCGCATGGAAGACGCCGCCTGGAACGGCGTGGCCGGAGAGCTCAAAGACACGGCGGGCTATACTGGCGGCCCGTTCAACGGCCGGGCTATCGGCGCGCCCGCTCCTTCTCCCGCCACAGCCAGTCCGGCCCGGGCGGGAGGCACGGGTACCTGCGGCTACGCCAGTATGCCGGGGCCAGTCGGAAACGGTGGCGCCTTCAGCATCCCCAATCTGCCGGTATCCACGGTTGTTGGCGCCCAAACCAGCGTCAGTTTCTGGATGTACTGGGACGGCATCGACAGTGTCATGCCGATCGGCTGGAACTCGCACGATCTGTGGCTCTCCGGCGGCAATTTCGGCTTCAATACCGGCAACAGCGACATCTACGGCATAGCTTCTACCGGCCTGGCCAATAGCTGGCATCACGTCGTGGCGGTTTTCACCAACGGCAACATGGCCGGCAACCAACTCTACATTGATGGCGTTGCCCAGCCTCTTAGCCAGCGCCAGAGCACCCCCATCAACGGCACCGCCGTGGTGCAGGGTACGCTTCAAGTGGGCGGCTGGGCGAGGGATACCAACTATCGCTTCGGTGGTCGCCTCGACGAGGTCAAGGTCTACAATGGCGCACTTATTCCGGGCGAAGTGAATACGCTGTACAACGAAACGCACGCCTGTCCCGTAGCGCCACCAGCTCCGGTCGCCGCATGGCACCTCGACGAACCGAGCTGGAATGGCAGTCCGGGCGAAGTCGCGGACAGCAGCGGCAACACCTTGAACGGCACGGCAAAAGCCGGAGCCGGCACAACGTCGGCCAAGATCTGCCAGGGCGGCTTGCTGAGCAGCCAGAGCTACGTCGAGGTCGCCGATAGCGCAAGCCTGCGCTTCACCTCCGCGTACAGTCTCGCGGCCTGGATCAGGACCACCAAGGACACCGGTACAATCGTTTCAAAAACCACCGCCTCCAGCCCCTGGCCCGGCTATGTATTTGCCATCGGCCCCAATTCGGGCGGCAAGCTCGCGTTGTGGAACGGCACCGGCAACTGGTACGTGAGCAGCGGCGTGGCGGTCAATGACGGCGCCTGGCACCATGTGGCAGCCAGCGTCAATGGCACCAGCCTGCAGTTCTATGTCGATGGCACGCCCAACGGCGCGCCCATCACGCTCACCGGTGTCACCGCCACGGCCACGACACCCTTGCGCATCGGACTCGAACACGAGCCGGGCGCGGCCTCGCGCTATTTCAGCGGCCAGATCGACGAAGTGATTCTCTTCAACGTCTCGCTCTCGGCGGCGGAGATCGCCACCGGATACGCCAACCAAAATGCGGGAAAGGACTGGAACGGAACCACGCGTTCCTGTTCGGCACTGATCGCCGCATACCACTTCGAAGGCAACACCGCCGCCTGGAACGGCACGGCAGGTGAACTCAAGGACACGGCAGGCTATAGCGGCGGCCCGTTCAACGGCCAGGCCATCGGTTCGCCCTTGCCTGCGGCAGCCGCCGCCAGCCCGGCTCGTGCGGGAGGCACGGGAACCTGCGGCTACGCCAGTATGCCGGGGCCGACCGGCAACGGCGGCGCCTTCAGCATCGCCGGTCTGCCGCTGTCCCCGGCCGTGGGCGCCAAGACCAGTGTCAGCTTCTGGATGTATTGGGACGGCACCGACAACGTCATGCCGATCGGCTGGAACCAGCATGACCTCTGGTTGGTTAACGGTCATTTCGGCTTTAATACATTCAGCAGCGATGTATTCGGCATTTCGTCATCGGGGCTTGCCAACGGCTGGCATCATGTCGTTGCCGTGTTCACCAACGGCAACGTGGCCGGCAACCAACTCCATATTGACGGCGTTACCCAGATACTCGCACAGCGCCAAGGCAGCCCCAATAATGCCAATGCATACGTCCAGCCCAACCTGAGGATTAGCGGTAGCGCCCAGAGCGGCTATCGCTTTTCCGGGCGCATCGACGAGGTCAGAGTCTTCAGCGGTGGAATGACGCAGGCGCAAGTGGCATCGCTGTTCAACGAAACGCATGGCTGCGGCGCTCCGGTCGCCGAATGGCACCTCGATGAACTGAGCTGGAATGGCAGCCCGGGCGAGGTCCTGGACAGCGGCGGCAACGCCCTGCACGGCACGGCAAAAGCCGGGGCCGCCACAATGTCTGCCAAGGTCTGCCACGGCGGCTCACTGAGCAGCCAGAGCTACGTCGAGATCGCCGACAGCGCAAGCCTGCGCTTCACTTCCGCGTACAGTTTCGCGGCCTGGATCAGGACCACCAAAGGCTCCGGCACGATCATATCTAAAACTACCGCCTCCAGCCCCTGGCCCGGCTATGTATTTACTGTCGGCCCCGATTCCGGCGGCAAGCTCGCGCTGTGGAACGGCACCGGCAGCTGGTACGTGAGCAGCGGTGCGGCGGTCAATGACGGTGCCTGGCACCATGTGGTGGCCAGCGTCAATGGTACCAGCCTGCGGTTCTATGTCGATGGCGCGCCAAACGGCGCGCCCATCACGCTCACCGGTGTCACCGCCACGGCCACGACACCCTTGCGCATCGGACTCGAAAACGAGCCGGGTACGGCCTCGCGTTTTTTCAGCGGCCAGATCGACGAAGTGATTCTCTTCAACGCCTCGCTCTCGGCGGCTGAAGTCGCCACCGGATACGCCAACCAGAATGCGGGAAAGAACTGGAGCGGGACGACGCGCACCTGCCCCGGCGGCACCGTCATCCCGTCCCACTTCAACTGCATTGAGTCCGGTACGACAGCAAACACCGGCCACCTCTACACCAAACTTGCGGGTACTGCATTTACCTTCGATGTGGCCGCGCTGAAAGCCGATGGCACGGTGGAAACCGGCTACGTGCCGGACGCTGCCAAATCCGTTACCGTCGAACTGGGTTACGCTACCGACTCGTCCTGCAGCGGCTGGCTGGCTACCAGCCCCGCTATCAGCCAGACCCTCACCTTCAGCACTACAGATAATGGCCGCAAAGCTGCGGCAAGCATGGTTACAGCCAAGGCCTACCCGAACCTGCGCTGCCGCGTGACGGACGCCAATCAAACACCAAACATCATCGGATGTTCCACCGATAATTTTGCGATTCGGCCAACGGGATTTACAGTTTCTTCAACGGATGCAGGCAACTTCAACACGACCGGCCTGCCTACCATCAAGACTGGCGCGGGGTTTAATCTTACCGCAGCTTCGCTACCGGGATATGACGGCACGCCTGCTATCGATAGTGCACCAGGCATGATAGTTGGAACACCGGCTCAGGGCATGCTGGGCGGGAGCTTTGCCGCAGCGCCAGCGGCAACGGGTACGGCAGCGGGTAATGGGTTTTTCTACAGCGAGGTTGGCAATTTTGGCCTGAGCGCCAACGCCGTGTTCGACGATATTTTTACCGGTGTGGATCAGCCGGCTGATTGTACGGCCGACTTTTCCAACACATCCGTGGCCGGGAAATACGGATGTAAATTCGGAAGCACTGCGGTCCCTCTAACTATTGGCAGCAGCGGCTTCGGGCGTTTCATACCGGACAATTTTGACGTAAGCTACAACACCCCGGCCTTCGGCACTGCATGCGGGACATTTGGCTATGTTGGGCAGACGCTTTCCTTTACCACAGCGCCAGTGATCACGGTAACGGCCAGGCAAGGCACCGCCAACGGCCTCACCAATGCCACAACCGTCAACTACGCCGGCGCCTACATGAAATTGACCAGTACTAGCCTCGGCCTGGCGCCCTATGACAGCACGGCTGCACGGTACTCGCGCTTTGATGCGTTGGGTGGAGGGCTTACACCCGCGCTCGATACCAGCGGGTTGCCATCAGCAGCAGCCGATCCGGTCATAGGAGTTTTCGCTAATGGTGTTGGTAATCTTACTTTTGACACAGGCACGGGGTTATTGTTTGCCCGCAGCCCCATAATCCCCAATGCACCATTTAACGCCGATATTGCGCTGGCGCTCAACGTGTTTGATGCGGATGTCGTAGCCTTTACGGGTAACCCGGCTTCATTTGGTACCGCAACCGCAGGGAACGGTATCGCTTTCAGCAGCGGTAATGAAATGCGTTACGGCAGGCTCAAACTTTCCAACGCACACGGCTCTGAGTTGCTTGATCTGCCGGTACCCATGGTGGCACAGCTTTTCAACGGTGCTGGGTTTGTCACCAACACGGCGGATAGCTGCACCATAGTTGCGGTGCCAGTGCTGGCGCTTATCCCGAGCGCAACGGCGGTGAACAGGGTCTTCAATAGCCCATTTATTGCGGGCAACGGTGGCCTGAGACTGCTCAGGCCGAATGCCAAGGGCTATGTGGATTTCACCGTCACCGCACCCGCATGGTTGCAATATGACTGGAACACGACCACCCCTGGGCTGGAGGATCCTTCCGCGCGCGCCACCTTCGGCGTGTACAAGGGCAACAACGAATTCATCTATTTGCGCGAGACTTATTGACGGATGGAATGAAAGTCCGGTAGGTCGGATCGCGACGCTTGATCCAACCTACTGTTACTATTTATTGACTGAATTCCAGGTTGGGTGCCCGGTTCAGCAGCGCGGCGACCATTTCCTCAACCGAAACCTGTTCGTAAAGAACACGATAGACCGCCTCACAAATGGGCATGGCAACACCGAGTTGCTGCGCCAGCCGGTACACTTCGCGTACCGTATAAACGCCTTCTGCAACATGCCCGAGCCGGCTCAGTATCTCTGGCAAATCATGCTGCTGCACCAGCAGCAGGCCAACCTGGCGATTGCGCGACAGGTCGCCGGTACAGGTAAGAATCAGATCGCCCGCGCCGGACAGGCCACTCAGTGTTTCAGGCCGCCCGCCAAGCTTCAGGCCGAGCCGGGTAATTTCCGCCAGACCGCGCGTCAGCAAGGCGGCACGCGCGTTATGCCCCAATCCCATACCGTCGCAAATGCCTGCGGCAATCGCCATGACATTTTTTACCGCGCCGCCGACCTCCACGCCGGTTACATCGCTGCTGGCATAAATACGCAGGTGGGCGTGATGCAGGGTTTGTGCGCTGCGCTGCGCAAATGCTTCGTCGACGGAGGCGAGCACCAGTGCGGTCGGCAGACCGCGCGCAACTTCCTGCGCAAAACTGGGGCCGGACAATACGCCACAAGGAAACCCTTCAGGCAACACCTGCGCGGCAACCTGATGCGGCAATTGCGAAGTCTCAGCCTCGAAACCCTTGCATACCCATACTATCCCGAAGTTTGCTGTGATTCCGTCTGAATGTTTAGCTCCGCTAGGGGAAAGTTGCATCGACTTTACAATCTGCTGGAGAGTTGCGCGCAACGCGCTGGTCGGCACGGCGATGATTGCCAGTTCGGCATCCGCCAGCGCGGCGGAAAAATCGGCATTCAACTCAAGATTGGCAGGCAGCAGAGCATCCGGAAGGTAACGCTGGTTGCGGCGGGTGGTGCGCATCGCTTCGATTTGTGCGGTATTGCGCGCCCACAACGTGACCCGATGATGGCCGGAAAGGCTGATGGCGAGCGCGGTTCCCCATGCGCCCGCGCCGATGACGGTGATATTCATTTTTGCAGGATGCCTCTAAAAATTCAGAGTTCGCCCAAATGCAAGGCGCGGAAAAAATTTCGCCGCGCCACATATGGATAATATGTAAGCAAGAAACTTTTTCTGCAACACAGCAGTTGGGATGAAATCTGAGTTTTTAGAGGCATCCTTTAGTCGCCCCACACCTCGGTGCTCCGCACATAGCCGACATCCCCGTTCTGATGGCGTACCTTGACCCAGCCCGTGCCGGTCGACTCGAGGCGTTCCAGCGCCACTTGCTGGCGCACCTGAAACAGGCGTGGCGCGCCAAAATCCGGTTCGGCGAGCACATCCAGCACCGGTGACAGCGCAAACACGTAACGCGTATTGCTCAATACGCGCTTTTCCACCCAGTACAACGCGCCGGAACGGTCACGCACTTTGACCCAGTCATTCAGTACCACGACTTGTTCGAACGGCATATAGCGGTTTACTACAAACAACTTTTTTGCCTTGGTCGAAGGTGCGTCATAAAGTATCGCGCTGCTCTCGCCAACCGACACATAATCCGCCGCGCGGATTGCGCCAGCGCCGCACAGCAGCGCCAGCAGTACAACCATACGCAGTAAATTCACCGGCTTCATTAGTGGGTGGTGGCCGTCGCCGCGTCGGCTTGCGCCTGTTGTTGTTGTTTTTGTTGCTGGTAGAGCGCGTCAAAATTGATCGGGTTCAGCAATACCGGTGGAAAACCGGCGCGTACCGTGAGGCTGGAAACCGCTTCGCGCAAATACGGGAACAGGATATTCGGGCACATCACCGCCAGTATCGCTTCCATATCTTCGCTGGGCAGGTTTTGTACACGGAAGATGCCTGCTTGTTTGATTTCGACCAGGAACATCACCTTCTCGCCGATTTTGGAGGTCACGGTAGCCGTTATAACCACTTCGAACACCCCATCCTCGATTGATGCTGATTGGGGAAGCAATTGAATATCAATTTGCGGGGTGTCGCGTTCCAGGAAAATCTGTGGTGCATGCGGTACTTCCAGCGAGAGATCCTTCACATAGAGCTTTTCTATGTTGAATACGGGTTGGGCAGTTTCTTGAGCAGCTTCAGTCATGTTTTCCTCTCTAATGGTTATGATGCTAAAAGTTTATCCAGTTGGCCTTCATGGTCGAGCGAGGCAAGCTCGTCATAACCGCCGACATGCTCGCCGTTAATATAGATCTGCGGCACGGTGCGCCGTCCGGTTTTTTCCATCATCACTGCGCGCAATTCCGGTTGCAAATCAACACGTATTGTTTCGATCTCCCGCACACCCTTGCGCTGCAATAATTGCTCGGCGCGAATGCAGTACGAACACACCGCCGTGCTGTACATCAGGACTTTTGCCATCAGTCCTTTTCCAGCGGCAGATTGGCCTTCTGCCAGGCCATCACGCCACCTGCCAGATTATAGACCTGGTTAAATCCGTGTTTGCCCAATGTTGCATAGGCCGTGCAGGAACGGTTGCCGGTACGGCACACTACCACGATGGGCTGTTCCTTGTATTTTTCCAGCTCGTCAATGCGCTCATTGAGTTTGCCGAGCGGAATCTGCCGGGAATTCAACACATGGCCCTTGTGGTATTCGCTGTCCTCGCGCACGTCCAGCACCAGCGCATTTTTGTGGTTGATGAGTTGCAGGGCGGCGGAGCAATCCACCTCATTAATGCCGCGAATGCGATTGCCAAACATCGACCAGAACAGCATGGAACCGCTGAACAACGCGATGGCAATCGGAAGAATATTATCACTGACGAACTGCACGCCGGTACTCCTGTTCTTTTTGGAGGGCGAATTCTAGCAGAGACGAAAAGCGCTCGGGGTCTTTTCCCGCCAATTCGGCAATCTGCCCACGCACCCCGGCAAAATTTCCCGGGTAGGACCAAATGGCCTGTTCCATTATGGCTTGCGCCTCCTGCTGTTGTCCGGCCTGCGCCAGCAGCAAGGCCTGGCGGTACACCACCGTGCCTATCGGCACGAAGCGCATCACGCGGGTATTCAATTCCAGCTTTTCCCTGAGGTGTTCGTCAGTTATCTCGATCAGCGAACTCATGAACAGTTCGGCATAGGGCGACAGCAACGACCCGTTATGCACCTCAATCAAGCCATCCCGCGTGCGCTCGAACGCGCTCTGGTCGGCTGCGGAAGCCGGGCGGATCTGCAACACACTTTCCAGTTGGCGATAGCCGCTACGCAACTGCAGCAGCGTCAGTATACCCAGCAGCAAAACGGCCATCACGGAAAAACGTCCTACGCGACGCAATTCAAGTTGATAGCGGGTCTGGTCCAGCATGCCCAGCAACATCGCCGCGATAGCAACGAAGTAGGTATACCAAAGCGGGTATTCCAGCAGACTGTGGATGGCCAGCACGCCCAGCGCGGTGCTGCCCCACCAGTGCGCCGCGTCCATCGGCATACGGCGCAAGCCATGCAGCCACGTACCCAGCGCGCCGAACAAAGCCAGCAGACCGGGCAATCCAGCCTCAGCGGCCAACTGGAGAATTACGTTGTGGGCATTGTTGTACAGGCCCGTGATGTTGCCGGGTTGCAGCACCGGCAACAATTGAAAGTGATGCCAGGCGAACTGGCCGAATCCCACCCCGAGCCACGGGGATTGCATGAACATCAGCCACGCTTCACGCCATAAATACAGGCGTATGCTGCCCGTCGCATCATCGCCAAACAAGCGCTGCACGGTATCGACGCGCGCGCCCGTCACTTCCATGAACGGCAACTGCACCAACAGATGCATCAGGCCGAATCCTGCCAGCAGCAGCAGAGCATAGCGAAACAATGGCCGCAAAGTCGCATCGCGCCGCTCCCACCACCAGGCAAAACTGCTCATCATCATCAGGTACAACCACGAGCTGCGCGAGCCGCTCAACGCCATGACCAGCAGCAGCGGCACAGCCAGCACGGCCACCCAACCCGCTTTAAGGCGCTGTTGCTGGTGCTGCAAGCCGAGCGAAACCAGCCCCAGCGCAATGTAATTGGCAAAATGATTGGGTTGTGCGAGGTTGCCGAACACACTGGAAGAAACCTTCATCACCACCACGGAATCCAGTGGTGTGTGCCAGCGAAAATGCTGCAGCACGCCAATCAGCGCACTGAGTTCCGCACCAATCAGCAGGAAAACTGACAACACTCGGGCCAGATGGGCCATGTCAAAGCATTCGCGCAGCCGCGCACCGAGCAGCATCAGTAACGCCGTGAACAGCAGATACAGGATGTACAGCAACGCCTGGTCAAAATAAATGATTTTGCCCAGCCCCCATTGCAGCAGTACCACACCGAGCAAGGCGATGGGCAATTGTGCAATGCGCGGAACCTGCGGCTGTAGCCAGTAATCACGTACCGCCAGCACGCCGAGCGCCAGTACACCGAACAGCGCACTCCACCATTCCTGATAAAAAGTGGTCAGCGGGTATTGGTGGCGGTAATACAAAAAAGGCAGAACCCACATCAACCCGGTCAGAGCCAGGCTGATGTGGAGCAGGCGTACCGGGCGCAGCGCGCTCCTCAGCAGGAACTGCCCTTGACGCCAAATTTCGCGAGAATATTGTTCAGCGGGCAGATACGGGTGAAGCCGCTCTGAAACAGATTAAAACCGACGAAAGCGGTGAACCACAAAAAATTCTGGCTCACGAACAGCGGGCTGGCCTCCACGCCCAGCGCCAGAGACAACATAACAAAAAAACCTGCAACAATACGGACAATGCGTTCTGTATTCATATTCAAGACTCCTGATTTAAATTGGACGGGGTTTACGGAAATTTTAGTTACGGCATAACCTGAAGGTTAGCCTGCACTGAATCTTCGTTTTCGGTACAGGGTGGCGTAGTACAGCACCGGAATCACCACCAGTGTCAGCAAGGTGGAGACGAGAATACCGAATATCAAGGACAGCGCCAGGCCATTGAAAATCGGGTCGTCCAGAATGAACAGCGCGCCCAGCATCGCCGCCAGTCCGGTCAGGATAATCGGTTTGGCGCGTGCACCGGCCGCGTTAATCACCGCCTGCTGTAACGCTATTCCATCCCGCAATTGCAGGTTGACGAAATCCACCAGCAAAATGGAATTGCGCACGATGATGCCGGCCAGCGCGATCATGCCGATCATCGAGGTGGCGGTAAACTGCGCACCGAACAGCGCATGTCCCGGCATCACGCCGATGATGGTGAGCGGGATCGGCGCCATGATGACAAGTGGCACCAGATAAGACTTGAACTGCGCCACCACCAGCAGGTAGATCAGAATCAGTCCGACGCCATAGGCGATGCCCATGTCGCGGAAGGTCTCGAAAGTAACCTGCCATTCGCCGTCCCACTTCAACGCGTAGCTGGCATAAGGGTCACTGGGCTGTTTGAAGAAATAACTTTCCAGGTTGCCGCCCTGCTCCAGCGCCATGCCGCCAACCTTGGCGTTGATATCGAACATGCCATACAGCGGGCTGTCCAGTCCGCCCATCATATCGCCGAATACGTATACCACCGGCAGCAAATCCTTGTGATAGATCGGATAATCACGCTGCTTAGGAACTACCCGCACCACCTCGGACAGCGGCACCAGCACTCCGTCACGGGCGCGCACCTTGAGCTTCAGCACCGTGTCAATCTGGCTGCGCTGTACCGGCGGCAGGCCGATGCGCAACGGCGGCGCATATTTGGCATTCTCGTCATGCAGCGAAGCGACATCCTGACCGGACAACGCCACACCGATCACATCCACAATGTCGTGCGGTGCGACTCCGAGTAACGCCGCCTTGCTCTGCAATACGCGCAGCAGCAGCTTCGGTGCGGGTTCGGTGACCGTATCGTCGATGCTGACAATATCTTTGGTTTGGGCAAACTGTTCACGCACCTTGGTCGCCACCCGGCGTGCGCCTGCGTAATCCGGACCGTAGATTTCGGCCTCAATCGGTGACATCACCGGTGGCCCGGGTGGCACTTCGACGATCTTCACTTTCGCGCCACGGGCTTGAGCGATCTTCTGCACCGGCTTCAGTGCGGAGCTGGCGATCTCGTGGCTGCTGCGACTACGGTGATGCTTGTCGCGCAGATTCACCTGAATGTCACCCTGCTCGGCGGCACTGCGCAGATAATACTGGCGTACCAGGCCGTTAAAGTTGATCGGTGACGCCGAACCGGCGTAGGCCTGATAGTCGGTCACTTCCGGCACAGTCGCAAGATAGTCGCCGATTTCGCGTAGCACCACATTGGTCTGCTCCAGCGCCGTACCACTCGGCATATCCACCACGATCTGGAATTCCGATTTATTGTCGAACGGCAGCATTTTCAGCACCACCAGTTTCACTGCCGCCAACGACGCCGCCAGCGCCAACGCGACGAGAATGCCGAGCCACAGTTTGCGGCGCGCCGGCTTGCCCTGCACGCCATTCAGGAAGGGACTCAAACTGATACTAAAAAAGCGGCTGATTGCGGTGCCACGCTCATTCTTGGGCGCTTCATGCTGCGCCCCGGCAAAACGGTATACCAGCCACGGCGTAATGACAAATGCCACCGCCAGTGAGATCAGCATGCCCATGCTGGCATTGATCGGGATCGGGCTCATATACGGCCCCATCAGGCCACTGACAAAAGCCATCGGCAGCAGTGCCGCAATCACCGTAAAGGTCGCAAGGATGGTGGGGCTGCCAACCTCGTCCACCCCTTCCGGGATAATTTCGGATAATGATTTTTGCGGGGCCATGGCACGCCGCCGGTGAATATTTTCGACCACAACAATCGCGTCGTCGACCAGAATCCCGATGGAGAAAATCAGCGCGAACAGTGACACGCGATTCAGCGTGAAACCCCAAGCCCAGGAAGCGAATAAAGTGGCCGCCAGCGTCAGCAACACTGCTATGCCGACTACCAATGCCTCGCGCCGCCCCATGGCAAACCATACCAGGACGACCACCGCCAGTGTTGCAAACAGCAGCTTCTGGATCAGCTTCATCGCCTTGTCGTTGGCGGTTTCGCCGTAATTGCGCGTGACACTGACCTGCACGTCGTCCGGGATGATGCTGCCCTTGAGCTCGTTCACGCGCTGCATCAGCTGGTCGGCGATCTCCACCGCATTGGCACCCGGTTTCTTGGTAACGGCCACCGTTACGGCTGTAAATTTGCCCCGGGCCTTGATCTGCTTGTCTTCGGCGGCGACTCCGGTGCCGAACCACACATAACTATTCGGCTGATCCGCACCATCCAGGACCTCGGCAACATCGCGCAGGAACACCGGCTTGCCGGCGGTCACGCCGATCACCAACTGTTTCACTTCACTGGCATTACTCAGAAAACTGCCGGTCTGCACCAATACCTCGCGGTTGTCCTGCACCAGGTTCCCGGCATTTTGCGAGACGTTGGCGGACTGCAGCGCGGCGCGCACATCCTGCATCGTGAGCTGATAGGCATTCAGGCTTTCCGGGTTCAACAACACGCGCACCATGCGCTGCGTGGTTCCCAGCGTATTCACTTCGCGCGTGCCCGGCACACGCTTCAATTCGATCTCAATGGCATGCGCCACCTGGGTCAATTCGATACCGCCGCCCGTCGCCTGTTCGCGCCACAGAGTCAGCGCGAACATCGGCACATCGTCGATGCCCTTGGCCTTGATGATCGGCTGGCCCACACCCAGCGTGGGGGGCAGCCAGTCCACGTTGGAATTGACAACATCGTAAAGCTTCACCAGCGAAGGGATATGTTCCTCGCCAACCTTGAACTGTACGGTGATAATCGCCATGCCCGGCTGCGACACCGAATAGATATGATCCACACCCGCGATCTGCGCCAGCACCTGTTCGGCGGGTGTCGCTACAGTCTGTGCCACGTCCCAGGAAGATGCACCGGGATAGGGGATCAGCACGTTCGCCATGGTCACATTAATCTGCGGCTCTTCCTCGCGCGGCGTGACTATCACGGCGAAAGCGCCCAGCAGTATGGCGGTCAGCGCCAGCAACGGGGTCATCTGCGAATGCAGAAAATACCTGGCAATCCGTCCTGAAATGCCCATCGCGCTATTGCTGCCCGCCAGCAGCGGATAGGATGCCTGCCTTGACCGGGTCCAGTGCTACTTTCTCACCCGGATTCAACCCCGCCAGCACTTCTATCGCGCCATCCGGCACCGCTTCACCGAGCCGCACCTGGCGCAGCTTTATGTTTCCATTTTCATCCGCCACATATACGGCCGCCACTTCGCTACGGCGTAATACGGCACCCGATGGAATCACCAGCTTGCTGGCCTTGCCCACCACGAAATGCACGCGCACAAACATACCCGGATAAACCCCCGCCTCATTTTTTGGCAGGTACACGCGCACTTGGGTGCTGTGCGTACGCGCATCGGCCATCGGCTGCACGGTCGTTGCAACCGGCTTGATCCAGCGATTCAACGCGGGCTGCGCGAAGGTAACGGCGGAGTCGTTGAACAGCCCTGCTTGTGCGGGTACTTCCACCATCACCTCAGGATGCGCGCCGATATTCGGTAGTTCGCGTTGTGGCACGCTGATCAGCACGCGCAGTTCGGAAGGATCAAAGCCAGTCATCAACGCTTTGCCGGGCATTACCATTTCGCCAACTTCCACCAGACGCGCCGATACTAACCCGCTGTATGGCGCAATCACCGCAGTGTAGCCATGCGTAAGGCTGGCCTGTCCACTGGATGCCTCGCTGGCCGCAGCTTGCGCCAATGCCACTTTGTAGTCGACCTGCGCCTTGTCGAGCGCCGCCTGGCTGATGAATTTTTGCGCGAATAATTGGCTGGCGCGCTCATAGGCCGACTTGGCGTTCTGCATATTGGCCTGCGCCTGAAATACCTGTGCCTGACTGCCTGCCAAGGCCTGCAACGCTTCGCGCTCATCGATACGAAGAATCATCTGTCCCGCGTTGACACGATCTCCCACGTCGAAATTAATTTCCTTGATACGGCCGCTAATTTGCGCGGACACGGTTGACTGGCGAACCGCTTCCACCAAACCATCCATGCTGTAAATTTGCGGCACCTCCAGATACTGCGCGGATGCCACGGCAAGCTGCTCGGCAGACTGAACGTTGTGGCCGCCCAGCAGCAGAAAACAAAAAATCCAGAATTTTTTCACAGCGTCTGCTCCAGTAACAGCAATATTAGAATATACTGATATTCTAAACGGAAAGCAATTTTTAGGCCGTACAAAATACGTCGCGCATCATGCCAACCAGCTTCAGTGTGCGCAAATCACCGATGCGATAAAACACCCGGTTTGCGTCCTTGCGTGTCGCCAACACACCCTTGTCACGCAAAATCGCCAGATGCTGCGAAATGTTGCTCTGCGATGTGCCGACCTGCTCAACAATATCTTGCACACTGATTTCCTGATCGCCCAGTACGCACAGAATTTTCAAGCGCAACGGATGTGCGATTGCCTTGATAGCCTGCGCAGCCTGTTGAATATCTTCCTCTCTATCCATCAACTTTTTTGCCATAACCCATCCCCTGCCAATCCTCCGTGTCCCGCACCAAGTGCGGCAAAATCGGCTAAAATGCACACTTGCAAAATCACCATCTGCTTATATTCTACATTAATGAACGTTACCCCTGTCTTGCTGCTTATTCTGGATGGTTTCGGCTATCGTGAAGAAGCTGATGCCAACGCCATTCTGGCGGCACACAAACCCAACTGGGACGCGCTTTGGCGCGATTATCCGCACACCCTGATCAACGCTTCGGAAAAATTCGTCGGTCTGCCCTCAAAACAAATGGGTAATTCTGAAGTGGGTCACTTGAACATCGGCTCCGGGCGCGTGGTGTATCAGGATTTGAGCCGCGTTGATGTGGCCATCGAAAATGGCAGCTTCTTCACCAACCCCGCCTTGAGCAGGGCGATTGCGCTAGCCAGCCAAAACGACAGTGCTTTGCACATCATGGGGCTGCTCTCTCCGGGTGGTGTGCACAGCCACGAAAACCACATCTTCGCCATGCTGGAAATGGCGGCGCATGAAGGCTTGAAAAAAATTTATCTGCATGCTTTCCTGGACGGGCGGGATACCCCGCCCAAAAGTGCAGCACAATCACTACAGTTGTTGCAGGAAAAATGTGTTTCACTGGGTGCCGGGCAAATCGCCAGTCTTGTCGGTCGCTTTTATGCAATGGATCGCGATAATCGCTGGGAACGTGTGCAACCCGCTTATGAATTGCTTACCCTGGGCCAGGCAGAATTTACCGCAACGGATGCATTGAGCGGACTGGAGCAGGCATATGCGCGTGGCGAGTCGGATGAATTTGTCAAACCAACCGCAATCATTCCGATTGGCGCTCAAGCTGCCACAATGCAGGACGGTGACGTGGTGGTTTTCATGAATTTCCGCGCCGATCGCGCCCGCGAGCTTACCCATGCCCTGACCCATGATGTGTTCAGCGGATTCAACCGCACCCGTCGTCCCAAACTTGCCGGCTTCGTTACATTGAGCCGCTACGGTGAAGACTTCCACCTACCCTGTGCCTATACTCCCGAGCCCATTCACAACGGTTTTGGCGAATATATTTCAAATTTGGGACTCAGGCAGTTACGTATCGCAGAAACCGAAAAATACGCGCACGTCACTTACTTTTTCAGTGGCGGCAGGGAACAACCCTACCCCGGTGAAGACCGCATCCTCGTGCCATCGCCCAAAGTCGCGACTTATGATCTTAAACCGGAAATGAGCGCGTTTGAGGTGACTGACAAGCTCGAGGCCGCAATTCTAAGCAGTCAATATCACGCCATCGTATGCAACTACGCCAACGGCGACATGGTGGGACACAGCGGCAATATGGAGGCCGCCACTCAGGCTATCGAAGCGCTGGATATTTGTATCGGACGCGTAGTCAAGGCGATGCGCTCCATTGGCGGCGAAGTCATCATCACCGCCGACCACGGCAATGCCGAACAAATGCTGGATCGCACCACGCAGCAGGTGCATACCGCACACACCCTGAATCCGGTGCCGTTCCTGTATATCGGGCGCAAGGCCACACTGGTTGAGGGCGGCGCGTTACGCGATATCGCCCCCAGCCTGTTGACTATGATGGGTCTGCCGCAACCGCCTGAAATGACCGGACACAGTTTGATCCAGTTGCCAGACATCAGATGACAGAGGCAAGAAAACAGAAAACAGAAGCGTTACCGCCGCTATGCGGCGGTTTTATCAAGAGGTGCTGCGCAGCCACACAAAACCTCTGCTATTTATCCTCTGTCCTCTGTCTTCTTGCCTCTGTCTTCTGTAGCACGGCAAATGCCGGTCGGCAGGAGGAACTGGAAAACTTGCGCGAGCGTATCACCGCAATGCAGCGTGAGCTGGAAAAAACCAGTGAATCTAAATCCGAAGCTGCCGACGCGCTGCGTGATTCCGAACGGGCAATCAGTGACAGCAACCGCAAACTTGCCGAACTTACCGCACAGCAACATACCGCCGACAAGAAACTTAACGAACTGCAGGAGCAGGAGCGGCGGCTGGCTGACAGCCTGGCGGAACAACAGGTCCTGCTGGGCAGGTTGCTGTATCAGCAATACCTTGGTGGCAAACAGGAGTATCTGAAGTTGTTGCTGAACAACCAGAATCCCAATCAGGTTGCCCGTGATTTGCGCTATTACCAATACATTGCACAGAACCGCGCAAATTGGCTCATCGCTTTGCACGGCGATCTTGCCGCGCTGAATGCGCTCAGCATGGCCACACGTCTGCAGCAAATTGAATTGGCATCATTACGTACCGAACACGCAGCACAAAAAAACACACTGTCCAAGGAGCAGCATTCCCGGCAACAGGTATTGGGCAACATCTCGCAACAACTGCGCCAGCAACGCCGTGAAATCAAGCGGCTGCAGCATAATGAAAACCGTCTCTCACAACTGGTCGACAAATTGGCCAAGATGCTCGCACAGCCAAAATCCGGCTCGTTATTTCGCAATGACAACCTGCCGGACAACCGTTTTGACGGTAGCCCGTTCAATCAGCTCAAAGGCAAGCTGATCTTGCCGGTAAAAGGTGAAGTCACCAACCGCTTCGGCACACCGCGGCCCGACAGCACCGTGTTATGGAAAGGTTTGTTTCTAAGAACTCCTGCCGGGCAATCTGTCAAAGCAGTTGCTGCCGGACAGGTGGTGTTTGCAGACTGGCTGCGCGGTTTTGGCAACCTGCTGATTGTCGATCACGGCAAGGGTTACATGAGTTTGTACGCCAACAACGAAACTCTTTTCAAACAGGTTGGAGACACACTGCACGGCGGCGACACCGTTGCGGCAGTCGGTAATAGCGGCGGCAACAAGGATTCCGGTTTATACTTCGAGCTGCGCCATGAAAGCAGGCCGCTTGATCCGATAGAGTGGGTGGTCGTGAAATAACTTTGAGGAAATTATGCGTTTTTTGGAAAAAGCAGGTTTGGTTAGTTTGGGTCTGGTTGCCGGCGTGTCGGTCAGCCTGCATTTTGCCGCAATCGCCGATAAGGAAACACTCGCAACACCGCTGCCGATTGAGGAGTTGCGCGCCTTTTCAGAGGTGTTCGGCCGCATCAAAAGCGACTACGTCGAACCCGTTACCGACAAGAAACTGATCACCGAAGCCATCAATGGCATGCTGAGCGGCCTTGACCCACATTCAGCCTATCTCGACGCAGATGCTTTCAAGGAACTGCAAGTCGGTACACAAGGCGAATTTGGCGGACTCGGCATTGAAGTCAGCATGGAAGATGGCTTGGTGAAGGTCGTTTCACCCATAGAAGACACTCCGGCCTTTCATGCCGGCATCAAAAGCGGCGACCTGATCATCAAACTGGATGACACTCTGGTCAAAGGCATGACCCTGAACGACGCTGTGAAGCGCATGCGCGGCAAACCCGGGAGCAAGATTACCCTGACCATCATTCGCAAGGATGAGCCCAAGCCGCTAACAATTTCCATAGTGCGTGCGGTCATCAAAGTGCAGAGTGTGAAATCCAAGTTGCTTGATCCCGGCTATGGATTTATTCGCATCACACAATTTCAGGAACATACCGGTGAAAACCTCGCCACTGCACTGGAAGCGCTCATCAAACAAAACCAGGAGCCACTAAAGGGACTGGTGCTTGATTTGCGCAATGACCCGGGCGGCCTGCTGACCGGCGCAGTCGGGGTTTCTGCAGCCTTTCTGGCCAAAGATGCATTGGTGGTTTATACCGATGGACGCATTGAAGACGCAAAAATGCGCCTGACCGCCAGTCCGGAAAACTATCTGCGCGGCAATGGCAAAAATGATTACCTGAAAAATCTGCCCGACTCCGTCAAGAGTGTGCCTCTGGTCGTGCTGGTAAACGGCGGTTCCGCCTCCGCCTCGGAAATCGTCGCCGGCGCTCTACAGGATCACAAGCGCGCAGTCATCATGGGCACGCAAACCTTTGGCAAGGGATCGGTACAAACCGTTTTGCCTTTGGGCAACAATACCGCCATCAAACTCACTACAGCGCGTTATTACACTCCCGGAGGGCGATCCATCCAGGCAAAAGGTATCGTGCCAGACATCCTGGTAGAGGATCCAGCCACCGCAGGGCAGGACAACATATTCCGCTTGCGTGAAGTAGATCTGAACAAGCACCTGATTAATGATAAACCTTCGGACGAAAAACCGGACAACACCAGTAAGTCCGCGCCTTCCTCTCCTGACACAAAAGGAGATGCCGCAAGACATGCACCTGCTGAATTCGGATCCAAGGATGACTATCAGCTTAATCAGGCATTGAATCTTCTTAAGGGAATGCAGATACTGCAAGGGAAGTGACTTCGCCAGTAGCGAGGAGGCCAATATGACTGACTCAGTTGAACTGAATAAACAGCGTGATATCACGTTCAGCGTGGAACCGCCCGGACAGGTTGAGCGTGCCTATCAGCTTTTGTCAGGCCTGCCAGACTGCAAGATTGAGTATGGTGACGCCCCGAACACGTTACGAGTATCCTACAACTTGTATGACTATACACTTGAAGGATTGGAAAACGGCTTGACACAAGAAGGGTTCTGCCTCGATCATAGTATTTTGCACAGTATCGGGCGCGAAATTGTTTACTACTGCGAAGATACTATTTGCCACAATCTGGATATTCCGGTACACCCGACAAAAAAGAATGAACGCGAAGTATTTGTAGAGGCCTATAGCCATGAACCCCATGGCGATTACGATGATACTCCGCTGGAATTGCGCGAATACAAGTAATCTGTAGCGGTCACTCAGGCGGATCGCATCGTGAGCCACTGCAAATAAAAAACCCCCGGACGGAAGTCCGGGGGTTTTCTTTTAAGGAGTCTGACGATGACCTACTTTCACATGGGTAATCCACACTATCATCGGCGCTAAGTCGTTTCACTGTCCTGTTCGGGATGGGAAGGAGTGGGGCCAACTCGCTATGGTCGTCAGACAAACTGTTCGGCTTGC
>DATKVZ010000023.1:0-74089 GCA_035529795.1 Gallionella sp. | reverse complement strand
CTGCTCCGCTTTTATGCGGGCAGCTTCCGCCTGTTCCTGTGCGCGCCGCTCGGCCTCTTCGCGCGCCTTCGTCTCGGCTTCGGCCCGTGCTTTTGCTTCGGCTTCAGCCTTGCTGCGCGCCGCTTCCTGCTCCGCTTTTATTCGGGCAGCCTCGACCTCTTGCTGTGCTTTTAATTTTGCCGCCTCTTTGGCCTTCACTTTGACTGCTTCTGCAACCAGCGCCTCGGGAGAGGGCGCGCGAAAGGCGGCGGTAAAATCCAGTTCGCTAACACCTTCATCCGCCGGTTTTTTCAGCGGTGCAGCCATTTTGGGCGGGACAACCATCCTGGGAACACTGGTGACCTTGGCTCTATCCTGAATGAAGCCCCCCTTTTCCAGCTCCTGCAATATCTCGTCAAGAACGTTGCGCAAACTGGGCGCGGCACGTTTGCTGATTTCACCAAAGGTCGCAGTCCCATCCACCATCAACAAGGCGCGTTTAAGGTCGCCGGAAAGCAGCGGAGCTTTGCTGCGCACTTCCTCGTCGCCCTTGCCGGTTTTGATAAAAATAATTCTGCTGTCCATGCCCCATTCTACCTGATGGTGTGCTGATGCCCTGACCAAAAATTATTTTTTTGCGGGTGGATTTTCAGGTAAACCACGAGTGTTATCTGTATCGTTATTTTTATTGTCATTCATGCCAAACAATTTTTTCAAAAACCCGCCAACCTTGATTCCCAGCGCTGTTCCGAGCCCCGGCCCCAGAATTGCCGTGCCTACCGCCGCACCGGCCCATGCTGCTTTGCTAACGCTTACAACCGGTGCATCCAGCGTCCCCGAAACCACAACCGGCATACTGACAAGGCCGGCCGTCCCCTTAACCTTGACATCCAATTGCCCGCGAAGCTGCAACGAAGGACTGACGTCCGCATTACCTTCGGCATTCAATGAGCCGGATGCAATTTTTATTTTTCTGAAATGATACCCATTGGCGTCCACACCAATCAAACCGGTCAGATCATCAAATCGAGTTTTACCTCCCTTGGCGCTGGCCTTGTCAGGATTGCTCACCGCCTGCGCCAGATCTACTTTGGTCAAAACACCATTGCGCAGATGAAAATCCCCGGTCAGCAGCATATTCTCAGGGAACCGTTCAAATGTATCCAGTTGCATTGAAAACCTGGCCGCACTCTCCATACTGCCGGTGAACAATACCTCATTGGTAAGCGCCTCTACCAGTGGTCGCATGTCAACCCCGCTCGCAACAACATCTGCAGTCAGTAACGCCTTCTTGCGATTGACGCTCACTGTTCCAGAAAGTTTTCCGCCGTATAACTTTGCCTCCAGTGCGCTCAACTCGATGCGCTCCGGCTGAACCACAACATGCGCTTTGATTCGATCAAAAATCAGCGGGTGCCGGAGGCCTTCCGCTATGCGTGCTGCGGCCGGGCTGATTAATACTTCGCCGGAAAATCCGATGCTGTCTTTCAATCCGCTTAAGGTGGTCGCCTTGCCGTTCAGCACTCCCTCTGCAGAGGCATTACCGGTCAGATCAACCGGCTTCTCCAGCAAAGCCATCACCCGTTCCAGCGGCGCTTCAGCCCGGGTGAGTGCCGCTGTCACGTACCAACCGTCGGAAAAATCCACCTTGCCAGAACCGGACGCACGAATACCGTGCAATGCGATCACAAATTTCTGCGCAACAAAATCCTGCTTGCTCAGCACACCATCAACCTGCAACTCATCCAGCAGCAATTGCGGGAATTTCGGCGGAGTCCAGGTGCGCGCGTGCAGTGTTACGGAAAAATGTTGCTCGGGCAATGGCAATAAAACCGCCGTGGCCTTTTGTTCATTCATCGCAAGCCACGCACGCTTCAACGATCCCGCCTGGGTAAATTCGAGCTTGCCATCGATCAGTTCCAACGTCATGTCTGGCATCAGCAGATTCATTTTGGAGAACTGCAACTCGCGCACCGCCATCTTCTGTTCGGTGCCGGGCGCCTTGCTAAACGCATCCATCAATTTGCGCAATAGCACAAAGCTTGCCGTTCCATCACTCACCAGAATACGGCGTACTACCACTTTACCTGCCAGCAAACTTGGCAAATCCGGCTCCACTTTCACCGACCGGGCGGCAATCCCCTCCAGCTCCCCCAAACGCACCCCCTGCAGCTCAAGGTGTGGCAGAGGCAGCGCAGCAAGGCGAATGTGCTGGATATAAACCGGCTCTTGCAGCACCTCGGCCAGAGTTTGCTCTACCTTTGGCACGTAAGTGTCCAACGGAGTCAGGTAAGCCGTTGCCACCGCCAGTATCACAATGGCGAACAAACCCACTAGAAGCCGCTTCAGCCACTTCATGGAAAGCTGAATTCTAGGTTGACCTGGCAAGGCAAAATCACTATCATGCGCAGCTCTTCATTCCCTGATAGCTCAGCCGGTAGAGCGACGGACTGTTAATCCGCAGGTCCCAGGTTCGAATCCTGGTCGGGGAGCCACTTAAAAAACAAGCGTTTAGGCCATCCATCGCGGGTGGCCTTTGCGCTTTTCGATGATTAACATTCTAAAAGCCTGCAGGTCGATATTGGCATTTTGCATTTGGCCTGTATTGTAATGCCTGAGGGGTATTTTGGGGGATGATGCGGGTGTGTGAGGATTTCACCTCGTGTCGTACTTAAGATGATCAATAAATCAACGGTGCGGTAATGAAACTATGAATGAAATTCTGCTATATCTGAAAAAACATGGTGAGCGGTCGGACAGAGACATCGCCGAGGCTACGAGCATCTCACTGGCTACGGTACGTTTGCATTTGGCAGAACTCGCCGCAAAACACGAGGTTGTTGCTTGCCATACAACTAGATTTGTAAAGGGTAAAAAGATTGTGGAAATAACTTGTCGTATATCAGGGTATATTCCTCCTGCAACGCCGGGCAGAAAATCAAAGGGGCAACAGTTGCACTTGTCGTAATTTCTGACAACCAGATATTTCGCAGGGATTTACACAAAAACTCTTTTGTCTTCCATAAGTGGCTGTAACCCCCACGCGCGCGGGTGATGACCATAGCGATTGTCTTTGAGATAGCCAAATCAGTGGTGCGCTCCGCGTGACTTGGCAAAAAGATGCCCAGACTGCCGCCTTGTGGCACACTTACGCCCGTTCCAACACATCAAAGCCTTTAATCTTGCAACCCTACGAACTATTTATCGGCCTGCGCTACACTCGTGCCAAGCGGCGCAACCATTTCATCTCATTCATCTCGCTGATTTCCATGCTGGGTATGGCGTTGGGAGTGATGGCGTTGATCGTGGTGCTGTCGGTAATGAACGGTTTCCAGAAGGAAATCCGCGCGCGTATGCTGGGCGCGTCACCGCATCTGGAAGTGGTGGCGGATGGCGGGCGGCTGCATGATTGGCAGCCCATCCTGGACAAGGTCGCACAGCATCCGCAAGTTTCTGCCGCCGCACCGTACATCGCCGGACAGGGCATGTTGTCGTTCGGACAAAACGTGCAGGGCGTGATGGTACGCGGCATTGATCCGCTGCGGGAAAGCGCGATTACCGAGCTTGCGGACAAAATGAAATCGGGTGCACTAAGTGATTTGCGCGGCGGTGAATTCACCATCGCGCTCGGCTCCGATCTGGCACGCGCACTCGGCGTGCAACTTAACGACAAGATCATGCTGATCACCCCGCAGGGGCAAATTACGCCTGCCGGCATGATGCCGCGCCTCAAACAATTCCGCATATCGGGTATCTTTGAGATCGGCATGGCGCCCTACGACAACAGCCTCGCGCTGATCCACCTTGGTGATGCGCAAAAGCTGTTTCAATTCGGCGATGCGGTAACCGGCATCAGCGCCAAGTTGCACGATATTGATCTTGCGCCACGTGTGGCGAATGAATTGCAGGCCGTATTGCCGCCCGGTTTATACGCCAGCGACTGGACACACCAGAACATCAACTATTTCCGTGCGGTGCAGATGGAAAAGAAGATGATGGCCATCATTCTGTCACTGATCGTCGCAGTGGCTGCATTCAACATCGTCTCCACGCTGGTGATGGCCGTTACCGACAAACAGGCCGACATTGCCATCCTGCGCACCCTCGGCGCGTCGCCACGCAGCATCATGAAAATCTTCATCGTGCAAGGGGTGGTAATCGGTACAATTGGCACGCTGCTCGGCAGTCTCGGCGGCATCATACTGGCGCTCAATCTGGATGTGGTAGTACCGTTCATCGAGCGACTGCTCGGCGTGCAATTTCTCGCCAAGGACGTGTATTACATTAGCGACCTACCCTCCGACCTGCGCCTTCACGAGGTAGCGCTGGTCGCGTCCATGTCCTTCCTGATCAGCCTGCTGGCGACGCTCTATCCAAGTTACCGCGCTGCACAAACGCAACCGGCGGAGGCGCTGCGCTATGAGTAAGCAGGATTCAGGATTCGGGATTCAGGATTCAGCAGCAGTCATTTCCTGTCGCAACCTATGTAAAACCTTCACTATCGGCAAGGAGGACGTGCCGGTACTCAAGGGCGTCAGTCTGGAAGTACAGCGCGGTGAGCGCGTTGCCATTGTCGGTGCGTCCGGATCGGGCAAGAGTACGCTGCTGCATCTGCTCGGCGGACTGGACCACGCAAGCGGCGGCCACGTGCAGATACTCGGCCGGGAAGTGCGGCAGATGAATGAGGCGCAGCGTGGCGAATTACGCAACCGTGCACTTGGCTTTGTATACCAGTTTCACCACCTGCTGCCGGAATTCACTGCGCTGGAAAATGTTGCCATGCCGCTGCTGATTCGCGGCATGAAACACGCCGAGGCCGCGCCGCGTGCTGCTGCCATGCTGGAACAGGTCGGACTGGCGCATCGCATCCGGCATCAACCCACCGAGCTGTCCGGCGGTGAACGCCAGCGTGTCGCTGTGGCACGCGCACTGGTTACCGAGCCGGCCTGTGTGCTCGCTGACGAACCCACCGGCAACCTCGACCGCAACAGCGCGCAGGCGCTGTTTGAGTTAATGCAACAACTTAATGAACAATTCAATACCAGCTTTATTGTCGTTACCCACGATCACGAGCTGGCAGCACGAATGCAACGCCGCTTGCACCTGGTAGATGGCGTACTGGAAGAATAAACAGGAAACAAAGCAAGCGCAGGTATCTTCAGGCTCTTTTCCAGCTGCGAGCCTACTCCGCATTCCGTTCCAGCGTGTGGTGCAGAATATGCCTGGGTTAATAGCTACCGGCAGCCAGGTTGTCAAAGCGCGTGTATTCACCGCGAAACGCCAGCTCCACCTTGCCGATCGGGCCGTTACGCTGCTTGCCTATGATGATCTCGGCCTTGCCCTTGTCGGCTGAATCGCTGTTGTAAACCTCGTCGCGATAGATAAACAGGATCAAGTCGGCATCCTGTTCGATGGCTCCCGACTCGCGCAGATCGGACATTACCGGGCGCTTGTTGGGACGCTGTTCCAGGCTGCGGTTCAACTGTGACAACGCGACCACCGGCACATGTAATTCCTTCGCCAGCGACTTCAGGGAGCGGGAGATTTCCGAGATTTCCGTGGCGCGGTTCTCGCTGGCTCTGCCCGCATTCGAGCTCATCAGTTGTATGTAGTCCACCACGATCAGCCCCAATCCGCCATTCTGGCGATGCAGGCGGCGCGACCGGGCACGCACCTCCAACGCGGACAGTGCGGCGCTTTCATCAATATGAATCGGTGCGTCGTTGAGTTTGCCGAGCGCGTGGGTCAGGTGTCCCCAATCGTCATCCTGCAGGCGCCCGGTGCGCAAGTCATGCTGGTTGAGTTTTCCCACCGAGCCAAGCATGCGCATCGCCAGTTGCGTGGCACCCATTTCCATACTGAAAATCGCTACCGGCAACTTACTGTCCAGTGCGACATTCTCGGCGATATTGATGGAAAACGCGGTTTTTCCCATACTCGGGCGTCCCGCCACGATAACCAGATCGCCCGGCTGCAAGCCCGAGGTCATGCGATCCAGGTCGGTAAAACCGGTGGCGATGCCGGTCACATCGCTGCTGTTATCGCGGCCATAGAGCGTCTCGATGCGCTCCACTACCTGGGTCAGTAGCGGCGGCATGGACATGAATCCCTGTTTGCCGCGCGAGCCCGCTTCGGCGATTTCGAACACTTTGCTTTCCGCCTCATCGAGCAACTGCGCGGCGTCACGCCCGGTCGGGTTGTAAGCACTACTGGAAATATCGGTGCCTACTTCCACCAGCTTGCGCATGATGGAGCGCTCGCGCACGATTTCGCCATAGCGGCGAATATTGGCTGCCGATGGCACATTCTGAGCCAGACTGCCCAGGTACGACAGGCCGCCAACCTTGCCCAGTTCACCGGCAATTTCCAGTGCCTCGGCCACGGTGATCACGTCCACCGGCTTAGCCAGCTCGCTCAGGCGCACGATCTGGCGGTAGATCAGGCGATGCTCGTGGCGATAGAAGTCGTCAGAGGTCACCAGGTCGGCAATCTTGTCCAGCGCACTTGCCTCAAGTAACAGGCCACCCAATACCGATTGCTCCGCTTCCACAGAATGGGGGGGCAATTTGATCTGGTCGAGCTGAGTGTCCGGGCTGGAAAAATTTTGCATTCGATAAACTGGTTGAGTTGCCATCAGGTGTGAGGCATTTTACCCGCCCCACTCCAAGTTATGGAAACAAAAAAGGACTGCTGCCAGTCCTTTTCCGTATTGCGTTGATGCAACGGTGGATTAATGCTCGCCGAGCACCGAAACGGTGATATCAACTGCCACATCGGTATGCAGCGCGATACTGACAGGGTGATCGCCGACTTGCTTGAGATGGCCGGTCGGCATACGTACTTGCACCCTCTCAATTTCAAAACCCTGTACTGCCATTGCCGCAACGATGTCGGCATTGGTGACGGAACCGAACAATTTGCCGTCCACGCCGGCCTTCTGCACGATCTGCACCGTCAAACCGGCCAATTTCTCGCCGCGCACCTGCGCTTCGGCTAGCTTGGCTTTTTCAACCGCTTCGATTTCGGCGCGGCGCACCTCAAACTCAGCCATGTTGGCAGCAGTCGCACGCTTGGCCTTGCCTTGCGGGATCAGAAAATTGCGGGCATAGCCGTTCTTGACCTTGACCACATCGCCCAATTGACCGATGTTAATCACTTTTTCCATCAAAATTATTTGCATGACTTCGCTCCTTAGTGCAAATCGGTATAGGGCATCAAGGCCAGAAAACGCGCGCGTTTCACGGCAGTGCTCAGCTGGCGCTGATAGCGGGTCTTGGTGCCGGTGATGCGCGCCGGAATCAGCTTGCCGTTCTCGGAAATGAATTCCTTGAGAATATTGATATCCTTGTAATCCACTTCGGCGATTTTCTCGACCGTAAAGCGGCAGAACTTGCGGCGTTTGAATAAATTGTTGCGGGAAGAACGCTTGTTTTTGTCATCTTTCTTCTTACTGGATGGACGAGCCATGATGTATTCCTTATTCCAAAATTATATCGTTGATGTGCAAAACCAGTTGCCGGCTGCGCATGCTTTGTTGAGCTAAAAAACCACGCACTTTGACGGGCTGTCCAACTGCAAACCGGGCGGCTTTTTCGGCCACCCCGGCAAAGGCCAGCGCATTCACTTCACACTGCACCTGTCGCATGCCATTTGCTTCGGGCTGTTGCGAGGTGTGAGCCAATGTCAGTGCCACTCTAGCTACCCCGCCCGGGGTGTACCGCAAACCTTCCAGCGCGATCAGCTCGCCGCTGATGACAACCTGGTTACGCGCCAATATTAAGCTGCAGCGTCTTCTTCTGCTGGAGCCGGAGCTGGAGCCGCAACAGCAGCACCTTCCGTCGGCACAGAGCGGGATTTCTCTTCCTTCATCATCGCAGATGGCTCGGTAACAGCCGCCTTGGTCTTGACGGTCAGATGGCGCAACACGGCATCATTGAAGCGGAATGCATGCTCCAGCTCGTCCAGCGCTTCCTGATTGCATTCGATATTCATCAGCACATAATGTGCCTTGTGAATCTTCTGGATCGGGTAAGCCAACTGACGGCGCCCCCAGTCTTCCAGACGGTGGACATGACCATCCTTGGAAGTGACCAGCGTGCGATAACGCTCGATCATCGCGGGCACCTGCTCGCTTTGATCGGGGTGCACGATAAACACGATTTCATAATGTCGCATTACATCTCCTTATGGTTAACAGCCCCCCGCCATGCGCGACGGTGGAGCAAGGTTGCAAAGCTGCCAATCAGCCTCACAGGGGCGCGCATTATAGCGAAATGAGCTTATGCGTCAAGAAATTTAGCATTAACAGGAATTTAGCGTTGACACCTGCCCCCGGCAACCCGATCTTCAGCGCCTCGTCTACCTGCAAGACCCTGGACATCTGCTGGGTGATGAGCAGCATGTCAAATTTGCCATTGAGTTTGTTGACGATGTGCGTGAATGCAGTGGCGGGAATTACTGGCGGACGAACTGGGTGACAAAATGAGGGGGCGTCATATTTTGGGCGAGCCACCGATCAGCCACACCAACCTATCCTGCCCGGTGCAGTGCCTCTCCCCGGGATGTCTTAACCTGGCGAAATCTGATTCAATACTTTACGATAAACACCCAGGTAATCTTCGGCACTACGCTGCCAGCCTAATTCCTTGCTCATGCAATTCCGGCGCAGCACATTCCATTTATCGTGATCGTGATAAAGCTCAACCGCGCGCTGTATCGTGGCAAACAGGTTTTTGGCAGTCATGCCGTGGAATGTGAAGCCGCTGGCGCTGCCGTCTTTGAGTGTTTCCGGGGTACAGTCCACCACCGAATCTGCCAATCCGCCAATAGCATGGACGATCGGTGACGTGCCGTAACGCTGGCTATATAACTGATTCAGGCCGCACGGCTCGAAGCGCGACGGCATAACGAACATGTCTGCACCAGCTTCGATCAGATGCGAGAGCTCCTCACTGAAGCCGATATGCGCGCCGATGCTGCCGGGATAACGACGTGCCAAATCGTGCGCGGATCGCTGTAACTTTTCTTCACCGCTACCGAGCAAGGCCAGTTGCACCGGCAATTTAATCAGGTGTGGCGCAATTTTCAGCAACAGATCCAGGCCCTTCTGGTGGGTGAAGCGGCTGACTACGCCCAGCAACGGCACATTCGGATCGTCAACCAGCCCGAGCCTGCTTTGCAGGGCCTGCTTGTTGACGGCCTTGCCACTCATATTGGCGGAACTGAATTTTTTTGCCAGATAACAATCGGTAGCGGGATTCCACTCATCGGTATCGATGCCGTTTAGAATACCGGTTAGATCGTCACGGCGCTCGGTCAACAGGCCTTGCATTCCGAAGCCGAATGTCTCTTGCTGGATTTCTTTTGCATAGTTTGGGCTGACCGTAGTGATATGGTCGGCATAAAACAGTCCCGCCTTCATGAACGACAGTTTGCCGTAATACTCCACTCCATCGACGCCGAAACAGGAAGGCGGCAGGTGCAGTTCACTCACCGTCTCGGGCGGAAAAATTCCCTGAAAGGCCAGGTTATGGACAGTAAACACACTTGGCGCGGCAACCGGTGCAAAGTGTAACCAGGCTGGCGTCAAGCCGGTTTGCCAGTCGTTGCAATGCACTACATCGGGATACCATTCGAGCGGAGTGTCGCCGCTGCCCAGTATGGCAGCGACTCTGGACAGCAGGCCGAAGCGCAACGCGTTGTCCGGCCAGTCATGCCCTTGAGTATCCTGATAGGGGCCGCCTTCGCGCAGGTACAGAGTTGGGCAGTCGAGCACCAGCAGCGGCGTATCGTTTGCCATTTTCCCGGACAACAAACGTGCCGACGGGAAACCCGGCAGGCTGTCGAGAACCGCAACAACTTCATTCTGACCCAATTGCCCGATGACTTGCCGGTAACCCGGCACCAGTACACGCACATCCACACCAATGGCGCGCAGCGCGGCCGGTAGCGCACCGCTGACATCGGCCAGGCCGCCGGTCTTGATCATCGGGGCAATCTCGGAAGTCGCAAACAGGACTTTCAATTCAGTCATCTGTTATTCCAATTCTATTTTGAAGGTCAAACAAGACGGCGACGAATGAACGACGCAGGCAGTACAATCGGCACGACTATAACCAGCGACTTGCCAGCTTGCTGGCTTAGTCGAATGGCTAGTAGTTTCATCAGGAGTGAATGAGGAAACCAACACAGTTTCACCGATGAAATAGATTTGGAATTACAACCAGCGCATCATGCCCAGCTCAAACGGATGCGTCAGCATCTCATGGTAAGGATAGGCGCGAACACGATACTCCAGCTTACCGCACAGCTCCGGCCGAATTTCCAGGGCGAATACAATCTCGCCGGCCTCGGTCATTGTGTTGGTGGCTTCAAAACGGTAATGACGTGAGCTCCGCAATTCCTCTTGCCTGGTGGACAGGTGCAACAACATTTCCACAACAATATCGTCAGGCTGAAGACCATTCAGATTAACACCGACTTCAAAACGCAACATTTCTCCATAATTTATTTCGCGCTGCTCGGCATCCAGACGACGCAACGCAACACCAAACCAGACACGACGGATACGCGCTTTCCAGGCCGCGATAACACGTGAGTTTTCATAGTGATTCTTCCGGTATAAACGATGTTGCTGGCTGGCCGGCAGATAGCATTTGACGAGATATTCACCGACCATGCGCTTGGAGTTGAAGCGCGGTATGATGGTTGCCATCGAACGTTTGGACATTTGCACCCAATCGGGAGAAAAACCCATCTTGCTATGCTCGTAGTACAACGGCACAACCTGATCCTGCAACAATTCGTACAGAGTACGGGTTTCTTCCTGGGTGCGGGTTTCCTCGCTTAACGACTCCGATACCGGCTTGATCGCCCATCCGTTCTTGCCGTCGTAGCCCTCTCCCCACCAGCCGTCCAGCACGGACAGGTTGATGGCACCGTTCATTCCCGCCTTCATCCCGGAGGTGCCGCTTGCTTCCATCGGATACAGCGGGTTGTTCAACCATACATCCACACCGGAAACCAGCTTGCGCGACAAAGCCAGATCGTAACCTTCCACCAGCAATATCTTGCCGATGAATTCCGGCATCTCGGAAACCCGGGTGATGCTCCGGATCAAATCCTGTCCGGGAATATCAGCCGGATGCGCCTTGCCGGCAAAAATAAATACTACGGGACGTTCCGGATCATTCAGAATTTCGCGCAGCCAGTCAAGGTCACCGAACAGCATGGTGGCACGTTTGTAAGTCGCAAAACGGCGCGCAAAACCAACTGTAAGGATATTGGGGTTTTCCGGATTGACATATTTGAGCAGGCGATCCAGATGCGCCTCCGAACCGTGATTGCGGAAGTGCTGTGTACTGATGCGCTCACGCACCATGTTCAGCATCTTGGCCTTTAGCGACTTGCGCACGCTCCAGAACAGGTGGTCCGGAATGCGGTCAACACCTTCCCAGAACTCCACGTCATTCATGCGTGTGCTCCATTCCAGTCCGAGGTGTCGGTTCAATACCTCAGCCCACTCGGTCGCCAGAAAGCTCGGCGCATGTGCACCGTTGGTGACATAAGTCATCGGATTTTCGCCGTGTTCGATTTCCGGCCATAAGTCTGCACAAATAGCCGATGACACATTGCCATGGATGCGCGATACCCCATTATTAAAACGGGAGCCGTGAATGGCCAGCGTCGTCATGTTGAAATCGAGGCTATCCTTGGAACGGCCAAGATTCAGGAATTCGTCCCGGCTCAATCCGAGTTCAGGGTAATAGTGTTCGAAATAGGCATGCACCATGTCTTCGTTGAAGTGATCATGTCCGGCCGGCACCGGCGTGTGCGTGGTAAAAACGGTGTTGGCCGCAACACATTCGAGTGCGGATGCAAAATCCAGTCCATCACCGGTAATTTTCTGGCGAATGCGCTCCAGCATCATGAAGGCCGCATGCCCCTCATTGATGTGCCACACCGTAGGCTTGATTCCCAATTCTCTTAATGCGCGCGCCCCGCCGATACCGAGCACGATTTCCTGCTCTATACGCATTACTTTGTCGCCACCGTACAGGCGGTAGGTGATGTCGCGATCATGCAGACTATTACTTTCCAGGTCGGTATCCAGTAAATATAACGTGATGTACCCGATTTTGGCTTGCCAGATTTTGATATTGAGTTTGCGGCCCGGTAGATCCACAGACGTATAGGCTTCGGAGCCGTCGGCATGCAGGGATGGAACAACCGGCAGGTCTTCAAAATGGGAGTCGGTATTGGTGGCGATCTGGTTGCCATCACCATCTATGGTTTGATGGAAATAGCCCTGGCGATACAGCAGTCCAACGCCGATAAACGGCACGCGTAAATCGCTTGCGGTCTTGCAGTGGTCGCCAGCCAGAATTCCCAGCCCACCGGAATAAATCGGAAAACTTTCGTGAAAGCCGAATTCCGAACAAAAGTAAGCGACCAGATCGTCCTTCTGCAACCAGTTCGGGCTGCCCGCTTGCAGGGAATTATCATGATAAGTGTCATAGGTCGCCAGTACGCGGTTGAAATTACCGATAAATATCGGGTCTTCTGCCGCATCCAGCAGACGCTGTTCGTCGACACGTTTCAGAAATGCCTTTGGGCTTTGCCCGGTAGCCCTCCACAAACCCGGGTGCAAACGTGCAAACAGCGCGCGAGTGGGACGATCCCAGCTATACCAGAGATTGTTTGCGAGTTCCTCGAGACGCGCCAGACGTACGGGGATTTTCGGGCGAACTTGTAGAACGTAAGAAGTGCTTTTTTCCATGATTCCGATACCGGTTAAAAATTCTTTAATAAGCGATAGCTGATTTCGCTATGCGCATGCGCGCCGACCCAGTAAAAATGATTCGCAGGATTGGCGTATATTTGCTCCATAGATTCGCCACAATCGCACAACAGGCTCAAAATACCATGATCCTCTGGCGAAAATTTACCTGTGGCTCTGGAAGTATATGCATATTTCCCCCGCGTGTTTACGTTTGAACTGCAACGCCGAGTTTAAAGAATACTTGAGCCGGCGACAAAATGCCAAACGGCAAACGGAGACGCGCATCATAACCAATGGTGCACAAGTTTTCCGAATCGATCATCTTCATTTTCGGGGTATGTTCCGGATGGCGCGTGCGTTGCGAGGCAAACCGCTTGTCTCCGTGAACCCCGCTTCATCCGGCGCAACAACAATTGCGCCCGGCGCGGGTTGAAGCGGAAACCACAGCCGAACCGATTATTCATCAGCTCTGCAATTTCTCAGGCTTGCATACATATTTTTCTTTGTTTACCTTTTTTCCACATTTGGCGCACACAAACTTGGGATCGACCTGTTTTTTAGCGCGCTTTTCCGCATCTTTGGTTTTGCACATTGTTTTCGACATAAGGCCCTTTCCGTCTGGAAATGCGTGTCCCGTTACAACATCACTATCTGTTTTAAATTCACTCGGAATTATTGCGAGCTTGATTCCTTTGGTTTGTTTGGTTCCGATTTCTTGCTGTCTTCCAGCACCGGCTTGTAATCCAGATCGCGCACACCCTGCATGACCTGATCGATGTTAGCGGATGAGACCTGGAGTATCTGCAATGCGGTTGCGCCGAGGCGCAGGCTGGCCTCAATAATTTCCGGATAGGCATGAGTTGCACCGGCATCGAGCAGCCGTGTACTGGCTTCCAGGTCACGCGCTCTGGCGATAACCGGCACCTGGGGGCAGGTACTGCGCAGATGCATCACCGTACGCAATGCCTTGGCGGCATGGTCGATGGTGATTATCACCAGTGCAGCCCGTTCCACATGGAGAGCCGCCAGCAGTTCCGGATCGGAAAAATCACCGTACAGTACCGGATACCCGTCTGCTCTGGCCTGCGCCACCCGCTTCGAGTCGTCGTCGATAGCAACGAATTGGATGTTGCTTGCCTGCAGCAGTACGGCGATGGTATGACCCACGCGTCCGTAGCCACCAATCACGACCTGTGGCGTTTCGTTCATCGGCAATCCACTCGGCAGCTCTTGTGGATGTTCAGGCTGTTTGCCGACAAACCAGGCTGCTATCACGTGGTTGAACCGGATCAGCAGTGCGCCGATGATCATCGACAGCAGCACCGAGGTGATCGCGATCTGCCCCAACATTGCGCTAATCACGCCAGAATCAAGCGCAATGGCGATCAGCGCGAGACCGAACTCGCCACCCACCGCCAGCAGCAGGCCGCTGCGCCATGCCACCAATGCGTCGATACCGCTTCTGCGCATCATGGCAGCGACAATCAGTGTCTTGCTGGCCAGGATCAGCAGCGTCCCGAGCAGCGCCCAGTGCCAGATCGGCGGTATCGCGGCCGGATCAAAGCGCATGCCGATGCCAATAAAGAACAGACCGAGCAGCACATCACGAAACGGTCGGACGCTGGATTCCACCTGGTGGCGAAACTCGGTTTCGCCCAGCATCATGCCGGCAAGGAAGGCGCCAAACGCCAGTGATAGCCCCAAACTGCTGGTCGTCCAGGCCGCCATCAGCGCAACCAGCAGCACCGCCAGCGTGAACACCTCCAGCGAGCGTCGTTCGGCAACCAGGCGAAACAGCGGCCGCAACAGCCAGCGCCCGACGAAGAACACCAGCGCGAATGCGAATGTTGCCTTGACCAGCGCCCAGCCGAGTGCACCGGCAAGTGCGGTCGCACCGACCGAGATGCCCAGCACGGGAATGATTACCAGAAAAGGAACGGCGGTGACATCCTGGAACACCGACATTGCCAGGCCGAGGCGGCCATGTTGGGTGTTCTCCTCACCTTGCTCGGCCAGCAGGCTGCCGATGATAGTCGTCGATGACTGTGCAAACACAGCTCCGATCACGAATGCGGCGGCCATGGGCAACCCGCCGAGCCAAACGATGAGGCCGACCACGAGGGTGGTGAGCAGCACCTGCCCGGTTCCCAGGCCAAAAATCTGATGGCGCAACGCATGCAGTTGCGGCAGTGAGAAATTCAGGCCGATGGTGAACAGCAGGAACACCACACCAAACTCGGCGAGTACCCTGAATTCAGGCACAGATACCGTCGGTTCGACGGTGTAGGGGCCGAGAATCACACCGACCAGCAAGTAGCCAAGGCTGGTTGGGATGCGCAAGCGCTGAAATATGACTACAACCGCGACCGTCACAGCCAGCAGCAATAATATCTGCGCAAAATGTTCCATCTATCAGGATCCTCTTATTTCAGGGGGCGAGCGGCACGTCGTAATTGGCGTGATACAGGACGTGTCAAGCTACTGCGCACCGATGATTTCTCCACCATGGTTGGTAGCGCCTTCACATCGAGATACCATTCGGCAGCCGTAACACGTGCCGCAGGCAGTGTTTCGCCGGACGCTATCTGCTGCAGCGCCTCGCGTTTTTCCACACCCGACACCAAAATTATTTTGTGGCGTGCCGCATTCAACGTATTCATGCCCAGCGAAACCCGCTCGGCGGGCGGCTTGGGTGCGTCAAACACCGGCACGACTGGCGCCATGCTGTCTGTCGCCGGGTTACCCGGAAACAGGCTGGCAGTATGCCCATCCTCACCCATCCCGAGCAGCACCAGATCCAGGCGTTCAATGTCGGCCAGCACGGCTGCGTAACGGGCCGTGGCCTCATGCGCGCCCAGTTCAGCCCGAATGACATGAATATTGTCCGGCGCAATGGTAACATGCTTTAGCAACATGTCATAAGCCATGTAATCGTTGCGCTGAGTAGCGCCGTTCGGCAGGCAACGCTCGTCGCCGAAATATATCTGCACCCGCGCCCAATCAATGGGGAAAGCACGCAACTTCTGGTAGCAACGGCGCGGCGTCTCGCCGCCCGCCAATGCCACATGAAACACCCCGCGTGCGGCAATCGCCTGTGCGGCGAGTTCCGCAATGCGGTGCGCGGCAGCGGCGCTCAGTTCATCCAGATCATCATGCACGAAAACAGCCTGCGCATTCGGTAACCTGAAAATATTCATATCGCACCGTCAGCCAGCTGCGCGGCGTGCAGCGCGGCACCAAACAGCGCTGCGCGGTCATTCAGGATCACCTTGACCGGCATGGTTTCGAGCAAGGGGCGCATGCGGCCCTTGTCCAGAAATGCATCAAGAAATGCATCGCCCTGCAATAACGGCAAAATTTTTGGTGCGATGCCGCCACCCAGGTACAGCCCGCCACGGCTCATTATTTTGAGCGCAAGGTTGCCAGATTCCGCACCATACAGACGCACAAACCTATGCAGCGTTTCCACACAGATTTCATCGCGGCCGGACAAGGCAGCAGTGGCAATGGCGGCTGCCGCATCGCCATTGTGCATTTGTTCGATCAGCCACGGCGGCGCAACGACTTCACGATAAAGGCGCAGAAATTCATGCAGACTGAGTAGTCCCATACCGGAAACCACACGCTCCCAACTGACGTGCTGGTGCTGTTGCTGAAGATAACGCAGCAAGGCTATCTCCAACTCATCACCCGGACTGAAACTGGCATGCCCGCCTTCCGTGGCAAACGGGTGGTGGCGGCATCCATCCCAAAACAAACCCGCCTCGCCCAGGCCGGTACCCGCAGCAATCACGGCAGCATTACCGCTGGCTTCCGCTGCGCCTGACTGCAAGGTAAACAGATCATCCGCACCCAATGCCGCCAAGCCGTAAGCAGTTGCTTCCAGATCATTGAGCAGGGTGCACTGTGTCAAACCGAATTGCCGTTGTAATGTATCGGCATCAATATGCCAGGGCAAGTTGGTGACTTGCACCACCCTGCCCCGCACCGGACCGGCAATACCGAAAGCCGCGTAGCCGGGGCTATCTGTATCGGCCAGGAATTCGCCGAGCAGTTCATCAAACAGGAGGTAATCACGGCTTGGGTAAGCGGTTTCACGTTCGATTCTCACTTGTTTGCCATTGACTTCAATGACGGCAAGGCGTGTCTTGGTTCCGCCGATATCACCCGCAATGAAAAGATTGTTTTTCATGCTTACCCTTCCTCCCGGGGATTGAAAATTGCCTTTTGCGTTTGCCTCCTCTCCCGCTTGCGGGGGAGGATTGAGACGGGTGCTTTCAGCGAGGGGAAAGTTGGATAGGGGATATAACGATTCACAGTCGTTAATACGCCTGTAATTGGGCACCATCCAGATTCAGCGAATGCCGCCAGAACTGGTCATCGCGGTCGAACAGCCGGTAAGTGCCGCGCGGCCCCCAGCTACCCGCCGAATAGCCGTTGATGAAATCGCGCTCCATCGCCCACACCTTAAGGACCGGATCCACCACACGCCACGCCGCTTCCACTTCATCGATGCGCAGAAACAGTGAATGATCGCCCTGCATCACGTCCAGCAGCAGACTTTCATAGGCGTCGTAATCCTCGTCACCACCCTTGCGGTACGTCGCATCCAGGCTGAGGGTGCGGGTGTGCAAGTCCAACCCCGGTACCTTGACCTGCATTTCCATTTTCAGGCAATCGTTGGGCTGGATACCGAGCATGATCCAGTTCGGCTGCGGCGGGCCGTTGCGCGCGTGACGTAGCAAGTCCTGCGGCGGGTTTTTAAAGCGTACGCAGATTGCCGAGCTACCTTCTGCCATACGCTTGCCGGTGCGCAGATAAAACGGTACTCCCGCCCAGCGCCAATTATCGATGAAAAGCTTCAGTGCGGCATAGGTTTCGGTGACGCTGTCCGCCGCCACGCCGGGTTCCTCCAGATAGCCGGGAACCACCTTGCCGCCGATGCTACCGCTGGTGTATTGGCCGCGGAATGCGTGAGCATGCACCGAGTTCTGTGTGATCGGGCGAATCGCCTTCAACACTTTCACCTTTTCGTCACGCAGATGTTCGGCGGACAGCGTTACCGGTGCCTCCATCGCCACCAGCGCGAGCAGTTGCAGCAAATGGCTCTGAATCATGTCACGCAGCGCGCCCGCCCCTTCATAATAATCGGCACGCCCGTCAATACCCAGCGTCTCGGAATGGGTGATTTGCACATGATCAATATAATGGTGGTTCCACAACGGCTCCAGCAGCAGATTGGCAAAACGGAATACCATCACGTTCTGTACCGTGCCTTTACCGAGGTAGTGGTCAATGCGGTAGATTTGCGGCTCGTTCAGATGCTTGTACAGGCTACTCTGCAAAGTCTGCGCGCTGAGCAAATCGTAGCCAAACGGCTTCTCGATCACCACGCGGCGCCAGCCACTGTTTTGTTTGAGCAGGCCGACATTACCGAGTTTTCCGATGATGGCCGGATAGTCTGCCGGCCGCACCGCCATGTAATACACCACATTGGGCGAGAAATTCCCACCCTCTTCCAGTAACACTTGCAGGCGCGAATAGGCGGCTTCATCCCCGGGCGGAATGGCGAAGTAATGCCATCGGCTGCAAAAGCGCACCAGCGCGGCGCTGTCGACACCATCTGGATAAAGTGGTTGTACGATTTCTGTGATGATGCCCAGCCATTCATCACGCGTGCGCGGTACGATATCGCAACCCAGAATCGCCACCAGCTCGGGTAAACGCTCGGCCACCTCCAAACGAAACAGGGCGGGAATAAGTTTGCGGCGGCTGAGGTTGCCGCCTGCGCCGAAGATGGTTAGCGTGCAGGGTTCAATGACCTTCATTTGAGTCATATTGCTAGTGTTCGCTTGTGTGTTTGACCGCATGGCCGCCAAAGGCGTTGCGCATGGTGGAGAGTAGCCGGTACCCATAGCCGGTTTCATTCTGACTGTTAAAGCGCATCTGTAATGCCAGCGTCAGCACCGGCGCTGCGACACCCTGATCGATCGCCTCCACCACCGTCCAGCGCCCTTCACCGGAGTCCGGCACGAACGGAGCAATACCGGAGAGTTGCTGGTCGTGCTGCAACGCTTCGGCAGTGAGGTCGAGCAGCCAGCTACGCACCACCGAACCATGCCGCCACAACTCGGTGATCTGCGCCAGGTCGAGCGCGAATTCCCGTTTGCCGCGCAGCAACTCCAGGCCTTCGGCGAGCGACTGCATCATGCCGTACTCGATACCGTTGTGAATCATCTTGGTGAAATGTCCCGCCCCGACCGGACCGACATGTGCCCAACCGCGATTTGGAGCGGGTGCCAAAACCTGCAGGATGGGTACCATAATTTTTGCCACTTCTGGGATTGCCCCGACCATCAGACAATAACCGTTCTCCAGTCCCCACACACCGCCGGAAGTACCGGAATCCATAAAGCCGATACCCTGCTCCGCCAGCCAAACACCGCGCCGCTGGCTGTCATGGTAGTTGGAGTTGCCGCCATCCACGATGATGTCGCCGTTCTCCAACAGCGGCGCCAATTCGCGAATCTGCCGCTCGGTCGGCTCTCCACTCGGTAACATCAGCCACACCACGCGCGGACTGGACAACTGCGCCACCGCGTCAGCCACCGAGGCAGCAGCCAACATGCCTTCTTCTGCGGCAAGCTGCGCAACGATGTCGGCTGATCGGTTATAACCGACCACTTCAATGCCGTTGCGGCACAATCTGCGCACCATATTGCCGCCCATCTTGCCCAACCCGATCATCGCCAGTCGCATAAACCCTCCCGAAGAATCAATTCAACTGCGCGGCTGCTTCATACCAACCGCAAAATTGTAGTTACTGTGCGGCAATGATACACCCCAACCTGTGAAAAAAAGATGATTTGCGCAATGCCGCAATATGTGGAGAATGAACATTGCACAGCTATTATTTAACGGAGAAGACAACATGCCCGCACCCCGCCAGCACAAACCGCTCAATCTCAGCCCGGGTTCGGTCAAACAGTCGATGACTAACCATCTCACTTTTTCCGTTGGCAAGGACACCATCACCGCGACCAACCGCGACTGGCTGTTTGCTCTTGCCAAAGTGGTGCACGAACGCCTGGTCGAGCGCTGGATGGAAACCATGCGCCGCTACTACCGCAACGACGCCAAACGGATTTACTATTTCTCCATGGAATTTCTCATCGGGCGCAGTCTGATGAACAGCGTGCTCAATATCGGTTTTGCCGATGAGGTTCGCCAGGCCTGTATCGAGCAAGGGATTAATCTGGATAAAATAACCGAACTGGAATTCGACGCGGCGCTCGGTAACGGCGGGCTGGGTAGGCTGGCCGCATGTTTCCTCGATTCCATGGCGACCATCGGTCTGCCCGGCTACGGCATGGGTATCCGCTACGAATACGGCATGTTCAATCAGAAAATCGAGAACGGCTATCAGGTTGAGTATCCCGACAACTGGTTGCGTTATGGCAACCCGTGGGAATTCCCCCGCCCCGAAGTGCTCTACCCGGTAAAGTTTCACGGCCGCGTAGTGCAATACAGTGATGAAGGTGGCAGCTCGCACCACCACTGGGTAGATACGGAAGATGTCATGGCGATGGCCTACGATACGCCGGTTCCGGGTTGCGGCATCAGCACCGTCAACAATATGCGCCTGTGGTCGGCCAAGGCTTCACGTGACTTCGACCTCAAACACTTTAATGAGGGTAACTATATCAAGGCGGTGGAGGGCAAGAATGAATCGGAGAACCTGTCCAAAGTACTCTACCCGAATGACACAACCGTGATGGGACGTGAACTGCGCCTCAAGCAGCAATACTTCTTCGTCAGCGCCTCGCTGCAGGATATTCTCTACCGTTTTCGCAAGCACCATGAAACCTTCGATGAGCTGCCGGATAAGGTGGCAATACAACTCAATGACACGCATCCCTCCATCGCGATTCCGGAGCTGATGCGCATGCTGCTGGACATTCACCATCTGGAATGGGATGCCGCATGGGAGATAACCACCCGCACTTTTGCCTATACCAACCACACGCTTATGCCGGAAGCGCTGGAAACCTGGCCGGTCAGTCTGCTCGAGGCCGTACTGCCGCGCCATCTGCAAATCATCTATGAAATCAACCAGCGCTTTCTATTGGGGGTTATGCACGATTCCCCCGGTGACGGCGAACTGCTCAGCCGCATGTCCATTATCGACGAAACGCATGGCCGCCGCGTGCGCATGGCGCATCTGGCCATCGTCGGCAGCCACCATGTCAACGGCGTGGCGCAACTCCATTCCGAACTGATGAAAACCACGATCTTTGCCGATTTCGACCGCTATTATCCGGGCAAGCTCACCAACATCACCAATGGCATCACCCCGCGCCTGTGGCTGAATCAGGCCAATCCCGGGTTGGCTGACCTGATCACCCGCCGCATCGGCAAAAGCTGGATCACCGACTTGTCACAATTGCGTAAATTGGCACAACTGGCAGATGACAACGACTTTCAAACCGAATTTCGTGCCGTGAAACTTGCCAACAAGGAGCGTCTGGCCGGGCTGATAATGGACAGGCTGAAACTGCAAATCACTCCGGACAGCCTGTTCGACGTTCAGGTCAAGCGCATTCACGAATACAAACGCCAGCTGCTTAACCTGCTCCACGTGGTCACGCTATACAACCGCATCCGCTCCAACCCGTCACTGGATGTCGTGCCGCGCACCGTGATCATTGCAGGCAAAGCAGCGCCCGGCTATGCCGCCGCCAAACTCATCATTAAACTTGCCAACGACATGGCCGACATCATCAATAACGACCCTGCCGTGCGCGGCCTGCTGAAGCTGGCTTTTATTCCCAATTACGACGTATCCACTGCCAGCATCATCATTCCGGCGGCAAACCTGTCGCAGCAGATTTCCACGGCAGGCACCGAGGCATCCGGCACCGGCAACATGAAACTCGCGTTGAATGGCGCGCTGACCATCGGCACGCTCGACGGGGCCAATATTGAAATCATGGAAGAAGTGGGCAAGGACAACATCTTCATCTTTGGACTCAACGCCCAGGAAGTCGCCGCACTAAAAAGCTCCGGATATAACCCGCTGGATTATTACTACGCCAACGCCGAACTGAAACGGGCGCTGGATATGATCGCTTCCGGATTCTTCTCGCCCGGACAGCCTGATCGCTTCCAGCCTGTCGTTGACTCCCTCACCCAGGGTGGAGACAAATATCTGCTGCTGGCCGACTATGCCGCCTTTGTCGCTGCACAGGAACGTGTGGAAGCTCTGTATCGTGATCCGCAACAATGGACACGCTGCGCTATTCTTAACGTTGCCGGCATGGGGAAATTTTCCAGTGACCGTGCAATCAGTGAATACGCCGGGAAAATCTGGGGGGTAAAATCGGTTCTCGAATAAAATGATACACACTGAAAACAGCCGTAAATTTTTGGCCGCTCAAATTGGTTAACCGGCTGTTATCAACTCTGTGCCATGCCGGTTATCACTATCAGTATAGTCAACAGACCCAGCGCCAGATTCAGTGCAACCAGTTTGCGGATTCTGCCCAGTCGTTCTTCTGCTTCTTTCCAGCGCTGCTGGCTGACGTGCACACTGAACGGCACGTAACAACCGAAAAACACATAGCCAAAGATCACCATCATCGCCAGCCCCGAAGCCAGCATGATATGAACATGACGGGCGGCGTAGGCAATGCCGCCGTACTGGTAGACCAGATACAAGCCGGTAACCAGAATCACGCCGATGGCAACCCACACCCAGTTGAAGAAGCGGCGCAGCACCGCATTCCATAGCTTCATACGTTCCTGTGGCTGGAGCGCTTCGACGGCTGCCGGACGCAGAACGGCGTAGGCAAAAAACATACCGCCGACCCAGACCAGCACGGCAAGCAAGTGGATGAGTTTGAAGGGAGTCATTACAGTCTCGAAAAATATCTGGCTAAGTGTACTGCAACATTTCACGCACCGGCTTGAAACTGCGACGATGCACGTTGCTGATGCCGTGCTCGCGCAACGCGGCAAGATGTGCGGCGGTGGGATAGCCTTTGTGATCGGCAAAGCCGTAATGCGGGTACTGCTCGTGCAGTCGCAGCATCAGTTCATCGCGCGCGGTTTTCGCCAGTATCGACGCGGCAGAAATTGCGGCAACCTTGCTGTCACCCTTGACGATGGCCTGGCTGAAAATACCGGTGTGCGGGCAATGCAGGCCATCCACCAGCACCTGCTGCGGCTGCACCGGTAACGCCAGCACGGCGCGGCGCATCGCCAGCAATGTCGCCTGCAGAATGTTAAGCCGGTCTATCTCCCCCACCTCGGCATAGGCCACTGCCCACGCCAAGGCACGCTCGCGGATGACCGGGGCAAGCCGGTTGCGTTGTTTTTCCGAAAGTTTTTTTGAATCAGCCAGCCCGGCGATCGGGTTGTTTTCACCAAGGATCACTGCCGCCGCACTCACCGGCCCGGCCAGCGGGCCACGCCCGGCCTCATCCACACCGCAAATCAGAATAGTCTTATGCATAGCGGTAAATATTGTGCGGCTCTGGAATGATGTCATGCCGGCAGGTGCGGCAGGATGGCTGCGGCGGCTTTCTGTGCGGTGTTCTGGCGTAGCGTTTGGTGCAGCGCATGGAATATTTCTTCGAGCCGCGCGACAGCATCCTTGTCGTTGACCAGATTGAGCAAGGCCTGGGCAAGATTCTCCGGCGTGGCATCTTCCTGAATCAATTCCGGTACAACGAAGCGTCCGCACAATATATTGGGCAAACCGACATAAGGCTGATAGCGTTTGCGTTTCATCAGCCACCACGAGAATGCCGGCATGCGATAGGTGATCACCATCGGTCGCTTGAGTAACGCGCATTCCAGCGTCGCCGTACCCGAAGCCACCAGCACAATATCAGCGGCGATCATCGCATCCTGCGCATGACCGAACAGCAGTGTCATCGGCAGTTGCTGCGCGTCACAATCATAGAGCGCCTGATCAAAAATGCCGCGTGTCTCGCGGCTGGCCAACGGCACCAGAAAGCGTGCCTCGGGTATCTGCTGCAGCACCAGCTTCGCGGTCTCGATATAGGTGTGTGCAAGATACTTCACCTCGCTCTGGCGGCTGCCGGGCAGGAAAGCAAACACTCTGGCTTGCGCCGGAATGCGCATGGTCTCGCGCATCTCAAGGCGCTTTGGATGTTCCGGCAACATATCGGCGAGTGGATGCCCGACAAAATCCACCGGGATCCCCGCCTCCTGATAAAGTTTTGGTTCATGTGGAAACAGCGCGAGCATGTGCGATACGGCACGCTTGATCTTGTTGATGCGCTCACCTCGCCATGCCCAAATCGATGGGCTGACATAATGGACGGTGGTTATGCCGTTCGTCTTGAGCGCCCGCTCCAGATCGAGGTTAAAATCGGGTGCGTCCACTGCGATGAACAAGTCCGGACGGCTTGCCAGAAAATATTCGCGCAGCCTGCGGCGAATGCCGACTATCTCGCGATAGTGACGCAACACCTCGACATAGCCGCGCACCGCCAGTTTTTCCATCGGGAACAGCACTTCCATTCCGGTGGATTGCATCCTGGGGCCGCCGATGCCGACGAAGTATATTTCCGGTCGCGCCACTTTCAGTGCCGCCATCAGATGGCTGCCAAGCAGGTCGCCGGATGCTTCGCCCGCGACAATGCCGATTACGATTTTTTTCTGCTGCATTGGAGCTACCTATCTGAAATATTCTGCATGACACAGCCAGCTGCAGGACCGTGCAGATCAGCGAATAATGCCGCGTTTTGAAGCGGCAAGAAAATCTGCCAGTGGCTGCAACTCAGCGTGTGCGGCAAGCTGTGTCCGGATCGCGGCTTTGGCCTCGTCAAAACTCAAACCGGATTTATACAAAGACTTGTAGGCACGCTTGATCGCCATGATCGCCGGGCTGGAAAAACCGCGTCGCTTCAGCCCTTCAGCATTGATGCCATGTGGCGCACAGGGGTTACCGGAAGCCAGCACATAAGGCGGCACATCCTGCAACAGGATTGTGCCCATGCCGGTAATAATGTGTGCGCCGATCTTGACGAACTGGTGTACCACGGTGAAACCGCCGAAGATCGCGTAATCGCCGACCTCGACGTGCCCTGCCAGTTGCGCGTTGTTGGCGAATATGGTGTGGTTGCCCACCTGGCAATCGTGCGCCAGATGCACGTAGGCCATGATCCAGTTGTGATTGCCGATGCGCGTCACGCCGACATCCTGCGCAGTGCCAAGATTGAAGGTGCAGAATTCGCGAATGGTGTTGTGATCGCCGATTTCCAGCCGTGTCGGTTCGCCTGCATATTTCTTGTCTTGCGGAACTTCACCCAGCGAACAGAACTGGAAAATACGGTTGTTCCTTCCGATGCGTGTGTGGCCGTTGATCACCACATGCGGGCCAAGCACAGTACCAGCACCGATTTCGACATGTTCACCGATAATGGAATACGCGCCCACCTCGACATCATCGGCAAGCTTCGCGCCCGGATGAACGATGGCCGTCTGGTGAATCATGATTGCCTCTTGAGATGTAAAATCATGCTACCGATTTCATGGTGCACATCAATTCCGCCTCGGCGGCGAGCTGCCCGTCCACCTCGGCGGTCGCGGTAAACTTGAACACGCCGCGCATGCTGCGCGTCAGTGCCACCCTGATAATCAACTGATCGCCTGGAGTAACCGGGCGCTTGAAGCGCGCGCCATCAATGCCGGCGAAGTAGTACACCGATTTTTCATCCGGTTTGCTGTCCATCGATTTGAATGACAGCAGTGCCGCGACCTGTGCCATCGCCTCGATGATCAGCACACCGGGCATCACCGGATGGTGCGGGTAGTGGCCGGGAAAGAACGGCTCATTGATGGTCACATTTTTTAGCGCGACGATATCCTTGCCGGGTTCGATTGACAACACGCGATCCACCAGCAGGAAGGGATAACGGTGCGGCAGGTGTTCGAGAATAGCGTGAATATCCATGGTGACGCTCATCGTTCGTTTCCTTTTAATGATTCAATCTGTTGCTCCAGTGCCTTGATACGCTTCACCAGATCATCAAGGTGACGCAGGTGCGCGGCATTTCTGCGCCAGTCATCAATTTTACTGAATGGAAAAATAGCCGCGTAGGAACCGGCTTCGCGGATCGACTTGCCGATCAGTGTGAAGGATGCGATCTCTACATGATCCGCTATTTGTAAATGCCCCAAAATACCCGCACTGCCGCCAATCCGGCAATAGCGCCCGATGGTGGTACTGCCGGCAATCCCCACGCATCCGGCAATGGCGGTATGCGCACCGATGCGCACGTTGTGCGCAATCTGTATCTGGTTGTCCAGCTTCACCCCGTCTTCGATCACCGTATCATCCAGCGCGCCGCGGTCAATCGTGGTATTCGCGCCGATCTCGACATCATTGCCGATCACCACGCGGCCGATTTGCTGAATCTTGATCCAGCGCCCCTCATCCATTGCGATGCCGAAACCGTCCGAGCCAATTACCGCACCGGAGTGTGCGATCAGATTGTCGCCAATCACGCAGCCACGGTAAATCACCACACGCGGATACAGACGCGCACGGCTGCCGATGACCACCTCTGCGCCGATACAGCAACCCTCACCGATCACGCTGAATGCCCCGATGGTTGCACCCGCTCCTATCACGGCGGTCGCAGCGACGCTGGCAGTCGCAGCTATTTTCGCACCGGCGCCGATCACTGCGCTGGGATGCACGCCCGGCCTGGCTTCTGGCAAGGGGTTGAGCAGGGCCGAAACCCTGGCGAAACAAGCGTAGGGATTGTCTGAAATGATGCGTGGCAAGCCGGTCAAATCGGCATCTGCTTCACCGAGAATAACTGCACCAGCGCGGGTATTGGTAAGTTGCGCGCGATATTTGCTATTGGTGAGAAAACTGATCTGATTCGGCTGTGCCTTTTCCAGTGTGGCAATTTGGGAAATCTTCACCTCACCATCGCCCAGCACGCGTCCGCCAAACTGTGCTGCAATATCAGCCAAACGATAGGAAATTTCCATACCAGGTATCGCTTATTTGGCATCCTTGCTGGCAGCGGCATCGTCGGCAAGATATCCGATAACTTTTTCGGTAATATCTATTTGCGGGTTACGGTATACCGCCTCCTGCAGAATCAGATCGTATTTCCCCGCTTCGGCAATTGCCTGAATCGCTTTGTTGGCCAGCTCCAGCACAACCGCCAGTTCCTCGTTCTTGCGCAGGTTCAGATCCTCGCGAAATTCGCGCTGCATGCGCTGCAGGTTTACATTCAGGGCATTCAGCTCGCGCTCCTTGTTGCGGCGATCAGCATCGGGCAGCGATCTGCCATCCTTTTCCAGGAAGGACTGCAATTCCTTCGCCTGCTTCATCAGCTTCTTGATTTCCTGGTCACGTCCGGAAAATTCCTTTTCAATTTTCTTTTCAGCTTTCAGCGCCGGTGCCGACTCGCGCAGGATGCGCTCGGTATTCACCACGCCGACACTGAAATCCACAGCCTGCGTTACTCCCGCGCCCAACAATAGAGCCAGTGTGCATCCTTGTATCATCGCCTTCATCGCGTACTCCTTAACACGTCTTGACCAGAGGCCCTATCACGACCAACGCTCCCGATTAGAACATCGAACCCAGATTAAACTGGAATTTCTGTAATTTGTCCGCCGGCTGCTCGTTAAGCGGCACAGCATAACTGAATTTGATCGGCCCCATTGGAGATATCCAGGTAAGCGCCACGCCGGTGGAATAGCGCAATCCCTCGCTACCCGGCAGATCACCGGAGCCATAAACCGCACCCGCATCAAAAAACCCGCTCATGCGCACCGATTTCTCCTTGATGCCGGGTATCGGCATCAGCAACTCCACATTGCCCACCACGCGACGCGTGCCGCCCAGTGCCTGATCGTTTAAATCGCGTGGCCCCAGCGAATAGGTATCATAGCCGCGCACCGAGCCGGTGCCACCGGCGTAGAAATTCTTGAAGAATGGTAACGGTTTTCCTCCGTAGCCGCCGCCAACGCCGGCCTCGCCATTCAGTAACAGGGTGATATCGCTGCTCACCGGGTGAAACCACTGATGCTGGTAATTCAGCTTGTAATAGCGCATATCAAACACCGGCAAGGCAATTTCCGCGGAGGCGCGCTGTACCGTACCCTGGGTGGTATAGATCGCACTGTCGCGGCTGTCGCGTCCCCATCCTATCGTGCTGATCAGATTGGTATTGGAGGTGCCGAATTCGTTCACGTAGTCTATAAGCCTGGTCGAACTCAGTGTGGTCAATGAGAGATTGGTGTTTTCGAACGCCAGGCCATAACTAATGGTTTCATCTTCCGCAATCGGCACACCGAAGCGTATTCCGCCGCCCACGGTGCGTGATGAATACTCGCTGACCACTGTGTCGGTTGAATCGGTATTGCGCCGGTACATATCGAAGCCGCGGCTCACACCATCATCGGTAAAATACGGATTGGTATAGGAAAGGGAATAGACCTGATTGACTCTGCTGGTATTGATTTGCGTCGCAACATGGTTGCCGCTGCCGAACAGATTGGCCTGGGACACGCCGGCCATCAGCGATACTCCTTCAGCATCGGAAAAGCCCGCGCCCACCGAAATATTGCCCGTGGATTTTTCCTTGACCGAAACATTCACGTCCATCTGATCGGTAGCGCCTTGCACCGGCGGCGTTTCCACGTTGACCTCCTCGAAGAAGTTCAGCTTGTCCACGCGCTGCTTGGATTTCTTGATTTTATTCACATCAAACCACGCACCCTCAACCTGGCGGAATTCACGGCGGATGACTTCATCGCGTGTCTTGTCGTTACCCGCGATATTGATGTGACGTACATAAACACGCTGTCCGGGGTCAATTACGAAATTGAACGCGACCTGATGTTTTTCCTTGTCCAGTTCAGGAATGGCATTCACGTTGGCAAAAGCATATCCCTCCTGCCCGAGACGCTCGCCGATTTTTTTGCTGGTTTCAGTCAATGCGTTGCGTGAAAATGCATCGCCCACCTTCACCTGTATCATGCCCTCCACTTCCTCTTTTGGGATCAGCGTGTTGCCGGAAACACCAATTTTGGATACGGTATATTTCGGCCCCTCGGTCAAATTGATCGTAATGTAAATATCTTCTTTGTCCGGCGTGATCGAAACCTGCGTGGAATCAATATTGAACTCCAGATAGCCGTTGTCCATGTAGAACGAGCGCATGACTTCCATGTCGGCGGACAACTTCTGCTTCGAATATTGGTCATTTTTGCTAAACCAGCTCATCCAGTCCGGTGTGCTGAGTTTCATCAAGTCCAGCAGCTCTTCTTCCCCATAAACATGGGTTCCGACCAGGTTGATCTGCTTGATTTTGGAGACTTCGCCTTCCACCACATTGAACACGATGCCAACCCGGTTGCGCTCCAGCTCTGTGACGGTCGTCTTCACGTCCACAGCATATTTTCCGCGCGCCACATACTGGCGTTTCAGTTCCTGGACCGCCTTGTCGAGCGCGCCCTTGTCAAAAATGCGCGCCTCGGCCAGCCCCGCGTACTTCATGTTGTCCTTGAGTTGTTCCTTGGGGAAATCCTTGATGCCGTTAAGCTCGATACTGGCGATTGAGGGACGCTCGCGCACCAGCACAATCAGCACGCCCTGCTCGACTTCCAGACGTACGTCCTTGAAAAATCCGGTCGCATACAAAGCGCGAATCGCCACCGCCGCCTGCTGGTCATCCATGCTATCGCCAACCTTGACCGGCAGATAACTGAACACCGTGCCGGCTTCGGTACGCTGAATGCCTTCGAGGCGGATATCCTTGACAATGAATGACTCGATTGCCCAAGCGGGGGAAATGCAGAGCAGGGAAATCAATCCCGCCAGTTTTTTCAATTTCATTTTTAACCTGAAATAAGGCGATTAATATCGTTGTAAATTGCGAAGACCATCAGCGTGCCGAGCAACGCGATGCCGATTTTCTGGCCGAATTCCCAAGCCTGCTCGGAGACCGGACTTCCCTTGACCAGTTCGGCGACATAATACAGCAAGTGTCCCCCATCCAATAAGGGGATCGGCAGTAAATTCAGCACACCGAGGCTGATACTGATCAAGGCCAGGAAACCCAGATAAGCCATTGCGCCTGATTCCGCTGACCGTCCCGCATAATCGGCAATAGTGATCGGCCCGCTCAGATTTTTCATTGACACTTCACCCAGTACCATCTTACCAAGCATCTTCAGGGTGACCGTAGAGGTTTCCCAGGTCTTGCGCAACGACTGGGAGAACGCCGCGAACGGTCCATAACTTACCTCGATCAGCATCGCCTCCCATGCCGCGTGATTTATTTGCGGCCCCGCGCCAATTTTTCCTGTCGTCTGGCCGGATTCAACCACCGCCTGCGGTACCAACTCCACATCCGAAGTCATATCACCACGCTGAATATCAAGCCGTACCGTTTTTCCCGGATGCGCACGTATCACCTCCACCAGCTCACTCCAATGCTGCATCGCGACGCCGTTGGCACGCATGACGCGATCACCCTCCTGTAATCCGGCGCGCTGCGCCACGCCGCCTTCAACCAGCTTACCGATAACCGGCAGCACCAACGGCTGATAGAGATGCAATCCGAGTTTATCGAGGAATTCTCCGTCCAGATCTTTGGCTTTCAGACCGCTGATATCGAGCAGATGAAAACGCGGTTCACCTTGCGCACTGCGCGCTTCGATCTTGATTTCAGCCTGCCGAAGGGATCGCTCCAATATTGCCCAGCGCAATTCCTGCCAACTCGGAATCATTTCACCATCGATACTGAGAATGGTTTCGCCGGACTGCATCTGTGCGTAAGCCGCCGGAGTACCCGGCGGCACCTCACCCAGTGTCGGTTTCAACCCCGGCACGCCATGCACGAACAGCACCCAGTACAACACGATGGCAAGCAGAAAATTGGCCAGTGGCCCGGCCACAACAATTGCCATGCGCCGCAAAACCGGCTGACGGTTAAAGCTGTATGGCAAATCTTCAGGAGCAACTTCACCTTCGCGCTCATCCAGCATCTTGACGTAGCCGCCCAGTGGAATTGCGGAAATCACCCACTCGGTACCCTCGTCGGCAAACCGCTTGCTGTAAAGCACCTTGCCGAAGCCGACTGAAAAACGCAGCACCTTAACGCCGCAACGGCGCGCCACCCAATAGTGTCCCAGTTCATGAAACACCACCAGCAGCGCAATCGCGCCGGCGAATGCAAGCAAAGTATTCATGTTTTTCTAACCTGCTGTTGCGCGACAAAGCGCGCCTCGGTATCTGCGCCGAGCACATCATCCAGGCTGCCGACCGCACAGACCGGCAATGCCTCCAGTACCGCCGCGATGATGCGCGGAATCGACAGAAAAGAAATCTGTTTGTCGAGAAAAGCTGCCACTGCCACCTCGTTGGCTGCATTCAGCAGCGCCGGGGCGGTCCCTGCCGCACGCAATGCCTGATAGGCCAATGCCAGGCAGGGGAAACGCACCAAGTCTGGCGCTTCAAAATTCATCGTCGCCACCTTGAACAAATCCAGCGGCGCCACGCCGGAATCAATGCGCTCCGGCCAGGCCAGGCCATAGGTAATCGGCGTGCGCATGTCGGGATTACCGAGTTGCGCCAGCACCGAGCCGTCCACATATTCAACCAGCGAATGAATCACGCTCTGCGGATGCACCACCACCTGAATATCATCGGCGCTGGCGTTGAACAGCCAGTGTGCCTCGATGACTTCCAGCCCCTTGTTCATCATGCTTGCCGAATCCACGGAAATCTTCCTGCCCATATTCCAGTTGGGATGTGCGCAAGCCTGCTCCGGCGTGACATGCTGCAACCCGGATAACGGCATATCAAGGAACGGTCCGCCGGAAGCAGTAAGCAGAATGCGGCGCACACCGTTGCCTGCCAGATCGCCGTTATAGTCTTTCGGCAGCGTCTGAAAAATTGCATTGTGTTCGCTGTCAATCGGCAACAATACCGATCCGCTGGCGCGTACCGCCTCCATAAACACATTGCCCGCCATCACCAGCGTTTCCTTGTTGGCCAGCAATATCTTCTTGCCGGCACGCGCTGCCGCCAGCGTGGGGCGCAACCCCGCCGCACCAACAATAGCCGCCATTACCGTATCCACCTCCGGCAAAATTGCGACCTGTTCAAATGCCGCCGCGCCGCTCAGCACTTCAGTATCCAGACCCGCCGCAATAATGCGCTCACGTAATCCGGCAACAGCGCCCTCATCCAGTAACACCGCAAAGCGCGGCCTGAACTGCAGGCACTGCCTGAACAGCAAATCAGCCTGGCAGTTTGCCGTCAATGCGACGACGCGAAATCTGCCCGGATGGCGCGTCACCACGTCCAGCGTGCTGGTGCCGATACTGCCGGTGGAACCAAGAATAGTCAGATTTTGCATTATTGAAATCGTAAAAATGTAATCGCTTTAAAAGCAGCCTTAAAAATTTGCGGGGAGGAGGTATGCAAGGCGCACGGAGCACAGCAATCGGAATGTACACAAACTACATGAGGATTGCGAGTACCGCGCAACACCGCATATGCTCTCCGCAGCAATTTTTAGCCCAGCTTCTGCAGCAGCATTGCCATCGCGGCAAGCGGCAGCGTCGAAGTCAACGCATCAATACGGTCCAGCAATCCGCCGTGACCGGGCAGCAATGCGCCGCTATCCTTGACTCCAGCCTGGCGTTTGATGGCCGACTCAAACAAGTCGCCAATCACCGCCAGCCCCACCCACCACCAGGAAGCCAGCAGCAAAACCGGCAACATTTCACGATAGGGAAAATATGGACTGAAGCTCCACACCAGCACCACATAAACCGAAACACCAAACAGCGCGCCCACCACACCTTCCCAGGTCTTGCCCGGACTGATGCTGGGGGCTAGCTTGTTTTTGCCAAATTTTTTACCGGTGAAAAATGCCGCAATATCGGCGACCCACACCAGACCCATCATGAATAGCAGGATCCACGGGCTCGGATCAGCCTCGCGCAAATCCAGCATCGCCAAGCCGGTCGGAATTAACACCGCCCAACCGGCAAGCGCCATCAGCAATGGCCGCTCAACCTTCCAGCCTGCCATCAGCCAGATCGGCACAATAGCCAGCCATAACAAAGCGGATACGGCATAGACCGCCAGATGAGCATAAATTTGTTGCACCCCTGCTGTATTGACATCCATCCACAGCAGCCCCGCCACCAGCGACAGCGTCAGTCCCCAATAGATATTTGCCTTTCTACCGCTCAACCCGGACAGACGCGACCATTCCGCGACTCCTTGCATAACCATTGCAACAATCAGTACCGTCCAGGCTGCGGCTGGCAGCGCAAACAGCGCCGCCAACAGCAATGCCAGCAACATCATAGCGGTAATTACCCGTAATTTAAGCATCCGTTTTTTTTTCCAGTTGTTCACTGGTCCGGCCAAAACGCCGTTCACGTTTCCGGTACGAGGCGATTGCGGTTTCCAGTTCCTGGCGGCCGAATGCCGGCCACAGAATATCGGTGAAATACAATTCGGTATAAGCCAGTTGCCACAACATGAAGTTACTGATGCGCTGCTCGCCGCCGGTGCGGATGAACAAATCCGGCTCGGGCGCGCCGTTCATCGAAAGATACGGCGACAAATCCTCCTCCGTAAAACTCTGCGCCAATTGCGGATGCTCCCCGAGCATAGCTTGCACCGCGTGCATCACATCCCAGCGCCCGCCGTAATTGGCGGCGATGGTCAAAGTCAGCGCATTATTGCCGGCGGTGAGCTGTTCGGCCTGGTGCATGGTCTGCCGGAGCTGGTCGCTGAAACGGCTGCGATCACCGATGATTCTGAGGCGGATATTATTTTCATGCAGGCTGATGACTTCACGCTCCAGCATTTTCAGGAACAACGTCATCAGGAAGGAAACCTCTTCGGCGGGACGCCGCCAGTTTTCGCTGCTGAATGCGAATACCGTCAAATATTCCACACCCAGTTCACGGCAGGTTTTCACCACCCCGCGCAACGCCTCCACCCCGCGCTGATGCCCGGCCACGCGCGGCAAGAAACGTTGCTTTGCCCAACGCCCGTTACCATCCATGATGATAGCGATATGGCGCGGGATGTTTGAGACATCCGGAATGGCGCGTGTTGAGCTTTTGGATAAGGCCATTTCAGGATTCGGGATGCGGGATACGGGATTCAGAGTTCAGGACAAAGCAACAGGAGATTTTAATTTTGGATCCTGAATCCCGCATCTCGAATCCTGATCAGACCGCCATCAGGTCGATTTCTTTGGCTGCCAGCGCCTTGTCAATCTCGGCGACAAAGCGATCAGTCAGTTTCTGAATCTCATCCTGCGTGCGGCGCTCTTCGTCTTCGGCCAGCTCTTTTTTCTTGAGCGCATCTTTCAGGGTATTGTTGGCGTCACGGCGAATATTGCGCACCGCAATCTTGGCGTCTTCGCTTTCGGACCTGACTACTTTGATCAAGTCGCGGCGGCGCTCTTCGGTCAGCATCGGCATCGGCACACGAATCAGCTCGCCACTGGTGGCCGGATTCAGTCCCAGATCGGAATCGCGTATGGCGCGTTCCACCGGGCCGACCATATTCTTTTCCCACGGTTGCACACCGATGGTGCGCGCGTCAATCAAGGTGATATTCGCCACCTGATTCACCAGCGTCGGGTTGCCGTAGTAATCCACCATGACGTGATCCAGCAGGCCGGTATGCGCGCGTCCGGTACGCACCTTGCCCAGATCCGCCTTCAGTGCTTCCAGCGACTTCTGCATTTTTTGTTCGGTAGTATTCTTGATCTCCGCAATCATGGTTTTTCTCCAGAATCAATCACAGCGCACCAGCGTGCCTTCGCCCTCGCCCATTACCACACGCTTCAGCGCGCCCGCCTTGAAAATGCTGAATACAATAATCGGCAGCTTCTGGTCGCGGCACAGCGTCAAGGCTGTCGCATCCATTATCTTGAGGTTCTTGCTGATCGCCTCGTCAAAACTCAGGCTTTGATAGCGGATTGCGCCGCTATCCTTTTTCGGATCGGCGGTATAAACGCCGTCCACCTTGGTGGCCTTGATCACCACATCGACGGACATCTCCACGCCGCGCAACGCGGCAGCGGTGTCGGTGGTGAAAAACGGGCTGCCAATACCCGCCGCAAAAATCACCACCTTGCCATCTTCCAGATAACGCAGCGCCTTGCCGCGAATGAACGGCTCGGCGACCTGCTCCAGGCTCAACGCGGACTGCACGCGGCAATCCAGCCCGGCACGCTTCATCGCATCCTGCAATGCCATGGCATTCATCACCGTGGCCAGCATACCCATGTAATCGGCAGTCGCCCGATCCATCCCCGCCGCAGCCGGAGCCACGCCGCGGAAAATGTTGCCCCCGCCAATTACGATCGCCACTTCCACGCCCAGCCCGATCACTTCCGCAATCTCGGCCACGATACGCTCGATCACCGCGTGGTTGATGCCGTAGCTATCGTCGCCCATCAGGGCTTCGCCGGACAACTTGAGCAGGATGCGATGGTAGGCCGGAGCAGTCATGGCTCAGTCTTCCTTGGCGGCAGCCACGGCAGCGGCCACTTCAGCCGCATAATCTTCAACTTTTTTCTCGATGCCTTCACCGACCACGAACATCTGGAATGCGGTCACCGATGCGCTTTTGCCCTTCAGCAATTGCTCGACGGTCTGCTTGCCGTCTTCCGCCTTGACAAATATCTGGCCCAGCAGCGTCACTTCCCTGAGGAATTTCTGCACCGTGCCTTCGGCAATTTTTTCCAGCATCGCTTCCGGCTTGCCGGCCTCACGCGCCTTCTCGATGGCAATACGGCGTTCGGTTTCGATTTCTTCCGCATTTACGCCGGAAGTATCGATTGACTTTGGCTTGCTCGCCGCAATATGCATGGAAATATCACGCCCCAGTGTTTCATCGCCGCCGGTGTAATCCAGTAACACGCCAATCCTGCTGCCGTGCAAATAGCTGGACAGCTTGCCGGTGGTGGTTGCATAGCGTTCGAAGCGGCGAATGGTGACATTCTCGCCAAGCTTCATTACCAGCGCCTTGCGAACCTCTTCCACACTGCCGGAGCCATTTACAATCGCCAGACCGGACAATACCCCGATATCATCCGGGTTATTTTTCGCCACCGTTTCGGCAACATTTTTTGCAAAGGCAACAAAGTCGTCGTTCTTGGCCACAAAGTCGGTTTCGCAATTCACTTCCACCACTGCACCGGTTTTGCTGTCCGGTGCAATGAACGCACTGACCACACCTTCCGCAGTCACGCGTGTTGCCGCCTTGCTTGCCTTGGCGCCGCTCTTGATACGTAATTGCTCTTCCGCCGCCTTGGCGTCACCGTTGGATTCAACCAGCGCCCTTTTGCATTCCATCATGCCGAGACCGGTTGCCTCGCGCAATTCCTTGACCATGCTTGCAGTAATTTCTGCCATCTTCAATTCCCCAAAATACTTATAAAAAAAGGGGCTCGCGCCCCTTTGCGCCACTTATTGAAACTCAAGCGACCTGTTCTTCCTTTTCTGCAACCTGCTCAACCAGTTCGTTCAGTGCCTGTGCGCGTCCTTCCAGCACCGCATCCGCGATACCGCGCGCATACAGACGAATCGCCTGGGTGGAATCGTCGTTGCCGGGGATAACATAATCCACGCCAAGTGGTGAATTGTTGGTATCGACCACACCGATTACCGGAATACCCAGCTTCTGTGCTTCGACAATAGCGCCTTTCTGGTAGCCCACGTCGATCACAAACAATGCAGTCGGCAAGCCATTCATATCCTTGATACCGCCAAGGCTGCGGTCCAGCTTTTCCAGTTCGCGCTTCATCATCAGCGCTTCTTTTTTGGAAAGATTGTCGGACGCGCCGTCGGCAGTCATCGCTTCCAGCTCGCGCAGACGCTTGATGGATTGCTGCACGGTCTTGTAGTTGGTCAGCATGCCGCCCAACCAGCGATAGTTGACGAATGGTGAGCCGGCACGCACTGCCTCCTCCTGCAGAATTTCACGCGCCTGACGTTTGGTTGCAACGAACAGGATGGAACCCTTCTTTGCCGACAATTTGCGCGTGAAATTTTCCGCTTCGGCAAACATCGCGACAGTTTTTTCCAGGTTGATAATATGAATTTTGTTGCGGTGGCCGAAGATGTACGGAGCCATTCGCGGATTCCAGAAACGGGTCTGGTGGCCAAAATGAACACCAGCCTCCAGCATTTGACGCATAGTTACAGCCATGATTACTCCAATCGTTAAGGGTTATAAACTACCACTCGCCAACCTGACTCTTATGAGCACCCCAACTTGCGCGAGCGGGAAATTTACTCCGGTCTATTCCGAAGCGGCGCGCATTTTAGCACTAACTGGCATGGATTGAATACCTCCCTCTGATCATGGAATTCGCCATACCAGTTTTCCCCTATCCAACTTTCCCCCGCTTGCGGGAGAAAGGGCAGACGAGCCGCTTCGCGTATTACGCTAATGCCCCGCTTCACTCAACTTCAACGTCGACATCCCGGATTAAAAGCTGTCGAAGAGCATGGCTGCAAGGAATCACCCGACCCGCCCCTATAATTGGCGCAACTACCGGAAAGTCTGTATATTTTATTCTCTCCCTGACGCTATTGCGTGCCTTGGAGCTGTTCCGCAATCTTCATCACAGACAAGATACTTCAATTTAAAGGAGTTCAAAATGCACATCAAAACCAATATTGGCAGCACAGATAGTACGGTGCGCATCATCGCCGGACTGGTGCTCATCACACTGGCGGCTACCGGGATCATCGGTGTATGGGGCTGGATCGGCGTCGCACCACTCCTGACCGGCATTTTTAAATTCTGTCCTGTATATGCCGCGCTTGGTATGAATACCTGTCCATCGGGCAAAAAACAGCAGGATGCCCCCAAGAGTTAACATTTCGCTATCGGCAAAATTTCCGGTAACAAATCCAGCCTGTTTATCATCCTGATAAAAAAAGCCCACGGTGATCTTCGTGGGCTTTTGCTTTGCTGAACTCCGGGAACAAAAATTCCCGTGCGGCTGTGATGTCAGTGATGCGTTGTTGTGGTCGTATTCGCAATTGCGGCTACGCCCGCCGCAACTCCCACACCGATCGCGATTGTTGTTGCTGATACGCCGGTGGCTGCACTGGCCGCCGCTGCGGATGGCGCAGCAGTGGCGCCGCCTGTTGCCGCACCACCACCTGCAGGTGCGCTGCCGGCCGGTGCTGGCGCGGGAGCAGGCGTGACAGGCGGAACCGGGATCGCACCCAACTGGGCAAATGTACCGGCCGGAATAGCGGCAGTCGGAACCACTGCAGTCAATGCCGTAGCGGAAGCAGTCAATGCGGTTTGCCCGGCACCCAGCACTGCGGTACCCGCAGCATTGGTCATCCCGATGCTGCCCGATACGACTTGGCTATACATCGAATTATTAGCCATAGCCACCATGAACTCCGTGCCGCGAATACCGATAGTCGCATTCGGCGTGTTCAGTTTGAAGGCATCTCTATTGCGTTGACCGATCAGCCCGGTGACGAAACGCATCCCGCCCTTGAGCATGGCAAACACGATATTGCTCTTCTCGACCTGTTTGGGTTCGTAACTGTATTCGCGCACCTGGAAAGACGAGTTGGACTGCATAACCACCACCTGTCCATCCTCGAATTTCAATACGGCATGGCTGTTATCGCCGGTATTGATGAGCGTGCCGGAAGCAATTGCATCATTCTTTGTTGCGGGTTGCGCATCCGCCTTGCCCACAACCACGGAAACATCGCCTGCCGCATCGAAGACATAACCGCCGGCCGCCCACGCGGAGGCGGAAAACACCCAGGTCAGCACCAGTGCCAACTTTGCCATATTACGTATCCAGTTCATTTGCTTTTCCCCGATAAAAAGCCCACGAGAATTTCTCATGGGCTTTGGTTAACTCAACTTAGGGACGAACGTCCCGGTCATGTTGCGAGATCAATGATGCGTTGTCGTGGAGGTGTTGCTGGCAACTGCCGCCACGCCTGCGGCGACTGCCACACCCACTACGATTGCTGTCGTCGAAACCGCCCCGGCTGCCGCAGCTGCCGTGCCGGCTGCTGCACCGCCGGTTGCCGCGCCACCCGCTGCCGCACCGGTTGTAGTGCCGGCGGTACCACCACCGGCTGCGCCGCCGGCAGCCGCTTCCGCCGCGAACACATTACCGGATGCCGCCATTACCAAAGCAAATATCAAAGCGCTTAATTTTTTCATTTTGGAATCCCTGATTCAAAGAATTAAATTTAAAGAATTAGTTACTGGGCCAACCCGCTTGGTGACGCATTCCCCCGTAGCAGGGCGCGATTATCTCAAAACCCTGTATTGTTGCAAGCCTTTTATTGATTACGATACACCACGAACAACATCAGCAGGTAAACTGCAACGGCGGCCAGCGACAACACCAAAACACTGGCCGCAGCACAGTCCTTTGCGATCCTGACAAAGTCGGCCTGCTCGGAATGCAAACCGTCGAGCGCGTGTTCGAGCGCGGTATTGACCAGTTCCGCAGCCAGCACCAGCGCCACCATGACTACAACCAGTGCCAGCCAGATGGTCGGCGGACGCAGCCACAATGCGGTCAACACTGCGCCACTGGCGGCAACCAGTTGAGCGCGAAAGCTTGGTTCACTACGAAAGGCCGCCGTCAAACCATTCAACGCGAAGCCGAGTCTCGACATGAAATTCTTTCCCTTCATTTGCGATCAGTCCGCACGCCAGGTCAGCGTCACACCCTCGCCATCCAGCGACAGGCTTGGTCCGCTGTGGCGATGCCAGTTCCAGAACGCGCTACCAACCGCATAGCCGAGCAGTGCACCGCCCACGGTATCGGATACCCAGTGCTTGCGGTCCGTCACACGCGCCACATTGGTGACTGCCGCCAGGCCATACAGCCACGGTGCATGATATTCCTTCGCATACGGCGTCACCAGCGCCCACATCGCCGTGGTGTGTCCGGAAGGAAAACCGGACGCGCCGTTCGATGTCTGCACAAAATTGAAATCACGATTGCCCAAATTCTGCTGCGGGCGCGCGCGGCCAAACACATACTTGCCTGCTTCCGAGGCCAGCACCCCGACCACTCCAGCCTCCAGTGCCGTAAACGAGGTCGCGCTCATACGCTCGTCGCTGCTGTCCAGCGCCAGCAGCCCGGCCGCGCCGCCGATCAGCAGCGGCAAATTATTGCCGACACCCGCCACCGCGCGGCTGAATTTCCCACCCTGATGACGCGCTGCCCAGCGATCCGCAGGCCGGTCAAGCACACTGCTTACGGCCGCGATACCCAGTCCCGCGCCCGCTTTCAGCCAGGTATCGGCCGAGGTCAACCCGTCAACGACATGGCCGCGATCCTCCTGCCAGCTCGCCCAGCGGATGCGATCCAGCACCGTCGTATTGCGTGACAGGTCGTAGCTATCATCCAGATCGCCAAAATACTGCAACCCGTCATGGTCGCGTGCGTTGACATAGGCCGGCTCCATCACGTCATATAAATCACCCGGCGACGTGACCATCTGCGCGACATCGCGCGTCCACGGCGAAATCGATATTTTCGGTGCCGACTGGGTATCTTTGGTCAGCATCGAACCGAGCGGAATCGACATGAATACGCCCTTGTCGTGATAGGGCTTGGCGGGCGTGCCGGGGCTGGTAATGTCGTTGCCGTCGGTCAGTGAATACCACGCGCCCACCTGAAAACCGGAACGGAACTGCCGTTTCATCTCGAAGCGTGCGCCCAGATCACCGGCCAGAAAGCGTCCGCCGCGTACCGTCGCGGTCACACCGTCCAGCGGCAAACGGTAATGCAATGCCGCCAGCGCGGTGACGGTGGAATAGTCGCGAAAGGCGAATCCGCCGCCGACATCGCGCTGTTGCAACGCATCCACGCTCATATCAACCGCCCAGGGCGCGCGTTCCGGGTAATACAACACCTGCCCGCCGACACCGCCGAACATCTCCTCGTACAGTCCCGCCGAGGCGCGCGCATACACCCGCTGCCCGGGATGAAAAAACTGGTTGGCCAGCAACTGGGTCAGCTTGATATTGCCGTTCTTCTTGTAATCGGCGACATCGGTACGCACATGCGGCAGCAGACTGTTGGAAGGCTGGGTCACCCCGCTGATGTTCTGGTTCAATGTCAATTGCGTCGCCGCCTTGAGGAACAGGCCGTCACCCGCCTGCTTTTCCAGCGTGGCATTGGCGAACAGCTCGTAACGAAATGCGCCGCTCGGGTCGTTGAAATAAATTCCGAAACCGGGCGCGACGCGAATCCTGTCCAGCCCGGTGCCCTCGCCGCGAAAACTCACCACGTCGCCATCCTCGGCATCCAGATATGTCTGAAAATATTCTTCCTCAAGCCCGTCCAGCAGCGACTCATTGCCGTCCAAATGCTGCGGCTCGGCATAGTTAATCGCCACGTAGGGCGCCAACTGTTTGCGGCTGATCACCCCGTTAAAATAGCGCTGCAGACGTTCCACATCAAAAAAAGTATAAGTGGCAAACGGCAGATCGCTCACCGTGTAGTTGATCCTGATCTCGCGTATGCCGAGCGGCGCGCGCAACAGCAAGGTTCGTGCGGCGCGCCCCACCGCGCGGCTGGCTAGCGAAATGCGCGTATTGGTTAGCGTCGCCTCGACGACATGTTCGGAAACATTAATATGAATACTCTTGAAATTCTGCTCCAGCAAACGCTTGATCAAGTCGCGCTGGTATTGGGGATTTGATCGCCACTGCTCAATGTCCGGACGCACTACCACTTCGGTGTCCGGCGCCGGTTCGTCAATCTTGGGAATGAATTCCTTCATTTCGAGAGGAACGGATGCATAAGCGTTGATACTCGGTTTGCCGTCGCGCCAGCCGAGTTGCGAACCGAGCCAGCCCCAGCGGTATTCCAGCGCCAGACCGATGCCTTTGTTGCGTTGATCCATACCGGTTTGCGCCGCCAGATGGTCCTGCGGGTAATTGTTCGCATCATATTCCGCAGCCAGCGCAAATCCTTGCCACGCTTCCGGAGCATAACGCGCCCCGGCAAATGCGCCGTTGATGCGCCCGGTGCCAACCCCCAGCGTCGTATCCAGCGCGCCGAACTGCTTGCTGGCGGCGAGATATTTGGAAATAAACAAACCGGTGCCCTGCACATCGTTGATGCCAAACGCCAGCGAAGGGGTAATCCAGTCCTCCTCCAGCAGCAGCAGCTTGCCACTGGCGATTTTATCCTTGTAGTCGCCATAACCACCCCAGTAAGTTCCGGGTGCGCCACTAGCGCCACTCATGATGCGCACATAACGCGCATATACCTCCACGCGCGGCAACAGCGTGATACTGCTCCAGATGGAAGAATACGGCTTGGCAAAACTGTAACCCATGCGGAACGTGCCGTCCGCCTCGATGCGTCCGTCCGGCATATTGATGTAGCCGGTCTCGCCATTGATATTGGGCGCGGCGAAAGCAGGTTGCACCGGCAGAAGCAACAACAACGCAACCGTCATGCCGGAAAATGTGTACCGCTTTCTGTTTGCTTTACGCTTCAAATTTGCCATCACTCGCCGCACAATTTCCAGTCGGCTCCGGCAGCGTCAACCACATCCCCAACCCTGATTGCCTTGCCGCGATAACTCGCGCGGGTAGCGTCCATGGCGGTAATCCGGATCGTCCTGCCCTGCCCCGCATCGCTCTCCACCGTGCCGCGAATCCGCTGATGATGATTCAACCCCGACGGGAGATAAGTGCAAACCCGCATTCCGACCAACATTTCCCGGTCGGGCAGCAACCCTTGCGCACGGCGCGTTTCCATCACGCTCAACCCCATGCGCAAATCGTCCTGCCACGGCCCCTCGTAGCGGTCGCCACTATTCCACTGGAACACGCCCCAGCCGTGACGCAAATCACGCCGATATTCGCCCTCATAGCGGTCACCCGCCCAGCGCGTATTCGGCCCCCACACGTAAATACCCTTGCCGTGCCGGTAATCCTCGCTGAAACCGCCCGCATACCGATCCCCGTTGGGCATCACCTTGATGCCCTTGCCATGTTTTTTGCCTGCCAGAAAATCGCCGCGATAACTACCCGTACCGCTGACTTCGCCATAGCCATCGGCCAGGCCATCCTTGCAGTCGCCCACATAGACACCTTGCGCCAGATCCGGGTCAAGCACCTTGCAGGATTGCTGCGTACCGCCAAGCATCGCGCAGCCGGAGAGCAACACAACTACCAATGCTGGTAGGCGCTTAAGCCTCCACGGCGTCTTCAAAATTATTATGAATTGCATTCCCGATGAGTTTTTCACGACATGCGCAATAATACCTTTACTGTCGCCGCAAAACATACAACAGCATCAACAGACCAAAATATATTAGGGAAATACTGAATAAACCCCATATCGTCATCGCGAGACCGCAGGCTGTGGTGATCCAGAGGTTTTGTGAGAAGCGCTGTTGGTTAAAGGCGCTGGATTACTTCACTGCGTTCGCAATAACGGAGAGTTTTGTAGGTCGGATCAAGCGTAGCGATCCGACGTTCTTATGGCGGTCATATTGTCGGATCGCTACGCTTGATCCGACCTACGCGACTTCACTGTGCTCGTAATGACGAAAGCCCGGATTGCCGCGTCGCTGTGTTCCTCGCGATGACGAAATGAATCAATGCTTCTTTAGGCCTTTCGGCATATATTGATTCTTGGTATTTTCTGGTATAAATGCCAGCGTGGATTCAAGATCACAGTGACGCAGTAACGCCTTAACAGATTCTCACAAACTCATGAAAAAAACGCTCCTCAGAATTCTCATCTTCGGCCTGCTGGCGGTTACCATCTTTTTGGCCGTCAACCAGCCGCAGCAAAATTATTATCCCATGGTCGGAATCGAAACCAACGATCCGGCCGATGTGCTTGGTGTTACTTTTTTGCTTGAGAGCGTCACCACGCTAAGCGAATGCGAGGCAATCACCGGCAATATCGCCAGAGTAACCATGAAAAGCTGCCCGCAATGCCGGATCAAAAAACTCAGTTGTGAAACCGGGTTGAGTGAAACCGAACGCACGCTACTTACTGAAACACCGCTACCCGTGCCGTCAGGACGCATGGCCAATGGCGCCATAATATTCAATGCCGATAATGCGCAACTGGCATTGGACGCCTGCCAGGCCAGCGCGGCGCATTCCGTCAAGAGTGCCAACCCGATCAAATGTCATGCCGCCAATACCCCGCGCACCAAACCGCCAGCCCGCCCGATACTTACCTATCAACATCTATTGTTATTTTTGGCCGCCTTTGCTGCCGCTTGCCTGACGTGCTGGCTCATCATCCGCTACGAACATCTGCACGCCCATTTCTCGCATGACCACATCGACAGCGGCCCGCAGAAATATCACGCCCTGCCCACTCCCCGTATTGGCGGTGTGGCAATATTTTTCGGATTACTTGCCGGTGGCAGCATCATGCTTTTTGAAGATGCCCTCACTTCCGAGCGCGCGTTCGGATTGCTTCTGCTTTCGGGCATTCCCGCCTTTCTCGGCGGATTGACGGAAGACATTACCAAAAAAGTCGGGGTGTTTGAACGCCTGCTGCTGACCATGGTTTCCGGCGCCGCCGCCGCATGGCTGCTCGGTGCCGCACTCAACCGGCTGGATATTCCGGGTATCGATCAGATGCTCATGTGGCTGCCCCTCGCCGTGGTATTCACGGCCTTTGCCGTGGGCGGGATTTCCAACGCCATCAACATCATCGACGGCTATAACGGCCTGGCCAGCGGTTTTGCCATCATCGTGCTGGTTGCAATGGCCTATGTTGCCAACATCGTTGGCGACAGACTGATCTTCTCCGCCTCACTGTCACTGGCGGGCGCATTATTGGGCTTCATGGTATGGAACTGGCCACATGGGAAAATTTTCCTGGGTGATGGCGGCGCCTACCTGGTCGGCTTCATCCTTGCCGAGCTTTCGGTGCTCATTGTCGTCCGCAACCCGAATGTCTCACCCTGGTTTCCGCTATTGCTCCTGCTTTATCCGATCTTTGAAACCATCTACTCGATCTACCGGCGCCATCTCGATGCAGAACTGTCGCCTGGAGAACCGGACAACCGCCATATTCATCAACTGATTCACGACCACCTGATTCCACCCGCACCCGGCAATGGCAAACATTTCTACCGGAACTGCCGTGTGGCGAAATATTTGTGTGTACCGGCGGCAGTAATGGCTGTGCTGGGTGGGCTTTTTTGGGAATCGACACCAATACTCATAGCCAGCACTGTCGGGTTCTGCATTTTTTATGTGGTTAATTACCGGCGGCTCGACAGAATCGCATCCAAATTTTCCGGCAACAACACTGCCCCTCCAGTGACCCCATGACAACCCTCCGTCATTGCGAGGGAGTCGTGTAGGTCGGATCAAGTGTAGCGATCCGACAATATGAGCGCCATAAGAACGTCGGATCGCTACACTTGATCCGACCTACAAAACTCTCCGCCATTGCGAGCACCGCGAAGCAATCCAGCGTCTTTATCAACAGTGCTTTTTACAAAATCTCAGAATCACCACAACCGGCGGCTTCTTATGAAAAATATTCTGCGTCTATATCTCTGGCGTGATGCAACACTCGCACAACCAGCAGCCCACTCTCTTCTGGCAAATAGAAAATGATGTATGGCGTACGTGTCGGAAAACTACGCAGCCCATTGGCTAACTCCGAACGTGATTTACCCATTTGGGGTTGAGTCACCAACAGTGCAACAGTTGCCTGAATGACATCCATGGATTCATCCGCCGCAACAAGGTTTTCTTCTGCTATGGACAACCACAATTCCAGAAGATCGGCTTCCGCTATACCGGTGAAACGAACGCGTGACATCAGGAAGCAGCTTTGCGAGTCTTCAGTAACTGACGGCCTTGCTGTTTCAGGCTGGCAAAATCAATTTCCTTTATACGTCCACCCGCTGCGTCGTTCAAGCCAGCGGTAATATCCTGACGCAAACTATCGAGCTTAGCCGTTTTGACCTGCTCATACGCTTCAAATAACCGCAACGCTTCGCGGATTACTTCACTTGCAGAACCGTACATGCCGGATTCAACACGCTGGCGGACACGTGCTTCCAGCTCGGGGGGTAGAGATACATTCATAGACATAGCAATTCTCCTAAAGGAATGTTTGCATCAGTATGGCAGTCTATGCCATAAGTTGCCAGCCCAGCGAAGTGCGGCAGCCCATCCACCCGTCATTGCGAGCCGCGATAGCGGCACGGCAATCCAGCCCAGCCACTCAGTCCTCAGTCCTGCTCTTAATGTCCCCCACCCTTCACGATCACTATCACCCCGCGCCAGATAATCCACAAATCCAACATCAACAGGCCGAACGAAGAACGCTTCAGATATTGATCCACATACTCATATTCATAAATCGGGTCGCCCATCTCCGGCGTACCCTTGTTCACATGCCCCAGCCCCAGCAACCCGCCGCGCAGCAAAAACCGCGTCACATTCCCCTGAGCCCGATCCCGCTCATAATGCAACACCGACAAAGGGCGTGGGCCGACGATACTCATATCCCCTTTGAGCACACTGTAAAACTGCGGTAATTCATCCAGATAAAACTTCTTCACAAACGCACCCATATGCGTCCTGCTGTCCGGCGACCACTCCGCCGAATACGCAATCCAGTCATGCCGTTTTGCGCCTTCCGGATCGATATACTTCATCTTGATCAGACGAATTTTGTACTTGGGAATAATCTTCCCCGCGCTCACTCCGTTGTAATAAAAAAACATTGGCCCCGCATTTTCCGGAATCAGCCAGCCCTCGATGAGATAAGCGATTTTCAGCAACAGCAACACCGGTGCTGCCGCCAGCAACAGTAAAAATGCCACCAACTTATCGAACAACACCTTGAAAAACCGCCCCGGTAACGGCTCAGACAGCTCAAAAATGTGGTGGTATTTCTGCTTGATTTCTTCGGTCGGCGGCTTGTAGGGAAAAGCTTCCTTCGGCTCTACTTTATTATTCATTACACTCTTCCACTTGAGAACATCTCTAAAAATTCGTCATTCCCGCACAGGCGGGAATCCAGCGCCTTCATCCAACAACGCCGTTCACAAAACCCCTGAATCACCACGACCTCCGGCCTTACAAAATCCCCTCCCCCCTCTCAGGGGGAGGGCCAGGGTGGGGGTGAGAGCGCCGCAACAAGGTTTTCTTCTGCTATGGACAACCACAACTCCAGACGCGTAGGTCGGATCAAGCGTAGCGATCCGACAATATAACCACCACAAAAACGTCGGATCGCTACGCTTGATCCGACCTACAAAACTCCGGCCTTAAAAATTTACTCATCAATACGTTTCAGATCACGATAGAAATTCTCGTGCGGGCCAAAGGCCAGAAGTTTGATATTTTCCTCATCCAGAATACGGTATGCCAACAGGCAAAGTTGATTGGATAGCCGGAATTTGTAGACCCGCACACCCGCAAGATCGCCAACCTTGGCTTCACCGATTTCCGGATCAGTGCCGACATTGCGCACCGCTTCGTCGAGGTCTGCCTTCTGTGGCCGCTGCAGCTTTTTGACAGCCCGCCCAAACGTCGGCGTGACAAGCAGGCGCATCAGTTGAACTCGTACTCGCCAACCACCTCTTCCTGATCAGCAATCAGGATTTCGCGGATCATGGTAAACGGCAAATCCGGATTCTCCTCGGCAATCCTGCCAATCTGTGACCAGTATTCGATTTGCTTAGGCACCGAGCGATGCTGGGTTTGCGCGTAGCGCTTGGCCTGATCGACCAGGTTTTCTGACAATTTTACATTGATGGACACAGTGGCCTCCTATTCCTAACTTGACGCGTCATCATAGCCCAAAAGGTTCCCACATGGAGCATTTGATTGACACCCCGCTATCCGGTGCCGGTTGCACTGATCGGACGACTCGCCGTTGACGTAAAATTCCAAGGCAAGGGATTGGGTTCAATCCTGCTTACCGATGCCTGTCAAAAGGTTTCTCAAGTCGCGTAGGTCGGATCAAGCGTAGCGATCCGACAATATGACCGCCATAAGAACGTCGGATCGCTACGCTTGATCCGACCTACAAAACTCAGTCCTCAGCACTCAGTCCTGCTTTAATAACCCCCGGATCGTCACGGCCTGCGGCCTCGCGATGACGGCGCGCCGTCACATGCCGTGACAGACGTAACATCATTCAGCCGCCCTTGATTATGAAACTTTCCGCACCCGTTTCCCCCACCCCGGATAGAGGGGTAGCAAACGCATCGCTGCGCGAATTTCACGCTAAACGACTATTGCAATGTGAGCACAATTGGCGCACAATTCACGCGTAAAACTTCAGGAGTCCATCATGGAAACCACAACAATCAAGGAAAGCCGCCTGAATATACGGTGTGACAATCACACGCGCCAGCTACTGGACAAGGCAGCCAGTTATGCGCACGTCAGCATTTCCGAGTTTGTTCTATCGCACGCATTGGCGTCCGCCGAACGGATCGTACAGGAGCATGAGTCAATCACTTTAAAACCCAAAGATTTCGAGGCATTCCTGGCAGCGCTGGATACACCAGTCAAGCCGGGGGCCGCACTGAAGCGCGCTTTCAAACGTCATGCCGATCAAGTAAACCGGTGACAACTTACCAAATCAGGCCGCTTGATGCGGCTATCGATACCGCAAGTTTTCATTGCGGTAGTGCGCCTCTGGACGAGTACATCCGTCGCTATGCTTCCCAAGACATACGTAAAAATGTAGCCAGAGTCTTTGCCTCCACCCCCGAGAGCAATCCGCAACAACTGGCTGGATTCTTCACGTTAAGCGCGGGAAGTGTGAGCTGCTCAAGCCTTCCCGAAACTTTGGCGCGAAAACTGCCCCGCTATCCGGTGCCGGTTGCACTGATCGGACGACTCGCCGTTGACGTAAAATTCCAAGGCAAGGGATTGGGTTCAATCCTAATTGCCGATGCCTGTCAAAAGGTTTCTCAAGCCAGTTCTGTTCTGGCCGTCGCCGGAATCATCGTTGATGCCAAAGATAAGCAAGCCACCGCGTTCTATACACACTTTGGTTTTATCCCGCTGCAAGGGCAAGCAGACAGGATGATGCTTCCCGCTTCCGTGTTTCCACCCAAATAGCCGCCACTTTCTTCATTTTCCAGAACCATCTGATTGATGCGTATCATTGCGAGCGTAGCGGCGCGGCAATCCAGTCGCGTAGGTCGGATCAAGCATAGCGATCCGACAATATGACCGCCACAAAAATGTCGGATCGCTATGCTTGATCCGACCTACAAAACTAGATCGCCACGGCCTGCGGCCTTACAAATCCCCTCCCCCTCTCAGGGGGAGGGCTAGGGTGGGGGTGAGAGCGCCACGGCCTGCGGCGTGGCAGTCCAGCTCCTCGTCACCGCGAGCGAAGCGTGGTCGCGTAGGTCGGATCAAGCGTAGCGATCCGACAATATGACCGCCACAAAAGCGTCGGATCGCTACGCTTGATCCGACCTACAAAACTGGATCGCCACAGCCTCCTGCCTCGCGATGACAGACCCCACTCCCAACCCTGTACCAGTTTTATCTTTCACGCGAGCAGATCGGCGAGCTCCCTTGCAGTGAGGATGCGCGTGCACTTGTGGTTACCAAGGGCCAAGAGATGGCTCTTGTCGCCGCTGACCAGATAGTCGGCGTTGGCAACCTCGCATAGCACCAGCAGATAATCATCGGATGGGTCGGGGGAGCGGCTGACAACGGGCAGGGAGTCGTACATTACAGCAAGGCGGCGAACATCGTTGACCATGCGACCGATTTCGCTGGCCTTGAGCCGCGCCTGGAAGAAGGGGCGGCGCACGACGGCTCTCAGTTCCCCGATCTGTGTTTCAGTGGAGACGAGTTCAAATCGCCCGTGGCGCCATTCCTCATACAGCCGGTCGGGTGGCGTGCCACGCACCATCAGAGCAGAGAGCAGGATGTTGGTGTCGAGGACGACGCGCATGGCCCGGATCAGCGAGCCGTACTGTGTGCCTCGGTGCGAACGGCGCGAACGGCTTCATCGATCATTGCTTCCAGCATCTCGGCGGAAATGTTCTGATTGCGATCCTTAACCACTTGCGCCGTGCGATCAAGCATACGCCAGCGCACCGCATCCTCGACGAACTTCGAGAGATCACCTTTTTTCATGCCCTGAGCGCCCAGAAATCCTCGCAGCGACAGGTCGGTTTCAGGGGAAACCTTGATGGACCAGCGAACAGCTTCAGTCATGGCTTATCCTTATAAACGTCTATGTGTCCAGAAAATGCTAGCACAGGATCGCGACTGATTCAATGTCTTTATAGCCGCGAGGATGGGGTGAGAGTGCCATGATCTTTGGTCTCGCGAAGACGGCACCTCGTCATTGCGGGCCGCGATAGCGGCGTGGCAATCCAGCGCCTTTATCAACAATGCCTTTGGCAATCCAACCACGCAGTCTCAGCCCTCAGTCCTCAGTCCTCAGTCCTCAGTCCTCAGTCCTCAGTCCTCAGTCCTCAGACCTCAGCACTCAGTCCTGCTTTAATGCCCTCTGGATCGCCACGACCTGCGGCCTCGCGATAACGGCTCTTCGTCATTGCGAACGTGTGACCGGGCTCAAAAAGCTGAAAAAGTGGAAAAAATTGGACGCTGATTAGTGGAAAGTATTGGACGCTGTTTGACGCCGCTGTTAAGCAATTGACTTATCGGTACACCTCGCGGCGATTGCCAATTTTCACCACAAGAATACACAACGCGCTGTCCTGGATATTGGCCACGATGCGGTAATCGCCGACGCGATATTTCCAGAATTCGCCCAGCCGAGAACCCTTGAGAGCTTCTCCGACACTCCGGGGGTCGGCTGAACCCGCAACCCGCTCATGCAGGAACGCCAGGATGCGACGTGCTATTTGAGGATCAAGTTGGTCGAGATTTTTTATTGCCAGCGTGGATAATTCAACCTGCCACGTCATAGCGCTTCATTACATCGGCAAGGGGAGTCGTAGTAGACACGCCGGCACGAATAGCCTCGAGTTCGCGCTCGGCTAAATATAAATCTTCCAAATCATCCAAGTGTTCGCAAATAGCCTCGGTGACATAGTAAGTTTTACTGCGACCAGTGAGTGCGGCTAAATTTTGCAGTCTTACTTCCACCTCACTGGGTAAACGAATTGAGATAGCCATAATGCCTCCTGAATTAGATTTGCGATACGAATATCGCATAAACCGCTATTAAGTGCAAGAGAGCTAATGGCAGCAATCCAGCCCCCCGTCATTGCGAACGCAGTAAAGTCGCGTAGGTCGGATCAAGCGTAGCGATCCGACATTTTTGTGGCGGTCTCAGTCCTCAATCCTCAATCCTCAGTCCTCAGTCCTCAATCCTCAATCCTCAATCCTCAGTCCTCAGTCCTCAGTCCTCAATCCTCAGTCCTCAGTCCTCAGTTCGTCAGAGAACGGCTTCAAGACCTCGCCGGTCAATGAGGGACAGCAGTTTCAGCGACGGACCGCCAGGCCGTTTGTCACCAACCTCCCACTTTTGAACGGTGGAAACGCTGGTATTAAGGATCGCTGCAAACACGGCCTGACTGATGTGCTCCTTCTCGCGCAACTGCTTGATTTTTTGTGGTGGCATCTCTTCCACCCCGAGGTTGCGCAACGCATCAAACTCGGCCATGCGCCGCTTGCTGATGACTCCCGCGCCATGCAAACCACGAGCAGTCTCATGCATTTCATCCAGGATACGGCTCTTACGCTTGTTCGTTGTCATCACACACCTCCGTCAACTCACCTGCCAGAATGGCTGCCTGCAATTTTGCCTCATCGAATTCCAGAAAGTCCTTGGCCACCTCCTGGAATATTTCAACTCACCCTTGCCGATGTTAGCCTTTTCATTTTTGCCAAAACCGAACAAGAAAAACCAACGATCAGAAAACTTCGTCGCCACTATTGTCCTGGCACCACCCCGTTTGCCGCGACCAGCCAAAGCAACGCGCTTTTTGACCAGATGACCACCCAAGTCAGCGTCGATCAATCCTACAAACATTTCTCGTGCGGCCTGAGTCAAGTCGGCGTCACTCAATCCGCTCTTACTCATCCAGCGCGAGAAAGTTTTAGTCCTGAAGACCCTGTTTTCCTTCATGGCATAACTATACCACCCAGTGCAACACTAATCAAACCGCCCTCGTTACCACAACCAGCGCGCCTTGTTCCGCAATCCGAAATTGACGTGCTCCCAACTCCCCACTCCCACACCTTATTCCTCAAGCCTGCTTTAATACCCCTGGATCACCCCTGCCTACGGCCTTATAAAATCCCCTCCCCCTCTCAGGGGGAGGGCAAGGGTGGGGGTAAAAGCGCCACGGCCTTCGGCCTCGCGATGACAATGTCCCCGTCATTGCGAGCCGCGATAGCGGCGCGGCAATCCAGTAACACAGCGCCAGGCCCAGAAAAACCCCTAGATTGCTTCGCTACGCTCGCAATGACCACGCCTACGCGAACAGCGCTGCATTCAGCGAGATGCCGAATCCGGCAGTGAATAATTGGGGTCAGACTCTCCATATTCATTCAAAGTTTGGTGGCGTATTGGTGGCATCTTTGCTACCATCCCCAATATGCGGGTTGTGATTGATACCAATATTTTTCTGGGCGCTTGCTTGGGAACAGGAGCTGCAAACCATACCGTGGCAGCTTGTTTGCGTGGCCAATGCATACCTCTGATGGGAGCCGCATTATTCAGCGAATACGAGGAGGTCATGGGTCGTAGCGATTTATTTACCCAGTGCAGATTGAGTTTTAAAGAGCGCAATGATTTGCTGGATATTTTTCTGTCGGTTTGTGAGTGGACTCGGGTGTATTACATATGGCGCCCCAATTTGCCGGACGAGGATGACAATCACCTAATCGAACTTGCTATTGCTGGTGGAGCTGATTTGATTGTGACCCGTAATTTGCGAGATGTGCAACGAGGTGAATTGCAGTTCCCGCAATTACAGATAATTTCACCTGAAGCTTTTTTGAAGGAGATTTGAGATGACTGCTTTGACAGTTCGCTTGCCTGACGAGAAACACCGCCGACTTAAGGCTCTGGCCAAAACCCGGGGTACGCCGCTTAACCGTTTGATTGATGAAGTCACAACTCTAATGCTGGCTGAGTATGATGCGGAGACTCGTTTCCGGTTACGTACCGAACGTGGTGCAGGAAAATCCGATGCCGGGTTAGCGCTGCTCGCAAAGGCGGGCTAGCATTAACATTCGGCAAAAAACGAACGCCCCCACTCCCGCGAAGTGGACAGCCAGACCCCGTCATTGCGAACGCAGTGAAGCAGTCCAGCACCTCGTCATTGCGAGCGAAGCGAAGCAATCCAGCGCCCTTATCCAGCAACGCCTTTGGCAAAACCTCTGGATCGCCACGGCCTGCGGCCTCGCGATGACAGCGCTTCGTTATTGGAGGGAGATGCCGTCATTGCGAGCGAAGCGAAGCAATCCAGCGCCTTTGGCAAAACCTCTGGGTCGCCACGGCCTCCGGCCTTACAAAATTCCCTCCCCCTCTCAGGGGGAGGGCTAGGGTGGGGGTGAGAGCGCCACAACCTGCGGCTTACAATGACGGCACTTTGTCACTGCGAGCGAAGCGTGGCAGTGAAGTCGCGTAGGTCGGATCAAGCGTAGCGATCCGACAATATGACCGCCACAAAAATGTCGGATCGCTACGCTTGATCCGACCTACAGTCCTCAATCCTCAGTCCTCAATCCTCAGTCCTGCTTTAACATCTTCACCGCAACCAACCCCAAACCCACGCCGACCGCATCCGCCAGCCCATCGTCCCAACTGGCAACCCTGCCGGGCAAAAACATCTGGTGCGTCTCATCCGCTACCGCAATCAGCAACGCCAACACAACCACCCACACAACCGAAAACGAAAAGAAGCGCGCCAACAAAAAAGCCAGCACAAAAAAATATAACCCGTGCGCCACCTTATCCCACGGCGCGGAGAAAAGTCCCACCGCCTGGGGCTGCGCACCACCGGCAAAAAGTGCGATCAGCATCAACACCACCGCACCTGCCGCGAGCCAACGCATTATCTGATCACAGCCGCTGTTCGCCGGCACGCCCCGCTCTCACAAGAGCCTTGCACCCTGTGACTTTCATCTGACACCCTCACCCTGACCCTTGCAATTGACTCTCGAATGCTGTTAGCACCGCAACTTTACCCAAATGCGCCAAAGCATATTCACGCGCCGCCGTTCCCAGCTTCTGGCGCAACTCGCTATCCGCTGTCAATTGTAAAATCGCCGCTTTCAGCGCATCGGCATCACCCGGCTCATAAACCATGCCGCATTGCTGCACCACCTTTGCTACCTGCGTTTCCGGCAGGGCCGTAGCAAGCACAGCGCGACCACTGGCCAACATTCCCGTTAATTTAGAAGGCATCACCAGATCCGCCACATCGGCGCGTTGTGGCAGCAAGTGAATATCAGCCATATTCAGCAAATCGTTCAAGCGCTGCAGCGGCAACCACATCACATTCGGCAAATCCGGATAACGCGCCATCAAGCGCTGCCTTGCGGCGCCATCGCCACACAGCACGAATAAGATATTAGCGGGAGTACCACTGCAAACCCCCTCTAACTCCCCCTTGTCAGGGGGAGAACAAAAGCCGCTTTCCTGCTCCCTCACTGACAAGGGAGGGCTGGGGTGGGTTAGGGGTTTTGTCTTATCACTTCGCATTGATTCACAGGAATCCCGCCCCACCCTCGCATTTATCCGCAACGCAGCGCCCATCCCCTCCCCCATGCAGGGGGAGGGCTAGGGTGGGGGTAGAACCGAGGCATAACAAAGGCACTTGATATTTTTCCCTCTTATACCTCCAAGCCGAATACCCCTTGCCCACCCGCCACTCCGGATAATAAGGCGGCGCAGTCACCACCCGTACCTCATACCCGCGCGCAGCCAGCCATTCGCCATCTCGCCGGAATACTTACCGATACCGGTTAGCTCAGGCGAATAGTTGATGCCGTGGATTAGAATTTTCATTGGGAGCGACCATTATTGCGAATCGCGCAATATCTTTGGCGAAAAGAAATGGAGCGGGTTAATCAAATGGATTCGAGCGATGATTCGGATGCAGATACAAGGGCGTATGGATTTCAAACTTCATCTGGCCAAATCAATCAATCCACCCGCCGATTTTTTTGCAACTAGACATCAAAGCTCGATCAACTTCATTCCACTGCGCTTTGCATTTGCTGCCAGCATTTCGTCCAGCGTGGCCATGTGGCTTGCCTTCAGTTCCAGCGCAACGGCAAGGTGCAGGGAATCTCCTGCACGCAGGCCGTGAGCGTGCGGCCTGACCAGTTCCGCCGCTTGAGAAAATGCATCGCGACTGACCGGGGCAATGCGCAGCCCACCGCCCACCAGCACCCCAAACTCCTTGCGCACCCGCTTTGCGTTGGCCTCGTTGATTTGGCCAGTGCGCAGCTTGATCGACAAGGCGCTGGAAAACTCCGTCAGCAGCCAATCCGAACTGGTCGGCGTATCTCGCAGCCCCGCATACCAAGCGGTAACATTCTGCGTTCTCGGCTCGACGGTCAACAGCGCAACGATCACGCTGGTATCGACGTAGATCATCAGTAACGAGCCTCTTGTCGCATGGCCTCCACAACCGGCGCAGTCATTGGCATGGCAGCATGCAGCTTGGCAATGCGCATCAGAAAGGCGGCCTTATCAAAGGCTCGCTCAGGTACCAGAGTGATTTCCCCAGCCTGGGTGATGCGGGCCTCTACACTATCCCCCTCTTCCAAGCCAGTTGCGCGAATGCATTCAACCGGCAATCGCACGGCCAAGCTATTACCCCATTTTGATATTTGCAGTTTCATATATCACCCCAGCACTTGTATATCCGAGTAGATACATTATCGCCCCGAGAGGATAACGTCAAGCAGTTTTATTCGGTCACATCCCCCCCGGCATCAGACACCAAGGCTTGGTTGCCCAATGTGCGTGCCAATAATTCCAACGACTGCTGTGCCTCAGACAAGCCCCACTCTGCCAAACGCGACTGATTCAGCGTGTAACCCTGCACCAAGTGTTCTCGCAAAACACGGGTTGCCCACTGCCTAAACTGCGTGCCACGCTTGGAGTTAACCCGATAACCTACCGACAGAATGGCATCTATTGATCCGGCCCGATTATGTTTAAACTCGGAAGATCATCGCACCCAAACCCCCTCCAACTCCCCCTTGTCAGGGGGAGAGCAGAGTCTGCTCCTCCCCTGACAAGGGGAGGCCGGGAGGGGTTTGGTTCTCATACTTCAAACTTCACTTGGCCGGATCAATAGGTTGTAAAACTTCACCGGCTTATCAGAACCAGCAATGTGCAAATTTTGCACATTGCTTTTTTCCTCAAGCTCCCCCTCCTTAAATACATTGCGCAAATGCTTGGTCACCACCGAACGCTCGCGGTCGAACAGCAGCGCCATCTGCTCCTGCGTCAACCACACAGTCTCGCCATCCAGCCGCACCTCCACACTCGGCACGCCACTGCCCGCGTCAAAAATCAGCACCTCACTCATGCGGCCCCCTTGAATCTTTGAATCTTGCGCCTTGAATCTTGAATCCTGCCACCCGTACCTCATGCCCGCACCCAGCCAGCCATTCCGCCATCTCGCCGGAATACTTGCCGATACCGGTTAGCTCGGGAGAAAAGTCGCGTAGGTCGGATCAAGCGTAGCGATCCGACAATATGACCGCCACAAAAACGTCGGATCGCTACGCTTGATCCGACCTACAAAACTCGCGATAACAACCCTTCGTCATTGCGAGCGCAGCGAAGCAATCCAGCGCCTTTATCAACAATGTCTTTGGCAATCCAGCTTCCCGTCATTGCGAGCGCAGCGAAGCAATCCAGACGCCTTTACCCAACAACGCCTTTCACAAAACCTCTGGATCGCCACGGCCTACGGCCTCGCGATGACAGCCTCACTCCTGCCTTTCCGAATCCCGAATCCCGAATCATAGTTGTTGCGGCGAATCTTGCGACGAATAACTTGACGGCGCGGTGAATGTTCGACACAATCGCCGCATGAATAGCGGAGATAAGCACTATATCTGGCAACTCAAGGACTGGCCGCATTGGATCTATGACCCTAAGCGGCTGGTGCCGTTACTTGCCCAAGTCCATCTGGCGCAGGGGCATCTGCTGGGGCGGATGCATGATCTTGGCATGGATTTACGCGACCAGGCGACCCTGCGAGTGCTGACCGAAGACGTGCTCAAAACCAGCGAAATCGAAGGCGAGAAGCTCGATCCCGACTCCGTGCGATCCTCGATCGCCCGGCGCCTCGGTGTCGATATCGGCGCACTGGCTCCGGCGGACCGTCACGTCGATGGCGTGGTGGATATGGTGTTGGATGCCACACAGGGGTACGACAAGCCGTTAACCGCCGAGCGATTGTTCGGCTGGCATGCCGCCATGTTCCCGACCGGTTACAGCGGACTGTCAAAGATCCAGGTCGGCGTCTGGCGTGACGACGCGCAAGGACCGATGCAAGTGGTCTCCGGTCCTCTGCATCGCCAGAAAGTGCACTATGAAGCGCCGCCGGCACAGCAGCTGGATGCCGAGATGGCAGATTTTCTGCGGTGGTTCAACATCGACCGGCAGGATGATCCGGTGATCAAGGCGGGCCTTGCCCATCTGTGGTTTGTAACCATCCATGCTTTCGACGACGGCAATGGACGCATGGCTCGCGCCGTGGGTGACATGGCCCTGGCGCGCGCAGAACAATCCGCTCAGCGTTACTACAGCCTATCGGCGCAGATTCAGCGTGAGCGCAAGGATTACTACGAACGTCTGGAAGCGACGCAGAAAGGATCGATGGATGTCACCGAGTGGCTCGAGTGGTTCCTCGGCTGCCTGCTGCGCGCCGTACAAGGTGCCGAGGAGACGCTGGCGTCGGTGTTGATGAAGGCGCGCTTCTGGAAGCATTGGGCAGGCACGCCGATGAACGATCGGCAGATCAAGTTGCTCAACAAACTGCTCGATGATTTCGAGGGCAAGCTCACCAGCAGTAAATGGGCAGCCATTGCCAAGTGCTCGCAGGACACGGCGCTGCGCGACATCACGGATCTGGTTGAACGCGGTGTTTTGATGCGCTCCGAGGCCAGTGGCCGCAGCACCAGTTACGAGTTGAAGCCGCCAGGTTGATAGGCTGCGGCCTCGCGATAACGGCACTCCGTCTTTGCGAGGAGGCAACGCCAACGAAGCAATCCAGCCACTTAGTCCTCAATCCTCAGCACTCAGTCCTGCTTTAATAACCCCTGGATCACCACGGCCTCCGGCCTTACAAAATTCCCTCCCCCTCTCAGGGGGAGGGCTAGGGTGGGGGTGAGAGCGCCACAACCTGCGGCCTCGCGATGACAGCACTCCGTCATTGCGATAACCAATGACTTGCCCGGTGTCTTTTACTGGGCTAGTCAGATGGCTAGTAGTTTCATCAGGAGGCACAGCAGACGAAGTAATCCAGCGCCTTTAACCAACAGCGCCTTTCACAAAACCTCTGGATCGCCACGGCCTGCGGCCTCGCGATGAACGGCATTCCATTATTGCGAGGAACTGCCTTCAGCCGCGATCAAAGCCCGGCGTGTGTTGCCCAGAATTTCGCCGGAGTCATGACGGGATAGCGCCCGGCCAATGCAAGCAAATCCTTATCGCCGGTTATGAGGTAGTCTGCCCCCGATGTTTCGCACGCCGCCAGCAAAGTGCCCAGCACAGGCTGGTCACCAACATCACGCAAGTCTGGTTCTACGCCAGGCTGCGGCTCAATGACATCGGCTTGAATGGAAAGCACATCCACCAAATCGTCAATTTCCTCCAAGTTCAAACCGTGGCGGTGCGCCAATCGTGGAAGAACGCGTCGTAACTCATCGAGTATGTAAGGAGAAAGCAGAACATCGAGTGAGCCATGCCGCCATGCCGCCATAATCTTGCCCGGCACGCTGGCAGGATAAGCGATGCCCGAAAGCAGCACATTCGTATCGAGCACTACCCGCAGAGCGGCCACAGCGGCTCAACGCTTCCCGGCCGATGAACTGGCCTGCGCCCGTTCCAACTCAACGGCAGCGTCAATTTCAGCAAGCCCTTCTGCCTCCGGCACAACCGCAAAACCAAGCTCTATGCGTTGGCATAGTGCATCGAAGCGGCCCTGCATACGGCGAATACGCTCAAACAAACGGGCATCAACCAGCGCAGCCACTGGCTTGCCGTCTTTATTAATTACCACGCTATCGCGCCGATACTGCACTTGGTTGAGCATCTCACCCAGGTTCTGCCTGAAGTTAACTGCACTGGTTTCAGTAATCATGATATTCCAATCGATATAATCATACTGGTCAATATGGCTTAAATATAATTATCTGTCAACCTCACCCCCTCATTCCTGCTTCAATGCCCTCTGGGTCGCCACGGCCTCCGGCCTCGCGATGACATTGCGAGCGCAGTGAAGTCGCGTAGGTCGGATCAAGCGTAGCGATCCGACAATATGACCGCCACAAAAACGTCGGATCGCTACGCTTGATCCGACCTACAAAACTCAATCCTCAGTCCTCAATCCTCAGTCCTGCTTTAACAACCTCTGGGTCGCCACGGCCTCCGGCCTTACAAAATCCCCTCCCCCTCTCAGGGGGAGGGCTAGGGTGGGGGTGAGAGCGCCACAACCTGCGGTTTACAATGACGGCACTTTGTCACTGCGAGCGAAGCGTGGCAGTCAAGTCGCGTAGGTCGGATCAAGCGTAGCGATCCGACAATATAACCGCCACAAAAATGTCGGATCGCTACGCTTGATCCGACCTACAAAACTCAGCCCTCAGTCCTCAGTCCTGCTTTACCCATTCCGCCCAGCATCTTCACCGCAACCAACCCCAAACCCACGCCGACCGCATCCGCCAGCCCATCGTCCCAACTGGCAACCCTGCCGGGTAAAAACATCTGGTGCGTCTCGTCCACCACTGCAACCAGCAGCGCCAACACAACCACCCACAATACCGAAAACGAAAAAAAACGCGCCAACAAAAAAGCCAGCACAAAAAAATATAACCCGTGTGCCACCTTATCCCATGACGCGGAGAAAAGTCCCACCGCCTGGGGCTGCGCACCACCGGCAAAAAGTGCGACCAGCATCAACACCACCACACCTGCCGCGAGCCAACGCATCACCATGTGCAAACCGATATAGCCTCGCCGCCAACGGCTATTATTTTCATAGATCCCGGCACATTTATAGTGCCCTATCCCCATTTGGTCAGCAGACGCTCATACTGGCCAAGCACATTTTCCCAAGTAAATAACTCATTAAAACGGACACGGCTCGATAAACGCATGCGCTCAATCGTACTATCTTCATCCAATAATTCGCTTAGCCTCTCTGCACATTCATTCTCATTTTCAAAGTAGCTTGCTCCACCCCCAGCGACCCAACGATTAAAGCGATTATCGTGAGCCAGCACGGCTGAACCGGCCCCCATCGCCTCGACTAACGAGGGATTAGTTCCACCGACCTGGTGACCATGAATATACAGCCTGCTATAAAAGCGAAGCACTTCAACAATGCGCTTATCGTAAATTGCACCGGGAAAAAGCACCTCATCACTCGCCGCAGCAAGGACATCGGCATGATAAGCATTTTTTTCCGGTTCATAGCAACCAAGCATGACCAACTTTCGATTCCGGCGCTTTTGAGAAAAGGCGCGAACAATTTCAAGAATTGAATTCTCCGGCTCGGGTCTGGCTATGACGGTAACAAAACGATTCTGCTCAATGCCAAACTGTGCAAGTAACGAGACCTCCGCAGACAAGATTTCCTGTGCGCCATAAGGGATCATCGTAATTTTATTTCGTGAGATGCGTGTTGAAAGATGATTGGCAATCTCGGGATGATCTGCTATCAAGTGATTGCCAATAAAGCAACCCAAACGCTCGTTCAACCAAAACCAGGCTCTTTCTGCAAAGCTCCACTTCTGGCGGCGCCATTCAATCCCATCCATGTTAATTAGATTACGAATACCATAAAGGCGATAAGGGGCGCAGAATACTGCCGTGTTATAGCCAAGGGTCAGCACCAGCTTTTGGTCTGTCGCAAGTAAATGCCAAATTGATCTCCAGTCGAAAATGATTGTCCCCAGCGCACCACCTTGCTTGATAGGCATAATCACTCGACGAATACCGCACCATTCATCTTCTTGCACTTCGCCGACACCATCTTCTTGGCAATACACAGTGACTTCCCACCCACGCCCAACAAGATACAGGGCAAGTGCTTCGGCAAATGTTTCAAACCCGCCATGCGATGCAGGCACGCCGCGCGTACCAAGAATAGCCAGCTTCATCACTGCACCCGCACTGAATTGAATTCATCACGAACAGCTTCCAAATATTCATACTCCTGTTTTTAGTTTTATCGCAGTGCGGATTTAGCGCGGCTGATGAGAGTGCTACGATCCCGGCAGGAAACAACTTTATGGCGTTAAAACGGAATCTTTCACATTAAAAATACTTTTAACTGTTTGCCACCGCTTTGAATTCTCGCCCACCTTGTGAAGCTCGGCCTCTTCGTTAGATACTGTGTATGAATCATCATAGTTCGGATTCCATCCATTCCAGGATGTGGCAAAACTAAAATATGACCATCCCCAGCCGTTGCGATTAAAAATTCCAACCAAATCTTTCAGGTATTGTTCCCCGCCCGGAGCCCAACGCAGCGCACTAAACTCCCCGACCCATACGGGTACATTATTCCTCTTTTGAAACTCAATGGCAGGCATCAACTCTTTTTCAAGCGCTACGGCGTCCCAATACTTACCGCTAATCTCACCCGGATAAGTCATGTCAAATTTGTATGACTGTATCCCCTGGTGAGTAAATGAATGTGGGGTATACACATGAATGCTGTATACCAACCATGGAAATGGCAGTGGTGAAAACTGCTTATACCCGCTTGCCTGTCCCCAAGGGCCCGGCTTAACCACCACCCAGCGTAAGGAATCGTGTGCTCTTATCCGCTTTACGATCTGTTCCTGGAAACTTGGCCATCCCGGAGGGGAGACAGCGACACCACCAACAAGCATGACGGGTTCGTCTAAAATATCATACGCAGCAAGCTCTTTTCCATGTGTATGTAAATGAATGGCAAGTTTCTCGATCAGGCCAAGCACTTCATTCAGTTCATTTGCATCCAGCCAGAAACGTGGTGACGTCATATTGAATTTTTTGTTGATATCGATTGGAAACTCCTTCAATTCGACAATCCCAACAATTTTCTCTTCCTTGCATGCCTCCAGCATTTTATCTGCCCACGCTAACGACTCATTCCATGCGTCATTAGCCGAGATTTTTTTTCTCTTCGCCAAAAGCCGGGGCATTAATTGTAACTGGACGCTATTTATCCCCAGCTTGTGAACCAATTCGTGGATATCTGCCGGGGTATTCCCTATGTTATCCAAACCCACTCCTCTCCACGGCCAATTGACTGGCATTTCGGCCGCATAAACCTGCCCAAAACCACACAAAATACAAAGAAAAAAACCAGCCCAGCCCAGCATGCGACAGCTTATGTTTTCCCGCATAGCATTCCCCTATATAAATAGGCAGTAGCCTCACCGATTGAGTGCCAATCATGCTTTTCAATCACATATTCTTTTCCCTTTGCAGCAATCCTCTGTATGGATTCAATATTGCCCAATATTTCACTGAGCTTTGCCGACAAATCATCACTGCGATCACTTTGAAATACAAATCCATTTACACCGTCATGCACGATCTCGGTCATACCCGGCAGGCTCGAAACCAGAACCGCTTTGCCGTAACTCATCGCCATCAGCACCACTCCGCTTTGATAGATACGCCGATATGGCAGCACAACCAGATCACAGGCACTATAATAAATCGGCACCTCGCTATCAGGAATAAAACGAATATTTGTAATGCAGTTATTACGAACCGCTAGTTTTTCAATCAGCCGGTCATATATGGAAAAATCACTTTTCCATGGTTTTCCGGCGATCAGCAACACAGTGGCGGGATGATTTTTTATAATTTCCGGCATCGCCTCGATCAACAGATCCAAGCCTTTTACATCCTTGATTTGGCCAAAAAACAAGAGCACCTTGGCATTTCCAGGAATACCAAGTAATTGTCGTGCATTTGCTTGCGGGGGCAAAATGCGAGCGGCGTGCAGATAATTGCCGTGTGGAATCACGGTAATTATCTCAGCGTTCAAACCGATTCGCCCTATAAGCTCTGTTCTGCTGATCTGATTATGCGCGATAACCCGGTGTGCCAACTTATAGACCATGCGGCTCAGCACTGGCGCTTCTAACCCCGCAACAAAAGACTCCACATCATGCGCCGTAACCACAATCTTCCTCATGAGAAGGCGAGCAAGCGTCACCTGCATCGTTTGCAATGCACCTACATGAAAAAAATGGAAGTGAACTATGTGGCGTCGCTCAACCACAGCAGAGAGTAATGCCACAATGCTACCGCGCAAAAAACGTAGTCCACGCTTCCACGGCACAGATTTCCCGTAAATACTCTTGAAAGTGTGACGTACTTCAAACGTACCTTCTGTGGAAATATCTGTTTCATCGCAGGTATGCAAAACCACATCCACCCCTGCGTCAACCAGTCCACCCGCCAATCCAAAGTCGTAATAGTTCATACCGCCATGCCCGCCAACAGGCTCAATGACGGATATCCGCAAATCATGATTTTTCATTTTCTTACTGCACCTTGAAGGGTAATCCTCACATTACTAACATCAACCAGAAGTAATGTTGGTCAATGTTGGCTTCTGTTTCGGAGTAATGCTACTGAGCGCTATTTTTGGGGGATCACCGGGGAATTGCCTTAGTTTGTTAGCTAGTTTTTGTTGCTCGCACAACCACAACCCAGCCTGCGCAATACCAAGTTCGAGGAAATAACATTTTTAAACCTTGGAGTGCTACTCTCCCAAATGCATTCAAACCCCAGATGTCTTTATTATCACGCAAGAAGAACCAATCTGCCCAAAGCCCCATATGGCGATGAGTATAGCTCTCATCATAATCATCTACCCCCTCTTCTAGAATTTCAAAGCCTGAATTTATTAAGTATTCGCTTAACTCCTTGCGGCTATAGCGATACTCCCAGAAATACACCTGGTCGCCACGCATTTTTTTTAAAATAAAATATAAATCGCGTATTGGGTGTACTACAAACCGCCTAAATGGAGTTAGTACTGGAACAGTGAAAATAGCAATGCCATCCGGCTTAAGCACACGATGAGCCTCATCAATAGCCAATGCAGGCCCATGCTCAAAATGTTCTATTACTCCCAAAGACACATAAACATCAAAAGTACCATCATCGTAATTTAGGTTTGTGACATCACCCAATTCGACAGGTATATCAGGCTTAAAGCTCTTTGCCTTAAGAACTACGTGTTCGCAGTATTCTATACCGACTACTTGAGCCCCCTTACGCTTGAACCACTCACACCAGCCCCCCAAACCACAGCCCGCCTCAATAATATTTGCTTGTTTATATGCTATATATTTATCAAAGATAGTACGTAACGTTCTTCCATTAAAAGCAAGCAATTCACCCTCTAAATCTCTGCTACTCCACTGGCATTCATCATGCTCACTGCCCGTCTTATTTGACATAAACCGATAGCTCATATTTAACCTTTGTCAAACAAATCTAGTTATTTGATTATCACAACAAAATCCAACACAAACCCAAACATCCAATTTCTGTGGATCATGTAATTATCTATTTCAGCATCGTTAAGTAGACATCTTAAATCTCCATCAGCCAACAAATACATATAACTGCCTGATGCCCATTCTTTTCCAATAACTTTTAAAAATATATCAAACCAAGTTTTGGGGAGATAATGCAACAACGGAACACGAGTGTGCGTCTCAACGGGGAAATATCTATTTGGTGTTGTAAAAAAGACTTGCTTGGCCACACGATTCATTTCTTTAATGAAAAGTACTTGCGCCTCCTTACTGCCAACGTGTTCAATCACCGCATTTGACCAACAAATATCAAATTGCTTATCGGCGAAGGGAAATTTTCCGCCTGCGTAGACTACGGCATTGACTTTCGGATATCGCTTGGAGAAATTGATAGGATTCTCCACTCCAAGTGCGGTCAATTTTTCGGGGTAGGAGTAGTGTTTTTCCAGATAATTGTCAGTTACAGAATATTCATTATCTGAAAATCCTACATCTAAAATTTGTGTTTCTTTAGTCACTACAAACTGTCGACAAAATAACTTCCATTTTCTTGTTCTGTTCCACGCCGAAAATTTATATGCTAATGACATAACTTCCCCGATTAGTTTAGCTCACTTACCGCATTCTTTTGGTTCCACCATTGCGCATCGTAACCAATTTAGGGCTAGCAATTTGATTGACAATAACAATGAAGAACAATACCTGGGCAGGAGAGAAAATAATATCGCCTTTGATTGCTGATTGAAAAAAAAGAGTAAGTACCACAGCAAATGAGGCCAATGAAAAAGGTGCATAACTTAGATTAACAGCCGATAATTGACCAATATTTACGAAAAAAAATTGCCCATAAACCAGTGCAACGCCAATCAAGCCAAACACAAATAAAGCACCTATCATGCCGATATCAGACGTATAAAAATATCCTAGTATTGACTCATATCCGCCATTCCATTGACTACTCACATCTCCGTTACCTAACATCCAATTCTCCTGAATGTAAGGTAGCGCAATCAGCACCTCTCCAATTCTTGCATTTGAAGAGTCGTCATCCCCTTTTTCGGCTGTAAGAACCACACTAACAGCCTCATTAAATCTTGTTACAGACTTATCTAAATATTCTGGATTAGCTAGATAGACCATAACAAGTATGCTAGTGACTACAAAAAAAAGTTTGAATACCACGCTGGCAAGTTTTCTATGGTCAAAATAGATCCAGATAGTTAGTAGTATCGCCATAATCATCGATAAGTGAAGCGATCTTTTATCAATAAATAGCAGCATCGACAAAAATGGGATCACCGCAAAAAAATAAGCGTGTGATCGTCGCACAAACCATTTCATAAGGTAATAAAAAAAGCCAAATACCAAGGGAGCAGTTTCAAATTTAAAAAGATAACCTACAGATGATCTCGCTACAAACTGAAGCTCACCAGCATAGTTAGCTGGATTTACAAATAGCTGAACAAGTACGTAACAACCCAGGCAGAGCCACGACAATACAACCATAGACTTTTCGATATCTTTCAAGCCAACCCAGTTATACCTGAAGCAATTTATCAGCAGAAGTGCTGTAGCCGAAAGCCAAATATATCTTTGGCATAAAACACCGTAAATTAAAGGCTGCCCGAATACAACATAAGAGCGCCATGCCGAATAAAATGGCAAGCACATCAGTAGAAAAATATACTTTTCGTAACCACTCGCTCTAAATCTCCCACAATATAATGGGTAGAATAAATACCTCACCACTACAAACATTAACAAGAATAAAATACCGGCCGCTTCAACTTCTAAAACATAAGGGATTGGGGCATTAGACATCAGACGCATGCTTAACACAGCCAACAGAAATCCGATGACCACACCTATTACGCTTTTTTTTTCAAAAGCATTAGCGTTCACTTTTTTTCCGGCTGAAGTTACTCAGGTCACATAAGAGTTTCGACTCCAGATGTGCGACAATCCAAGCCTGCTGCTCTTGATCGAATATATTGCTGAAGTGGTTATTGCTCTTTTTTATTGAACTTGCATTGTTTATTTTCCATAGCTCTTGTTTCCGAGTAATCCTGCCAACAGATGCTGTGGGCGCAAGCATGGCCTCATCAAAGTTAATTCCGATAAAATCGGCAACCTCACGAATTACGCTTTCAGGATGAGCAACCAACTCGTCATAGTTCAACACGAAGTGATTGGCTCGACCAATCACCTCTCTGGTAAGGCTAATATCTTCATTCCATATCTTCACGCAATCCTCAATAGAATACGGCTTAAATTTTAAAAAACCCGGATACCATGATGGCTGAAGCGTTGCCCACTCCTGTGTTTGTAAATGTGTTGCGTTATACAAAGATGCAACAACATCCTTTCCATCTCTCACGATATGAATAAACGCTGCACCAGGCACTTGTTTTGTTATTTCTTCGATACTGCGTAAATGCCATGGAGTCTTTTCAACCCAAATCTTTTTACCGGAGTCTGCCGTAAGTCGATCAAGAACTTCAGTGAATGAGTTTGCATACTTTCGCGCAAAGAGTCCGACCTTTGCATTTTTTACAAGATCATCTCTCCCCAACTCCCTTACTATACCTTCCAGATGCCCATATATTTTTATCGCGGGCCAAAGAAATTTCCTCTTAAAAAAATGCCCCTGTGTTGCTTTAACGAAAAAAAAAGTCTCTGGAAGAGAAAATACTGCAGGGTGGCTAGCCAACATGCCCTGCAAAAGAGTAGTTCCTGACCTTGGACTTCCAACAATAAATATCCGCTTATGCATATCTAAGGAAGCACTGAATAAGCTCTGATTTCTTCGAGAACGGGCTCAGCATTGTAATTATCCCGGCAGCTTTGCCGATTTTTCTATTTAATCACCCCGTCTGGAGTGATTTTCTCTTGTATAAATAGGAATTCGTTAATGCTGCGGCACCCTATCCTCTAGCTGGATAGTAAACCGGTTAAGCGCAGCACTTCCAGTGCAACTTCATTTTTTTGCTAAATATATTTTTCTACCTATTGCGCCGTGACGATTTAAATCTGCAAAAATCTCCATATCCTTATTCTCATCAAGAAACTCATTTACTCCTTTAAGCACCCCTAACCAATCACGGTGATCATAGTCGTCTACGGCAATAATACCTTTCGGTTGTATATGCTCTTTACATAGAGCCAAATCAAACTTAACTTGCTCTCTTGAATGTCCACCATCTATATGAATAAACCGGAATCGAAGATTACTTTCCATCTGAAGATCATTGCTTAAACATGCAAATATTACTAACTTATCGCTAGATAGGCCGGGATTAACGTTCATCACGTTAGAGAGCAGATAATCAGGCGTCGGTTTATTTGAATAGCGATCATCTGTGTCGCCTTGGAATGCATCGCAAACAAATATCTTTTCATCTTCCTTAAGGCACGTAGCCATTAAAGCTGTTGAACGGCCATAAAAGCTTCCAATTTCAAAGATATCTCCTTTCATTCCGTGTGCAGACTGCATTTGTAAAATCAAATTAAAATGAATACAGTCGTCCAGATTAAACCATCCAGGGATTAGTCGAAGTTTATTGTATACATCAACCAATGGCCCCGGTGAGCCAACATATTTTGACTCGGTTGAGTTTCGTAATTTCTCTGAAAATTGGCTTTTTATTGGTATCTTTTTTTTAATATATTGTTTGGTGGTAAACAAGTACTTATGAATGCTCATTGCAGTATCCTCTCTACTCTCAAAATAAACTTAAATATCAATTTCAATATTCGTATTATCTGGGTTGCATGCGCCAAATAAAGGGAATAGGCATCACGCCTATTGTTTTCCAAACATAGCGAACACGTAACAAATTTATACTCGCAATAGAAATTGATGTAGCAACTCCTGCTCCGACTGCACCATACGGCGGGATTAAAGCTACACATAGCAGCAAATTTATGCCCCCCCCCCATAGTGCAGCTATGAAAACTTGTTTTTCATACCCTGTCATAACCAAGATGAATCCAACCGAACCAGTCATCACATTCACCAACTGACCCAGTGCCATGATCACCAACAGTAACCACCCAGCAGAAAATTCAGCGCCGAATAAGCCCATCACCCATTCTGGTACAAACAAAAACAGCAAAAGTGCTGGAGAAGCCATAACCGTCATCAACAACGCACCTTGCCTCGCCACTTTTCCAAGCGCCTCTATATCATTTTGTTGATATAACTCGGCAAATTTGGGTGCAACAATGACGTTGGCAGAAACCAACACAAGCCCAATCAGGCTCGCCGTGCGTTGTGCTGCACTAAACATACCTGCGTCCGCACTGCTACCCCATACGCCCAGTAGTAGCAAGGGCAATGCCATCATAATCTGCTGCAACAATACTGCTCCCAACAGGGTGATACTACTGCTTAATAAGGCTTTTGCCGAAAAGTGCGTAAGTATCTTTCCCCATACTGCCTTTGCTCGGTTCCACAAAAGAAGGCCAATGACCAGCGTGATTACAATTCCACAACCATAAGAAACTACAGCTCCCGCCAATCCGAACAACGGTATAAAAAAATACATAGCCACCAAAGCAATGGCGGGGGTTGTTACGCTTTGCAACAACATGACATCTCGCACATATTTCAAGCCCTGCAATGCGCTCGTGTAAATGACCACCAACGATAACGGAAGGATGAAAAAGGACATGAGCAGCAGTGGTTTTGCCAGTTCGGGCTTATTGAATAAACTGATACTTACCCAATCGGCAAGGAAAAAGAGCAGCACACTCATAAGCACCGATACGACAATTGTCAAAAGCAATGCTTGTGAAACCACACCTCCAACCTTAGACCAGTTTTTTTCGACAGCATGGGCAGCCACAAAGCGCGTGACACTGTTATCCATGCCTAGCATGGATATCGTAGCAAGCAAAGTGGTTATCGTGAAGGCAAGGAAATACAAGCCAGCCCCGGATGCACCCAAGTAGCGACCAATTACAATCTGCATTAAAAAAGCCAGGCCAGTCCCAACTATCCTGAGGATAAAAGCAATAGCGCTCTTACTCAATATTTCCTTTGCATGATGATCGAGAGCAACATCCCGAATGGCATCAATTCTGCGCTTGATGATTTTCTTCATTTGACACCAGAGCCATTCTGATGGCGGCGGTAATCATCCTCAATGCGAACGATGTCATCCTCGCCCAAGTAGTCACCTGATTGCACTTCGATCAGATAAAGCGGCTCATCGCCTATATTCTCTAATCGATGCTTCGTCTCAAACGGGATGTAGGTCGACTGGTTCGCTTGCAGCTCGATAACGTCATCGTCGCGGATGATGCGTGCCCGACCTGCCACTACCACCCAATGTTCCGCGCGATGGTGGTGTAATTGCAGCGATAATCTCCCTCCCACTTTGACCATGATGCGTTTGACCTGAAAGCGTTCTCCTGCATCTATCCCCTCGTAGTATCCCCACGGACGAAATACCCGACGGTGAAAAATGTGTTCATCCCGGCCTTCGCGATGCAGATGTTCGACTGCCTGCTTGATATCTTGCGCATAGTCCTTGTGGGCGACCAAAACGGCATCTGCTGTTTCCACCACGATCAAGTCATGTACCCCGATAGTGGTTACCAGACGACTGTCTGCCCTTACATAACAACCCTCGGTATTTTGCAAATAGACATCTCCACGCGCCACATTTTTCAGGTCATCCTTGGCAGAGACTTCGTAAAGGGAAGTCCACGACCCGATGTCATTCCAGCCGATATCTACCGTTATCACCGCTGCAGAGTCAGTCTTCTCCATTACGGCATAATCGATCGAATCTGAAGGGCATGCGGCAAACGCGGATTCATCCAACCTGCAAAAATCAAGGTCGCGACTATGTTTATCCCACGCACTACAAGCTGCCTGATAGATATCCGGGCGATGCTGCTGCAATTCGCGCAGATAAACATCGGCCCGAAACATGAACATGCCACTGTTCCAATAATGATTACCTGTTGTTAAGAATCTATTTGCCGTTTCAAGGTCGGGTTTTTCGACAAATCTGGCAACTTTGAAAACTGAATCGCCATTTAAAGGCGCACCACGCTCTATATACCCAAACCCCGTAGCGGGTGCATCGGGCTCGATTCCAAAAGTAACCAGTTTGGAATCTTCCGCCAGTGTGGCGGCTGCACGAATCGCAACCTGGAATGCCGGTACGTCTCGAATCAAATGATCTGCGGGAAGCACCAGCAGAATGCCGTCTGGGTCGACCGACAATAAAGCCAATGCAGCCACCGCAACAGCGGGTGCTGTGTTGCGGCCGACCGGCTCTATGATTTGAAACAGTGGGCTGGCATCCAGCTCCCTCAACTGTTCTGCAACCAGAAAACGGTGCTCGTGGTTACAAACCACCAATGGTTTTGCCAGCTCTGACATTCCTGTCAACCTTAACAAGGTTTCCTGAAACATGGTTCGATCGGAAACAAGCGGTAGGAATTGCTTGGGAAGTGCTTTACGCGACGCAGGCCAAAGGCGTGTGCCGCTACCACCGGAAAGAATAACTGGGTAAATCACTTTGGTAATCTGCCGCTGGATCGAAGGTATTGCACAACTTGGCCGACACATTCCTCAAGGGGTTCCGCTCCCGTATCAATGGATAGCTCTGGTTGTGTCGGTTCTTCATAGGGCGAAGATATGCCGGTGAAGTTTTTTATCAGCCCCTGCCGCGCTTTTTTATACATTCCCTTCACATCGCGCTCTTCGCACACTTCCAATGGGCAATGACAATAGATTTCGATGAAGTCGGCAGCGCCGATCAGTTTGCGCACGCGCTCGCGGTCTTCGCGAAAGGGGGAGATGAAGGCCGTAAGGACAATCACACCGGCTTCGATGAATAGCTTGGCGGCTTCGCCGACGCGGCGGATGTTTTCCTTGCGGTCTTGCTCGGAGAAGCCCAGGTCGCCGCACAGGCCGTGGCGCACGTTGTCGCCGTCCAGCACAAAGGTATGGCAGCCGCGTTGATGCAGTTCTTCTTCGACGGCATGGGCCAAGGTGGATTTGCCCGCACCGGATAGGCCGGTGAACCACAGCACGGCGCTTTTGTGGCCGTTCTGCTGTTCGCGCCGGGCGCGGGTGACGGTGGCGTGGTGCCAGACGACGTCGGTTGAGGTTGGTGGTTGTGTGGTCATGTTTGGTTTTTATGTTGGTTTACTGGATTGCCAAAGGCATGTTGGGTAAAGGCGCTGGATTGCCACAGCACTTCGTGCCTCGCAATGACGGGGGGCTGGATTGCTTCGTCGCGCTGCTCCTCGCAAAGACGGAGAAGCTGGATTGCCACGGCACTTCGTGCCTCGCAATGACGAAGTGTACTGGATTGCCGCGCTGCGCTCGCAATGACGAACGAATCTTGCGGAATATCAGGCTGGATTCCGCCTTCGCGGGAATGACGGACGCATCTTGTGAGATGTCAGACCTGATTCCCGTGATGAGCCATATGCAAGGGGCGGAGGCAAGTTTTGTTTGGATTGTTTCGCAGGCTGTCATTTTAGTTTTTGCAGTCCTGGGGTGCCCAGCAAGGAGCGCATCTGATGGATGGCGGTTTGATTCAGGGCTTTCAGCCGCGCGGGCTGATCCAGACCCTGCCGAATAAGTTCAGCGTTGATACTCTCCATATTTGACAGAACCACCAGTTGCTCTACCGCCGCATGATCGCGAATATTGCCACCTTTGTTTTTGTTGAGATCGCGCCATTGCTTGGCCGTCATACCGAACAGGGCTACATTCAAAACGTCGGCCTCAGACGCATAAATCAGTCCGGCATGTACATTGGTGATGCTGTGCGGAATAATGTTTTGCGCAACGGCGTCGGTATGGATGCGGTAGTTGATCTTGGTCAGCGACCGGGTAAGGTTCCACTCCAGCGAGCGACTGCTGATCTCTTCGTCTTTTAGTCGCTGAAATTCCTTGATGAGGAAAAGCTTAAATTCCGCCGAAACCCAAGATGCAAATTCAAAGGCAATATCTTTATGGGCAAACGTGCCGCCAGATCGTCCAGATGAGCTTTTAAGGCCAATAGCTCCAGTTGCGGCAATCCATTTTGACGGCGAAAGCGTGAAGCTATTGGATCCGGCTTCAACTTTAAAGGAGTCGAATTCGACCCCTTTAAAATCGGGGTTGTTGATTTTTTCCCACAAACCTAAAAACTCAACCGTCGAGCGCGTTCTTAGCCAATTTTTGACAACATCTTTGGGCTCATCAGGGTTTTTGACTCTGGCAATGTCCGTCAGAGAAATAAAGTCGCCTTGCTCCACCCGTGTAAACGATACGACGGTGTCTTGAACGATCAATTTTCCTTTAGTCATTTGGAAAACCTCCTGATTTTTGCGAATGTTTCAATTGCCAAAGACGTTGGATTGCATCGCTGCGCTCATAATGACGGGGACTGTCGTCGCGAGGCCGTTGGCTGTGGGCACCCCCGCCCCAGCCCTCCCCCTGCGAGGGGGAGGGGGATTTTGTGGGGCCACAGGCCGTGGCGATCCAGAGGTTTTGCCAAAGGCATTGTTGGATATAAGGCGCTGGATTGCCGCGCTGCGGCTCGCAATGACGAGGAGTGACGGTCATATTGTCGGATCGCTGCGCTTGATCCGACCTACGCGACTACACCTCCTCGCGATGAGGATGAGTTGTTGTCGTGAGGCTGTAGCACATATCTTTCTCATTTGTTTTTCTTCTTTATCGTGTGCTTGAACTTTAAAACCGCAAAGTTCAACTCGATTGAGGTTTCTGTGTCGCTTGTCTGTAAATCCTCATCGAAAATTTCAGTAATCAGTTCTCCGCTTTTTTGCATAAGTGATTTTTGCTCGGCTTTATCTTGCACGACTGATAACGCTTTAATACCCCTAGACAGCTCTCTAATCTTTGAGAAGGTCTCAATGATGGATATCGTCGCCTGTATTGCTTGTCGACTTTTGAGGATAGTCGCGAGCATATACAAGCCTTTTTCGGAAAAGGCTTTGGGATTTACCGTCGCGTGCTTTACGCTTATCGAACCGGTGGAAATTTTCCACCAGTTCATTTTTCTCAGGTCTTGTAAGTTTGATAATGTATCCAACAGGAAACTTGTCCGGATTATTTGCAACTGCCTTATTGATATCCCTGGTTTCGACACCGTAGATTTGAGCCACATCACTATCCAGCAGAACGTTCTGCTCTCTTATCTCGACGAGTAACTCTTTTATGTTTTCAATTTTCACAACACCATTCATTGATTTTCTCTTGCCAGTATCAATTAGGCTTTCACAGTATTTTTGCACTGCTCGGAATATTTGACAACTCGCTCTTCAAGCCATTTCGAATTGCTCTGTTTTGTAGTCATGTTGTCGGATCGCTGCGCTTGATCCGACCTACGCGACTTGATTGCCGCGAGGCAGTAGAGCACCCCCACCCCTGCCCTCCCCCTGCGAGGGGGAGGGAGATTTTGTGAGAGGCACTGTTGAGAAGGGCGCTGGATTGCCGCGCTGCGCTCGCAATGACGGGTGGACTGGATTGCTTCGTCGCGCTGTTCCTTGCA
>DATKVZ010000022.1:0-30056 GCA_035529795.1 Gallionella sp. | reverse complement strand
AAAATATTACAGATTTTAAGCCTCACTCTTTTCGAAAAAGCACCGTTCGATCAATTACTTAAAAGTATAGATTACGAAATGCCGAAGTCTCAAAACGATAACCAAATGAATTTATTCAATTAAATTGCCGGACGTTAATGCAAAACCATCTTTAAAGCAAAACGCAATGACATCCTGAGTTTTCCGGCGGCATTGGCTAATTACTTTCTGGCAGTGAAATTTCGCGCCAAGCGAGGGTGGCGTGATTTTCTTTGAGATATGCAAGAAATCTGGAAGCCGAGTAGTCCTCTCCCGGTTTAATCATGTCTGGGGACAATGAAAAAATGGAAATATCCCGCTCTACAATATGTAGACCGCCTTGTGATGCCGTCTCAATGATGTACTTGATTTTATCGACAAGCTTCTCTTCGGTCGGGACATAAGGTAACAGAATCCAAAAATCGACCCCATCACGCACGACCAGATCGGTCTTGCGGAAAACCTTGCGCAGGGAATACAAAACCTCGTCAAGCTTTTGCGATGCCTTTTGTGCCCCGTAAGTCTCACCGAGAATCTTTGGATCTTGAAAATCGATATGAGCCAGACCAAATTGAAAATGCTCGGGATAGCGTTCTGTGACTGCCAGCATCCATTTCAGCGTAAAAAGAAATTTTTCGGATGCTTCGATATCTTCCAGATGCATAAATTCCTCCCGGCCAAATTATCGCTGAAGCAACAAATATCCTTGCAACAGCCGGTGTCATGCAATCAATCCGAAATACATTCACTCAATGAACGACTTCGCCAGCTTGCCTGATTCCAGATTTTGATTAACGCCAAACCAGCAACATACATGCGCGAATTATAAGCACAAATCCCCGTTGGCAACATGGCAATAAATATATAGACCTTCTGAATGATCCGAATTCCGGTTCAGGCATTAGTCAATTCTGCGATAACTGATAGGGTAACTGTAGAAATTGCACTGCCTCACCCTGTGGAGATTTCCAATGTATCGTTTGTGATTCACGGCTGGCAACCTGCACCACCGCCAGCGCATCATAACCACCGCCCGGGGCGGGAGAAATGTTAACGATCATGCCGCTAACCTGCCCTTCCATATCTGTGCTGAATAATTCATCGCCCGGCTGGGGTGCTTTGCTGCTGTCGATGTGTATCAGATACATGCGCCGCTTCAGTTTTCCGAGGTATTGCATGCGCGCCACTATTTCCTGGCCGGGATAGCAACCCTTCTTGAAATTCACGCCCCCGATAAGTTCGAAATTCACCATCTGCGGTACAAATTGCTCCTGTGTTTGCGGCAGAATGACGGGAATACCGGCACGAATATTGAGCCAGTCCCAGCATACGCTGCCGACCGGTTGCGCATGCTGACTGAGTGTTTGCCAGAGTGTTGCTGCATGTTGTGCGGTGGTGCTGATCTGGAAGCGCGTATCGCTGAATTTCAATATGCCAGTCTGCTCGAGATCGGTAAAACCAAATGACTGCTGTGGCAGTTCGCCGAATTTTTGTTCAAGAATTTTCTGCGTATTTTCACCCGACAGGCCCAGCACAACGATCTCGTCGCTGATATCGGATATCTTCACTTTGGCTCGCAGCACATACATGCTGAATTTCTTGCGCATGGGCTCGCACAACGCACGCGGCAATTGCAGCAGATAATCGCCGTCGTGATACCAGATCAGCATGCTCGCCAGCATGCGCCCCTTGGGGCTGTTGAAGCTACCGAGTTGTGCATGGTCGGCACCGATTTCGCGGACGTCACTACTCAACAGATTTTGCAGAAACGATTGCGCATCATCGCCGGAAACGCGCAGTGTGCCGAACTGAGAAAGATCACACAACACCGTATCTTGTGCCGTGGTGCGCAGTTCGGCGGCAGGGTCGCCAAAAGATTGCACCACGCCGGCGTCAATGACGGCGGCGTGTTGCACGAGAAAATTTTGCCAGTCTGGATTCATAATGTAGTGAGTTGCAGGAGACGGGGGAAATTATATCCGTCAAATCACTGTGGCGCTTGTCCGGAAGCACAAACTGAGCTATTCGCTCAAACCTTGGGGCAGCACCAGCTTTGCCACCAAACCGCCTTCAATCCGACTTTCCAATAGCAATTTACCGCCATGCAGGCGCGCCACACGCTCGACGATCGCCAACCCCAGGCCGGACCCGGTGACATTGCTGCGCGCACTTTCCAGTCGCACAAATGGTCGCTTCACGGCCTCGCGCTGAGCAACGGGAATACCCGCACCGCGATCTGCCACGCTCAGCATGATTGCATGCTCCGCATAGCCAAGTTGAACAGTTATGTCACCGCCACCATATCTGATGGCATTGTCCAGGAGATTGGCAAGCGCTCGTTTCAACAACAACGGTTTGGCATGAATTTGCGGCACCTGCTTAAGTTCCAAGGTGATTGGTCCGGCCTGTGCCGCAAAACGCCGCGCAACTTCCTGTACCAGAGCGGGCAGGTCGACAGGCACGGCAGCTTCGCTCTCGTCGAGGCGCGCATAGTCAAGAAATTGCTGGATTACCGTATCCATCTGCTCAACATCGGCGGTCAGCTCGTCACACAGCATTTTGTCCGCACTCAATTCGGCGACGAGTCGCATACGCGCCAGCGGTGTACGCAAGTCATGCGAAATACCGGCCAGGACCAGTGCGCGTTCGCGCTCGTTCGCGGCCAGATCGGCAGTCATCTGGTTGAATGCATGCGATACCGCAATGATTTCCTGTGCACCGTGTTCCGGCAAGGGTTGCGGCGTGACACCCCGGCCAATTTGTTGCGCTGCCTGCGCGAGCCGGTGCAGCGGCCGCGCCACCTGACGTGCGATAAAATATGCACCCAGCAACGCCAGCAGCAGCACTATGCCACTCCATGCCAGCAGCACCTGCGATACCGGGTGTTCTATGCGCTCCCTGGGCAGCGCCACCCAGAACTCATCCTTGCCGATATAAAAATTCACCCACAATGCTTCCTCACCGTTGCGCCCGGCGGCAAAGCGCGTAGTCTCGCCCAGCCTGTCGCGCACCTTATTCATCATCAGGCGCAATTCTGGAGGGTGGTCCGGCATGGCCTCCAGCACATCGGACGTATCGGCCATCTGCACGCGCAACCCTTCCACATCGCGCAGCTCCGCCAACAGCGCGCCACGCCACTCGGGCGCGGAAGACAGCACCGCAGCGCGGGTGAGATTTACCGCCGACACCACCAACTGCGCCATCTGCTGCGCGCGCGGCTCCTGCACGGCATGGCGGAAAATTGCCAGTGAAGCAGCGAGCGACAGCACGATCAGCACCACGATGAGCAGAAAGGCGCGTGCCAGCAGTGTGACGGGCACAATTCTCAAGACTTTACCCCTTCAGGGACGAACACATAGCCGTGCCCCCACACTGTCTGGATGAAACGTGGCTTGGCGGAATCCGGTTCAACCAGCTTGCGCAGCCTTGAAATCTGCACATCGATGGCACGGTCGAAAGGATCGTGGTCGCGGCCGCGCGCCAGCTCCATCAGCTTGTCGCGCGACAGCGGATGGCGCGGGTGTGTCACCAGCGCCTTGAGCAGCGCAAATTCACCGGTAGTCAGGGAGATTGGCTTGCCGGATCTGGTCAGCTCGCGTGTGGCAAGATCCAGTATGCAATCACCGAAGGTAATGCTTTTTTCCACTGCATCGGGCGCGCCGACCGGTTGCAATCCCTTGCGGCGCAGCACCGCATTGATGCGCGCCACCAGCTCGCGCGGGTTGAACGGTTTGGGCAGATAATCGTCCGCACCCATCTCCAACCCGATGATGCGGTCGATCTCGTCGCCTTTCGCGGTAAGCAGAATCACCGGCACATTCTCGCCCGCACCGCGCAATCGGCGCAGAATCGCCAACCCGTCTTCACCGGGCAGCATCAAATCCAGCACCAGCAAATGATAATGGTTCAGCGTCAATGCCCGGTCCATCGCGCTGCCATCAGCCACCGCCTTTGCCGCGAAGCCCTGCTCGGACAAATAGCGCAGTAACAGCTCGCGCAGACGCACGTCGTCATCGATAATAAGAATGCGGTGCGGGTTATTCATGACGGCATGATAATTCGAACCGGCAGAATTGCTGTAATAAATTGTGGCCCACGCGGTGCACTGAAACAAACTTTTACAATATAACGCCTAGCAAAAATACTTTACTTACAGTTCAATCGCATCATGCACTCCGCGCCAATGTGGCGTTTTTGATAACTCATTCAAGGAAAAAACCATGAACGCCATTCTGAAAATTCTGTTTGCCGCCGGTATCGCCGCCTCGCTCAGCCTGAATGCACTGGCTGCCGATACCGCCGCCCCATTACCCACGGTGCAGGATCACATCCAACGCCTGGAACGCATGAAGAGTATGACGCCCGAGCAGCGCATCAAGGAACGTGAGGCAATACAGGAAGAGATGCTCAAACTGACCCCGGAACAGCGCGCCGGGCACCGCGAGGCAATGCGCGAGTACCGAAAGAAAATGTCTCCCGAAGAACGTGCTGAAAGGCGTAAAGAGTGGGACAGCATGACCCCAGAACAGCGTGCCGAACACAGAAAAGCTATGCACGAACACTGGGAAAAAATACCTCCGGAAGAACGCAGCAAGATGCGCCGGGAAATGAAGGAACACCGGAAAGCGATGACGCCGGAACAGCGTGCAGAACGCCGCAAAGAGATGCACGAGCGCTTCGAAAATATGTCACCGGAAGAACGCCGCAACTTCAAACGCGGTATGCGCGGCAATTGCAACACACCGTCCGAAGACTGCCCTTACGATCAAACCGACAAGGATTGATGACTGCACGCCTCCGCCCGCTATACGAGCGGAGGCGTGCTTCACGCACTATCCCGATTTTCCCGCCTGTTCGCTACGGTGCTTCCACTCTGCGAAGCACTCAAGCCCGCAGAAATATGCCACATAGTCGACCGCCTCGGGAATCATGGCTTCGGACAGCGGCACCTCCTTGCGGCAGGCCTGGCATGGAACTTTTTTTACATCCGTTGATTCTGGTTGATCGGACATGACGCACCTCCTCACGATAGTGGTAAAAGCACCTTAAGTATGAGCCTGCCCTGCACCAAGAACAAGCCGCAGCTCATCAGTCAGCCTCCGAGCTGTGCCCACAGATCGTGCGTATCGGAATCGACAATTTTCACTTCGGCAAAATCACCCACGTTTAACTGCTGGCCGTTCTTGATATACACCAACCCGTCAATTTCCGGCGCATCTGCACTGCTGCGCGCAATCGCACCCTCCTCACCCACCTCATCCACCAACACGGTGAGCGTTTTGCCGATCTTGCGTCCGAGGCGTTCCTCGCTGATTTCTTCCTGCAACAGCATCAGCCGTGCAAGGCGCTCCTCTTGCACATCGGGCGATATGTGATCGGGTAGTTGGTTAGCCGTTGCGCCTTCCACAGGCGAATAGGCGAATGCGCCCAAGCGGTCGATCTGTGCCGCTTCGACAAAATTCAGCAACTCCTCAAACTCTTCCTCGGTCTCGCCGGGAAAACCGACAATAAAGGTGCTGCGCAGTGTCAGCTCCGGGCACGTCTCGCGCCATCTTCTGATGCGCCCCAGCACGTTATCACTATCACCGGGACGCTTCATCAGCTTGAGAATACGCTGATTGGCGTGCTGGAACGGCACATCCAGGTAAGGCAGAATGATGCCTTGCGCCATCAGCGGAATCACTTCATCCACGTGCGGGTAGGGATAGACGTAATGCAGGCGCACCCAGATCTTTTGATCCGATTTACCAAGCTCGCCCATTGCCGCTGCCAGTTCGGTCATCCTTGTCTTTAGCGGCCGGCCGCCCCAAAAGCCGGTACGGTATTTAATATCCACACCATAAGCAGAGGTATCCTGCGAGATTACCAGCAATTCCTTCACACCCGCATCAACCAGATTTTGCGCTTCCTGCATCACCTCGCCGACCGGGCGACTGACCAGATCGCCACGCAGGCTGGGGATGATGCAGAAGGTGCAGCGATGGTTGCAACCCTCGGAAATTTTCACATAAGCGTAATGTTTCGGCGTGAGGCGAATCCCCTGTGCGGGTACCAGATCAGAATAGGGATCGTGCGGCTTCGGCAGGTGTTCATGCACGACTGCCATCACCTCGTCGGCAGCATGTGGCCCGGTCACCGCGAGCACTTTGGGATGCGCGTGCCGTACCACATCACCCTTCGCGCCGAGACAACCAGTGACGATCACCTTGCCGTTTTCGGCCAGTGCTTCGCCAATTGCGTCCAGTGATTCCTCGACCGCGCTGTCGATGAAGCCGCAGGTATTCACGATTACCAGATCGGCATCCTGATAGCTGCCGGAAATCAGATAGCCTTCGGCGCGCAGGCGGGTGAGAATATGTTCGGAATCGACCGTCGCCTTCGGGCAACCGAGCGAGATAAAACCGACGCGCGGCGGGGAATGTTTCTTATTCATACCTTGGTTTTGATTATCACTCCGCAATTAGCAACCCCAGCAAACCCACAGTCGTCACGCCCAGCACAATCAGCCCTACTTGTTGCACGGTATCGCGCAACTGCGCACGCTTGTGCAGGCCGGGTATCAGGTCGGCCACTGCGACATACAGCAAGCTCGCCGCTGCCAGCGCCAACAACGACGGTATCCACGACTGCATGGTCTGCAGGACGAAGTAGCCCAGCACGCCGCCCGCTATGGAGGCCACACTGGAAATTAGGTTCAACTGAAAGGCCTTGGTCTTGCTGTAGCCGGAATGCAGCAGAATGGCAAAGTCGCCCACTTCCTGCGGAATCTCGTGCGCAATGATAGCCAGAGAGGTAACAATACCCAGGTGTATGTCGGTGAGAAAGGCTGCCGCAATGATGATGCCATCCACAAAGTTATGGAAGGTATCGCCCACCGTGATCATCAGGCCGCTGCGCCCATGGTCATGATTGTGCTCCCCGGCCAGCAGAACATGTGCCTCGCAATGCTCATGATGGCAGTGCCGCCACAACACCAGCTTTTCCAGGATGAAGAACAGCAGAATACCGAATAATACTGTGCCGCTCAGGACCGCCACATTGTGCGTGAGCTTGATCGCCTCGGGCAGGATATCGAGAAACACGACACCGAGCATCGCACCGATAGCGTAACTCACCATTGCGCCGAGGTAACGCTGCAAATGGGAATTGAGCGCAAACACTGCGGCACAAGACACACTCAGCGCGCCGCCGGCAAAGCTCGCCGCAATAATCCACAACAAAGTTGTCATGACATGCACCCGGAAGAGCCGGGGGCGTGGAAATAACGATTCACTCTGAAACCCTTGCCGCAATAAATGTTTTCAGTTGTTCGACATCCGGTGGCAGCGTGTCGAAATGTTGCGGCAAGTTTTCAATGTTTTCGTAACCGGCCGGACGTTGCGGGTCCTGCCCCAGTGCCTCGCGGATGGTTTCCTCGAACTTGGCCGGCAGCGCGGTTTCCAGACACACAAGCGGAATACCGGCCTCGCGGTGTTCCAGTCCGGCCTTCATGCCGTCGGCAGTATGCGGGTCGATCACCACGCCGTATTGCTGATACACGCGGCGGATGGTGGCGATGCGGTCGGCGTGGCTGCTCGCTCCCGATGCCAGGCCGAATTCCTGCCCACGGGCGAAATACGGCGTCTTACCCAGATCAAAATGGCCTTCCTTCTCCAGTTGCTGCCACAAGCCCTTGAGAACTTGCGGATCGCGTCCGACCAGGTCGTAGACGAAGCGCTCGAAGTTGGAAGCCTTGGTAATATCCATCGACGGGCTGCTGGTATGCAGCGTTTCCGCGCGCGGACGATACACGCCGGTCCTGAAAAATTCATCGAGCACATCGTTCTCGTTGGTCGCGACAATCAGTTTGCGTATTGGCAGCCCCATTTGACGCGCGATATGCCCGGCGCACACGTTGCCGAAATTACCCGACGGCACGGCGAAAGAAACCTGCTCGTCGTTATTTTTGGTCAACGAGAAATAAGTCTGGAAATAATAAACCGCTTGCGCGACGACCCGCGCCCAGTTGATCGAATTGACCGTGCCGATGCGGTATTTTTCCTTGAAGGCCAGATCGTTCGACACCGCTTTCACCATGTCCTGGCAGGCATCGAACGGCGCGGTGACCGCGATATTAAAAATGTTCGGGTCTTGCAGCGAATACATCTGCGCGGTCTGGAACGGGCTCATTTTACCCAACGGCGACAGCATGAACACGCGAATGCCGCGTTTGCCGCGCATTGCATATTCCGCCGCCGAGCCGGTATCACCTGACGTTCCGCCGAGGATGTTCAGTTCGGTATGTTCCTGGGCCAGTGCATACTCGAACAGATTGCCGAGCAACTGCATCGCCACGTCCTTGAACGCCAGCGTCGGGCCGTAGGACAAGCCGAGGATATGCAGGCCGGGTTCCAGCGTCCTGAGCGGCGTGATCTCGTCGCTGCCGAAAGCCTGCGCGGTGTAGGTCTTGTTGATGATGGCCTTCAGATCGTCCGCCGGAATATCGGTGGCGAAACGGCTGATCACCTCGAACGCCAACTCGCGGTAATTCATGTCACGCATTGCCTCAAGTTCAGCTTTGCTCAATTGCGGATAATGATCTGGAACCGCCAGTCCACCGTCGTCGGCAAGGCCGCCGAGCAGGATTTCGGTAAAGGGTTTTGCGGTCATGCCGCCGCGGGTGCTGGTGTATTTCATTATTTTGGTGCCCTAAATAGATTACTGTGCTCGAACTTGTTGTCGAATCAGCATAAATATTCCAGATTCTATAGAAGCGACACTAAACCTAATGGAATGATAGTCGCGTAACTCGGTTTGAAATTGCCTAAGAGAGCGCAAGAAGAACAAATAGCCTTTGGTGTTTAGTGCAAATCCAAGCCCCAAACTTAGCACTTCGTCTAGTACTGCGTAACGGTCTGGGAAGATCATTCTTAAATGTTTGCTGGCAAAAGAGACACCAAGCCCTTTAATTTCTATCCCTAAAGAAATAGCTACTTCATCATCGTTCTTGTTTATTACGGCAGAAAACCAATCGTTGAGAATCCTTCCGAGCCTATCCTGGCCGTCGTTCCTACGTATTAAATTTGCCCATACTCGTTGCCCTCCCCCCCATTTACAAACTTGTTTACTAAAGTTGAAAGCTTGCTCTGGATTTAAATTCGTTCTGAGTTCTATCCCAAATTGTTCGACTTTCCTTGTTGTCACGTCTTCAAGCTGGGCTAAGACTATTGCAGCATTTAGTGCAGACAGAGTAAATTTGAAACCACAGAAATCTAAGCTCGGCGGTTGGTCTTTCAAATCTTGAACTGTCCTCATCACGCCATCACTACATAAATATGGCAAATAAGGTTCCGTTAATAGCCCATCATTGCATCTCGGGCAAACATGAACCAATTGCGTGTTTGAGAACTCTCCAAGTCCATGGCCAACCTTACTTTTATTTAGGGCACCACGAAGCGTTCTACCATTGATTCTGACTAGTTCAGTTTCGCATTGGTGGATTTTTTGAGCCATCTCAATAAGTTCATTTGATTAAAAATTATTAACCGAGCTGCTCCAGCCGCAGCCTTGTCACCTTGCCCGCCACTACCGGCAGCGCTTCCATTCTGGCAATCGCTGCGTTGATACGCTTCTCGCGCGTCTGGTGGGTGAGCAGGATAAGGTCGGTCTGCTCTTCGCCCTCACCCGGTTCCTTCTGGATTACCGCATCGATGGAAATCAGTTCATCGGCAAGGATGCGCGTGATGTCGGCCAGCACACCCGGCTGGTCCTGCACGCGCAGACGCAAGTAGTAACTGGTAGTGACCTCATCCATCGGCAGGATCGGCAAATCGGATAACTGATCCGGCTGGAACGCCAGATGCGGCACGCGGTGCTCGGGATCGGCAGTGTGCATGCGCGTGACATCGACCAGATCGGCGATCACCGCGCTGGCGGTGGGCTCTGCTCCGGCACCCTTGCCGTAATACAGCGTCGAACCGACTGCATCGCCCTGCACCAGCACTGCGTTCATCGCGCCTTCGACATTGGCGATCAGGCGTTTGGCCGGGATCAGCGTGGGGTGTACGCGTAGTTCCACGCCTTGCGGTGTGTGTTTGGTGATGCCCAATAATTTAATACGATAACCAAGCTGTTCGGCATAACGAATGTCAATCGCATCCAGCTTGCTGATACCTTCAATGTACGCCTTGCCGAACTGCATCGGAATGCCGAACGCGAGCGCGGAGAGGATGGTGATCTTGTGTGCTGCGTCTACTCCTTCGATATCGAAGGTCGGATCGGCTTCGGCGTAACCCAGGCGCTGCGCCTCTTTCAGTACCATATCAAAACTCAGCCCCTTGTCGCGCATCTCGGACAGGATGAAATTGGTGGTGCCGTTGATGATCCCCGCAATCCATTCGATGCGGTTCGCGCTCAGACCTTCGCGCAGCGCCTTGATAATCGGGATGCCGCCCGCTACCGCCGCCTCAAATGCGACCATCACACCCTTATCCTGTGCCGCCTTGAAAATCTCATTACCATGCGTCGCGAGCAACGCCTTGTTCGCGGTAACGACATGTTTGCCGTTGGCAATTGCTTTCAGCACCAGTTCTTTAGCTACACCGCAGCCGCCGATCAGCTCGATGACAATATCCACTTCAGGGTCGGCCACCACCGCAAATCCATCATCGGTAATGCGGCATGTGCCGCCGGTAGTCTGCTTCGCCAGCTCCAGATTTTTGTCGGCAACAACGGTGACACGGATCGGACGCCCGGCACGACGCGTGATTTCCTCTGCGTTGCGCTGCAGCACGGCAAAGGTGCCACCGCCGACGGTGCCGATACCGAGCAGACCCACGTTGATTGGTTTTATGCTCATATACTTTTCTTTCGTTAATTCGTGCCGTGTTGCTTGCGGTAGCCTTCCAGAAAGCGTGCGATGCGCCCGATTGCTTCGACCAGGTCATCCGCATTTGGCAGAAATACCACACGAAAATGATCTGGGTGTATCCAGTTGAAACCGCTGCCCTGCACCACCAGCACTTTCTCGGTCTCCAGCAATTCAAGGATGAATTGCTGATCGTTATCAATCGGATAAATTGCCGGATCGAGACGCGGAAACAGGTACAGCGCGGCCTTGGGTTTTACACAGGTCACGCCGGGAATTGCCGTAAGCAACTTGTAAGCAAGATCACGCTGCTTGCACAGGCGCCCGGTCGGTGCGACCAGATCGACGATACTCTGGTAGCCGCCCAGCGCGGTCTGGATGGCGAACTGTCCAGGCACGTTGGAACACAACCGCATCGAGGCCAGAATGGTCAGGCCGTTAATATAATCCTGTGCATGTTTTTTTTCGCCGGACACCACCATCCAGCCGGCGCGGTAACCACAAGCGCGGTAATTTTTCGACAGTCCGTTCAGGGTAAGAAATAATACGTCGTCAGCCAATGAGGCAATCGAGGTATGTGTCGCGCCATCGTACAGCATCTTGTCGTAGATCTCGTCGGCAAAAATAATCAGATGATGCTGGCGCGCAATCTCGATGATCTCTTTTAGAATTTCGTCGGAATACAATGCCCCGGTCGGATTGTTCGGATTGATTACAACAATAGCGCGCGTATGCGGCGTGATCTTACCGCGTATATCGGCAAGGTCCGGCATCCATTCGTTCTGTTCATCGCACAGATAATGACGCGGCGTACCACCCGCCAGCGTGACTGCAGCCGTCCACAGCGGATAATCCGGCGTCGGAATCAACACCTCATCACCGGTGTTGAGCAGCCCCTGCATTGCCATGACAATCAGTTCCGATGCACCGTTGCCGATGTAGATATCCTCAAGCCCGACTCCGGAAATTTTCTTGGCCTGGCAGTAATGCATGACAGCCTTGCGTGCCGCAAACATACCCTTGGAATCGGAGTAGCCAGACGAGCTCGGCAGATTGAGGATAACATCCTGCTGAATCTCTTCCGGTGCCTCGAAGCCGAATGGTGCGAGGTTGCCGATATTCAGCTTGATAATGCGCTGGCCCTCTTCCTCCATCAGTTTGGCGCGCTCCATCACCGGCCCGCGAATGTCGTAGCACACGTTGGAAAGCTTGGTCGATTTCAGAATGGGTTTCACGATCTCTCACTCAAATTGTTCAGGGCGATATGCTTCCACCCGATGGTAGAATCCAGTCTTGTGCGCAAACACCGCAAAGGGCGCGATTTTACCCGCGCCGACCCTGCACAGCAAATGGAGAATACGCCTTGAAACTGCACCTCGCCAATCTCGGCGACACCAAACTGTTCACCGCCCATGCAGCAGATTATATTGCGGTCAATGGCGAACGTTTCCACACCAGCATCGTAGTGCGTGCCGGCGAGGTGCGCAATGATTGGAGCGTCACCAACTTTGACGCGCTGGAGGAAACCGATTTCACCTATTTTCTCGACCTTAAACCCGACGTGCTGCTACTCGGTACCGGTGCCCAACAACGCTTCGCCCATCCGCGCCTATACCACACGCTGACCAATGCAGGCATTGCCGTAGAGTTCATGACCACACCAGCCGCATGCCGCACTTACAACATTCTGGTGGCAGAAGACCGCAAAGTCATTGCGGCAGTTTTGCTCTAAAACCACAGAATCATTTGGCAAAGACTGGGGTTGCCCCGCCGTAACAAAAAGAAAGCACAAGTTGGGAAAGCAATCAAACTCGCGTATATTTGCAGGTCGTCTTCCCCCACTCATTTTCCCCACTCATTGATTGACATGGAACAGATCAGAATCCGCGGGGCGCGCACCCACAATCTAAAAAATATCAACCTCGATTTGCCACGCCACAAACTGGTAGTAATCACCGGCCCTTCTGGGTCGGGCAAGTCCTCGCTGGCTTTCGACACCCTGTATGCCGAGGGGCAACGCCGCTATGTGGAATCGCTGTCTGCCTACGCGCGCCAGTTTTTGCAGCTGATGGAAAAACCGGATGTCGATTTGATTGAGGGGCTGTCGCCCGCCATCGCCATCGAGCAAAAAGCCACTTCACATAACCCGCGCTCCACGGTCGGAACGGTCACCGAAATCCATGACTACCTGCGCCTGTTGTTCGCGCGCGCCGGCGACCCGTATTGCCCGCAGCATGATCTGGTGTTGCAGGCGCAGAGCGTCGGGCAGATGGTGGATCATGTGCTGAACCTGCCGGAAGGCACGCGCATCATGATTCTGTCGCCGCTGGTGGTGGAACGCAAGGGCGAGCAACTGGATTTGTTCGACGAGCTGCGCGCGCAGGGTTTTACGCGTCTGCGCATCAACGGCAAGGTATGCGAGATCGATGCATTGCCGAAACTGCACAAGAACAAGAAACATACCGTCGAGATCGTGGTGGACCGGTTGAAGGTCAATACGGAAGCCAAGCAACGCCTCGCCGAGTCTTTTGAGACCGCATTACGGCACGCCGACGGGCGCGCGCTGGCGGTGGAAATGGATACCGAAAAAGAGCACCTGTTTTCAGCAAAATTCGCCTGCCCAATTTGCAGCTATTCACTGCCGGAACTGGAGCCGCGCCTGTTTTCATTCAACAACCCGATGGGTGCGTGCCCCAAGTGCGACGGTCTTGGCGTCATTAGCTTCTTCGATCCCAAACGGATTGTGGCCTTTCCGCAACTGTCCCTGAGCTCTGGCGCAATCAAAGGCTGGGACCGGCGCAACCAGTTCTACCACCAGTTGCTCGCCAGCCTCGCGAAACATTATAACTTTGACATCGAACAGTCTTTTGAGAGCCTGCCGGAAAAAATCCAGGAAGTAATTTTGTATGGTAGCGGCAAGTCCGAGATCGCCTTCCAGTACCTGAACGAGCGCGGTAAACCGGTACTGCGAGAACACGCCTTCGAGGGCATTACCAACAATCTGGAGCGCCGCTACAAGGAGACCGATTCGCCCGCAGTGCGCGAGGAGCTGGCAAAATACCTGAACAGTTGTACCTGCCCGGAATGCAAGGGCACGCGTCTGCGCCTGGAGGCGCGTCATGTGCGCGTCGCGGACAAAAACCTGTACGAGATCAGCGCGCTGCCGCTGAAGCAGGCGCTAACTTTCTTCCAGGGCCTGACGCTATCCGGCCATAAGCAGGCGATTGCGGAAAAGATCATGCTGGAAATTGCCAGCCGCCTAACCTTTCTCAACAACGTCGGGCTGGATTACCTGTCGCTGGAACGTTCCGCCGAAACGCTGTCCGGCGGCGAAGCGCAGCGCATCCGTCTCGCCTCTCAGATCGGCTCTGGCCTGACCGGTGTGATGTATGTACTGGATGAACCGTCCATTGGCCTGCATCAGCGCGATAACGACCGTCTGCTGCAAACCCTGAAAAAGCTGCGCGACATGGGCAATAGCGTGATCGTGGTCGAACATGACGAAGAGGCAATCCGCGCCGCCGATCATGTGGTGGATATGGGGCCGGGTGCAGGCGAACACGGCGGTATGGTGGTGGCACAGGGCACACACGAAGAAATCTGCGTCAGCGAGCATTCCCTTACTGGCGACTATCTGGCTGGCAGGCGCAGCATTTTCATACCGGAAAAATACCGCAAACCGGATGCGCAACGCATGCTGCAAATTGTCAGAGCGAGTGGCAATAACCTGAAAGACATCACGCTCAATTTGCCGGTTGGCCTGCTGGTATGCATCACCGGCGTATCCGGCTCGGGCAAATCCACGCTGATCAACGACACGCTGTATCCAGCCGTGGCACAGCATCTTTACGGTAGCAATGCCGAGCCGGCACCATTTACCGAAATCACCGGCCTGGAATTTTTCGACAAGGTTATCAATGTCGATCAAAGCCCGATTGGACGCACACCGCGCTCCAACCCGGCCACCTACACCGGTCTGTTTACGCCGATCCGTGAGCTGTTTTCCGGGGTGCCAGCGGCGCGTGAACGCGGCTACGGACCGGGGCGTTTCTCGTTCAACGTCAAGGGCGGGCGTTGCGAATCCTGCCAGGGCGACGGCATGATCAAGGTCGAAATGCACTTTCTGCCGGATGTATATGTGCCGTGTGACGTATGCCACAGCCAACGCTACAACCGCGAGACGCTGGAGATCCAGTACAAGGGCAAGACCATCCACCAGATTTTGCAGATGACGGTGGAGCAGGCGCATGAATTTTTCATGCCGGTGCCGGTCGTTGCGCGTAAATTGCAAACTTTGCTGGATGTCGGCCTCGGTTACATCACGCTCGGGCAATCCGCCACCACGCTGTCTGGCGGCGAAGCACAACGCGTCAAGCTGTCGCTGGAGCTTTCCAAACGTGACACCGGGCGCACCCTGTACATCCTCGACGAGCCCACCACGGGTTTACACTTCCACGATATTGCGTTGCTGCTCAGGGTAATCCACAAGTTGCGTGACCAGGGCAACACCGTGGTGGTGATCGAACATAACCTGGATGTAATCAAGACTGCCGACTGGATCATCGATCTCGGTCCGGAAGGCGGAGATGGCGGCGGGTATATCCTTGCTGAAGGCACGCCGAGGGAAATCGTACGGCATCCGCAAAGCGTGACAGGAAAGTATTTGAAGCCTTTGCTCGACAGGAAGTAGGCAGGCAGGATTACTTGCGCCCGGATCAGCATCGTTGCCGATTCCCGAACCGTTAGTTTGCTCTTGGAGAGCCTGGTGCATATCAAAAATACAAAAAGCCGGACTCGTCCGGCCTTTTGTTCAATGCTGAAGCTTTGCGGCTATTTACTCAGCATCAACAGCAGCAGTTTCTGCAGGACGATCCATCAGCTCGATCAGCGCCATCGGGGCATTGTCGCCCTGCCGGAAGCCGAACTTTAGAATACGCAGGTAACCGCCATTACGTGCCGCATAGCGCGGGCCGAGTTCGTCGAACAGCTTGCCGACCATTTCACGATCACGCAAACGGGCGAATGCAAGACGGCGATTTGCCAGACTTGGATTTTTGCCCAGCGTCAGGATGGGCTCTGCGACGCGGCGCAGTTCCTTGGCTTTGGGTAAAGTCGTCTTGATGACTTCGTGACGCAACAGCGATACGGTCATGTTGCGAAACATGGCCAAGCGATGGCTGCTGGTGCGGTTGAGTTTTCTTAAACCTGAACGGTGACGCATGATTTACCTCTCTTGACTTCTCTTATTGTCGCGCCGGCTCAAAGGGTTGCGACAGGCCAGTTTTCCAGCTTCATGCCCAGCGATAAGTTGTGCTCGGCAAGAACCTGCTTGATTTCGTTCAGGGATTTGCGCCCCAAATTCGGAGTACGCAGCAGCTCATTTTCGGTGTACTGAATCAGATCGCCGATGTAATGAATACTTTGTGCCTTGAGGCAATTGGATGAACGTGGAGTCAGCTCCAGATCATCTACCGGGCGCAACAGAATGGGATCAACCTTGGGTGCATGAACCTTCTCGACAACCGGTTCGGTGCCTTCCAGCGCGGCAAACACGGAAAATTGATCGAGCAAAATGCGCGCCGCATTGCGAATTGCCTGTTCAGGGTCAATCGCCCCATTGGTTTCGATGTGCATCACCAGCTTGTCGAGATCGGTGCGTTGCTCAACACGCGCGCTTTCAACCGCATAGCTGACGCGACTGACCGGGCTGAATGATGCATCCAGTGCAATGTGTCCAACAGCACGCGATTCACTTGAAACCTGGCGCGAAATTGTCGAGACATAACCGCGTCCCTGCTCTACCTTAATTTGCATATCCAGCTTGCCGCCGGCTGTCAGATGCGCAATCACGTGTTCCGGATTGACTATTTCGATATCGGCATTACCGCTGATATCAGCGGCAGTCACCACACCCTGACCCTCTTTTTTGATGGTCAACACGACTTCAGGAACATTGTGCAGACGCAGCACCACACCCTTCAGATTCAGTAAAATGTCCACAACATCTTCCTGCACGCCGTCAATAGTGGCGTATTCATGCAACACACCGGCCATCTTCACTTCGGTCGGAGCGGCACCGGGCATGGAGGACAGCAGGATACGCCGCAATGCATTACCCAATGTGTGGCCGTAGCCGCGCTCAAAGGGTTCCATCACCACCTTGGCCTGGGTAGCGGAAATCTTTTGCACATCAATGATGCGGGGTTTCAAAAATTCATTCTTAGGCATACGTTACTCCGCGTGGGTTACTTGGAATACAACTCAACCACGAGATGCTCGTTGATGGTTGCGGGCAGTTCGGCACGTTGCGGCTTGGCTTTGTATGTTCCCTTGAACGCTTTGCTGTCCATTTCTATCCATTCAGGGAAGCCGCGTTGCTCGGCAGCCTCAACAGCGGCCTTGATACGCAACTGTGCCTTGGATTTCTCAGCCACTTCAACCACGTCGCCGGCGCGCACTTGATAGGAAGGAATATTGACGCGCTTGCCATTTACCAACACACCGTTGTGGCGCACCACCTGACGTGCTTCGGCGCGTGAAGCACCAAAGCCCATGCGATAGGACACGTTATCCAGGCGGGATTCCAGGTTCTGTAGCAGATTCTCACCGGTAATGCCGCGCTGTTGTTCAGCAGCCCGGTAGGTCAGACGGAACTGTTTTTCCAGCACGCCATAGATACGGCGAACTTTCTGTTTCTCACGCAACTGACCGCCGTATTCGGACAAGCGAGTATTCTTCTTCTGCCCATGCTGGCCGGGTGGGTAAGCCCTGCGCTCAACCGCGCATTTGTCGGTAAAACACTTTTCGCCTTTAATAAACAGCTTCTCGCCTTCACGGCGGCACTGGCGGCACTTTGCATCAAGATTTCTAGCCAAGATCTACTCCCGAAAATTTAGATACGACGCTTTTTAGGCGGGCGGCAACCGTTGTGCGGTACCGGCGTAATATCAGAAATGCTGGTGATCTTGAAACCAGCAGCATTTAATGCGCGCACTGCGGATTCCCGGCCCGGGCCTGGTCCCTTAATACGCACTTCAAGATTTTTAACGCCACATTCAACTGCAGCCTTACCCACCAATTCGGCGGCAACCTGCGCAGCAAATGGGGTACTTTTACGTGACCCCTTAAAGCCACTTGCGCCACTGGTAGACCATGCCAAGGTATTGCCCTGACGGTCGGTAATAGTGACGATGGTGTTATTGAAAGAAGCATGAACATGCGCAATCCCTTCTGCGACGTTCTTTTTGACTTTCTTGCGCACTTTTGTGCTTGGCTTAACCATAATTTATCCTCTAAGCGTCCGTTATAGCAAACTTACTTCTTGGCGCCCGCAATCGCCTTGCGCGGCCCCTTGCGGGTGCGCGCATTGGTGCGGGTGCGCTGGCCCCGACACGGCAAACCACGGCGGTGACGCAGCCCTCGATAACAGCCCAAGTCCATCAGGCGCTTGATGTTCATCGTCGTTTCACGACGCAGATCACCTTCCACCGTGAACTTGGCAACCTGTTCGCGCAGCTTTTCTACTTCTGCGTCAGTCAGGTCCTTCATCCTGGTGCTGGCGTTTATACCAGCTGCCACGCAAATATCCCGCGAGCGTGAACGCCCGAGACCATAGATTGCAGTCAAGGCAATTACGGCGTGTTGGTGGTTGGGGATATTGACCCCTGCAATACGTGCCATGCAGCTACCCTATCTTTAAAAAAGTGAAAATTGTATCATCAAGAGCTGATTTTGCTCAATTAACCCTGGCGTTGCTTGTGTCTGGGTTCCGTACAAATGACGCGCACCACGCGCTTGCGAATAACGATCTTGCAGTTGCGGCAGATCTTTTTTACTGATGCATGGACTTTCATTTCTCTTCTCCTAATCGTGTAAGTGGCAAGCAGGAAAACCGGCCGTTACTTACCATTTCCCATTCAACTACTTGGCGCGGAACACAATGCGCGCCTTGCTCAGATCATAGGGTGTCAATTCCACCGTCACCTTGTCGCCGGGCAAAATGCGAATATAGTGCATGCGCATTTTTCCCGAAATATGGCCCAACACCACATGGCCATTTTCCAGCTTGATTCGAAAGGTTGCGTTCGGCAGCGACTCCTCGATCTCACCCTGCATCTGAATCACATCTTCTTTAGCCATTAGCGCGCAAGCCCGCCCTTAAAATTGGCTTTTTTCAACAGGTTTTCATACTGATGCGTCATCAGGTAAGACTGTACTTGTGCCATGAAATCCATTGTCACCACCACCAGAATCAACAGCGACGTTCCGCCAAAATAAAACGGCACATTCCACTTTACTACCAGAAACTCCGGCAACAAACAAACCAGAGTGATATACACGGCACCGACCAAGGTCAGGCGCAACATAATTCTTTCAATGTAGTGCGCAGTTTGATCACCGGGACGAATTCCCGGCAAAAACGCGCCACTCTTCTTCAGGTTGTCCGCCGTTTCTTTCGGACTAAACACCAGCGCCGTATAGAAAAAGCAGAAAAACATGATTGCTGCCGCATACGTCAACACATAAATCGGTTGGCCGGGAGACAACATGTCGCTGATATCCTTCAACCAACCCATCCCCTGTCCGCTACCAAACCAGCCCGCAATTGTCGCCGGAAACAAAATGATACTGGAAGCAAAAATCGGCGGGATCACACCGGCCATATTCACTTTCAACGGCAGATGCGAACTTTGCCCGCCATAAACCTTGTTTCCCACTTGCCGTTTGGCATAATTCACCAGAACCTTGCGCTGACCGCGCTCAACAAACACCACCAGCGCAGTCACCGCAATTGCACCAAAAAACAGCAACAGCACCAAAGGAATGGAAAAAGCTCCCGTTCGCGCCAACTCCAAAGTGCTGCCAATTGCACTAGGCAGCCCTGCCGCGATACCGGCAAAAATGATTAGTGAAATACCGTTACCCAAACCACGTTCGGTAATCTGTTCACCCAGCCACATCAGGAACATTGTTCCGGTTACCAGAGTAATTACCGAGGTCATCTGGAACATCGCTCCCGGGTTTGGCACCAATCCCGGCTGCGACTGCAGCGCCACCGAAATTCCAAATGCCTGAAACAGCGCCAGTAATAATGTACCGTATCGGGTGTACTGCGTTATCTTGCGGCGTCCCGCTTCGCCTTCCTTTTTTAATTGCTCGAGATGTGGAACTGCTATCGCCGCCAGCTGCATGATGATCGATGCAGAAATATACGGCATGATCCCCAGTGCGAAAATGGTGAAACGCGACAATGCGCCACCCGAAAACATGTTGAACATGCCTAGGATGCCGTCTTTTTGCGACTTGAACAGATCCGCCAATACTGTCGGGTCAATACCTGGCACCGGGATATGCGCACCAATACGGAACACCACCAAAGCACCCAGCAAAAACCACAAGCGCTGACTCAAATCACCATACTTACCCTTGCTTGCCGTCTTGGCCACAGTGCTCACGTATCAGCCTTACTCGGCGAAGCTGCCGCCGGCAGCTTCGATCGCTGCACGCGCACCCTTGGTGGCCAGCAAACCCTGCAGTCTAACCGCACGGGTGATTTCCCCGCACAAAATGACTTTCGCGGATAATGCATTTGCATGAACCACTCCAGCCTGCTTGAGCGCCAGCAAATCAATGCTATCCAGCGGCAGCTTTTGCAGATCGGATAAACGTACCTGTGCCGTGTCATTACGGGTCAGTGAAACAAAGCCGCGCTTTGGCAAGCGGCGCTGCAGCGGCATCTGACCACCCTCAAAACCAACTTTGTGAAACCCACCGGAGCGGGATTTCTGTCCTTTGTGACCACGTCCAGCGGTCTTGCCCAAGCCGGAGCCGATACCACGACCCACACGGCGCTTCGCGTGTTTGGCACCTTGTGCAGGCTGAATATTATTGAGTTGCATTTTTACGCCTCACACTTAATCAGATAGAAGACTTTATTGATCATGCCGCGCACGCAAGGAGTGTCTTCCAGTAACACGGTATGATTAATGCGGCGCAGACCCAAGCCACGCATGGTAGCGCGGTGTGACTGCTTGGTGCCGATAAGGCTTTTGACCTGCGTTACTTTGATTGTTTTGGCTTGTGTCATAACTTACCCCAAAATTTCGTCAACCATCTTGCCGCGCTTTGCGGCGATCTCGGACGGCGAATTCATTTCCTTCAGACCGTTCAATGTGGCACGAACCACGTTATACGGATTGTTGGAACCGATACATTTAGCCAGCACATCGCGCACACCGACTGCCTCAAACACCGCGCGCATTGCTCCACCCGCAATAATTCCGGTACCTTCGGAAGCCGGTTGCATCAATACCTTGGCAGCGCCATGCTTACCAATCACGGTATGGTGCAAGGTACCGTTCCTCAAACTGATCTTGACCAGATTACGACGCGCCTCATCCATAGACTTTTGCACGGCAACCGGCACTTCCTTGGACTTTCCTTTACCCATCCCCACGCGACCATCGCCATCGCCGACCACGGTCAGAGCGGCAAATCCCATGATACGACCACCTTTAACCACTTTGGTGACACGATTCACGGAGATCATCTTTTCGATCATCCCGTCGTCGCGGGCTTCTTGTTGTTGCATTCTTCCTTGCGGCTTAGCCATTGCTCAACTCCAATTTAGAACTGCAGACCATGTTCGCGCGCGGCCTCAGCCAACGCTTTGACACGGCCATGATATCGGTTACCGGAACGGTCGAACGCTACCTGGGTAATGCCCGCATTTTTTGCTTTTTCAGCAATACGCTTACCCACTATCGCAGCAGCCGCAACATTGCCACCATTCGCCATATCTTTACGGATATCAGCTTCAATGCTGGACGCGCTGGCCAACACCTTGCTGCCACAGTCGGAGATAACCTGCGCATAAATATGCAAATTGGTGCGGTGAATAGCCAGACGTACTGTTTTTTTCTCGGCAATGCGCGCACGGGTTTTGCGTGCCCTGCGCTGACGTGCTTCTTTTTTGATCAACATATCCGCCTCAATTATTTTTTCTTGGTTTCTTTCAGTATCACTACTTCGTCGCTATAGCGCACACCCTTACCCTTGTATGGCTCAGGCTCACGGAAAGCACGAATCTCCGCAGCCACCTGCCCGATGCGCTGCTTGTCCGAGCCCTTCAGAACGATCTCGGTTTGTGTCGGCGTTTCCACTTTCACACCAGCAGGCATCTTGTATGCCACCGGATGAGAAAATCCCAGAGTCAGGTTCAACGTGTCGCCAGCGGCTTGGGCACGGTAACCCACTCCAACCAGAGTCAGTTTGCGCTCAAAACCTTTACTCACACCCTGCACCATATTGGCAAGAAGGGCACGAATCGTGCCTGACATCGCATGAGTCTGCATGGAATCATTCCGCACCTTGCACAGCAGGCTATCACCTTCGCGCTCCACACTGACATCACCCGACAGTGCCTGCTTCAGGGTGCCCAACGGCCCCTTGACCGAAACTTCATTTACCGCCAGTGTGACTTCAACACCATTGGGTACGACAACTGGATTCTTGGCAACTCTAGACATATTTACCTCGTGTTATGCGACAACGCACAGCACTTCACCACCGATACCATTGGCGCGCGCTTTGCGGTCGGTCATCAAACCCCTTGAAGTGGACACAATGGCTACTCCCAGACCATTCATCACCTTCGGTATATCATCGGAGCCCTTGTAAATACGTAAACCGGGGCGGCTGACCCGCTGGATTTTCTCAATTACCGGGCGTCCGCTGTAATATTTCAGGCCAATTTCCAGCGTAGCCTTTCCGCCTTCGCCCGCGATGACCTGGTAGCCATCGATATAGCCTTCATCCTTCAAAACTTCAGCAATAGCCGCCTTCAACTTGGAAGAAGGCATCACTACCGCAGATTTTTCCGCAAGCTGCGCATTACGAATGCGCGTCAGCATATCGGAGATCGGATCGCTCATACTCATATAATTGCTCCTACCAGCTTGCCTTAACGATACCGGGAATGTCGCCACGCATCGCGAATTCGCGCACCTTGGTACGACCCAAACCAAACTTTCTGAAAGTGCCGCGTGGGCGCCCGGTCAAAGCACAACGATTGCGCAAACGTACCGGGCTAGAATTGCGCGGAAGTGCCTGCAACTTCAGACGTGCCGCAGAACGCTCTTCATCACTCAGCTTTACATTGGAGATCGCAGCCAGCAACTCAGCACGCTTGGGCGCAAACTTCTTTACGGTCGCACGGCGTTTTTGTTCGCGGTTAATCAATGCCATCTTAGCCATTAGTGTTCCCTCATTTCTTTAATGGGAGTTTGAATGCCAGCAGAAGAGCCCTGGCTTCTCCATCTGTCTTCGCGGTGGTAGTGATGGTGATGTTCATACCACGCAGCGTGTCGATTTTTTCGTACTCGATCTCCGGGAAAATGATCTGCTCTTTCACGCCCATATTGTAGTTTCCGCGACCGTCAAAGGACTTTCCGGGAATACCGCGAAAATCACGAATACGCGGGATTGCAACAGAGATCAGACGATCCAGGAATTCATACATCTGCCGCTTGCGCAATGTCACCTTGCAGCCAACCGGATAACCATCACGAATCTTGAAGCCCGCAATAGATTTTTTGGAGAGCGTGACCACCGGCTTCTGGCCAGCGATTTTTTGCATATCACCAACCGCAAATTCCATCACCTTCTTGTCCGCAACCGCCTCACCCACCCCCATGTTCAAGGTGATTTTCTCGATACGCGGCACTTCCATTACGGACTTGTAACTGAATTGTTTCATCAGATCCTTAGAGACCTTGTCCTTATAAAATTCATACAAACGAGCCATGCCCTTAACCCCTTAAGCGTCTATCATTTCACCGCTGGACTTGAACACGCGCACCTTGCGCCCGTCTTCCAGCGTTTTAATACCGACCCGATCACCTTTATTGGCAGCCGCGTTGTAAACCGCCACATTCGAAATATGAATAGGCAATTCCTTTTCTACAATTCCACCGCTCAACCCCTTTACCGGGTTGGGTTTTTGATGCTTCTTGACTTTATTGATGCCGCTCACCAGCAGATATTCATCCAGCACGCGCAGCACATTGCCGCGACTACCCCTATCCCTGCCGGCGATTACGATAACGTCATCATTTTTTCTGATCTTGCGCATGATTTTCCTCGACCCGATCTATTGCCGCCTACAGCACTTCAGGTGCCAGCGAAACAATTTTCATGAATTTCTCGGTACGCAACTCGCGTGTTACCGGTCCAAAAATACGCGTACCAATTGGTTCCAGCTTGGCATTCAGCAACACCGCTGCGTTGCCATCAAACTTGACCAGAGAACCATCCGTACGACGCACGCCTTTGGCAGTACGAACCACCACAGCGTTGTATACTTCGCCTTTTTTCACGCGTCCACGCGGCGCTGCATCCTTGATGCTGACTTTAATGACATCACCGACAGAAGCATAACGACGCTTGGATCCGCCCAGCACCTTAATGCACATCACGGAACGCGCACCAGTATTGTCGGCCACATCTAAAACAGACTGCATTTGTATCATTTTTTAATCTCCAACTTTTTCCGCCCAAGACGGCCAGTTTTGGAACCCGTTCGGGTTAGGTCACCGCAAGCGGCAGGTATAAACCATTTGTCCTATTGTTCGCTTCCGCTCTCTATTTTGAGAGAATTGATGCGGGATCCAGAAACGAAGCCGCGCATTATAAGCAAGTTCCGGGAAAATGCAAGCCTAAACTACAGCAGTTTTTCCAATCAGTTTGGCAACACGCCAGCTCTTGGTTCTGGCAATCGGACGGCACTCCTCAATCGCAACCACATCTCCCGCGTGAAATTCATTCGCTTCATCGTGGGCATGGTATTTTTTGGAAACACGGATAATTTTACCCAGTAACGGGTGCTTTACCTTGCGTTCGACCAAAACTGTTACCGTCTTGTCCATCTTGTCGCTCACCACAGTACCGGTCAGGGTACGCTTTAGTCTGGACTCACTCATTTCCGTGCACCCTTTTCTTTCAATACTGTCTTCACGCGGGCAATATCACGACGTACCTTGCGCAACTCGCTGGTATTGGTCATTTGCTGCGTTGCAACTTGCATGCGCAGGCCAAACTGCGCCTTAGTCAGTGACAACACCTCGTGCTGCAAATCTTCGGCAGACTTGGCTCTCAATTCAATCGCTTTCATATCACGCACCCACCTGTCTAATTACGAAAGTAGTCGCTATCGGCAACTTGGCGGACGCCAAACGGAATGCTTCACGCGCCAATGTTTCATCCACGCCATCCATTTCGTACAACATCTTGCCTGGCTGAATCTCGGCTACGTAAAATTCGGGGTTGCCTTTGCCACTACCCATACGCACTTCAGCGGGTTTTTTGGAAATCGGCTTATCCGGAAATATACGTATCCAGATACGTCCACCACGCTTGATATGGCGGGTCATTGCACGGCGCGCTGCTTCAATCTGTCGCGCTGTCAAACGACCGCGTGCAACTGCCTTGAGGCCAAACTCACCGAAACTTACCTTGTTACCGCGAGTGGCGATGCCAGTATTGCGGCCCTTCTGCTCTTTACGATATTTTCTTTTAGCTGGCTGTAGCATGCTTTGCTCCCGACTTTCTTACTCTTTTTTCCGGCTCAGCGGCAACTGGCGCAACCACTTCGTGGCCCGCAACTTCGCCCTTGAACACCCAAACTTTCACACCGATGATGCCGTAAGTAGTTTCTGCTTCAGAAGTGCCATAATCAATCTCGGCACGCAGGGTATGCAACGGCACACGGCCTTCACGGTACCACTCGGTACGCGCGATCTCGATACCGTTCAATCGACCCGCACTCATAATCTTGATGCCCTGTGCCCCGAGACGCATCGCGTTCTGCATTGCACGTTTCATGGCGCGACGGAACATAATGCGCTTTTCCAACTGCGCCGTAATACTGTCAGCGATCAATTGCGCATCAACTTCCGGTTTGCGCACTTCCTCGATGGCAACATCAACGGATTGTAAACCCATACGCTTGCGCAATTCGGCACGCAATGCTTCAATGTCCTCACCTTTTTTACCTATCACCATACCCGGGCGAGCGGTATAAATAGTCACTTTGGCGTTCTTGGCAGGGCGCTCGATAATCACCTTGGAAACTCCCGCAGAAGCCAGTTTCTTTTTCAGAAATGCGCGAACTTCAATATCCTTGAGCAACAAATCCGGAAAATTTTTGCTGTTGGCATACCACTTGGAGTTCCAGTTTTTGCGAACACATAACCGGAAACCGGTTGGATGAATTTTCTGTCCCATAATTTACCCTTGGCTCCCGACGCTGACTGTAATGTGGCAAGTTTGTTTTTCGATACGATTGCCGCGCCCTTTGGCGCGCGCCATAAATCGCTTCAGAGAGGCTGCCTTGTCAATATAAATGGTTGTTACCTTCAGCTCATCGATATCAGCGCCATCATTGTGCTCGGCATTGGCAATCGCCGATTCAAGTGCCTTTTTAATAATTCCAGCACCTTTCTTCGGGCTGAACGTCAAAATGTTGAGCGCCTGCGCAACCGGCAAACCGCGAATCTGATCGGCTACCAGACGGCCCTTTTGCGCGGATAAATGAATATTTTTTGCAACTGCAGTAGTCGTTGTCACCATGCCCCCTATTTCTTGACCGCTTTTCTATCAGCGGCATGACCCTTGAAGGTGCGCGTCAGGGAAAATTCACCCAGTTTGTGCCCCACCATGTTCTCGCTTATGTACACCGGAATATGCTGCTTACCGTTATGCACCGCAATTGTCAGCCCGACGAACTCGGGGAGCACCGTAGAACGGCGCGACCAGGTCTTCACCGGACGCTTATCGTTGGTTGCACGCACCGTCTCAACTTTTTTGAGCAAATGCGCGTCAACAAATGGACCTTTTTTAATGGAACGTGCCATGTTTTCTTACCCCTTAAACCTTGAAACGACGGCGCACAATCATGCTGCTAGTACGCTTGTTGCGGCGAGTACGAAACCCCTTGGCCGGCACACCCCATGGGCTGACCGGATGACGACCGGCAGCGGTTTTGCCCTCGCCACCGCCATGCGGGTGATCTACCGGATTCATCACCACACCGCGGACGGTCGGGCGTACTCCGCGCCAGCGCATCGCACCAGCCTTGCCGATGGAACGCAAACTATGCTCGGAGTTGCCCACTTCACCCAGAGTCGCTTTGCAATCAATATGCACTTTTCGAATTTCACCGGAGCGCAAACGCAACTGTGCGTAGCTGCCTTCACGCGCCAGTAGTTGCACTGAAGTGCCAGCGGAACGTGCCAGTTGCGCACCTTTACCCGGCAACATTTCGATGCAATGAATGGTGGAGCCGACCGGAATATTGCGTAACGGCAAGGCATTACCCAGCTTGATCGGCGCTTCGGACCCGCTCACCAGCGTCGCACCGGCAGCAATGCCTTTGGGCGCGATGATGTAGCGACGCTCGCCATCGGCGTAGCACAACAAGGCCAGATTTGCGCTGCGGTTTGGATCGTACTCAAGGCGCTCCACAGTCGCCGGAACACCATCCTTGTTACGCTTGAAATCCACCAGGCGATAGTGTTGCTTGTGTCCGCCGCCCATATGCCGGGTGGTAATATGGCCATTGTTATTGCGGCCAGCGGTCTTGCTCTTTTTTTCAACAAGCGATGCAATCGGCTTACCTTTGTGCAGGTCAGGATTGAATACACGCAGTACCGCACGCTGCCCCGGAGTTGTTGGTTTAAGTTTAATTAATGCCATGATTTATCCTTGCTCACTTGCAGCAAAATTGATTTCTTGGCCGTCCGCCAGGCATACATATGCCTTCTTCCAGTTGTTGCGGCGTCCGACATAACGTCCGGCGCGCTTTACTTTACCCTTGACGTTGGCCACTTGCACGCTGTCGACGTTTACCTTGAACATCATTTCTACTGCCGCCTTAATTTCCGGCTTAGTCGCATCAGGTGTGACGCGAAAGATCACCTGATCGTTTTTCTCGGCGACATAGGTCGCCTTCTCGGAAATTTGCGGGGCGAGCAGCACTTTCATCAAACGCTCCTGGCTGAATTGTTGCGTGCTCATGCGAACATCTCCTCAATTTTGGTCACGGCATTGCGCGTAACGACCACATTCGGGAAACGTACCAGGCTGACCGGATCGGCCTGATTGGCTTCCAACACCAGCACGTTAGCCAGGTTACGCGAAGACAGGTACAGATTCTCATCCATATTATCGGTGATAATCAGCAACCGCCCATCCAAACCCATATCCTTGATCTTTTGTGCCAACAGCTTGGTTTTGGGTGCATCGACCGTAAGGCTGTCCACCACCACCAGACGGCTTTCACTGACCAGCCTGGACAAGATCGATGCCAGGCCAGCACGATACATTTTACGGTTCACTTTGTGCGTGTAATTTTCTTCGCCGGTATTCGGAAAAATCTTGCCACCACCACGCCACAGCGGGCTGGAGGCCATGCCGGCACGGGCACGACCGGTACCCTTTTGCGCAAATGGCTTGCGGGTACTCTTGGCGATTTCACTGCGGCCTTTTTGCTTGCTGTTACCGGCTCGCGCATTGGACATGTAGGCGGTGACCAGCTGATGCACCAGGTCTTCGTTATATTCACGCCCGAACAACTCGTCCGATGCGCTCATGTTAGCGGTCGCCTGACCCTTATCATTAATAACTTTGAGTTCCATTACGCACCTGCCTTTACTGCGGGACGCACAATAATGCTGCTGTTTGTGCAGCCCGGGACCGCACCTTTAACCAACAGCAATTGGCGCGCAACATCAACACGCACGACTTGTAAATTTTGAACGGTACGTTGTACATCACCAAGATGGCCGGTCATGCGCTTACCCGGAAACACCCGCCCCGGGTCCTGCGCCATACCGATTGATCCAGGTACGTTATGTGACTTGGAGTTACCGTGTGAAGCACGGCCAGATTTAAAGTGGTAACGCTTAATGGTACCGGCGTAACCCTTACCTTTGGACACCCCCGTCACGTCAACGAGCTGGCCCACCTGAAAAATTTCCACACTTACCGTGGAGCCTGCCTTCAGGCTATCCAGCTGTTCAGGGGACACGGTGAATTCCTTGAGTGCACTCCCGGCTTCCACACCCGCCTTGGCGTAGTGTCCGGCGGCAGCCTTGCTGACGCGTCCGGGACGGCGCACACCATGTGCAAGCTGCACAGCGGTATAGCCATCGGTTTCCACGGATTTAACCTGAGTAACACGATTATTGGACACTTCCAGCACTGTCACCGGCAACGAAGAACCGTCTTCGGTGAAAACACGGGTCATGCCAATCTTGCGACCGACAAGTCCTAAGCTCATTTTAATTTCCTCTTGTTAAGGGGCTGACTACAATTGGCCAGCCGATCTTTTTACTACCCAGTACAGCAATTACTGTAATTTAATTTCCACATCCACACCCGCCGGCAGATCCAGCTTCATCAGCGCATCTACTGTTTTATCGGTAGGATCGATAATATCCATCAGGCGCAGATGAGTACGAATCTCGAACTGATCGCGCGAAGTCTTGTTGACATGCGGGGAACGCAGCACATCGAAACGCTCAATTTTGGTCGGCAACGGCACTGGGCCGTTTACCACCGCACCGGTACGCTTTGCCGTATCGACAATCTGCGCCGCCGACTGATCAATCAAGCGATAGTCAAACGCCTTGAGGCGAATGCGAATTTTCTGGCTTTGCATAATCTTCTCTTGCATATACACGGCAATGCCGCTGGTTTAAAGAACGAAAATCGCGTGACTCCAGTCACGCGAGGGCGCGGATTGTAGCCTTACTCGATAATCTTTGCAACCACCCCGGCACCGACGGTGCGACCGCCTTCGCGAATCGCGAAACGCAAGCCCTCTTCCATCGCGATCGGGTTGATCAGGCTGACGGTGATGCTGACGTTGTCGCCCGGCATGACCATTTCGGTCCCCGCCGGCAGCTCGACCGCGCCGGTCACGTCGGTGGTACGGAAGTAGAACTGCGGACGGTAGCCCTGAAAGAACGGGGTATGGCGTCCGCCTTCATCTTTGCCCAGCACATAAATCTCGGCAGTGAATTTGGTGTGCGGTTTGATTGAGCCGGGCTTGCACAGCACCTGACCGCGCTCGACTTCTTCGCGTTTGGTGCCGCGCAGCAATACGCCGACGTTGTCGCCCGCCTGACCCTGG
>DATKVZ010000021.1:0-51106 GCA_035529795.1 Gallionella sp. | reverse complement strand
GTGGCCCATCTCCAGCAGGGTTTGGAGCACCTCGGGGGTGGCAAAACTGGCGTAGAACGGATCGCTCTCCAGGCTCAAGGTGTCTTGCAGCGTCTTGATGACGTGGGCCATGGTGTCCAGCCCCACCACGTCGGCGGTGCGGAAGGTGCCCGAGCTGGCGCGCCCCAGCTTTTTGCCCGTCAGATCGTCGACGACGTCGTAGCTGAGGCCAAAGTTCTGTACCTCTTTCATGGTGGCCAGCATGCCCGCCACGCCAACCCGGTTGGCAATGAAGTTGGGCGTGTCCTTGGCGCGCACCACACCCTTGCCCAGATTGCTGGTGACAAAGGCTTCGAGGTCGTCCAGGATGTGCGGCTCGGTGGTCGGTGTGTTGATCAGCTCCACCAGCAGCATGTAGCGCGGCGGGTTGAAGAAGTGGATGCCGCAGAAGCGGTGCCGCAGATTTTCCGGAAACGCCTGCGCGAGCTGGTTGATCGACAGCCCCGAGGTGTTACTGGCAAAAATGCTCTGCTCACCGAGATAAGGCGCGATTTTTTTATACAGTTCGGATTTCCAGTCCATACGTTCCGCGATGGCCTCGATGACCAGATCGCATTCGCGCAGACGTTCGATGTGCTGCTCATAGTTGGCGGGTTGGATGAAAGCCAGCTTGGCGGGGCTAGCGATGGGGCTGGGGTCGAGGTTTTTCAGGCTATCAATAGCCTTGTTGACATTGGCGTTCTGATCGCCTTCTTGCGCGGGCAGTTCGAATAGCAGCGTCTCGACGTTGGCATTGACCAGGTGTGCGGCAATCTGCGCGCCCATCACACCGGCGCCCAGCACTGCCACCATGCGCAAGGCCGGTTCACGTTGCGGCAATGCGGTGGCTCCCGGTTGGTTCTTATTCATGGTTAACGCCTTTCGTAAAGCGCCCTGATTTGTTCGGCAAATTGCGCAGCAATTTCGGTGCGCTTGATCTTCAGGGTAGGCGTTATCAGGCCGTTTTCGATGCTCCACGGCTCGCGCAGCAACAGCACTCTGTTCACCCTGGCGTACCCCGGAAAACCGCGCAGGTTGCGTGCAACGCGCCGCAGTACCTTGGCCTCGACACGGCTGTCGGTAAGCGCTTCCGGCATGTCGGCGCGAATGCCGATCTGCTGCGCAATATGTTGCCATACCCTGGCATTAAGCACTGCCAGCGCAACCAGATAGGGATGCGCCTCGCCAAATATCATTACCTGATCAAGCAGCGGGTCATGCAGCAGCGCGAGTTCCATATCGGTCGGCGGGACTTTTTCGCCATTCGACATGACGATGATATCCTTGACGCGCCCGGTGATGTAGATGTGTCCGGTTTCGGAGATATGCGCGACATCACCGGTGTTCAGCCAGCCGTTGGCATCGATCATGTCACGCGTTGCTTGCGGGTTGTTCCAGTAACCCGGCATCACGTTCGTCCCCTTCACCAGCAGCACGTTCTGTTCGTCGAGGCGCACCTGCACACCGCGGATCGGCGGGCCGACGCTGTCGGGAAAGTTATTTTCCAAACGGTTGCCGCTGACCACCGGGCCGGTTTCGGTCAGGCCGTAACCCTGCACCACCGGCAGCCCCAGTCCGACGAATACCCGCGAAATTTCCGGCGCCAGTGCTGCGCCGCCGCTGACCGCCACACGCAGTTGGCCACCCAAACCATTTAAAATTTTTTGCGCCACCAGTTTTTGCAGCAACGGCCAAAGCAGGAACGACGCTTTCCACGAATCACGTCCTTGCGCATACTCAAAACGCGCCCAGCCGGTTTCGGCCGCCAGATGGAACAGTTTGCGCGCAAATAGTGAACTCCCTTCAAGCCTGGCGCGAATTGCCGCATACATGCGTTCGTAAATGCGCGGCACGGAAATCAGGATGGTCGGGCGAATGACTTGCAGATCCTCGGGTAATAGCGAAATGGAGCGCGCGAAAGCAACTGTGGCGCCGGTCATCAGCGGCAGGTAATAACCCAGTGTGCGTTCGAAGGTATGCGACAGCGGCAGGAAGGACAGGAGCAAATCGTCACCGCGTACCGTAAAAGTATCCAGGCAGGCGTGGGCGTTGGTTAATATATTGGCATGATTCAACATCACCCCTTTGGGTTTGCCCGAGGTGCCGGAGGTATAGACGATGCTGGCCAGGTCGTTAGAGCAAATTTCGCGTAGCGAATCGTTTGCCTCATCTCCCGCCGGAATTGAAAATTGCTCTTCTCGTTTGCCTCCTCTCCCGCCGGAATTGAAAATTGCTCTTCTCGTTTGCCTCATCTCCCGCTTGCGGGAGAGGATTGAGGTGAGGGTATCGGGAGAGGATTGAGGTGAGGGTATCGGGAGAGGATTGAGGTGAGGGATCTGCGTAGGCGGAAGGAATTCTGCCATGGATTTCAGGCGCGGCTCGTTGCTGTCGTGCACGGTGTTGACGCTTACGAAACACTTCACGCCGCCGAGTCGGTCGCACACCGTACGCAATGTCTGCCATTGTTCGGTATTCTCAAATAGCAGCGCTTTCACATCGGCATCGTTGATAATGTAAGCGAGATTATCCGGGCGGTCCTCGGTATACAACGGCACGACCACCAGCCCCAGCGACAGCGCCGCCTGATCGAACATTATCCAGCATGGACAGTTGCGCAACATGATCGCAACACGGTCACCACGCTGCAGCTCCAGGCTGGCCAGTGCCGCCTGCCAGCGCGCTACTTCACCGTGCATCTCCCGCCAGGTAAGATCGTGCCAGGCATTCTGCTGAAAGCGAAGTTTCAGAGAAGACTCATGCCCGCTTGCGGGCGTGATGTCGGAACTAAAATGGCGGTAGGCAACTTTATCCGGTGTGCGGCGCACGCGCTCCAAAAACAGCCCGTGCAACGTACCCGCCTGCTGTGGTGTGATGACATCGTCCTGCTGTGCCTGCACTTCTCCCTCCTTATCCGGCTCGCAGCTCTTCCGCAGTAAAATCGTCCACTCTGATGGCCTTGCAGTGCAATGCGTAATCGCGCTCCAATTGCAGCGCCTGCTCTGTGCTGATGAGGCCTTTATCGCGCGCCTCGGTGATACGCGGCAATTCATCCGGTGCCACCAGCCTGCCAGCCTGGCGCGCTTCTTCCAGTTCCGCCTGCAGTGGTTCGCAGGCAAGCGTGCTGGCAAGCGCCGCTTCCAGTGCGCCTAGCGCATCCTGTTCGTCGTCCGGCAGATATATTCCGGCGGTCAGACGGTCGCGTGCCGCACCGGGCTGCATCAGCAGAGTGGCGATTTGATGGTCGAGATGATCGGCGGGTGGGGACAGGCGCATTCCAAGCGGGAAGGTCAGAACACCCAACAGACCACGAACCAATATGTTTGGAAAGTTTTGCAGCACGCCATCGAAAGCTTGCTGAATCTTATACAGCGCATCCTGCATCGCCCAGTGCAGCAGTGGTAAATCTTCGGTGGGGCGGCCGTCGTCCTCGAAGCGTTTCAGTGTCGCCGAACACAAATACAGCATGCTCAACACATCGCCGAGACGCGCGGAAATTTTCTCACGCCGTTTCAGCGAGCCGCCCAACACGACCATCGCCACATCCGCGCTCAGGGCGAATGCAGCTGAGAAACGCGTCAGTTGCTGGTAATAGCGGCGGGTTGCGTCGCCCGGCGGCACGACAATGCCGCGCCCGTTGGTCAAACTGAATACAAAGCTACGCGCCGCATTGCTCAGTGCGAAACTGATGTGCCCGAACCAGGCTCCGTCAAATTGGCGCAGGGCACGCTGGTGATCCGGTTCGTGTGCCGCGGCAATCTCTTTCAGCACGTAAGGATGGCAACGAATCGCACCCTGCCCGAAGATGATCATGCTGCGCGTCAGAATATTCGCGCCTTCCACGGTGATGCTGATTGGCACCTGCTGGTAGGAGCGGCCGAGGTAATTATCCGGGCCGAGGCTGATGCCTTTGCCGCCGTGCACATCCATCGCATCGTTGATGACGCTGCGCCCGCGCTCGGTGGCGTGGTATTTTAGAATGGCGGAAATCACCGACGGCTTCTCGCCCAGATCGACCGCCAGCGCCGTGAATTGACGTGCCGCATCGATCATGTAGGTGTGCGCACCGATGCGCGCCAGCGGCTCTTCGATGCCCTCGAATCTGCCAATTGGCAGCTTGAACTGTTTGCGCACCCGGCTGTACGCTCCGCTGGTACGCGCCGCCAGTTTCATACCGCCAACACTGCTGGCGGGTAGTGAGATCGAGCGCCCCGCCGCGAGGCACTCCATCAACATGCGCCATCCCTGTCCTATATACGGCGTGCCACCGATGATGTAATTCATCGGAATAAATATATCCCTGCCTTGCGTGGTGCCGTTCAGGAACGCACTATTCAGCGGAAAATGGCGGCGGCCAATCTGCACGCCCGGTATGCAGGTTGGAATCAGCGCCAATGTGATGCCGCAATCAATCTCCCCGCCCAATATCTGATCCGGATCATGCAGTTTGAACGCCAGACCGAGCAACGTCGCCACCGGTGCCAAAGTGATATAGCGTTTTTCCCAGGTCAGCCGGACCCCCAGAACGTTTTGCAGCCCGTCAAATTTGCCATAACATACCTCGCCATAATCGGAGATCGCACCGGCATCCGAACCGGCAAACGGTCCGGTCAATGCGAAGCACGGCACTTCCAGTCCGCCGGCCAGGCGCTGCAGATATTTTTCCTTTTGTTCGTCGGTGCCGTAACGCAGCAATAACTCTGCCGGTCCCAGCGAGTTTGGCACCATTACCGTTACCGCCGCCGTGGCGCTGCGTGAGGCGATCTTGCCCACCACTGCCGAATGTGCCTGTGCGGAAAATTCCAGTCCACCGTAGCGTTTCGGAATAATCATGCCGAAGAAGCCTTTGTCCTTGATGAATTGCCAAACTTGTGGCGGCAGGTCGGCGCGCCGGTGGGTGATGTCCCAATCGTCAAGCATGGCGCACAGTTGCTCGACCTCATTGTCGAGAAATGCCTGTTCTGTGGCGCTCAGGGACGGCTTGGGAAAAGCCAGCAGCTTGCGCCAGTCCGGGTGGCCGCTGAACAGGTCGCCATCCCACCATACCGTGCCGGCATTGATGGCTTCCTGTTCGGTAGCGGAAATTTGCGGCAGAACTTTGCGGAAGACTTTAAGAATAATGCGACTGACGACATTACGTCGCAGCCAGGGAACCCCGAGCAGCACGATAAACAGAAACAGCGCGGCGTACACCGCCTGCAGAGCAGTATCCGAAATGCGGGATTGAATCGCCACAACCGGCACAATCACCATTATCGCCAGCAGCCAGCTGGTGGCAGAGGCGCGAAAGAAGGCCAGCATCAGAATCAAGACCAGTACTGCTGCCAGCATCAGGATTACCACCACCCGCCCCCATTACTATTGTCGTTATATGCTTGCGCCAGACCATAAGTCAGGCGTCATGACGATCCGGTTTCGCATCAATTGCGTGTTATTGTCATTTTCACCCGGTTGCGCCCACCCGCCTTGGCCTGATGCAGTGCTGCATCAGCCACCGCCAGCGCCGATGTCAGTGTATCGCCTGGCTGCACCATGGCCACGCCAAGCGAAACCGAGATATGCTCCTCCGGAACCGCCGGGGTAACGTTACTGGCGGGCACCACTCTGCCGGCACCGATACGCAGTGCAGGCGCTGCAATTGCCATGCGCAGGCGATCAGCCATCTTCATGGCCAGATCCGGCAATTTCTCCGGCATTAATACGGCAAATTTGTCGCCGCCCATGTGCGCCAATAAATCATGCGGCCTCAGGTTTATCGCCATTATTCGAGACACTCCCTTCAGAATATTGTCTCCTGCAAGATAGCCGTGGCGAGCAACAAAATCCTTGAAGTGGTCAATATCCACTATCAGCAGGAACAGCGGCAACTTGTTACGCTCGCAACGCAGCGCCATGCGCTGGAATGCATCATTCATCCAGTTCCTGTTATGCAATCCGGTCAGCATGTCAACATTGGTGGCCGTCGCAAATTCGAGGCTGGATTCGGGTGTCGTCACCTGTAACAGATTGTCGTTGCGAATGCGCCCGGCAAGAATGCTCAGCAGGTTGCGGGCAATGCCATTCATACTTTCCACCAGCGACCAGACCAGGTCATGTGGCATTGCCAGCAGGCGCGTATCCCGTGCCGCAATGACCAGTGCCGCAGTATTTTCGCCATCAATCAGCGAGAGCTCGCCAACGCATTCACCCGGCCCCAGTGCGGCATGCACAGGCATATTACGGCCACTCAAATAAACGCGAAGCTCACCCTCCAGCACCAGATAGAGCGAAAAGTTTTTTTGGCCGACTTCCAGCAGCGTCATGCCACTTTTCAGGGTGATTGTCTGGCAGGCTTTCAGGGCAGACTCGACACTATCAAGTCTGATATCGCGGAACAGCTTGTTCCGCTCCAGCAACGTGCGGTCAGAATCTGAAATCGTTGTCGTCCCGGTATTGGTCATTGGCAGTTTTTACAGCGGAATAATGCAGTCAAATATACAAACGCATTCAAGTATACACAAAGGCCAAGACGGGCATAAGTGGATTACTGCGCATATTTGGCCCAATAGCCGGATGACTCCGCATAGCGGTCACCCGGTCCGTGTGTGCTAGACTGGTGCGCGTGTTCGTACCGGATTCTGGGGCACTTTATTAAACCAGGCTTGACGAATTGCTGAATGTATTCTTGAATATGAAAAACCAGCCATTGGAATGATCGCCATGAAAAAATTTCTGCTGATTCTATTGATGTTTGCCAGTGCCAGCGCTCTTGCCGGGCTCAACAAGTGGGTAGATGCAGATGGTAAGGTACATTATTCAGATCAACCGCCTCCCGCCAATGTGAAGGCGACGGTACTGCGCTCCAGTTCAGACGCAACGGGTTCTGCGGCTACAGGCGAGACGGCTGCATCGAGCGCACCCGCAGCGCCGAGAACCTTTGCAGAGCGCGAAGCTGAATTGAAAAAGGCGCAACAGGCCAAGCAGGAAGCTGCCGACAAAGTTGCCCAGGAGCAAGCGGAAGTTGACGCAAGGAAGGAAAGCTGCATTGCCGCCCAAAAAAATCTGAGTTTGCTTCAGGAAGGTATGCGCATGGTGGAAGTTGATGCCCATGGCGAGCGCTATTATCTGAACGACCAACAACGCCAGCAACGCATCGTCAAGGCGCAACAGGATATCAGTACCTATTGCAAATAGCCGGAAAGGAACGGATTAATGAGAGCAAGGTGGCTTAATTGTGCAGTCATTGCAACTGCATTGGTTTTTGCCTGCCAGGCAGGCGCAGCAGAAGATGACGCTGCGTTCAAGGCGTTGGCAAAAAAGAAGGGCTGTTTCAACTGTCATCGCATGGACAAGCCTGTCTTGGGGCCATCACTGATAGATGTCGGCAGGAAATATCGCAATGATGCCAGCGCGCCTGACAGACTGTTCGGGGTCATCAGAAACGGCAGCAAAGGCGGTGTTTGGGGAGTGGCTTCCATGCCCAGATATGCGGGGCTCAGTGACGACGAAATCAACCTCATGGTGCGCCACATCCTGTCTCTGAAATAGGCAAATGCCGAGGACATCGACAGTCCGCTCCCAGAGCAAATCATTCAGATAATGAGCTGCTGGTTGCTGCCGGCATATTAAAAAATTCCACCGCTTCCGCTTCAATTCTGGTGCGCTTCATTGGCGGCAGGCTCTGCCAGATGCGCTTGCCGTAATGCTTGGTGATGATGCGCGGGTCGCAGATCATCAGCACGCCGCGGTCGGTCTCGTCGCGAATCAACCGCCCCGCACCCTGCTTCAATGCGATGATGGTGCGCGGCAACTGGTATTCCATGAACGCGTTGCGCCCCTGTTTCTTCATCTGCTCGATGCGTGCCGCCAGCACCGGATCGTCCGGCGGCGCGAACGGCAGCTTGTCGATAATCACCAGCGACAAGGCCTCACCGCGCACGTCCACACCTTCCCAGAACGATTGGCTGCCGAGCAGCACCGCGTTGCCGTGTTCGCGGAAGCGCGACAGCATCTCGTTGCGCGAGCCTTCGCCCTGCAACATCAACGGGTAATCCCAACTGCGCCGGTCGAATTCTGCTTGCAGGATTTCGTGGGCGCGCTGCATCGCGCGCAGGCTGGTGAAGAGCAAAAAGGCGCGCCCCTTGCTCGCCCCGATCAGCGGCAAGGCGGCCTGCACCACCGCTTCGGTGTAGCCCTCACTGTTCGGCTCCGGCAGGTTCTGCGGCACATACAGCAAGGCCTGTTCACCGTAGTTAAACGGGCTGTCCCAGCACGCGGTCTGCGCCTTGAGTAGCCCCATCTCGGTCTGGTAAAGCGAGAAATCCTGCTTCACCGCCAGCGTTGCGGAAGTAAAAATCCATGCGCGTGCGCTGCCGCCAATCTGTTTCTCGAAAATTTCCGCGATGGATAGCGGTGTGGTGTTGAGTTGTAGTGAATGATGGAAGACTTCCAGCCAGCGTACCTGATCCGGCTCGTCGCCTTTTTGCCATTTGGCCAATTGTTGCGATAGCCCTTGCGCCCGTTGCCAGCAGTTCTCCAGCCCTTCGCTACGTTCCGCCTGCTTTTCCAGTAGCCCGGAAAATTGTGTCAGCTTCTCGTTCAGCGCCTTCAGTGCGGGTGCGAATTCCTTGAAACTCTCTGTCGCGGCAGCGGGCATCCGGCCTTCCTTCTTGAACACCAGTCGCAGATCGCGGGTGGCCTTGTCCAGTTCGTCGCAGGCCTTGGGCAGCGGCGCAAAATCCTTGGCGGCAGCCGCCGCTTCGAGGCGCGTGTCTGAGGCGAGATCGAGTAGCAGCGAGGTCGAGAGGCTCTCGCCGAAGAACAGGCTGGCGGTCTCCGGTAGCTGGTGCGCTTCATCGAAGATTACCGTATTGCAGGCCGGCAGCAGCTCCGCCACGCCCTCATCGCGCAGCATCACATCGGCAAAGAACAGGTGATGGTTCACCACTACCACGTCGGCCTTCATTGCCTCGCTGCGCGCCTTGAGTACGAAGCATTCCTTGTGCTGCGGGCAGTCCTGCCCGAGGCAGTTGTCGCGAGTGGAAGTGACATGCATCCAGATTGGCGCGTTCTCCGGTACGTCGGCTAGCCCGCTCTTGTCGCCGCTCTGGGTTACTTTTGCATAAATCTTGATCTTGCCGAGGTGGCGCACATCCTCGCGCGTTTTGAACAGCCCGTCGGAATGTGCACGCTCCAGATGATAGTGGCACACGTAGTTTGCGCGCCCCTTGAGCAAGGCTACAGACACCGGCGCCTTCAAAGCATCGCGCACCGTCGGCAAGTCTTTCTGGAATAACTGGTCTTGCAGGTTCTTTGTTCCGGTGGAGATGATCACCTTGCCACCGTTGAGCAGCGCAGGCACCAGATAGGCGAAGGTCTTGCCGGTACCGGTGCCCGCCTCGGCGACCAGTTGCCCGTTCGCTGCGATGGCCTCGGTAATGGCCCACGCCAGTTCCACCTGCTGAGGACGCGCGCGGAAATCCCCGATATGCGCGGCAAGCGCGCCATCGGGGGCAAACAGGGCGGCGAGTTGGTCAGGGGTGAGCAAGGGAAATTATTCAGGCCGAAAGGGTTATGGTTTTCCGCTGGGGACAGCGTTATAGTGCGGCGGCAATTTTACGCGAGAATTCGCCAACACCCATAAGGAAACACGCAATGCAAATTTTGGTGGATGCCGATGCGTGTCCGAAGGTCATCAAGGAGATCCTGTTCCGTGCTGCGGACAGGTTGCATATCCAGCTCACGCTGGTGGCGAACAAGCTGCTGTATTGTCCGCCTTCGCCGTATATCCGCGCGATGCAGGTGCCACACGGTTTCGATGTGGCGGATAACAAGATCGTGCAACTGGTCGAGCCTGGCGATCTGGTGGTTACCGCCGATATTCCGCTGGCCGCCGAAGTGATCGCAAAGGGTGGTCATGCGCTGAATCCGCGCGGGGAGTTTTATACCAAGGACAATATTCAGGAGCGGCTGACGATGCGTAATTTCATGGATGGCCTGCGTGGCAGCGGCGTGGAAACGGGCGGCCCACCGGCGTTGAGCCAGAGTGACCGGCAGGCGTTTGCTAAGCAACTGGATAAATTTCTGGCCGGGCACGCTGCCCGGGCAGCCAACTCAAAGTAGTGCGGCAGAATTTCTTAATGTGCGTCGTCGCGACTGGCGACGAACGGGGGTTTTGCCCACCAGATTAGCGTGACGAGCGATAGCATCAGCAGGGCGGAAATGGTCAATATGTAATCCGTGGCGAGCGTGTAGGACTGCGTGTCAATCATATGTTCCAGATAGGCATAGGCGGCATCTCCCGGTATACCGAGCTGGTGCAGGCGGTTCAGGTAATCATCCACGAGCGGATTGTAGGAGTGAATGTTTTCCGTTAGCTGAGCGTGGTATTCAGAAGCTGAGCTGGTCCACAGCCAGACGTTGATGGCGGTGCCGAAACTGGCACCCAAATTGCGCATGAAATTGGTGAGGCCGGAGGCCGCCGCGATACGCTCCTCGGATAAGCCGGACAGACTGATGGTGACCAGTGGCAGGAAGAAGCAGCTAATGCCGATGCCCATGAACAGGCGGCTCAGTGCCACCGACCAGTAGTCGATGTCCGGCGTGAAGCGCGCGCTCCATAAACCCACCAGCGCAAATACGACAAAACCGAAAGTGGTGATGGCGCGCGCATCGATACGGTTAATGCTGATGCCGATGGCTGGCCCCAGGAAAAATGCCAGCACTCCGCCGAAGGCCACGGCCTTGCCGGCCCACAGCGACGTGTAGCCCTGCCAAGTTTGCAGCCACAGCGGAACGATGACGACCACGCCGAAGAATGCAATCGAGCCAAGCAACAGGCACACCGTTCCCACCAGAAAATTGCGCTCAGTGAATAGCCGCAAATCAACCAGCGGGGCCGGATCGTAAAGCTCCCAGACAACAAACATCAACAGTGCGATGGCTGCTGTCACCGCAAGCGTGATGATGGTGGCGGAATCGAACCAGTCAAGCTCGTTGCCCTTGTCGAGCATGATTTGCAGGGAGCCGATGCCGACGATCAGCAGGGATAGCCCGGCCCAATCCATTTTCTGATCTCGATTGTCGGGCTGATGCGCATCGCGGTGCCCCAGCATCAGATAAACGGAAATACCGACCAGCAGACCGACCGGCAGGTTGATCAGGAATATCCAGTGCCACGAGGTATTGTCGGTCAGCCATCCGCCCGCCAGCGGCCCGGCAACCGGCGCGATCACCGTAGTCATCGCCCAGATGCCCAGGGCCAAGCCGCGCCGGTGCGGCGGATAAATTGCGGTGATCAGCGTTTGTGACAGCGGAATCATGGATGCGCCGCATACCCCTTGCAATACCCGTGCTGTAAGGATCATCGGGAAGCTGAACGACATCGCACACAACAGCGAAAACAGGGTAAACAGCAACGTGGCAACGACAAAGCTGCGTACGGTGCCGAAGCGCCCGGCAAGAAATCCCGCCAGCGGCAGCATGATGGCTTCGGCCACCGAATAGGAAGTGATGATCCAGGTGCCCTGCGTCGGGCTGACTGCAAAATCGCCGGCCATCGTGGGCACGGCAACATTGACGATGGTCAGGTCCAGGATATTCATGAACGATCCCAGGCCGAGCGCCAGCGTTGCCAGGATTAACTTGGTGCCGCTGAGATAGGTGGGCAGTCCGGCTGCGTGATAATTTGCGGCCGGTGCAGCGTTCACTGGCGTCCCAGGTTATCGGCGATGATTTGCGCCACGAGCGCATCGGCGGCTTTGATGTCCTGCGCGTATATCGAAGTGCTGGCGATTACCGTGTCATTGGGCAGCATTGTCAGTGCCGCGCCGCTGCGGTCATGTGTGTCGATGGTCACATCCATGGAAAGCCCGATACGCAGCGGATGTTCCTGTAACTCTTTTGCATCTAGCGCGATGCGCACCGGCAAGCGCTGTACAATTTTGACCCAGTTTCCGGTAGCATTTTGTGCAGGCAGAAGGGCGAAGGCTGAGCCGGTGCCAGGTGCCAAACCAATCACATGGCCATGAAAAATGACGGAACCGCCGTAGAAATCGGAAGTCAGCGTGGCCGCCTGCCCGATGCGCACATTGCGTAATTCGGTCTCCTTGAAGTTGGCATCCAGCCATACCTTGTCGAGTGGTACGAGCGCCATCAGAGAATCGCCGGGTTTGACCCGCTCGCCGATCTGCACTGGGCGTTTTGCCACTTGGCCGCTGGTCGGCGCGATCACGCGGGTGCGCGCCAGTGCGAGGGCGGCTTCACGCACCTTCACAGCGGCTTCGCGCACGTTGGGGTGGTTCTCCAGTGAGGTATTGTCCACGCGTGCGTTGGAAACACTGGCTTGGTCTTCGGTCTGGGTGATGGCGGCGGCGCTGGCTTTTGCCGCACTGGCGGCTGCATCGCGCTGCGCACGTGCCGCATCACGCGTGGTTTGCGCGATTTGCACGTTTTCCGACGAAACGAAATTCTGTCTGGCCAAGGCTTCGCGACGTTTGAATTCCGATTCAGCCTGCGCGAGAGTGGCCTCACTGCGTGCCAGATCGGCTTGTGTGCGTGCGAGGTCGGCACGGCGTTGCGCGAGCAGCGGCAGATTGCCGTGGCTGGTCGCATACAGGCCGCGTACTTCGCGCACCGCCGCAGCCAGTGTTGCTTCGGCACCATCCAGTTGCAGGCGCGCATCACTGTCATCCAGTAGCACCAGCAATTGCCCTTCAGACACGGCTTGCGTGGTATCGGCATGAATGGCAATTACCGTTCCGCCGGTCAATGGTGTCACCGTTACGACATTGCCGCCGATGTAAGCATCGTCCGTCCCGGTGTGCCACTGGCCGAGAAAAAACCACCAGGCAAAAACGGCCAGCAGAACCACCAGCACCAGCGCAGCAATGCGCAGCAGGATTGCATTCCGTTTACCGGGGTTTGCAGGGGCGGGTGTTGGGCTCTGGTCGGTCATATGGTTTTGTGGAACCTGACGTATGGGGTTTTCCGGGCTGATTTTATCATTCCGGGAGGGTAATCTATGGCAGAAAGCTGAATTTATGAGGTTTTGGTGCGGGTAGTGATGACGAAAAAACTTTCCCATTGTCCAGGGCTTACCGTCCGCTGGAGCCGGACCCGCTCCCGACCTTTTGGCAAAATAGCGGTAGTCCTTCTGGTAAATAAAGAAGTGCAGCCACACGCTCAATATCGGACTTGCTTTTTCTATATACCATATTAAAATGGTCGGGCATTATCTTTTCAATCAAACTACATTTATAAGGAACCTAGAATGATTCACAATTGCGCTAATTCCATTTCCAATGACATGCGTTACCCGTTCGATGCCCGTGGCGTCGCCAAACGTTTCCGCCACGCTGCTATTTTTGGCGCGTTTGACTCTCTGCATCCCGGCGAAACCATGCTTTTCTGTAATGACCACGATCCGTTGCCGCTGCTCGCGCAATTAACGGATCGCTACGGCGACGGTATTGGAATCCAGTATGTCACCCGTGAGCCTGGACAGATCGTCATCGAGTTCGCGCGCAAATAATCGTACTGCATGTTCCAGCGATGACAGTGGCAGGTTTTGCCGCCGTCATCGCATCTGGCGTTGTTTATAGCAATCGCTCCATTATCCAGTCCGATGCCTGTTTGACACCTTCCGGAATAACCGGCTCAGATTGCGGCGCGGCCCAGATTTTTTTCAGTGCTTCAGTAAAATTCCCCCGCTCCAGCGTACCCCTTGAAATTTCACGGCACAAACCGTGCTGTTCCAGCCAGGTAATCAGGGCTGGCGATTCCGGCCAGTCGGCGCGGCTGACGTACAGCACCGGCACCCCGCTGCATGCGGCCTCGACAAAGCTGCCATAACCGGGTTTGCAAACCAGTGCGTCACAGCTGGCTAACAAATTGCCGAAATTCATCTGCAATGTTTCGATAATAACTGCATCCGGGTGATCAATTTGCCAGTCTTGCTGCACCAGCCAGCGCACGCTGTCGATGCGCGGCCAGCGCTCGACAGGCAGGCGGCTGGCGATGCCACCCATACTTACCAGCACCAGCTTTTCTTCCCTCGATAATCTCAGGCGACGGTTTAATTCATCGCGCCGATTCGCACCGATGACGGCGATGGGCGCGACAGGGACAAGGTTGGGCAAACTGGACATCGCCATACCGGGCGTGGCGCGCAAAAAAGCATCGGCATTGGCATAACAGTCACGGATCTGGGCGGTGATTTCATTATCGCCGCAGTAGTGACGGTAAATATCGGCCCAGTTCAGCGAACACAGCGCAACATTCGGAATGTCCGCGTGTTGTGCTCCCGCCAGCGGCGGATAACCGACATTGGATAGCACCATGTCTGCACCGAGTTCGCGCAGCAGGTGCGCCTCATCGGCGATGCGCGCATTCCAGTCTGCATGAAAGGCGCGATAGGCCGCACAACTTTCCTCGACGCGCACGTCTAGCGCCGACGACATCAGCATGCCGATGTCGCCCTCGCTGGGCAAATAGGCGAATGGTGCACGGATGCGCGAACGCAAATGGGAATGTGGTGCGGCGGAACGTACCGTAAGGCGCAACTGCGGTATGTGTTCATGCAGTCGGTTCAGAATCGGTGCGGTCTGTGCGACATGGCCGAAACCGTGACCAGAGATGGAAACGACGAGATGAGGCATGGCGCTAAATTTGTTTACAAGAGGGAAACTTTAGAGTCGTACAAAATGCCTTCAATGGCGGGCTGAAAAGCGGCACATACATGGGTATAGTGAACATCGGAAAACCGCATGTGCGGCTTAACAAGAAAGGGCTCCAGAAAGACTATTCGCTACTTTGTACACCCGGTTTTATTTCTTTTCTGCGTATTTGCATTTGCAGATATTGTTTCTCATGTACTGAATGATCTGCTTGATCTCTGCATCTGTAAATGTGTCTTTCTGGGCTGGCATCGCATCTGAGAGCCCCATGGATGGCCCGCCGAATTTGATCACCTTGAAAAGCTCATCATCCGTTCTGAATGACATAAGATTTGCATCGGCCAGATTACGAGTCTTTATTCCTTCTCCGAGAGCTTCCGCGAGGGGGCCATCACCTTTTCCGCTATCCCCGTGGCAGGGAGAACAAGTCCCGATAAAATTATCCATACCGCCGTCGCCGGTCCAGGTTGCATTGTTGCCCGGATCTGCCTTTATCTTTGCAGCAGAGGTGGCGGGGCCGGAAAACGCAATCAACCCAATAAACAGAAAAGCCGCAACGGCACTCATTTGAAAACGTATCGCGCTCATAATTTTGTGCCTTTCTTCAATCAGGTTAAATGTTCAAAGACAGTGGAAACACGCCAACACTCCTCGCGACGGAATCTACTCCACAGCCAGTTGAGCGTCAACACGAAGCAAGTTTGATCGCTGATTTCCAGTGGCTTAAGGAGAGGGTGGTCGTTGCCGGCTCGCAAACTATTTCAGCACTTCGGTGAGAAAGCTCTGCAACTGCGCCCAGGAATCCTTGTCCGCTTTCGTGTTGTAGGCGATGGGCATGTTGAATTGCTTGCCCAGTGCATCGGCATCCGGGTTGGTGAAGCTGTGCATCGCGCCGGGATACACCACCACCTTGTAGTTCACGCCCGCCTTCACCATCTCCTGCTTGAACGCTTCCACCTGGGCAGCAGGGATCATCTTGTCGTCCGCCCCGGTGAACACGCGCACCTGCGCCTTCACCTTGCCCGGCTGCGCCGGAGTATCGGTGCCGAGGCCGCCGTGAAAGCTGGCCACTCCCTTCAGGTCTTCCCCGGCACGCGCCATCTCCAGCACCACCGAGCCGCCGAAGCAGTAGCCGATCGCAGCCAGCCTGTGCCCATCCACATTATGCTGCTTGCGCAGCAGCTTCATCGCGGCCTCAAAGCGTGCTTTCGCCAGCGGCTTGTTCTTCGCCACTTCGCCGGCGAACTTACCCGCATCGTCCGGGTGCTGCGCCTGCTTGTCGTCGCCATACATATCCACCGCCAGTGCCACGTAACCCAGCTCCGCCAGCATGTTGGCGCGCTTTCTGGCGTAGGCGTTATGCCCCCACCACTCGTGCACCACCAGCACCGCCGGGCGCTTGCCCTTCACCGCGTCGTCGTAGGCAATCCAGCCTTTCAGCGTCGTGCCGTTGGCGGTGTAGCTCACTTCCTTGCCTTGCACGGCGGCGAGGGCGGCGGTTGTGCTCAGGCAGAGCAGGGTGAGGGATAGAAGAAGATTTTTCATGGTGGTCTCCTTTGGTGTGGATATAGAGTTGCGCTACTTTACAGAAAGGCACAGATGTCGAATTTTTTTGGGGCGATGATACTAGAGTGTGGAAAAGAATTTTACTCCGGTACCTTTGATGTTCGCTGGTGCGATGGATGAGTTGCTGACACGCGCTTGGGCTTAGTCGCTGTTGAACTGCGGAAACAAATGCGAAGCTGACCCTTTTAGCTGCTTTTAGCTGCTCCAGCGCGCGCAGTTGTTTTTTCGCGTTGTGGATCACTTCATTCGGCACGCCTGCGAGAGAGGCGACTTGCAGGCAATAGCAACCATGCATGTCGGGATACACGATAAAGCCGTTAACCCAGCTTACGAGGTTGTGTATTTTGTTTCCGGGCGGTCGAAGATTTCATCGGCTGGACGTCCTTGGCCGTTGGCGATTCCTGCCGCGATTGCGGATTTCAATTCCTTGATTGAGCTCTTCGGGACCAGTTGAATGATTGAACCCATTGGTATCAGTTCGAACTCTTGGCCGGGCTGAAGATGCATGGATTCACGCAATTCTTCAGGCAGGGAAATCTGATAGTTGCTGGATAGAGTGGCGGTACTCATTTTCAATTCCTCGACCGATAATGGTTTAGCAATTTACACCTGAGGGGGTGGGAGGGCAAGCAACCGTTTCACTCAGATTTTTACGTGAGGCAATAGGTGAGTATTTATTCCAAATTGCTCATTAGAACCTGAAGGTTTGGTTGGGGGTAGAACAGTGGAATAGCGGCGCTTCTACCCCCTCCCTAGCCCTCCCCCTGCAAGGGGGAGGAGAAAGCAAAAATTTCCAATCTGGGTTACACCAGTTTCCTCAACTGATACAGCTTCTCCAGCGCCGCTTTCGGGCTGAGTTCGTCCGGCTGCACGTCGCGCAATGCAGACACCAGCGGATGCTCTTCCGATTCCGGTGCGGGTGGTGCGGCGGCAAATAAATCGCCTTGCGGATTCTGTGCCGCGCTCTGCTGTTCCAGTCTCACCAGTTGTTTCTTCGCGGCGCGGATCACGCTGTTCGGCACACCCGCGAGGGCGGCGACTTGCAGGCCGTAGCTCTGGCTGGCTGCACCTTCGTTTACGGAGTGCAGGAACACGATGCTGTGCTGGTGCTCGATGGCGGTCAGATGCACGTTGGCGAGTTGCGCAAACTCTTCGGCGAGCCGCGTGAGTTCGAAGTAGTGTGTGGCAAACAGCGTGTAGCTGCGGTTGTTGTCCAGCAGGTGGCGTGCGATGGCATAGGCGAGGGCGAGGCCGTCGAAGGTACTGGTGCCGCGCCCGATTTCGTCCACCAGTACCAGGCTTTTTTCGGTGGCGCTGTGCAGGATGTTGGCGGCTTCGGTCATCTCGACCATAAAGGTGGAGCGTCCGCTGGCGAGGTCGTCGGATGCGCCGATGCGTGTGAAAATCTGGTCGATCTCACCCAGTACGGCATCTTGTGCGGGGACGAAGCAGCCGACATGCGCGAGCAACGCGATGATGGCGACCTGGCGCATGTAGGTGGATTTACCGCCCATGTTGGGGCCGGTGATCAGCAGCATGCGGCGCGCATCGTGCAGCGTGGCATCGTTGGGTGTGAATTGTTCAACTTGTGCCTCGACTACCGGATGGCGGCCTTGCTTGATGGTGATCTGCGCGTCGTCGCTGAACTGCGGTGCGTTGAAGTTGAGCGTGGCGGCGCGCTCGGCAAAGGTGGCGAGCACGTCGAGCTCGGCGATGGCGGCGGCGATGCGTTGCAGTTGCGGGATAAAAGGGGCAAGCGCATCGAGCAATTGGTCGTAGAGGAATTTCTCGCGTGCCAGCGCGCGCTCGTTGGCGGACAGCGCCTTGTCCTCGAAGGTCTTGAGTTCCGGTGTGATGTAACGCTCGGCGTTTTTCAGCGTCTGGCGGCGGCGGTAATCATCCGGCACGTTGGCAGATTGCGCGCGCGTCACTTCGATGTAGAAGCCATGCACGCGATTGTATTCAACTTTGAGTGTGGTGATACCGGTGCGCGCGCGCTCGCGTGCTTCCAGCGCCAGCAGGAAATCACCGCAGTTGGTCTGGATACCGCGCAGTTCGTCCAGCTCGGCATCGTAGCCGTCGGTAATCACGCTCCCCTCTCGCAACACTGAAGAAGGCTCTGCTTTGAGAGTTTTCCGAAGTAGCTCAACTAACGCTGGGTCTGTTTGCAGTGCGTCAGTGAGAGTTTCCAGCAAGCTTGACGCTTCTACCCTCTCCCCAGCCCTGATGGAACTACTAGCCATTCGACTAAGCCCGCTAGCGGGCAAGTCGCTGGTTATCTCCCTTAAAGGGCGAGGGAGCAGGGTGGTATGCAACTGCGGCAGTTGTTTGAGTGTGTCACGCAGGCCGGACAGGTCGCGCGGGCGCGCGCTCTTTAGCGCGATGCGCGCGGTGATACGCTCGACATCGACGCAGGGTTTGAGGTGAGCATGCACACTGCGGAACAGCCCGACCAGTTCATCTACTGTATTTAGCCTGTTGCGCAGAACGGTGCGGTCGCGCAGCGGGTGGTGCAGCCAATGCGCCAGCAGGCGACTGCCCATGTTGGTGGCGCAGGTGTCGAGCAGCGACAGCAGGGTCGGGGCGGGTTCGCCGCGCAGGGTTTGGGTGATCTCCAGATTGCGGCGCGTGGCGGCATCCATGCGCACGAATTCGTCGGCGTGATAGACCTGTGCACTGCGGATGTGGGTGATGCCCTGGCCCTGGGTGAGCTTGGCGTAGCCGAGCAGTGCGCCTGCCGCTTCCAGCCCCAGCGTGAAATCGTCGCAACCGAATCCGGCGAGGTCGTGCGTGCCGAATTGCTGACACAACGCGCGGTGTGCGGTGTCGCGGTCGAAGTGCCATGCGGGCAGGGATTTGTGCGCGGTGGATTTGAATTGCGTTGTGCGCGTATCTTCCGCCACCAGAATCTCGGAAGGTTGCAGGCGCTCCAATTCGGCGGGCAGTTGTTTGGCATCCACTTCGGCGATGAAGAATTTTCCGGAGGCGAGGTTGAGCCAAGCCATACCCACTTCGTTGTTGCGCTCGTGCAGCGCCAGCAGCAGGCTGTCACGCTTCTCATCGAGCAAGGCGGAATCGGTAAGCGTGCCTGGGGTGACAATACGCACTACCTTGCGCTCCACCGGGCCTTTGCTGGTGGCGGGGTCGCCGATCTGTTCGCAGATGGCCACCGATTCGCCCATTTTTACCAAGCGCGCCAGATACTGCTCGGCGGCGTGATACGGTACACCCGCCATCCTGATCGGCTGGCCGTTGGACGCGCCGCGCTGGGTCAGCGTAATGTCGAGCAGCTTGGCGGCGTGCGCAGCATCCTCATGGAACAGCTCGTAGAAATCGCCCATGCGGTAGAACAGCAGCATGTCGGGATGCTCTGCCTTGATGCGCAAATATTGCAGCATCATGGGTGTGTGTTTGCCGGTCACATACGGCGCGTTGCCGTCGGTTGTTTCGGACATGACAGCCCTTATTTCTTCAGCCCATCGGTGAGATGTGGCGCGATAATTTTCAGCAGTTGCGCGTGGATGTCGGGATTGCCGGCACAGAGATGGCCGGTCTTGAGATAGGTATCCGAACCGTGCAGGTCGCTGACCATGCCACCCGCTTCGGTAATCAGCAGGCAACCGGCGGCAATGTCCCACGGCTTGAGCCCGGTCTCGAAGAAACCGTCGTAGCGACCCGTTGCCATCCACGCCAGATCCAATGCGGCGGCTCCAGGGCGGCGCAGGCCAGCGGTCTGCTGTATCAGATCTTTGAAAATGGCAATGTAGGCATCCATGTGCTCGAATCTGGTATAGGGAAAGCCGGTACCGATCAGGCTGTCGGCAAGCTGCACGCGCCTGGTCACGCGAATGCGCTTGTCATTGAGGAACGCACCGCGTCCGCGCGTGGCGGTAAACAGCTCATTTTTGGTCGGGTCGTACACCACCGCCTGGGTGATGATGCCTTTGTGCTGCAATGCGATGGATACGGCAAATTGCGGAAGGCCGTGCAGGAAATTGGTTGTGCCATCCAGTGGATCGATGATCCACAGGTATTCAGACTCGCCTTGGCTGCCGCTCTCTTCTGCTAAAATTGCATGGTCCGGATAGGCATCCAGCAAGGTTTGTATGATGGTCTGCTCGGCGGCCCGGTCTACTTCGCTGACGAAATCCGCGTGGGATTTTCTGGTGATGGTGAGGTGATCGATCCGGTCTGCGGAACGATGAATCAGATTGCCGGCACGGCGCGCGGCCTTCACCGCGATGTTGAGCATGGGATGCATGGATTAAAAACCTTTTTAATGAGCAAGATAAATTTCAGGCCGTATTTTAGTTGGAATCACGTTTTGAATAAACCTAATCCTTTCAGCAATATTCGTGTGGTGCTCAGCCATACGACGCATCCGGGCAATATCGGTGCGGCCGCGCGCGCCATGAAGACGATGGGTCTGCGCCATCTCTATCTGATTAACCCGCGCCGTTTTCCGGATGCCCAGGCTGATGCGATGGCGGCAGGCGCGGATGACATTCTGCGTGAAGCGGTAGTGTGCGGCTCGGTTGACGAGGCTTTGCAGGGTGCGGCATTCACAGTGGCAATGACGGCGCGCCTGCGTGATATTTCCATCGAGGCGAAGAGCCCGCGCGCGGCGGCACCATTGCTGCTGCAACAGGCGGCGCAACAGCCGGTGGCATTGCTGTTCGGCACCGAGATGTCCGGGTTGACCAACGAGGAAACGGGCAAGGCGCAGGTGCTGGTTAATATTCCGTCACATCCGGATTTTTCTTCGCTTAACCTGGCAGCTGCGGTGCAGATAATAGGTTATGAGTTGAGCGTGGCGGCACAAAGCTTTGTGCCGGACCCGCCGGAAGTCCGGCCGGCACCGCATGAGCAAGTGGAAGGGTTCTTCACACATCTGGAAAAGACCCTGTTCGAGATCGGTTTTTTTACCACACAGAACCCCGCCCGTCTGATGCAGCGTCTGCGCCGTCTGTATGCCCGCGCGCGGCTGGAACCGGAGGAAATCAATATCCTGCGCGGCATATTGAGCGTGGCAACCGAGTACAATATGCGCCTCAGATCGCGCTACCAGAAAGAAAACTAAGAGTGTTTCCCAGCATTAAAGAAGACATTGCCAGCGTATTTGCCCGCGATCCCGCAGCGCGCACCACTTTCGAAGTGCTGACCTGCTATCCGGGTTTGCACGCGCGCATTCTGCACCGCATGGCGAATACCTTGTGGCATGCCGACTTGAAATGGCTGGCGCGTTTTCTGTCGCATATCGCGCGCTGGTTGACCGGTATCGAAATTCATCCCGGCGCAACCATCGGGCGGCGCTTCTTTATTGATCATGGTATGGGCGTGGTGATTGGTGAAACCTCCGAAATTGGTGATGATGTCACGCTCTACCACGGTGTCACGCTGGGCGGCACTTCATGGAAAGAAGGCAAGCGGCATCCAACCCTGGGTAATGGCGTGGTGGTGGGAGCTGGAGCCAAGATACTCGGACCGATCAGCATCGGCGATGGCGCGAAAATCGGTTCGAATGCAGTGGTGGTAAAAGATGTACCCGCAGGGGCAACGGCAGCGGGCATTCCGGCGCGTATTCTCGATGAAGAAAAAAAGAAGGCCGATGGTTTTAAAGCCTACGGCATCGGCAATGACCAGAACGATCCGCTTTCCAAGGCGATACACGGGCTGCTCGGGCATAGTGTGACGGTGGACCAGCGCATCGATTTCATTTTGCAGCAACTTGAAAAAATGGGCGTGTCGGTCGAAGAGGAGCGTGCCACGGCCGATAAATTTGACCCGAACCAGTTGAATAAAATTGTTGACTAAAAGGTTCGGGTATTGTAGCCTTCCCCTGAGTTCCGCGCGTTTGATTTGAAACGCATTTAAGGTAATTTTGATCAAGATGTTGGGAGTAATAATATGCGGTTGACTACCAAAGGACGTTTTGCTGTAACGGCAATGGCTGACTTGGCGATGTGTGCCAGCCCCGGTCCTGTGACTATGGCTGCGATTAGTGAGCGGCAGAAAATCTCACTCTCTTATCTGGAGCAATTGTTCGGCAGGCTGCGCCGCCACAAGATCGTGAGAAGTGTGCGCGGCCCGGGCGGCGGTTACCACCTTGCCAGGCCTGCGGAAAAAATTACTATCGCCGAGATCATTGTGGCTGTGGATGAGGTTGTGGATGCAACGGCCTGTGGCGGAAAGGGCAATTGCTTCGGTGATCGCCAGTGTATCACTCACGATTTATGGATGGGGCTCAACGAAAAAATTTATGAGTATTTGTCCGGCATTTCGCTGCAGCAATTGGTGGACAGCCAGATTGGGACGGGCTCTGGTGCCGGCCCCATCAAGGTGAACAAGAAAAACGCAAAACCCATAGTGATTTCTGTTTAGTACGGGGAAGATGATGAAAATGAAACTTCCGATTTACATGGATTACTCGTCGACCACGCCGGTAGACCCGCGCGTGACGCAAAAGATGATCCCGTATCTCACCGAAAAGTTTGGCAACCCGGCCAGCCGCTCCCACGCATTTGGCTGGGAAGCTGACGCAGCGGTGGAACTGGCGCGCGAGCAGGTCGCGGCGCTGGTAAATGCCGACTCGAAGGAAATTATCTGGACTTCCGGAGCCACCGAGTCGAACAACCTTGCCATCAAGGGCGCGGCGCATTTTTACCAGGGTAAAGGTAAACATATCATCACCATGCGTACCGAGCATAAGGCAGTGCTCGATACCGTGCGCGAACTGGAGCGCGAGGGCTTCAGTGCAACCTATCTCGACCCCGAGCCGAGCGGTCTGTTGGATCTGGAAAAATTCAAAGCGGCGTTACGTCCGGATACAGTGCTGGTGTCCATCATGCTGGTGAACAATGAGATCGGCGTGATCCAGGACATCGCCGCCATCGGCGAAGTCTGCCGTGACAAGAGTGTGCTGTTTCATGTGGATGCGGCACAGGCGACCGGCAAGGTGGCGATTGATTTGCAACAGTTGAAAGTCGATTTGATGTCGTTTTCAGCGCACAAGACCTACGGTCCCAAAGGTATCGGCGCACTGTATGTACGGCGCAAGCCGCGCGTACGGCTGGAAGCGCAGATGCATGGTGGCGGGCATGAGCGCGGCATGCGTTCCGGCACGTTGCCAACACACCAGATAGCCGGAATGGGTGAGGCATTTCGCATCGCCAAAGAAGAAATGGCACAGGAAAACGAGCGCACGCGCATGCTGTGTGACCGTCTGCTGAAAGGGCTGATGTCCATGGAGGAAGTGCACATTAACGGTGATATGGAACAGCGCGTGCCACACAACCTCAACCTCAGCTTCAATTTTGTTGAAGGTGAATCGCTGATGATGGCGATCAAGGATGTTGCGGTATCGAGTGGTTCGGCCTGTACCTCGGCAAGTCTGGAACCATCCTATGTGTTGCGTGCGCTGGGTCGCAGCGACGAACTGGCGCACAGCTCGATCCGCTTCAGTATCGGGCGTTTTACCACAATCGAGGAAGTTGATTACGTTATTGAGTTGTTGAAAAGTAAGGTCGGTAAACTGCGTGAACTGTCGCCGTTATGGGATATGTACAAGGACGGAATCGATCTGAATACTGTGCAGTGGGCGGCACATTAAAAGGCAGTTGCTAGATGTAAGACGTAAGTTGTGAGTTAAACCCAATTACAACTTTCGCCTAATAACTTACGTCTTGCGACTGCGACTGAAAGGAGCATCAAAATGGCTTACAGCGAAAAGTTACTGGATCACTACGAACATCCGCGCAATGTCGGCACCATGGACAAAGATGCGGCGGAAGTGGGTACCGGCATGGTCGGCGCACCCGCCTGCGGTGACGTGATGAAGTTGCAAATCAAGGTCGGTAAGGACGGCGTGATCGAAGATGCCAAGTTCAAGACCTACGGTTGCGGTTCGGCAATCGCATCCAGCTCGCTGGTGACCGAATGGGTCAAAGGCAAGACAGTCGATCAGGCCCTGCAGATCAAAAACACGCAGATTGCCGAAGAACTGGCGTTGCCACCGGTGAAAATTCACTGCTCGATTCTGGCGGAAGATGCCATCAAGGCAGCGGTGGCAGATTACAAGAACAAACATAGCACGGTGGTGGAGACACCAGCCTGCGGGGAAAAATGCAAGGAGTAGATCATGGCAATCTCACTGACTGAAAATGCGTCCAAGCATATAAAGGACTTTATTACCAAACGTGGCAAGGGTATTGGTTTGCGCATCGGCGTGCGTACCAGCGGTTGTTCGGGCATGGCTTACAAACTGGAATTTGCAGACGAGTTGAGCAGCGATGATCTGCAATTCGCCAGTAACGGGGTCACGTTGCTGGTTGATCCAAAAAGTTTGCCGTACATTGACGGCATGGAGCTGGATTACACGCGCGAGGGATTGAATGAGGGATTCAAATTCAATAATCCAAATGTCAAGAACCAGTGCGGCTGCGGCGAAAGCTTTGGCGTCTGATGCAACCTGCCAGCTTCGACTTCCGGCAAAACTATTTTGATTTATTTGGCCTTGCGCAATCGTTCCGGATAGATATCCCGCAGCTTGAGCGGCAATATCGCGCGTTGCAGGCGCGGGTGCACCCGGATAAATCCGCCCACCTGCCTGACGCCGAACAGCGTATGGCCATGCAACGCGCCACGCTGGTGAATGAGGCCTACCAGACATTGCACAATCCGCTACGGCGCGCGCGGTACTTGCTGTTGCTGCACGGCGTAAATACCCAGGAAGAAACCAATACCGCCATGCCACCGGATTTTCTGCTGGCGCAGATGGCGTGGCGCGAAGCGATTGTTGAGGCGCAGCAGGCACGGGATGTCGCAGTGCTGGACGAGCTGGATACACGCTTGCATCGCGAGACTCGCGAACTCGAAAGCCAGCTTGCAGCCAGAATCGATTCCGAACAGGATTATGCGGCTGCCGCAGAGCTTGTGCGCAAGCTGCGTTTTATGGAAAAACTTGCGGAAGAGATGCATGCCGCTTATGACGCACTAGACTTGTAATGGCGCTCTTACAGATTTCCGAACCCGATCAGAGCACTTTGCCGCATCAGCACCGTCTGGCGGTGGGTATCGACCTTGGTACGACCAACTCGCTGGTGGCGACAGTGCGCAACGGTATCAGCGTGGTGCTTAACGATGAAAATGGACGTGCCATGCTGCCCTCGGTGGTGCGCTATCTGGCCGATGGCAGCATCGCGGTGGGTGAAGCAGCGCAAACTATGCAGAGTAAAGATGCCGCCAATGCCATTGTCTCGGTGAAACGCTTCATGGGGCGCGGCCTCAAGGATGTCGGCGAGACCGGCCGTTTGCCGTATCGCTTTGTGGATACTGCCGGCATGTTACAACTGCGCACCGTGGCGGGTGTGAAGAGCCCGGTTGAAGTATCCGCCGAAATTCTCAAGACGTTGCGTGGCCGTGCCGAAGCAGTGTTGGGTGGCGAACTGGTTGGCGCGGTGATTACCGTGCCCGCCTATTTTGACGACGCACAGCGGCAGGCCACCAAGGATGCGGCACGTCTGGCCGGGCTGAATGTATTGCGCCTGCTCAACGAGCCGACTGCGGCGGCGATTGCCTACGGGCTGGATAATGCCGCCGAGGGCATCTATGCGGTGTATGACCTGGGCGGCGGCACTTTTGATATTTCCATCCTGCGCCTGTCGCGCGGCGTATTCGAGGTGCTGGCGGCTAACGGCGATTCTGCGTTGGGTGGCGACGATTTTGATCAGCGCATCCATTGCTGGCTACTCGAGAAAAATCATCTCTCCACACTCGGCCCGCAGGATACGCGCCTGTTACTGACTCATGCACGCGCCGCCAAAGAGCAATTAACTGAACATGCCGAGACGCGTATCACCGCAGCGCTGTCAACGGGCGAGGTCATCGACAATGTGCTGACCCAAGTTGAGTTTCAGGCCATGTCACAGAATCTGATACAGCGCACCCTGCAGCCGTTGCGCCGCGCTTTGCGCGATGCGAAACTGAGTGTGGCGGACATCAAGGGTGTGGTGATGGTCGGCGGCGCAACGCGTATGCCGCAGGTGCAGCACGCAGTGGGAGAATTTTCCGGATTGACACCGCTGACCAATCTCGACCCCGACAAGGTTGTGGCATTGGGTGCGGCGATCCAGGCCAATCTGCTGGCGGGCAACCGCACTGGTGACGATTGGCTGCTGCTGGACGTGATTCCATTGTCATTGGGTATTGAAACCATGGGCGGTCTTGCGGAGAAAATCATCCCGCGCAACAGCACCATTCCCACCGCACGCGCCCAGGAATTCACCACTTTCAAGGATGGGCAAACCGCGATGAGTATTCATGTGGTGCAGGGTGAGCGTGAGCTGGTGAGCGATTGTCGTTCACTGGCAAAGTTCGAATTGCGCGGTATTCCGCCGATGGTGGCGGGCGCGGCGCGCATTCGCGTAACCTTCCAGGTAGATGCGGACGGACTGCTCAATGTATCGGCACGCGAAATGGGTAGCGGCATCGAGGCAGCCATCGTTGTCAAACCATCCTACGGGCTGTCTGATGCCGAGGTGACACGTATGCTGCAGGATTCCACACAGCATGCGCAGGACGATATGCAGGCGCGTACTCTGCGCGAGCAGCAGACGGAAGCTAACCAGTTGCTGGAAGCGGTGCAGCACGCACTGGAGCTGGATGGTGGCCTGCTCGACGAAGATGAAAAAAACCGGATCGAAGAACGGATGAGCGCATTGCGCAACACCCTGCAACTAACCGATCATCTGGCTATCAAACGCGCCGTTGGCGTATTGAACGATGCTACCGTCAATTTTGCGCAGGCGCGTATGGACAGGAGCGTAGCGAGTGTGCTGGCGGGTAAGAATATTTCCGATCTGGAGGTGAAGTAATGCCAAAAATTATTGTGCTGCCACATGAGGAACTTTGCCCTGGGGGCACAGTGTTTGATGTTGAGCCGGGTGTCTCTATTTGCGATGCGTTGCTGCAGCACGATGTGGAAATAGAACATGCCTGTGAAAAATCCTGTGCTTGCACCACCTGCCATGTCATCCTGCGCGACGGTTTCAATTCCCTGGAACCTGCGGATGATTGTGAAGAAGATTTGCTCGACAAGGCTTGGGGGCTGGAACCCGCCTCGCGCCTGTCCTGTCAGGCGCTGGTGGCGGATCAGGATCTGGTTGTCGAGATTCCTAAATACACCATCAACATGGCCAAGGAGAAATGACATGAAATGGGTAGAGGTGCGCGACATAGCCGTTGCACTGTTCGAGAAACATCCCGATATCGACCCGCGCTCGGTGCGCTTCGTTGACCTGCATAACTGGGTGGTCGATCTGCAAGGTTTTGATGACGACCACAGCCGTGGCGGCGAAAAGATGCTAGAGGCGATACAGGCGGCATGGATTGATGAGGTGGAATAGCGTGTTGGATATCTGGAAAAAAGTCTCCAACCGCTGGCTGTATCTTGCAGGTGCGCTATTCGCCGGCGGCCTGATGGGCTTTGGCCTGTACCTGCAATACGTTGAGCATCAGGATCCCTGTCCGCTGTGCATGGTGCAACGCGTGATCTTCATTGCCATCCTGGTGATGTTTGCGCTGGCCGCTTTGCATGGCCCAAAGCGGGTCGGCGAACGCATCTATGCCACATTGATCATGCTGCTGTCGCTATCCGGCGTGGGTGTGGCGATGCGCCATATCTGGTTACAAAACTTGCCCGAGGATCAGGTTCCCGCCTGCGGACCGGGGCTCGACTACATGCTCGAAGTCATGCCGATGGCCGAGGTTTTAAAGCAGCTTATGCACGGCTCCGGTGAGTGCGCGGCAAAGGGTTGGACCTTTCTCACCCTGGGCATTCCGGAGTGGTCGCTGCTATGCTACCTCGCGCTGGGTGCGTGGGCACTGCTCATCGCAGCCAGGAAGTAACACTGTGGGTTACACATAAGCTGCAACATTGCTACTGCCTCCATTCATCCTGAGATGTTGATGTTTATTTACATGTCAGATTGATCCAGTATATGCATCCAAGGGTGACCCAGCGTAACAGCACCTCATATGTGTTGGGCTTGGTATCCAGAACAAAAATATGAGTCAGCATAAAACGCTAAAGATGGGGCAATCGAAGATGCAACTCGGCACACCCACTCATTTACAAGCGCCATTGGTCTCCTTGTGCTCAAATAGCGAGGATGGATCGTAAAAATTCGTGAAGCCATGCTGCGTGGAATTAAAAAACAAAAATGATGGCGGTGTGGGGCTGACGCAGCCGCGAACGAACTGGGTGTTAGGCTGAACAGACCAAGAACATCATAAGGGGAGATTGGATGCACTACACCGGACAGGACATGCTATGGCTCATCGGCAGCCTGTCCCGCGTATTCCGCCTCCCGTTCGATCCCCAACTCATCCGCCAGCAATTTCCGCCGCCGTATTCGCGCACCTCGCTGCTCAATGCTTTGCAAGCGCTGGACTTCAAAGTCGGCGAGATGGAACTCGACGAAGAGAGTATCGCCACCCTCGAACGCATCCCGTTTCCCGTTATCGCTTTTGCGCACGAAGATGACCCGGCAGAGGAAGGCAACCTCGACCAGCCCGTAGATATTCCGCCGAGCGATCAACTGCTGCCTGACGCGACACATGGCGCTGCCGCACCTGCTACCAACCATTCGGAGGGCGCGCCTGATACAGAACTACCGCCCAGACTCACCAGCCCCGTGCTGCTCATCAAGGCCGACGAGGAGCGCGTGCTGTTCTTCCGCGCCGGAGCCGAGCAGCCCGAGACTGTGCCGCTATCCGAATTTACCCGTCTCTTCCGCAGCGACATCCTGCTGGTCGCACGCGACACCGCGCAGACATCTGCCGATCTCGAAGAAGAACAGGCATCCACCCCGCAGCCTGCCGCACCCGGCCATACCCCGTTCGGCTTCCGCTGGTTTATTCCCGAACTGATGAAACACAAGCGCATCTGGCGCGACATTCTCATCGCCTCGCTGGCGATCCAGCTCGTCGGCCTCGTCACCCCACTGTTCACTCAGGTCATCATCGACAAGGTCATCGTGCACCAGACCCAGAGCACCCTGATCGCCATCGCCGTGGGGCTGGTGATGTTCATGCTGTTCAACAGCGCCATGACCTGGTTGCGCCAGTACTTCGTGCTGCACACCGGCAACCGCATCGATGCAGTGCTGGGCAGCCAGGTGTTCCGCCACCTGCTGCACCTGCCGCTGCCGTATTTCGAACACCGCCCCACCGGCACGCTGGTTGCGCGCCTGCACGGCGTCGAAACCGTGCGCGAATTCATCTCCGGCGCTGCCGTCACGCTGCTGCTCGACTTGCCGTTCCTGTTCATCTTCCTCGCCGTGATGTTCTGGTATAGCTGGCAGCTCACCCTGATCGCCCTGTTGCTGCTGTTGCTGATCACCGCTATCAGCTTCGCCGTCACACCCGCGCTGCGCGCCAAGCTCGACAAGCAATTCCTGCTGGGTGCCAAGAACCAGGCCTTCGTCACCGAGTATGTCGCGGGTATCGAGACCGTCAAATCCCTGCAAATGGAACCGGTGCTGGAGCAAAAGTACGGCGACCTGCTGTCGAACTACCTCGCCGCCGGATTCGCCACGCGGCAACTGTCCAACAGCTACAACGTCGCCGCCAATGCGTTGGAACAGATCATGACCCTGTCCATTCTCGTATTCGGCGCATTGCTGGTAATGAAGAATGAAGGTTTCACCATCGGCATGCTGATCGCCTTCCAGATGTTCGCCTCGCGCATGAGCCAGCCGATGCTGCGCTTGGCCGGGCTGTGGCAGGAATTCCAACAGGCCAGCATTGCCGTACTGCGTCTCGGCGACTTGATGGACGCGCCCGCCGAACCGCACGCACTGGTTCCCGCCCGCGCCCGTAGCGGCGCAGGGGGTAAAGTTGAGCTCAGAGAGGTCAGTTTCCGCTACAGCGACAAGCATCCTTACCTGTACCGCAATCTCAACCTGATCCTGCAACCCGGCAAACTCACTGTACTGATGGGCCCCTCCGGTTGCGGCAAGAGCACGCTGGGCAAGATGCTGCAAGGATTCTACTGGCCGACCGACGGTAGCATTCTGCTCGACGGTTACGACATCCGCCACCTCGCCGCCAACGAACTGCGCGCCAACTTCGGCGTGGTGCCGCAGGAAACGCGATTGTTCTCCGGCGCCCTTTACGACAACCTGCAACTGGCCAACCCGCATGCCAGCTTCGAAGAGATCGTTCACGCCTGCAAGATGGCCGAGATCCACGCGTTCATCGAACAGCTTCCGCAGGGCTACCAGACCCCGGTGGGCGAGAACGGCATCGGCCTGTCCGGCGGACAGCGCCAGCGCATCGCCATCGCGCGCGCCCTGCTCAAGCGTCCGCGCGTGCTGATCTTCGACGAGGCGGTGAGCAACCTCGATATCGAGACTGCCGAACACTTCGCGCACACCGTCAACAAACTCAAGGGCAAGGTCACCATGCTGTTCATCACCCACCAGTTGCCCAAGGCGTTGCAGGTGGATGAAGTGCTGAAGTTCGGGATGCCGGAGGCGGGAGAGCTGTCGAATACCAATTGACCTTCGATGCCTTTTGTTTGTGGGCGTGCTATTATGTGACCATGTGACATGACCATATGACCACCGACTTAGCGCATGTTTTATCGCGCTTAGTCGGATGGCCAGTAGTTCTATCAGGAGAATGTAATGCAAACAACCATTGGCGCGGGAGATTTCAAGGCAAAGTGCTTGCAACTCTTGAACGATGTAGCGGAGCGGAGGGAATCCCTGGTGATTACCAAGCGCGGCAAGCCGATTGCCAAACTGGTGCCTATTGAACCTGAGCAGCAATTATTCGGGGCGTTGCGCGGAAGCGTCATCGAAGAAGCCGACATTGTTTCTCCGCTTGACTCGGCGTGGGAAGCAGCGCAGTGAGCCTTGTGCTGCTGGACACTCACGCGTGGGTGTGGCTGCTCAACGGTGATCCGAAGATTGGCCGCAAGGCACGGAATGCCATTGAACGCTCTTTGTCCGATGAAGCGGTGCTGTTATCAGCTATTTCCCCTTGGGAAGTTGCCATGCTGGTCAGCAAGGGGCGGCTTGCGCTGGACCGGGATGTCGGCGAATGGGTGCAGGCGGCCGTCAGCCTTACCGGCATTCGTGTCGAGCCTATTTCCCCTGAAATTGCAGTTGCCAGCACGCGCCTTCCGGGGAGCATGCACGCCGATCCTGCCGACCGGTTGATTGTGGCAACAGCCCGGTATCTCGGTGCGGTATTGATAACGGACGACCAGTTATTGCTTGGCTATGCAGCCACAGGGCACTTGAAGGTAATGAAGGCGGGGCGATAGTCGCGCCACCCTCGCCGCATTACTTTGAAAATGTAATAACGTATCGTCCAAGACCACAAGATTCGCAACATTTGTACGTCCCCCGAGAATCCCAGCAAGGCTAGGCCGAAATATATAGGCATTTCGGCATATTGTTTCATACCCATGCCCCCTGTAAGGTCGCGCTCTGCATAAAACAGTAGCCGGCAATAAAAAAACTGCAATCTCACAGGGGGCAGCAAATGCGGGTCAAGCGCTGGCAAAAGCAACTCACGGGCGTCGATCCGCTCGACTTCTCACCCGGCCTGCTGCGCATCCAGGCGCAACCACCCACCCCGTTCGCCCGCACCCTGCTGTACATTCTGCTCACGTTGCTCGTCCTGCTGCTGCTCTGGGCCGCCTGCGGCAAACTCGACATCATCGCCAGCGCAGAAGGCAAGCTCATCCCGCAAAGCTACCTCAAGATCGTCCAACCCTCCGAGCAGGGTGTCATCCGCGACATCCTTGTCGAAGAAGGCCAGCACGTCAAAGCCGGGCAAGTGCTGATGCGCATGGACACCACCCTGTCTGCCGCCGACGGCAAGACGCTGGAAAGCGACGCACAAAGCAAGCAAATAGCCCTGCGCCGCATCGACGCAGAACTCGCCGGGCATTCCTTCGCCAAACTCCCCGGCGACCCAGGCGATCTCTACGTCCATGCCCTTGCCCAATATCAGGCCAACCGCCTCGCCCTTGATACCGCGCTGGCCCAGGAACGCAGCTTGCACGACAAGGCGCAAAGCGACCTCGCCTCCGCCGGGGAAATCCGCACCAAACTGCTCAAGACACTGCCGCACTACCGCCAGCAGGACGAAGCCTACGAAAAACTCGTCAAGGACGGCTTCGCCAGCAAAATCATGGCCAACGACAAAGCCCGCGAACGTATCGAAAAAGAACAAGACCTCAAATCGCAGGAGTACCTCATCCAGAGCGCCCAGGCCACCCTGACCCAATCAACCCGCCGCCTGGCACAGATCACTGCCGACTACCGGCGCCAGCTCCAGACCGAACGCGCCGACATCGAAGACAAACTCGACAAATCGCAGGGCGAACTCGCCAAACAGCAATACCGCTACAACCTGCACGAACTCAAGGCACCGCAGGAATGTGGGGAAGCATCTGCATCCGAGGCAGGCAACCCACAGGTGGAATCTGCGCCTGTACAACAAAACACACGTCGGCCTCCCCCCGGCGGATGCGTCGTCAAAGACCTCGCCACCCACACCGTCGGTACCGTCATCAGCCCCGGCACCATTCTCATGACCCTGGTGCCCAGCGGTGAAACCCTGCGCGCCGAAGTATGGGTCGGCAACCATGACGTCGGCTTCATCCACACCGGCGAACCGGTCAAGATCAAATTCGCCGCCTACCAGTTCCAGAAATACGGCATGGTGCAAGGAGAAGTCGTCCACCTTTCCGCCGATGCCAGCGACACCAACCCGCAACAGCAACCCAACAACAAAACCGGCAGCAACCTGCCGTTCGCCTACCGCGCCCTGATCGACCTCAGCGCCCAATACCTCGAAGAAAAAGGTGTGCGCCATTACCTTACACCGGGTATGCAAGTCACCGCAGAAATCCACCTCGGCACTCGCACCATCCTTGAATACCTGCTCTCGCCGGTGACGGGCGCGTTTCAGGAAGCGGCGAGGGAGCGGTGAGAATCAATTTGAATCCTGGTTTTGGAATAGAGGCTTGAAATGGAAAATCGTAATGATGAACCGGCTTTGCTGGTTGGCTTTGCGGGCGGGGCTGCTTTCGTGGACGAACTGCTGAAACAGGTAGACGACTTTAGCCATTCGATATGGCAAACGGTGGTAGCCGAAACCGGAAATCACCTGACCCGTGCGAATGCGCTGGAACAGCTTGCCAATGCGATAGAGCGCGTGACGAACTCGGTTTTATCCGACGGAGAGCCAGTCGATACGCAAAAGGTCGAAGCCGCGAAGGTGCAAGTGAACGGCCTGAGAACAGCGGCGGGAAAAGTGCGTTCAGCCGCGATAAGTAACAGCAACAAAATTTGTGCATGACTCTAAAACGCAAACGTGGTTTGAGCTTTGAACAGGAAAAGTGAAATGAAAAAACATAATGTTGAATTGCACCCAAAGTTGACCCCTTTAGTTACTGCTTTAGTTACCGGAGACCAGATTGTGAAGATAGAAGGAAAGAATTCGACTTCGATACCTTTCACCGTTCTTTGGGAAGCGGCGAATGATGAGATGTTTGAGAGAAGGAGGGTGAGCAATGCCCAATAATCGCAGCAATGTTTCTTATTATGTGTTCGGCGTCATAGCTGTTTTGTTTGGACTGTTTATGTATTGGGCGACAAGCGATATTCCACTACCCAATAACGCGAAGAAGGAGGGCAGCATGATTCACATTGACTTGAGCGATGGAGCGACAGATGAACGCGAAATAAAAGAATCGCTGTTTGTCGTGCCAGATAAATTCAAGCCGAGAGTATCGGAGGGTAGCTTTGCTTTCTATTTCAAGCTCCCTGATGGTACTCCCTACTCAGGAGATGACTCCCCTCAACCGCCAGATCAGGTCAGAGTGGTTGTAAGTCATCATGCAAAGGCGTTTAAATCCGAATACACCTTGCGGAATACGCAACCCAAGGGCGGGTCACTTTTTGCAACGCCCTGGTTTGTGGAAAGCAAGGATGGATTGGAAATATACCAATTCAAGATCAATGCAACCGCGATAGGCACGTACTTCAATTTTGTCGCAAAAGACGGCAGCAATATTCTGGCATTAGACGCGGGAAGCTGGTCTTGGAAGTACGAAATAAACAGGAAATTAAGCCCGCATATCGAAATAACTTACCTACTGCCTAAACCGCTTGTTCGAGATTCAAAGCATTTTGTTGAAGACGTGACTGTCGCAGATAACGTAATACTCAAACTCGTGCAATCTTTCCAATCCAAGTAGACCTTCTAAAGGAGATAAATCATGGCTGTCCCACTCAATGGCGATCAAATAAATGAATTGAATAATTTTATCCAGGCCGGCCAATTTGCCGATGGCTACAATTATTTACGTGACATCGTAAACCAGAAAATTCCGGCAGAAGGCGATTTTGCCAAGAGCCAAGACCTCACGGTTTTAGCTGCATGGTTTGATACGGCTGCACATATCAACGCGAATGATGGTTCGTTTGTGAGCGAGTTCGTGCGCGGCTCGACGGAGTATGTGAACAGAACACAAGGAGTGCCGATTACCGACCAGCAGTTTCAAAATTCATCTGATACCTTGGCAATTTTATTGCTAAATCAAATTGCTCAAAGTGGCTCAATCGGCACCGCTCAGGAAGTGGTTAGCTTGGATATTCGAATTGCAGTTGACACACTTCATATGCCGCCATGGGGCTGGGCTGGCGCAGTTTTTGATATTTTTCCACCAGACATGGGCGGTTTAGGGATGGATGTAGCCAGCGTACCGCTGGACAAAATGGGTGTTATGTCTGATGCGATTCCGACCTCGATACCTTTCACCGTTCTTTGGGAAGCGGCGAATGATGAGATGTTTGAGAGAAGGAGGGTGGGGAATGCCAAATAAACGCAGCAATAACTTGTATTACGTGTTCGGCGGCCTGGCGATTTTGTTTGGCTTATTTATGTTTTGGGCGACAAGCGATATTCCGCTACCCAATAACGCGAAGAAGGAGGGCAGCATGATTCATATTGACCTAAGTGATGGTGCGACAGATGAACGCGAAATAAAAGAATCATTGTTTATTGTGCCTGATAAATTTAAGCCGAGAGTATCAGAGGGTGTTATCGCTATTTATATAAAATTTCCTAATGGCACACCTTACACAGGCAACGATTTTCCGCTGCCGCCAGATCAGGTCAGGGTGGTTATAAAGCATCGTGCAAAATCAGAAGGCCGATCAGAATATTCTTTGCGCCACACACAGCCGAAAGACGGATTGCTCAAAAATGTGCCCTATTTTGTTGAGAGCAAAGACGGGTTGGAGATATACCAATACGATTACGGGAGTAAAAGTAAAACCATAGGCACGTACTTCAATTTTGTCGCAAAAGATGGGAACAATATTCTGGTAGATGACCCAGGAGACTGGTCGCGAGACTACATAATAGACAGAAAATTAAGTCCGCATATCGAAATAACTTACCTGCTGCCTAGACTGCTTGTTCGAGATTCAAAGCATTTTGTTGAAGATGTAACCATCGCAGATAACGTCGTACTCAAACTCGTGCAATCTTTTCAATTCAAGTAATTCTTCCAAACCATAAGGAGATTAATCATAGCCGTCACTCTCAATAGCGATCAAACAAACAAACTAAATGATTTTATCCAAGCCGACCAATATGCCGACGGCTACAAATATTTGCACGACATCGTGAACCAGAAAATTCCGGCAGAAAGCGATTTCGCCAAGAGCCAAGACCTTACGGCTTTAGCTGCGTGGTTTGATGCGGCCGCACATATCAATGCGAACGACGGATCGTTTGTGAGCGAGTTCGTGCGCGGCTCGACGGAGTATGTGAACAGAACACAAGGGGCGCCGATCACTGACCAGCAGTTTCAGGATTCATCTGATACTTTGGCAAGGCGGTTGCTGAATGAAATTGCACAAAGTGGCTCAATCGGCACCGCTCAGGAAGTGGTTAATGAGGATATCCAAAATGCGGTGGATACCCTTCACATGCCACCATGGGGTTGGCCTGGCGCAGTTTTTGATATTTTTCCACCGGACATGCTTGGCACTGGATTGGGTGGGCTAGGGAAAGATGTAGCCAGCGTACCGTTGGACAAAATGGGGGTTATGTCTGATGCGATTCAAATGGGGATCATCAGAGCGGTTGATCGAATGCTGCGTGATGGTGTCATCAGCACAGCAGATGAGATCAATTCGATCATTCGATCCACCGGCAATAGTGTATTCGATTTTCTTATACCCTCCGGCTACGACAACGAACAATCCTTCGAGCAATCATTCCTTAATGACATAAGAAACCTCTTCAATCAAGCGGAAATTACGAGAAGCCCACTAGTCCTCGACCTCAACGGCGACGGTGTCAACACCGTCGCGACAAGTGCCGGAATACACTTCGACCACAACAACAACAGCTTTTCCGAACTCAGCGGATGGGTCAACAAGGATGACGGCCTGCTGGTGCGCGACCTCAACGGTAATGGCCAAATAGACGGAGGGGGCGAACTCTTCGGCAACAACACCCTGCTCGCCAACGGCCAGAAAGCTGCAAACGGTTTTGCTTCACTGGCCGAGCTGGACACTAACCAGAACGGTGCCGTTGACAGCATCGAAGCCGCCGCAGCCGGACTGCTCATCTGGAAAGACGCCAACCAGAACGGCATCACTGACGCCGGAGAACTTCTCACCCTCGACCAGGCCGGAGTGAGCAGTCTTGCCACCGGCTACGCGGCTTCCTCCACGGTGGACGCCCAAGGCAACACCCACGGACTGGTTGGGAGCTACACCACAACGAACGGCGACGCATGGGCCATGGAAGATGTCTGGTTTGCCGTGGATACTGCGCGGACGATAGACAAAGACATCATCGCCGTATCCGCCCAGATCGCCGCATTGCCGGATATCGCCGGATTCGGCGATGTCCACAGCCTGCATCAGGCAATGGCGCGCGATACTACCGGACACTTGCAATCCCTTGTTGCACAGTTCATGGCCACAACCGATACAACTACTCGCCAAGCGACAGCCACCCAACTCATCTATGTTTGGGCGGGTATGGAAAACGTGGATCCGAACAGCCGCGCCAACTCGGTTTATGGTAATTCTATCGGGGATGCGCGCAAGCTGGCGAGCCTCGAAGCGCTGCTGGGCGAAAGCTACGTTGGCGTATGGTGCTGGGGGACACCAGACCCGAACCCGAATGCACCGGCAGCGACCGTTCTGTTGCAGGCGTTCGATAGTCTCGTCAACTACGTTAGCTTCAAGTTGGATAGGCCGAACATAAGCTATCTTTATGACAGTGTCAGTATCTCTTGGAACGCTACGACAAACTCATTTGGATTGGATTTTTCTCATGTGGCCTGGGCACTTGAAACGAAGTATGCCGCCGACCCGCAAGGGGCGCTGAATGATTTGCAGGGATTCTGCACCGATCTAAAAACTTATACTGGTGGCGCGGTATATGTTGAACAACTGCGCAGGTTCGGAAACCTGGAGGGAAGTGCACTCCAATTTAAGCTTGCTACGTTGGGCTATGACAGAGTCATTGTGGGCGATGCTGGAGACAATGTTCTTAACGTCACGGATGGAGGTGATTATTTTATTTATGGCGATGCTGGCAACGACACGATCACGTTCAGCTCTAACAGCAACAACACCATCGAAGGTGGTGCAGGCGATGACCTGATCAAGGTCGATTATCAGTACGGCGATCCAAGCTACGCCAACACCTTTGCAGGCGGTACGGGTATCGACCGCATCGAGAGCGGTGGCAGTGCCGACACCTACCTCTTCAATCGGGGCGACGGCCAGGACACCATCAACGATCTGGACGTTTACGAATCTGGAGCTGCCGACAAGCTGGTGTTCGGATCCGGAATTGCCGCAAGCGACGTCACTGCCAGTCGCTCCGGCGACAATCTGGTGATCAAGGTCAATGACCCGAACAATGCCTCGGCGACCGACCAGATCACCATCGAGAACTGGGAGTACTTACCACAGCGGATCGAGCAAGTGCAATTTGCCGACGGCACAACCTTGAGCATGGGCGACCTGACTCGTCTATCGATGGTTGGAACAGCGGGTGCGGACACGCTGACGGTATGGGGCGATGGGACGTTCGCCGACGGCAAAGAAGGCGACGACACGATTGTTACCGGTTACAGCGACGTGACAATTTATGGCGGTGACGGCAACGACACGATCACGGCACTCGGTGGCAATGACACCCTCGATGGCGGCGAAAACGACGACTACCTCGACGGCGGAGCGGACAACGACACCCTGTGGGGTGGCAATGGCAACGACATCCTGGTCGGCGGCACGGGCGATGACAAACTCTACGGCGAGGCCGGCGCGAACTACCTCGACGGCGGAGACGGCGCGGACATCCTCAACTCGGGCGGCCCCGGCAGCTCGCTGTACGGGGGCGCTGGCAACGACGACATCTCCGCTGCGGGCGGCGGCAACATGCTGGATGGCGGTGCGGGCGACGACATTCTCGTGGCGGACGGCGATGACAACTATCTGGACGGCGGCGACGGCGTCAACACTGTGCAAGCTGTCGGCAACAACAACAGCCTGTTTGCCGGAACCGGCAACGACGACCTCGCGGCCTGGGGTGACGGCAACTACCTGGATGCGGGCGATGGCGCCAACACCCTGTATGCGCAGGGTATCAACAACTACATGAATGGCAGGGAAGGTAACGGTGTGTTGAATGGTGATGTGAGATTGATAGTTTGGAACGGCGCGCGATGCGCCGTTTTGTTTGTGCGAGAGGAAAGCGAAGCGGCGAATGATGAATACTTCCGAGAAGTGGAAAGGAAGGTGGCGTAATGGGCTTCGTCATTTTTATGGTAATGGGGCTGTATCTGCTGATCTCGCTCGGCGTGGTGGCGTGGGCCGTTAGATATGCAAAGAAGAATGGTAAGAGTACCAAGCGCTGGGGCTTGAGTGCAGCACTGGTGATGTTTTTGATTCCCTGCTGGGACTGGATACCTACCGTTGTGGCACACAAGTATTACTGCGAGAAGGAGGCGGGGTTCTGGGTCTATAAACCGCTGGATCAATGGAAGAAGGAGAATCCTGGGGCGATGGAGACTTTGGTGGCGAATAAAGGTGCGCCCTCGACAAGGCAGGGCGACATGGTGAATTACACCGATACCTATTTTTTGAACCAGCGATTCAACTGGGTTGTGAAGCATAACGGTCAATTTTTGTTTAACCGATGGCGACACGAACAAGAGGCCGTGGATGCAAAGACTGGTGCAGTGTTGGCGCGGTATGTAGATTTCTCCACAGCGCAAGTACAGCGACAGGCAGGTTGGTCTGGGTGGAAGTTTTGGTTAGCTGAAAAACATTGCATTGGTGGAGATCGTAACCAAGGTTTGATGTATTCATTCGAGCACAACATTAGGGGAGTAGAAAAATGAGCACGATTCAAAATTTGTTCGAACAAGCACAACTTGCTGAAGCTGCATATGCCAATCTGTGGAATAGCAATACAAACAGCGTAATTACAGACTCGGAGCTTGTAAAAATTGCGCTTATCGCTGAAAAGTTCTCCATCGCCCAAGCCGCCGAACTCGTCAAGAATTGGCGCGTCGTCAGCCAACAGCCCGACACCATAAGCGGTTTTTCCGCGACGTTGTTCGAGAAGCTGGATGCAAACCAGCAGCCGACAGGTCAATACAGTTTCGCGATACGCGGCTCGACCCAGATACTGAGTGATTTTGTGGCGGATGCCGCACTGATTGCTGCTGATGGTATAGCTCCCGCCCAAGTTGTGGACATGTACAACTACTGGCAACGCTTGAACGCCCCGATAGACGCGATTTACGATGCAGCGATATTGATGCCTATCGCTGATTTTCAGATAGGGCAGTATCCGGCGTCCCAACTGATTTACGATTCAATCGGCGGAACCTACAGCACGATCAAATTCGTCAAGTCCAACGCGCTTGCAGATACATCACTGCAAACTGGTTCCGGCGCGCTTGCCGTTTGTCCGGCTGGTCTCAGCGTAGATGGGCATAGTCTGGGTGGGCATCTTGCGATGGCATTTTCGCGTCTGTTTCCAGCCATAGCCAGTAGCGTTACTGCTGTCAATGGACTCGGTTTCAAGCTCGATAACAGCAACGTCAACAACCTGTTTTCCCTGCTGGGCGGCGCGACATCATTTACCGCCACACAGATTCAAAACCTGTATGGAATTGATGGGCCAGAATTCGCTTCGATGAACAATGGCCTACTCCAACAGCCGGGCGGATGGGATGGGATTTATATTGAAGATGGCTCGTTGCTATCCGCCCAGATAGGCGGGCATAGCGCAACTCAGATGACCGACTCCCTCGCCGTCTACAACCTGCTGTCCACCATCGACCCATCGCTGAGTCTGGACACCATCACCGGCATCCTGGAAGCATCCAGCAACGTAGCTGCCTACAGCCTGGAATCAACTGTTGCAACACTGGGTAAAGTGTTCATGGTGCCGAGCGCATCAAGCTGCGATGCCACGAGCGTATTCGACATAGACCGCAACAAACTCTACATTGCGCTCAACGACATCAAGAGCGTCGTTCAAAGCGGTTACACCATCGTAGCGTTGGATAGCATGGATGCCGCTACCCTGGCTGCGAATGCCAAGGGCGACATTGCCTATCGCTTCGCTTTGGTGAACAGCCTTCCGTTTGCCGTGATTGGGGCGGACTACAGCACGCTCAATGCTTTGGGCGAATATGACCTGTACGACCCTGCGACGGGACAAGATGCACTTTCCGACAAATACCTCGAAGACCGCAGCGGCTACCTCGTCGCCAAACTCAACGACAACCGGACAGACGGCACGATCAACACCTTGCAGGACGTGCGCTACCGCGACCTTGAAACCAACGCCACACTCAACCCCATCAACACCGAACTTCGCCGCGTCACCTTCGGCGGCGCGGCGGACGAAGGGTTCAGCGGATCAAGCGGCGGCGATAGCCTGTATGGCGGTGATGGGGCGGATGTTCTGGATGGCGGCGCGGGGAACGACTACCTCGAAGGCGGTCAGGGCAACGATGTTTATATCTGGAACACCGGCGACGGGTCGGACATCATTCTGGACACCGACGGCCATGGCAGCATTATCGAAAATGGCGTAACCCTCGGAGGGGGTATAGACACCGGCGACGGGCGTACCTACAGGTGGACGGACGCAAACAACAAAGAGCACACCTATTTATTCCTTAATGGCAATACCATAACCGGTGGTGACCTGCTGGTGGATGGCAATCTTACTGTCAGAAACTTCAAGGGCGGCTACCTTGGCATCACCCTGAATGTGGCGCAAACAGAGCCAGTCGTGAACACAATAATTGCACCGCCGCCGACTGGTTGGGTGCTTTCAGGCACAGATTCAGACGACCTAATGATAGGGGGAGGGATATCCTTATATTTCATGGTCGGCGGGGCCGGTAACGATCGGATTTATGCCGGCGCGGAAGTTAGTATTGAAACAGCGATCATCAATGGCAATACCCAGATAACCGACAATCAAACCAGTGATGATCAGATTCATGGTGATGGTTCCGATGTGACAGCGGGAATAATCGGCATCGGTGGAAATGACATACTGGTTGGAGGCGCCGGCACAAGCATTCTGGTCGGGGGAGGCGGGCAAGACCTCATAATTGGCGGCGCTGGGAACGATGACATAAGCGGAGACAACGAGTTCTCGCCTGTAGGTTACTGGGAGGAAGGGTCGAACGACCTCTATTATGACTGGTCCAACAGACCGCGACGAGTGCCGGAATATGTCAACTTGCCGTACCCGAATGCCCGCTTCCCGGTTCCTCAGAATCCGGGGGCGGATGTCATTTATGGCGGAACTGGCGATGATTATGTGTTCGGTGGCGGCGGCGATGATGTCATCTTCGGTGAGGCAGACAATGACCGGTTGGCAGGAGAGGGAGGGAACGACATTTTGCTGGGCGGCGATGGCGACGATATTATTTGGGGAGAAGGCGGGTTTGGGTACAGCGTAGCGGCGGGCGACGGAAATTATCTGGACGGGGGCAACGACAACGACACGCTTTCCGCAGACGGCGGCAATAACGAATTGTTCGGCGGCGCAGGCGACGACACCCTCGTGGCGGACGGCGGCGACGACGTTATCAACCTCGGCGCGGGCGACGACAACCTCTACACAAGCGGGAGCACCACCGGGCGCATCATCGCCAATGGCGGCGACCGATGGCGAGAAGCTGCGAACGATGCGGAAAGGAGGATGGCGGCATGAGTCTCCTTTTGGCTGTTTTTTACTGGGTAGTCATTCCGGCTTTTGTGCTCCTGATTGCCAGAGGGCTGTTCCGCCGCGTAACCACATCATTCCAAAAGCGCGTGGTAGTGGTTGCCAGCGTGGCGGTATTTTTTGGATTGCTATGGATAGCAGCAGGTGAGAAATGGTGGCTTGACTATCAGGTGCGTGAGCTCTGCGCCAAGGATGGCGGGGTCAGGGTTTATGAGACGGTAAAGCTGCCGCCTGAGAAGCTCAACCAGTGGGGGCAGCCAAATTTCTATCGGCCTGATCAGGGCGAAAATGCATTAGGGGTTGACTATGTATTCAAGCGAGAAACGCTCTACTACAGGCAGGGTAATCCGGATTTGTTTCGGTTAAGAACCCAAGTTTTTAGACGTGTAGACGGCAAGCTTCTTGGGGAGTCTGTGTTCTATAAGCGAGGTGGGGGTGATCTTCCTGGGCCTTGGCATGGTACGAGTTTTATGTGCCCGGAAACTAGCGTTGGTAATGACGTTCTTCGCCAAATATTTCGTAATTGACAAGAAGGAGTAAAAAATGAATTCCATAACAGAATATTTTAATCAGTCCGAACTGGCATTGGCAGCTTATGCAAATTTGATTCCCGGGGTTGACCCTGTCCCTGCTTTACAAGATGCTTCAGTCGGCATGTCCGCCACCCAAGCCGCCACCTTTGCCGCCACTTACACCGTCATTGACCAATACACCGACCCAGCAAGCGGATTTTCTGCGACGGTGTTCGAGCGGAGCGGGCAGCGCTATATGGCGATCCGTGGAACACAGCCGGGGGATGTCCTGGACTTGATTGCCGATGCCGATCTTGCGTTATCCGGTGCGGCTGCCAAGCAGACGATCTCTCTTTTCAACTACGTCCAGCGGCTCAGTGGCGTGAAAGGGCAACCCGTTGCACAACTGGAATGGAACGGGCAGGACTACGTTCTCAACCAGACAGGCGCGGTTGGCTTACTCGATACGCCGCTCTCCGGGGCACTGCCTGTCACGGGGCACTCGCTTGGCGGGCATCTTGCAATGGCTTTGGGGCGTCTCTTTCCGCAGGGCGCATCGCAGATTTATACCTACAATGCGCCGGGTTTCATCAATGCCGCAGCAGATAGTTTTTTTGCGCGGGTAGATGCGGCACTGGGGCGCACCAGTTCGACATTTGCCGATGCCGTGACCACCAACCTGTATGGCAGTGGGTTAAACATTATTGCAGGCTATGCAAACGACCATGGCACCCCGAAAGAGATTTTTCTGGAGAGTAGTGCACATAGCATAGTGGATATTACAGACTCCCTCGCCGTCTACAACCTCCTCGCCACGCTCGACCCCACGCTCAACACCGGCACAACCGGCATCAACGCCATCACCGGCATCCTAAAGGCCAGCAGCAACATCGCCGCCAACAGCCTCGAATCCGCAGTCTCGGCCTTGGGCAAACTATTCCTGGTGAACGGCGCAGCCGGATACAACGCCAACGAATTCGATGGCAACCGCGACCTGCTCTACAGCGCACTCAACGACATCAACACTGCCATTGGCACAAATACTTACACCCTGCGCGATCTCACCGGCTTCAACGCCGCGCAACTCGCCAGCGTCGCCCAAAGCAACCTCGCCTACCGTTACGCCCTCGTCAATGGTGATCCGTTCGCACTGGTAGGGGATGACACTATCTATGCCACGCACAACAACAACGGCGAGCTCGACCTGTTCGATACAGCCACCGGGCTTGGCGCGCTCACCACCCAATACCTCACCGACCGCAGCGATTACCTCACCAAACTCCTTGCCCGCAATGTGCAGGACGACACTGACTACCGTTTATCGAGCGGAGGCGGCGACATGCTCTACCGTGACAACCGCACCAGCACGATCACGGAAATCCGCACCGGCAGCCTGCTCGCCACAGACGACGCGCGCAGGCACATCGAATTCGGCAGCGACCAAGGCGAAACCATCAGCGGCGGCAGCCAGAATGACCGCCTCTACGGCATGGGCGGCGACGACACCCTGAACGGCGGCGATGGGCAAGATTACATCGAAGGCAATGCAGGAGACGACACCCTCACCGGCGGGGTGGGCAACGACACCCTGGTGGGCGGTGCGGGCCTCGACACCTACCATGTCGGCGATGGCCTCGACACCATACTTGACAGCGACGGGCAGGGCCGCATCTACCTGGGCGCAGACCTGCTCAATGGCGGCGAAAGCAAAGACGGCGGCCACATCTGGCAAAGCAGCGACGGCAAACACACCTACGCCTTTATCTCCGGCGACCCGACTGCTGCCGAAGGCGCAACACTGGTGGTGGACGACAAGCTCACCATCAAACATTTCCATGCAGGCGACCTCGGCCTCACCCTGAACGTTGCCACTACCGCGCAACCCTCCTCAACTACTACTTATATCGGCAGCAGTGGCATGGACTGGGTTACTTTTAGTGGCTATTTAAACGACAACACCTTGTACGGCAACAATCAGGTTGTTGGCAATGTGAATGGAGACAACCTCATTGTCGGCAACGGGACATCCACCTCGTCGGCGACAACGATCACAGGGCCCATGGGAGACATATTCATCCTGGGCAACGGCAACAACCGAATTTACGCCGACGACCAAGTGGATATTGCCACCGCGCTCGCCCGGCAGAATACCCTCACCCCCACGGGGCAATTGGGCGATTTCATCGCCGTCGGCGCGGTCAGCCATCCTCCGTATGCAGACGGCGGGGTAACCGGAGGACAGCAACTCTATTCCTTCCCCGTTGGCAGCGGCAACAACACCATCGTCGGCAGTACGGGCAACGACCTCATTATCGCTGGCGGCGGCAGCAATACGGTGATCCTCGGTCCGGGTAATAACACCTTTATTGGAGGCTCGACCCTCATTCTTGGTCAATTAAATACCACTGAGCCTTGGTGGGGACTATTGACCAGTAGTGTGACGGTCAGTAACAATATGCCTCAATATCAAATCTCCATGCCGGCGTTAACGCTGCAAGGTAGCGGAGGCTTTACCCCCTCGGCACAGCTTGCCGCGCTGCAATCCTATAACCAGTACAACAGTGACAACTCCTGGTGCGATATTGGTAGGCGGCGACAGGTTTCTGCAACGGCTACCCACCCCGCAGTGATTGTCACTTCGTGGTCGATCAACACCTCCAGTTCGCAACCGCAATTTAGCCCTTACGGCCCCTATTACGAAACCTATCCCAGCACCCCGGCCGGCAACAGCCGCGATACCATCTTTGCGGGCAGCGGCAACAACCTGATTGTCGGGTCGAACGGCGGCAACTACATTGATGCGGGCAGCGGCAACAGTAATGTGTTTTCCGGGGGAGGGGACGATGTGGTTTTTGGCGGCGATGGGAACAGCCTTATCAATGCCCAGGGTGGCAACGACTATATCGTTGCCGGTGACGGAAATCACCGTATTTGGGGCGGCGCCGGAGACAACATCATCTATGGTGGCAACGGAGACAACGTTATCTTCTCTGGAATCGGTGCATGGAACTGGGCGGACATCAATGCGGGAAGCAACTTTGTAAATTCCGGCACAGGGAATGCTACCATTTACGGCAGCGGCGGCAACGACACACTGGTTAGCGGTAGCGAAGCAGGCACAGGAAAGACCACCACCATTCATGCGGGCAACGGCAACGAAACCATTTTCGGCGGCAATGGCGACGACACCATCTATGGTGGTGCGGGCAACAACACTATCTATGCCGGGGACGGCAACACGACCATACGACTGAGTGGTAACGCAAACGAGACCAGCACCGTTTATGGCGGGAACGGCAACGACACCATCTACAGCGGATCTGGCAGCGATATGCTGATGGGCGGCGCGGGAGACGATACCTATGTGTTCGGGATCGGTGGTGGAGTGGACACCATCATAGATACGGTCGGCAAGAACAAGATCGTGTTTGGTGCGGGAATCGATCCGGCCTCGGTGACGCTGGGACTCGGTTCGCTGCTGATCCGGACGGGCAACGGCAACGATGCGATCCACATCCAGGGCTTCGACCCCAACGATGTTCTTGCGAATCCGCTTATCGAGAGTGTCCAGTTCGCCGATGGTACGACGCTCGGCTATGCCCAGTTGTTGGAACGCGGCTTCGATATTGCGGGGACGGCGGGAGACGACATCCTGAATGGTACCAATACCACCGACCGGATCAGCGGCGGCAACGGCAACGATGTACTGAACGGCGGCGCAGGCAATGATGTATTGCGCGGTGGTCGCGGCAACGATACGTATGAATTCTATCTGGGCGATGGTGCGGATCATATCGAAGATACGCAGGGGTTGGATACCATCTATCTTGGCGACGAACTTACTGTTGCAGATTTGCAGGTATCGCGTGTTGGCAATGACTTGGTTTTGACTATTGGTGATGAGGGCGATTCCATCACCATTGCAAACTGGTCTATCCAAACCGAAGGCGTAAAACAGATCGAGTTCAGTAATGGCGACATAAAAGATATCTTCATGTTGATGAATCATGCGCCAGTCGTGGTTAATCCGTTTCCAGATCAATCCGCAACCGAAGGTCAAGCATTCAATTGCTCACTCCAACTCGACATCTTTACCGGCGGTTTCCTGAACGACGCTACGGACACGGGCACACCGGATCAGGTGTGGCCGAGGTACAGCAATTATTTCGATGGCAGTGGCGGCAATGACATTTACAGCTTTGCACGCGGCGACGGAAACGGCTACGTCAGTGATTGGGATAACTCTCCCATGGACACTGTGCAGTTCATGGACGTGCTGGCAGCCGATGTGACGTTGACCCAGAATCAATATGGCGACGTGATCATGTCCGTCAACGGGACAGCGGACAGCCTCACCTTGGATAGCTGGATCGGCTACAACGAAGCAAGAATTGAGCAAGTGACGTTTGCCGATGGCGCAGTGTGGGGCATGGCCGATATTCAGTCTCTGCTTTCTGCTTCGCGCAGTCCAGGCAGCGATTACATCACCGGTTCAGGTGACGCGGATACGATTTTTGGTGGCGCCGGGAACGACGGCTTGATCGGCGCCGGTGGTAGCGATCTGTTGAGCGGCGGAAGCGGTAACGATGTGCTGGAGGCGGATCGGGACTATAGCGATGGCGCAAACGATCTGTTGATGGGTGGTGAGGGCTATGATGATTTGCTTGCTTCCGTCTCGAACGATCTGCTGATCGGAGGGAAGGGCGATGATTACATTACCGGGTACGACGGCCACAATGTCATTTTGTTCAACCGTGGCGACGGGCAGGATGAGTTTGATCCATGGAGCAGCAACGAGGGGTTGCAAGCGAACACCCTTTCATTGGGCGGTGGCATCAGCTATGCAGACCTTTCTATCCGCGACGGTGGCGATGATCTAGTTCTGGATATGGGTGATGGCGATTCCATTTTCCTTTATGGCTGGTTTGATTCCTCGATGAACAACAAGGTCATCAGTACCTTGCAAATCATTACCGAAGCGATGCCTGACTACGACCCCAACTCGGCTAATCCGTTGCTGAACAAGCGTATCCAACAATTTGATTTTCTTGCTTTGGTTGCTCAGTTCGAAGCTGCACTCGCAACCGATCCATGGCTTACCACATGGCAACTGGTGCCGCATCTGGGGGGCTTCTCGCTGGGTTCGGATACCGAAGCCATCGGCGGCGATATGGCCTACCTGTATGGCAAGAACGGAAACCTGAATGGATTAAGTGAAGCAGAATTGCGAGCGCAACTCAACGACGCATCATTCGGCACCAGCAATCAGGTGCTGACCATGATTTCCGGCGTGGCAAGTTTATTCAACGACGTGGACTTCATCCACGGCGACCACTTGAGTTACAGCGCCACGTTGGTAGATGGCTCGGCATTGCCCTCCTGGTTAACCTTCGATGCCGCACGCGGCACGTTCAGTGGCACGCCGGAAATCGTTGATGCTGGCATCCTGACCGTGGCTGTGACAGCAACAGATTCTGGCGGCCTTTCTGCAACAACGAACTTTGTGTTGACCGTAACTGGCAACGGATCGATAAATGTCGCACCGGTTGCAATGGATGACATGGTGGCCGTGAGCGAAGATGCAGCGCAAACCACGATAGCTGCTGCCGATTTGTTGGCCAACGACATCGATCCGGACGCGGGTGATATTTTATCTATCAGTGCATTCGATGACACTACTGCCGGCGGAAATGCGGTCATACAGGATGTCTCGGGCAATCTGGTTCTGGACATCGGTGATCGCTACCAGTCGCTGGCCGCAGGACAGACAGCCATCGACAGTTTTGCTTATACCGTCACTGACATAGCCGGTGCTACTTCGACGGCTACCATCAACGCCACGATCAATGGTGTCAACGACGCGCCTATCGCAGTATCGCAACTCCCCGATCAACTGGTCATGAAAGGCGATGCATACTCGTTCCAATTGCCTTCGGGTAGTTTTGCCGATGTCGATGCGGGCGACACCTTAAGCTACAGCGCTACATTGGCCGACGAGATTGCGCTTCCGGCTTGGCTCACCATCGATCCGGCAACCGGTACACTGAGTGGCATTGCGGGTGCGAGCGATATCGGGGGTATAGATATTAAAGTGACCGCAACCGATTCGGGCGGGCTGAGCGCTTCAGGCAATTTCAATCTCAGCGTTTACAACCCGATCAACGGCACTCTCTATAACGACACGATCACTGGAACCGCAAACCAGGATTACATCCAGGCTGGAAGCGGAAATGATGTTGTGAATGCAGATGACGGCAACGACATTATCGTCGGCGGTGCAGGATCGGATGTCCTGGCTGGCGGAGCGGGTGACGACACCTTCCTGATCGAGGGCAGCGACACCGCTTACGACCGCTTCCAGGGCGATGCTGGTTTCGATACCGTGCTGGGCGGCGATGGCGATGACACCATCCGCGTGAACTATTTCACCGGGGCATCGACGGTCGAGCGTATCGACGGCGGAGCAGGCGTGAACGTCATCGCCGGGACCCAGTACAACGACACCATCAACCTTGCAGACACCGAGTTGGTCAACATTGCCAAAATCGACGGCGGTATCGGCAACGACGTTATCACCGGCAGCGCGGGCAACGACATTATCACCGGCGGTCTGGGTTCAGATGTTCTGGCTGGCGGCGCTGGCGACGACACCTTCCTGATCGAGGGCAGCGACACCGCTTACGACCGCTTCCAGGGTGATGCCGGTTTCGACACTATTCTGGGCGGCGATGGCGACGATACCATCCGGGTGAACTATTTCACCGGGGCATCGACGGTCGAGCGTATCGACGGCGGGGCGGGTGTGAACGTCATTGCCGGCACGCAGTACAACGACACCATCGACTTGTCCGGCACCGAACTGGCCAACATCGCCAACATCGACGGCGGTATCGGCAACGATACGATCACCGGCAGCGCGGGCAACGATCTATTGTTCGGTGGGGATGGTAGCGATGCCCTACGCGACAACGGCGGGAATAATCTGCTGGATGGCGGTTCAGGCAACGATATCCTGACGGGCAATGCAGGCAACGAATTCCTTGTTGGTGGAATCGGAAGCGACACGATTACTGCTGGTGATGGTGCAGATATCATCGCTTTCAATAAGGGGGATGGGCAAGATATTGTCAACGGCGGTATTGGTACCGACAACACCCTCAGCCTGGGTGGTGGTATCCAGTACTCCGATCTGGCGCTATCCAAGACCGGCAACGATTTGATTCTGGAGGTGGGTAACGGTGATCAGATTAACTTCAAAAATTGGTATGACACCACAGCCAACTATAAGAGCGTTCTCGATCTGCAAGTCGTAGCTGATGCCATGGCCGGATTTGATCGCGCCTCGAGTGACCCGCTGCTGAGCAAGTCGATTCAGGATTTTGACTTCACCGCCATTGTCGATGCCTTCGATCAAGCGCGTGGTAGTAGCGCCAACTTCATGCACTGGAGCACCACCAACAGTCTGCTAACCGCACATCTGTCCGCCAGCGATAGCGAAGCACTGGGCGGCGATCTCGCCTATCAGTACGGCAGGAACGGCAGCTACGTAGGCATGAATCTGGTGGCGGCGCAGAGCGTTATCAACGCCCCGCAGTTTGGCGCCCAGACACAGACGCTGAACTCGTTGCAAGGTTTACAGGACGGTTTGTAAACGCTCGCGGCTTAGAGGCGCATAGGATTGCAAAAACTGGGGCGGCTCGCCATGCCGATGCAGAGCCGCCTCGATAGGCCTGAGGCCGACTATGTTAATTTGCATGTCAGATTGACCCAGCATATGCATCCAAGGGTGACCCAGCGCAGCGGCACCTCATATGTGCTGGGCTTGGCATCCAGAACAAAAATATGGGTCAGCATAAAACGCAAAGATGGGGAAATCGAAGGTGCAATTTGACAGCTAGCAGTCTGTCGGACTTAATCGCCAGACCATAAATACTCCCCGGCTTGGGGAGAAATTAAGATTTTTTCTCATCCGCGTTATTGTTTTTCCGTCGTCATTTCTGTTTCATCTTCGCCAAGCCCACTATCATGCAGGCA
>DATKVZ010000020.1:0-28756 GCA_035529795.1 Gallionella sp. | reverse complement strand
GCAAGCCGAACAGTTTGTCTGACGACCATAGCGAGTTGGCCCCACTCCTTCCCATCCCGAACAGGACAGTGAAACGACTTAGCGCCGATGATAGTGTGGATTACCCATGTGAAAGTAGGTCATCGTCAGACTCCTTAAAAGTAACAAAGCCTTCTTCGTGAAGGCTTTGTTGTTTGTGTGTGCCGCCCGAATCGCTTTGACAAATTTGCAGTCATTTCCGATAATGCGCGCCGGTTTTGATGTACGTATCAAGTATGGGTCGTTAGCTCAGTTGGTAGAGCAGTGGACTCTTAATCCATTGGTCGAAAGTTCGAATCTTTCACGGCCCACCAATAAAATCAAGGCTTGCAGCGATGCAGGCCTTTTTTATTTCCTGGTAATCGTAAAGCAAGCCCTAAACATCTATCAGCGAGCGATCTGACACATCGCAATGGCTAGGTGGTCATGCGTGTTCTGCAGCCTGCACTGTATTTGCTACCAGCATGGTGATGGTCATGGGGCCGACGCCGCCGGGAACCGGGGTGATCCAGCCGGCGACTTCCTTTACAGAATTGAAATCCACATCACCACACAGTTTGCCGTCGGGTAGGCGGTTGATACCGACGTCGATTACCGCCGCTCCGGGTTTAACCATGTCGCCGGTAATCATTTTTGGCTTGCCGGTGGCAACCACCAGAATGTCGGCGTCACGCGTATATTTGGCGAGATCAACCGTCTTCGAGGTGCAGATGGTGACGGTGGCGTTTTGCTGCAGCAGCATTAGCGCCATCGGTTTGCCGACGATGTTGCTGCGGCCGACTACCACGGCATGCTTACCTTCAATGCTTACACCGTATTTTTCCAGCAGCTTCATCGCGCCGTAAGGAGTGCAGGGTGCGAAGCGCATGTTGCCGGTAACCAGCGCGCCGACGTTTACCGGGTGGAAGCCATCCACATCCTTGTCCGGGCTGATGGCTTCGAGCACCTTACTACTATCGATGTGTTTGGGCACAGGCAGTTGTACGAGAATGCCGTGTATCTTGGGGTCAGCGTTCAGCTCGGCGATCTTCGCCAGCAGCGTGGCTTCGGGCGTATCAGCGGACATGACGACGTGTTCGGAATGCAGACCTAGTTCGGCGCAGGCCTTCACCTTGTTAGCGACATATATCTTGGAGGCCGGGTCTTCACCGACGATGATGACTGCCAGTCCCGGCGTAATGCCGCGTGTCTTGAGCGCGTCGGCGCGTTCCTTCCACTCGGCGCGTACTTGCTGGGCGATAGTTTTGCCGTCGATAATTTGTGCTGTCATGCTTTACTCCCGTTATTTGCTCATGGATATTTTCTGGTACTGTTCGAGGCCATGCATGATTTCCGCATGAGCTTCTGTGATGCCCTGCCAGCCCTTTATTTTGACCCACTTACCAGGCTCCAGAGCCTTGTAGAGTTCGAAGAAATGCTTGATCTGCTCAAGTGTGATTTTTGGCAAATCCTCATAAGACCGGACATCGTGGTATAGCGGAGTCAGTTTGTCGGAAGGAACGGCGACAATTTTGGCGTCGCCGCCGCTTTCGTCGTCCATGCTCAGCATGCCGACCGGGCGACAGGGAATAACCGCGCCATGCACCACCGGAAATGGGGTGACCACCAGCACATCCACCGGATCGCCGTCATCCGCGATGGTTTCCGGAATGAAACCGTAATTGCACGGGTAGCGCATCAGGGAGGAAATGAAGCGATCCACGATCAGCACACCTGAGACTTTGTCTACCTCGTATTTTACCGGGTCGGCGTGTTTGGGAATTTCGACGATGACATTACATTCGTGGGGCAGATTGTCGCCGGGGCGGACATTTAACAAACTCATGCGGTTCCTTAAGATTGAAGAAGTGAAAACCCCGCAATTATAAGCGATGCAGCCAGTGACCTGTATTCGGTTTACAATATGCCCACACTATTACCGAGGAGATGATGCTATGACTGTGCAGAAAAAACTAGTCGGCAAGATGGTGATCGGCCAATCGGGCGGCCCCACCGTCGTCATCAATCAATCGCTGGTGGGTGCGGTGCTGGCGGCACGCAAACAACCCAACATTACCGGCATTCTCGGCGCGCGCCACGGCATTGCCGGGATCATGAAGGAAGATTTCATTGATCTAACCGAGCAAAGTGTCGCTCAGCTTGAACAGATCGCCAATACGCCGGCGGCAGCACTGGGATCGGTGCGCCTCAAGCCCGGCAAGGCCGAATGCGAAAAAGTGTTCGAGGTGTTCAGGAAAAATGACGTGCGCTATTTCTTTTATATTGGCGGAAACGATTCTGCCGAGACAGCACACATCATTGCCGAAATGGCGAAAGAAGCGAATTATGACTTTTGCACCGTGCATATTCCCAAGACTATCGATAATGATCTGAAAGTCACCGACCACTGCCCCGGTTTTCCCTCGGCAGCGCGCTTTGTGGCGCTGGCCTTTATGGGTGATGACCGTGACAATCGCGCATTACAGGGTATCAAGGTCAACGTAGTGATGGGGCGCAGTGCCGGATTCCTGACGGCGGCATCGGCGCTGGCGCACCAGGTGGAAGACGACGGACCGCATCTGATCTACCTGCCGGAGCGCGTGTTCGATACGGAGAAATTCAAGCAGAATGTGCGCGATGCGGTGGCGAAATATGGTCGTTGCGTGATTGCCGCTTCTGAGGGTATCGCCGACAAGGACGGCAACCCGATCGCCACCAGCGGCGAACGCGATTCACACGGCAACATCCAGCTTTCCGGTAGCGGCGCGCTGGGCGACACACTGGCGGCGCTGGTGAAGGAAGCTTTCCCCGGGCAAAAAGTGCGGGTGCGCGCCGACACCTTCGGCTATTTGCAACGCTCCTTCCCCACGATTGTTTCTCCGGTGGATGTTAAGGAAGCGCGTGAAGTTGGCGAGCACGCGGTGAATCATGCCGCCAGCACCGGACAGGCAGGCTCTGTAGCGATCCGTCGCCTGAGCAGCAAGCCATATTCCAGCGAGTGTTTCATCACGCCGCTGTCGTCCGTGGCACGTGTGGCCACCGAGATGAAAGATGAATATATCAATGCGGCGGGTAACGGTGTGACGCAGGCGTGGATCGATTATGTGGCACCGCTGGTTGGCGAGCTGCCGAAGATGGGGCGATTGTAGCCGTGGCATAAAGGCAAGGACGGGATGTTTCGTTTTCGCGCCCATGTCGGCTTTCATGCTAAAGATGAATATGCATCGCCTTTGCCACCACATCATGGGTCAGATGCGGCGCGAATAATTCGATGAAATCGTAAGTATAGCCGCGCAGATATTCATTTTTGCGGATGGCAATACGCGTGGTACTGGGTTTGAATAAATGTCCTGCATCCATCATGCGCAAGTGCCTGTCACGTTCCGGGATGAAGGCCATTTTCGCCAGAATGCCGATACCCAGCCCTAACTCAACATAGGTCTTGATTACATCCGCATCAATTGCCGTGAGTGCGATATTCGGTTGAATGTTTGCCGACTCGAATGCCGCGTTAATCTTGCCGCGACCGCTGAACGCAAAATCATAGGTAATGATCGGGTATTGTGCGATTTTTGCCAGCGTTAGTTTTTTTTCTTCCAGCAAGAGGTGGCGCGGTGGAGTAATTACGCAATGGTTCCATTCGTAGCACGGCAGCGTTACGAGGTCGTCATACAGAGACAGGCTTTCGGTGGCGATACCCACATCGGCTTCTCCGCTTAGCACTTGTTCGGCAATCTGGGTCGGGTTGCCCTGGTGCAGCCCCAGCTTTACTTCAGGATAGCGTTTGGCAAATTGTTTAATCGTCGGCGGTAAAGCATAGCGCGCCTGGGTGTGGGTGGTGGCGATGGTTAGGTGGCCGCTATCTTGCGAATGAAATTCCTGCCCGATTTGCCTGAGATTTTCTGCATCGTGCAACATGCGCCGGGCAATATCCAGAACGGCTTTGCCTGGCTCGGTAATGGCAACGATGCGTTTGCCGTTGCGTACGAATATCTCGATGCCCAACTCTTCCTCCAATAGCCTGATTTGCTTGCTGATGCCTGGCTGCGAAGTGTACAGAGCAGCTGCCGCATCGGAGATATTCAGCCCCTGGTGCACGATTTCATTCAGGTAACGCAATTGCTGCAAATTCATGTCGTTTCCTAATATCCAATAGTTATATAACTCTAACATAAAAGTATTTGAAAATATAAGGTTCGCAAACTAGAATGCGCGCCATGAATTATTCGGGGCGGTAGTGCATGGACTGGATGTACACATTGTCCGGGTTTCTGGTCGGGTTGATCGTCGGCATCACTGGCGTGGGTGGTGGTTCGTTGATGACGCCGTTGCTGGTGCTGGTCTTCGGTATTTCCCCGGTGACCGCAGTCGGCACCGACCTGCTGTATGCCTCGCTGACCAAATCGCTGGGCGGCTGGGTGCATGCGCGGCGCGGTTCGGTTGACTGGAAAATTGTCAGGTTGCTTGGCTTGGGCAGCCTGCCTGCCGCCGTGATCACGATAGCCTTGCTGAAACATCTTGCGCTGGACGAAAAAGTATTGCACAGCCTGGTGACCGGTGTGTTGAGCGTGGCTTTGCTGCTGACTGCGGCAGCCCTGTTGCTGAAAGACTGGATCAAGAAGCTTGCGCGGCGCAGAGATGGCACAGTGTATGAATTGCACCATCGCTATCTGCCTGCCGCGACGATTACGACGGGCATCGTCGTCGGAGTGCTGGTGACAATTTCTTCGATTGGCGCGGGTGTGCTGGGTACGGTTGCTCTGTTGTTTCTGTATCCGCGCATGCCGGCGGTAAAGGTGGTAGGTACCGACATTGTTCATGCCGTTCCACTGACTGCGCTGGCCGGTATGGGGCATATGGCATTGGGCACGGTAGATACGGTGCTGCTGGCCGGATTATTACTTGGCTCGTTGCCCGGCATCTATATCGGCAGTCACCTGAGTGCGATGGTACCGGAAAAAGTATTGCGCCCTCTGTTGGCGACCATGTTGTTGATTATCGGTGCCAGAATGGCGCTGCATTAACCGGAATGTAATAAAGGAAAAACACGATGAGTGTAAACGTGCAAAATTTAGCTGACCTGGCGGAAATCGACCGCTTTGAACAGACCATTCAGGCTTTCAACGCCGGCAGGTTGGACCTTGACCGTATGACAGCGGCACGCTTGCAGCATGGTGTGTACGGCCAGCGTCAACAGGGTGTGCATATGTTTCGCATCAAAGTGCCCGGCGGGCGTGCGACGCCGGAGCAACTGGAGGCAGTTGCGGATGTCACTGAAACTTACTCGCAAAAAGGTATTGCACATATCACCACACGCCAATCGATCCAGACGCATTTTGTTCCGCTCGATAGCACACCTGCCGCGATGCGTCGCATCGCCGACGCGGGTATGACCACGCGCGAGGCCTGCAGTAATACGGTGCGCAATATGTCGGCCTGCGGCTTGTCGGGCGTGTGTCCGCACGAGCATGTTGATGTAACGAAGCATCTGGACGGCGCGGCAAGGCATTTTTTGCGCAACCCGCTCAACCAGCAAATGCCGCGCAAATTCAAATTCAGTTTCTCGGCTTGCGAGACGGATTGCGCGCAGGCGATGCTGCATGATTGCGGTGTGGTGGCGGTCAACAGGAACGGGCAGCATGGCTTCATGGTCAAGGCGGGCGGGGGGCTTGGGCACAAGCCGCGCGAAGCAATTGTGGTCGAGGAATTTATTTCGGAGCGCGAGTTGCTGTTTTCGCTGGAAGCGCTGGTGGCATTGCACAATAAATATTCCGACCGCACCAAGCGCGCCAAGTCGCGAGTCAAGTTTCTGATCGAACGTTTTGGCGAGCAGGGTTTTGTGGAAAAGTATCGTGAGGAATTCGAGCGTACCAAACAGGCACTCGCCGCACAGGCCTATCCACAGGGCGAATGGCGTCAGCCGACTGATGGCGAAATTCCCGGGCCCGGTGCACCGCGCAAGTTGTACGCGCAACGCCAGACAGGATTGTTCGTGCTGCCGGTGGCATTACCGATCGGTGACATCACGCCGACGCAATTGCGCGGCATCGCCGCATTGTTGCGCGCGCACGGGCTGGATGAAATTCGCACCACGCAGGATCAGAACCTTTCCATCTTCAACGTGCCGCAGGCCAGCGTGGCTGCGTTGCGCAGCGGATTGGCCGGATTGGGGCTGCACGAACCGATCGCCGGGGATAACGTGGTGGCGTGCCCGGGAACTTCTACCTGCCGTCTTGGCATCACCGCCAGCCCGGTGATTGCGCCACAATTGTCCGGGGGCAAGGCTGATTTGCGCGTCCGTGTGTCGGGTTGCCACAATGGTTGTGCGCAGCCGGAAACTGGCGACATTGGTATTTATGGGGAAGGCAAACGCATGCACGGCAAGCTGGTGCCGCACTATCAGATGTACTTTGCCGGCAGCGGTATGCAGGGTGGTGCGCTGGCCCTGAAAGGTCCTGCGTTGCCGGTAGCGCGTATCAAGCAGGCCATCGAGCGTGTGCAGGCGGCACATCTCGCCAGCGGCGAGACCAGTTTCTTCGTCTGGGCGCGTGCGCAAGCCCCGGACTATTTCGCGCAACTGCTGGCCGACTTGGCCGAAGTGAAGGCCGAAGATTTGCAATCGGTGATGAGCGATTACGGCAGCACCAGTGATTTCCGCGTGCTGAATCTGGGCGGTGGCGAATGCGCAGGCGTATCACAGGTGCTGATTGGCGCGAATTTCTTTGAGGCGGCGCATGAGCGTGAATACCGTAATGCATTGGTGTTTCAGCGCAAGTATGACGAGGCGGTGCATTGCAACGAGGCGATCCTGCGCCTGCTTGGCTCGGGTATCGTGCAGTTGCTGGAGGGAGTGCACAACGGCGATTTGAACCAGCTTGCCGCGCAACTGCGGGAGCTGACGCCTGTAGAGTTGGCCGATGAATTCGCTCAGGCAGCAGACAGCCTTGCCGGTGACACAGAAATCGATGCTGAAATGCTCACGGCAATCAGTGCGGCGGTAGACGGTTGGACGGCCAAAGCGGCAGCCTTCGCATCGCAAAAGGACGCGCAGCTTGACCTGACGGAGGCCTTGCCCAAATGAGCCTGCAACCGAAAATCGAACAGGTTGTCACCGTACTGCAACAGGCTGTGCGTGATTTTGCACCGGTATGTTTCGCCAACAGCATGGGGGCGGAAGACATGGTGCTGACCGACTTGATCGCCAAACACCAGCCGAATATCGAGATGTTCAGCCTTGATACCGGACGTCTGCCGCAGGAGACCTACGATCTGATGCAGGAGGTGCACCGGCGCTACAGTGTGCCGCTGAAAATTTATTTCCCGGACTGCACGGCGGTTGAAGAGTATGTTGTGCAGAACGGTGTGAATGCTTTTTACGACAGCGTGGAATTGCGCAAACGTTGCTGCCACATCCGCAAGGTCGAGCCGCTGCAGCGCGCCTTGGCAGGCAAGCACGCGTGGATCACCGGGATGCGCCGCGAGCAGGCCATCACACGCGGCAGTTTGGAAGTATCGTCGTTCGATGCCGATCACGGCCTGCAAAAATTCAACCCGCTGCTGGACTGGACGAATGCCGAAGTATGGGAATACATCAAACAAAACGATGTGCCGTACAATAAGCTGCATGACCGTTTTTATCCGAGTATCGGTTGTGCGCCCTGCACGCGCGCTGTCACACCGGGCGAAGACATCCGCGCCGGAAGGTGGTGGTGGGAGGATGCAGAGGGTAAGGAATGCGGGTTGCATGTTGTTGAAAATATGCCATTGAAACGGATATAGCCGTAGGTATTCCATTATTCCGGTTTACGCCGGAATAATGGAGCAGTTTTTGAAATTGATAGCGAAAGAGAAAAATGAGCAGTCACACTTTCACCCATCTGGACGCTTTGGAAAGCGAATCCATTCACATCATGCGCGAAGTCGCGGCGGAATGTAAAAATCCCGCACTGCTGTTTTCCGGCGGCAAGGATTCCATCGTGATGCTGCGTCTGGCGGAAAAGGCATTTCGCCCGGCGAAGTTTCCCTTTCCGCTGGTGCATATCGACACCGAGCACAACTTTCCGGAAGTGATTGAGTGCCGCAACAAACTGGCCGCAGATCTGGGCGAGCGGCTCATCGTACGTTCGCTGGAGGATTCCATCAAACGCGGCAGTATCGTCATCAAGGATCCGGATTTGCCGCGCAACCCTTACCAGTCAGTAACACTGCTGGAGACCATTGCCGAGTTCGGCTTCGACGCCTGCATGGGCGGCGCACGGCGCGACGAAGAAAAAGCGCGCGCCAAGGAACGTATTTTTTCATTCCGTGACGAATTCGGCCAGTGGGATCCGAAAAATCAACGTCCGGAATTGTGGGACATCTACAACACCCGCACCCATGCCGGCGAAAATATCCGCGTATTTCCGATCAGCAATTGGACCGAGATGGATATCTGGGAATATATCGACCGCGAGAAGCTGCATATTCCGGAGATCTACTACGCACATGAACGCGAAGTGGTCCGGCGTGGCAACGCGGTGATCCCGGTATCGCATCTGGTGCAGCCGAAGCCGGGAGAAAAGGTCGAGACGGTATCGGTGCGCTTCCGCACTGTGGGTGACATGACCTGCACCGCACCGGTGGAATCCACCGCGCATACGCCGGGGGAAATCATCAGGGAAACCGCGATCACGCGCATCACCGAACGCGGCGCGACGCGCATGGACGACCAGACCTCGGACGCTTCGATGGAGCTGCGCAAGAAGGAAGGCTACTTTTAAGATGTAGGAGCACGCCCTGCGTGCGATGTTGAAATTTCCAATTCGCACACAGGGTGTGCTTCTACAAAAAACAGAATGAGGCTACACAATGAATAACGTCACACAACTACTCCGTTTTATCACCGCAGGCAGCGTGGACGACGGCAAGAGCACGCTGATCGGGCGGTTGTTGCACGATTCCAAATCCATCTTTGAAGATCAGCTCTCGGCAATTTCAAAAACCAGCGAAAAGCGCGGTATGGCTGCCGTCGATCTGTCGTTGTTGACCGACGGTTTGCAGGCGGAGCGCGAACAGGGTATTACCATCGATGTCGCCTATCGCTATTTTGCGACGCCCAAGCGCAAGTTCATCATCGGCGATACGCCGGGACACGAGCAATACACGCGCAACATGGTTACGGCCGCTTCCACCGCCAATCTTGTCATTATTCTCATCGATGCACGCAAGGGTGTGTTGACACAGACGCGTCGCCATACTTACCTTGCCAGCCTGGTCGGCGTGCCGCATATTGTGCTGGCAGTCAACAAGATGGATATGGTGGATTATTCGCAACAGAAATTTGATTCCATTGTGGCGGAGTATCGTGCTTTTGCCGCACAATTCGGACTGCATGATGTGACCTGCATCCCGCTATCCGCGCTGAATGGCGACATGGTGGTAGAGCGCGGCGGGAATCTGAATTGGTACAAGGGGCCGGCTCTGCTGGATCTGCTGGAGAAGGTCGAGATCAACAACGATCTTAATGCCACCGACTTTCGCTTTCCGGTGCAATGGGTATGTCGCCCGCAGACCGAAGAATTTCATGACTTCCGCGGCTACATGGGGCGCATTGAATCGGGCGAGATCGCGGTCGGCGAAGAAATCACCATCCTGCCCGGTGGACGCACGACGCGTATCAAGGAAATTGTCACCTATGATGGCAAGCCGCAGCGTGCTTACGCCCCGCAGTCGGTAACGCTGACGCTGACCGATGAGATTGATATTTCACGTGGCGATATGTTCGTCAAAAAAGACAATCTTCCGACTGTCGCCAAGGAGTTTGAGGCGATGCTGTGCTGGCTCTCCGAAACCCCGCTCGACAAGAATCGCAAATACTTCGTCAAGCACACCACACGCACGGCAAAGTGCCTGTTTTCGCGTATCGATTATCGTGTGGATGTGAACACGCTGGAGCAGCACCCTGTTGCAGTGCTGAATATGAACGACATTGCGCGCGTCGCGCTGAAAGTCCAGCAACCGCTGATGATCGATCATTACCTGATCGACCACGGTACCGGCAGCTTTATCGTGATTGATGAGGCAACCAATAACACCGTTGCGGCAGGAATGGTTGTTTAGTGGCGGGTGCACCAGACGTATTCCAGGCCTGATTTAACAGGCTAACACGCGGCTCAGCAGCGCAATGCGGCGGTTGTGTGTTATCTTTCCGCCATGAGCCTGCTTGCCCTGATTGCCGCACTGCTGCTGGAGCAACTTCACCCGCTTTCCTCGCGTAAATATTTGCAGGGCTGGTTGTCCGGCTACGTCAGTTTCTTTCAGCATCACTTCAACGGTGGCGAGCGCAAACACGGGAAAATTGCCTGGCTGCTGGCGGTATTGCCGCTGCTGGCCGCTGTCGTTGTGCTGTATGGGCTGCTGTGCCGGATGCATCCAATTTTTGCCTGGGCGTTCAACGTGCTGGTGCTATATCTCACCATGGGTTTTCGCCAGTTCAGCCATTACTTCACCGATATTCACCAGGCGTTGCGCGACGACAGACTGGATGAGGCACGCAGCCTGCTGTCCCGCTGGCGCGGTATTCATTCGCATGAGCTGAATACGGAAGAGGTTGCGCGCATTACCATCGAAGAGGCACTGATCGCCTCACACCGCAATGTGTTCGGCGTAATTGTGTGGTTTGTGCTGTTCAGCGCAGTTGGCCTGGGTGGCGCGGCGGGCGCACTGATGTACCGTCTCGGGCAATTTCTGCGTGCCCGTTGGGATGATGAGGATGCCGGTGAACCGGATGAGTTTGGCAGCTTTGCACGGCGCGTATTTTATCTGCTGGAATGGCTGCCGGTCCGCATGACCGCAGCGACATTTGCCATCGTTGGCAATTTTGAAGACACCGTATATTGCTGGCGCACCCAGGCGGCCAACTGGCCGGATCATGAAGCCGGAATACTGCTGGCCAGTGGCGCAGGAGCGTTAGGTGTGCGCCTTGGGTTGCCGATTCCGCAAGGTGGCCAGTTGCTGGATCGGCCGGAATTTGGCGTTGGTGACGATGCCGATGTTGATTTCATGCGCAGCACCATCGGGCTGGTGTGGCGCTCGGTGGTGTTCTGGCTGATTCTATTGTTGCTACTGACACTGGCAAGTTTGCTGGGTTAGCACTGCTTGTGTTTCTTTGATATATTTTGGCGAAGATATGAAAAGCCCTGCAGGTGACAGCCACGCGGATATACTGACTGAGTTCTAGTCGGTCTTTGTAGTCAGCCGCCACTTCTTTGAACTTCCGTTTTCGACCCGTTGCAGTCTTTCGTAATTTAGGAAAGCGGAAGTTCAGTATCATCCCAAGTTCGAACAGAAAAAGCGCTGATCAAATGAGTCTACCGAGCCCATTTAATTAATGCTCTTTGAATGTTTATATTTATGAATTAAGTGCCAAAATCCAATGACAAGATTGTTGCTTTTATTTTTAAGCATAAATTTGATATTTGCATCGCTTTTGTCTTCGATGGTATTTTTGAAATGGATTCGAAACCATCACCGGTAGCCAAGTCAAATATTTCGAGTTGGAAATTTTCAATTTTTTGCATTTCCGAGGTTGCTATATTGTTTTTTAAACAAGAACTAATAAGTCTAGTGTAAGTTGAAATAAGTCGTATCTTTGTCTTAATTGATATTTCAGCCGCTTGTGTTTCTAATTTATCTTTCTCGTTGTATTCTCGAAGCCAATAATTAACGGCGACTGATTCAATGCCACTTGTTAAGGTGCTAAGCGCTAAACAAGCACCTGATAGTTTTTGTTTTTTTTCAGCCATTCTCCAATGGAGATAATTGAAAAAATACGCAGAAGATGCGCCGATGACTACAATGAATACTGCAAATGATGCTTGTAGCAAAGTTAATTCATTGGGCGGCTGAAGTGATGAAGATAATGTCTCCGTAAGCTGTTTTAATGCATCAACAATATCTGCTACCGGTAAAGAGCTAGCCTCAGCAACATTAGCGTCAATCGGAGCTGAGCTATTAATGATGCATACATCGGCTTCTAGGGGGGGGGCTTTATTCCCCATACTAGCTCTCCTTTGACCTTGTCGGCTTATACTCCTCCTCCTTGAATTTAGAATTTTTTATGTATGTTATTATTTTATTTTTATAAAATTCAAAATCAGCGTCAGAGTAGTCTATTACGATTTTCTCTAATAGATTCTGACTAGATATATATCCGTACTTAACCATACCCGCAAATCCTTCTGACAGGAATGATGACCCGTAGGATTCAACACCATCATCAAGGATGATGTGTAGCTTTTCATCAGGCTTTAACGCTTGAATAGCTGGTTTCAAAAAATTCTCTCTAAATTTTTCGCCATTATCGCCTTCGTCAGAAAAGAAACGTCCTGCGGGGTCTAGCGAGAAGTCGCGCCCAATGTTTAATGTTTTCATAAAATCCTCTAAGAATCTAATTCTGTAAGGTAGCACTCCATATGATAAGCGTACCAGAAATAGGATCGTCAAAATGTTCTGACTTTACAAGCTCCTTGCCGTTAGAAACTGAAAGTTTATACAATCCCCTTGAGCTTAATATTGATAAGTAACCTTCTCTGCGCTGTCGGATAAACTCAAGCATATCCTGCAATCCTTTTCCTCTATCAGATTTGTTTGTGCTCGTTCTATCCAGTTCAACCGCAGCCTTCAGTAGGACTTCATCAAGCTTTCTTTCTCCCGCAGGGAATAGGGATAGCACCTCAAGCGCCCGCTCCCATATTTTAGATGCCGGGAGCGATTTTGGAATCCCAATTCCTTGGTCATAAAAAACAATTTTCAGCTCTTTTGAGCTGCCATTGTATGAGCCAGTTAAATACCAGTTCTTATTATTTTCAGAAATCATGCCATTGTCAGGATATGCATGATGAGAAACGTTTGTAATAGCTTCGTCCAAGCCTCCACGCAGAAACATCCATTTGTCTATTGGATCACCAACGATTTTTATAAGTTCATCCTTTAGTTCCCTTGTTTTTTTAGCTTCCCCGCATCTACCCTTAATGTACCTCACTAAATCCGACCTCGGTAATGTCGAAGGTGAATTATTGCTGGAAATGTTGGGAGGGGTTTTGAAAAGGTCAAAAAAACCCAAATCAATAAATTTTTTAAGTATGTCTGCATCCCAATTATCTGTCATTGGGCGCAACCTTTGTCTTGTCGCATCATCCCACTTAGATAATTCGGCAGTCAACACAAGTGCGGCGGACGTTGATATTTTTTTCAGGCGATTGAAATTGACGGATTTCAATCTGTATGCTTTGTATGGATTCGCTATCGTTGCAGCAAGTCGGCGAATAGCAATGATATACAGAATAGTTTCATCATACTTTTTGGAAAAATTCATTTCCTCTGGCAGATTAATAGTGAGGTCACGATTTTTGCTTAAAGATATTGAGAGGCCCTTGTTTATTAAAACATCAATCTCGTCGTTCCTGCCCACCCATCTTTTGTTCGATGAGGAGGCGTTTTTTTTATTATCCTTTTCTTTTTCTTTATGACGATGAAGGATTGCGGTTTTCACATCGAGCAATCTCTGCTTTTTAGAAAGCTTTTTCATAAATATAAAATGGAGCTAAGAAATCAACAATAGGAGTGCAGACCACGGTTTCCACGAGCTTCCGCTTCTGGCACAAAGCCACCGATCACGCTTTGTTCGTGGTGATTTGCTGAAACAGTTCCAGTCTGCGCGCATCGATCTTTCCCGCTGCGACGGCTTCCCGTAGCGCGCAACCCGGCTCATGCGCGTGGTGGCAGTCGTGGAAGCGGCACTGGCCGAGATATTGTGCAAATTCGATGAATCCTTGTTCTATTTCTCCGAAGCTCAGGTGATGTAGACCGAATGCCTGTACGCCGGGGCAGTCGATCAGTGAGCTGCTTTCGTCGAGGTGATACAGGCGCGCGTGGGTGGTGGTGTGTTTGCCGGAGTCCAGCGCGCTGGAAATTTCGCGGGTGGCGGCCTGTGCGTCGGGCAGCAGCGCGTTGATCAGGGTGGATTTACCCATGCCGGATTGGCCGACCAGCACACTGGTGTGGCCATGCAGCAGTGGACGCAATGTTGATACATTCTGCTTCGCGCTGAGTTCCAGGACACGGTAGCCGATGGCGGTATAAGGCAGGAGCTGTTGGCGCGCGGCGGCTGCGGTCCCGGCAAGATCACATTTGTTCAGCACGATTAGTACATCCAAATTCTGGTCGTGTGCGGCGACCAGGCAACGCGCCAGCAGTTCGTCGCTGAATGAAGGCTCGGTAGCGACCACTACGATGATCTGCGTGACGTTGGCAGCGATGAGTTTTTCGCGGAATGCATCGGAGCGATACAGCAGCGAGCAGCGCGGTGCGATGCGTTCGATCACGCCCTGCGCGCCGCTCTCTGCAGAGGCCGCGCTGGTGAGCTGGATTTCCACACGGTCGCCGCACACCACTTCGCTTTTCTTGCCGCGCGTCAGGCAGGCGAGTTTGCTGCCGTCATCCAAATGCACCAGGTATTGGCGACCAAATGCTGCGATAACCCGGCCTGTTGGCACTGCACTCAAATCTTGAGCAGCGCATCCACTTTCGCGGCGCAAATGAAGTCGTTCTCCGACAGGCCACCGACGGCATGAGTGGAATATTCCACCATACAACTGTTGTAGGTGACAGTGAGATTAGGGTGATGATCTTCGCGGTGCGTCATCCATGCGACCGCATTGACGAACGCGATGGTCTGATAGTAATCCTTGAACCGGCAGGTTTTGGCAATCAGTTGCCCGTGCTGCTGCCAGCCATCGATCTGCTGAATTAATTGGTCGATACCAGCTTGAGAGAGTGGCGGCGTGCCGTTTTCGATGGGTTTGCATTGTTTGCTGGTGAGGTCGCGTATTTGCTCCATGATATCCTCCGGTTTCAGGTTGTGGTATTGACTGATACTGTAGTTGCGGCGCACCGCGACATCAATGTAATGATGAATTTCATGATTTTTTTATTGTGCCTGCAAATGCGCGATGCGTACCGCCGCAGGCGGATGCGAATCATAAAATTTTGAATACAGCGGGTCGGGAGTGAGTGTCGCCGCATTATCCTGATACAGCTTGACCAGTGCGCTCACCATATCCTGCGCCGCAGTTTGTTTTGCGGCATATTCATCTGCTTCGAATTCGTGCTTGCGTGAATAGGCCGATAGCAGCGGATGCAGCAGGAAACTGAATATTGGCAGGATCATGAAGAATAGCAGTAGCGCGAGCGCGGTAGAAGGCGTGCTTACGCCAAGCCCTTCATAGAACCACGCCGTTTGCATCAACTGGTCAAGCAGCCACAAAAATCCCAAACTCATGGTGAAACTGGCGGCGATGCGCTTCAGCACATGGCGGCGCTTGAAGTGGCCAAGTTCGTGTGCCAACACCGCCTCGATCTCGTTGCCGCTCAGGCGTTCCAGTAGTGTGTCGAAAAACACGATGCGCTTGGTCTTGCCGAAACCGGTGAAGTAGGCATTGCCGTGCGCGCTGCGTTTGCTACCGTCCATCACGAACAGACCGCTGGTGGTAAAGCCGCATTTGGCGAGTAGCGCCTCGATGCGCGCCTTCATCGCCTCGTCCTGCAGCGGCGTGAACTTGTTGAACAGCGGTGCGATGAAGGACGGATAGATAAACAGCACCAGCAGGTTGAAGGTCATCCACGCCAGCCATACATACAGCCACCAGTATGCCCCCATCGCGGACATCAGCCACAGCACGCCGAACAGTAGTGGCAGGCCAATGGCCGCACCGAGCAGCAGGCTTTTTGCCGCGTCGGTCAGATACAGTGCCAGAGTCATTTTGTTGAAGCCGAAGCGCGCCTCAATGACGAAGGTGCGGTACAGGCTGAACGGCATTTCCAGCAGCGAAGAAAGCAGCAGCACCGTGACGATAATTGCGACTCCTTGAATAAGCGGTGTGCTGAGCCAACTATTGCACAGATTGGCAATAAACTGGATGCCACCTGCAATGGTAAAGGCCAGCAACAATGCTGCATCGAACAGGATGCCGAGCATGGCGAAGCGCGTCTTGACGGAAGTGTAATCAGCCGCTTTCTGGTGTTCGGAGAGCGCGATCTTTTCGCGGAATGCCTCCGGCACAGCGCCGCGATGTGCGGCAATATGCGCCAGGTGGCGACGTGCCAGCCACAGTCTGGCAAGCGTGGTTAGCGTGAGTGACGCGATGAAAAAAAAGGTGAATTGCGCAGCGGTCATGGTGGAATTGGGTGTCCGGATAGTGCGTGGTTGTGACACAATACGCGCATTACCGTTCCTGTTTAAGACGCGCGAATTATGGCACAAAACCCCAACCACCTTGTCTGGATAGACATGGAAATGTCCGGGCTGATCCCGGATACCGACCGCATCATCGAAGTTGCACTGGTGATCACCGACGCCAACCTGGAAACCATCGCAGAAGCACCGGTGCTGGTGGTGCATCAGCCGGACAGCGTGCTGGACGGCATGGATGCGTGGAACAAATCTACCCACAGCAAGTCCGGGCTGATCGAAAAGGTGAAGGCCGCCACGCTGGACGATGCGGAAGTCGAAGCGCAGATGCTGGAATTTCTCAAGGAATATGTGCCGACGCGCATCTCGCCGATGTGCGGCAATTCAATATGTCAGGACCGGCGTTTCCTGGCGCGCTGGATGCCGAAGCTGGAGGATTATTTCCACTATCGCAATCTCGACGTGAGCACCGTCAAGGAGCTGGCCAAACGCTGGAAGCCGGAAGTGGCGCAGGGCATTAAAAAACACAACAAGCACGAGGCCCTGGCCGATATCTACGAATCCATTGCCGAGTTGCGTCACTATCGCGAGAATTTTTTCAAGCTCTGAGGCGGCTTTGGTAGCTCGTACTCAAAAGAAGGAGATAGCTAAGTACCAACGCATTCTGGTTCCGGTGGATGGCAGTGCGACTTCCGGGCGGGCGTTGCAGGAGGCAATCAAGCTGGCGGGCGACAAGATTCAACTGCGCCTCGTTCATGTAATCGAGGAAATCTACCTGCTGGATACCGAAGGTTATGCCTTTATCGATCATGTCGCTCTCGAAGAAGCGGTGCGCCATACCGGTGAGCGCGTTCTTGCCCAGGCCGCCGAAGAAGCGCAACGTCTGGGGGTAACGGCGGAAACCGTGCTGCTGGAAGCGGACGGTAAGCGAGTTGCTGACGTGATCGATGGTGAGGCACGGAATTGGCCGGCCGACCTGATCGTGATCGGCACGCATGGGCGCTCCGGTCTGAGCCGACTGTTGTTGGGCAGTGTTGCCGAAGGCGTGGTACGCGCAACGTTGGTTCCGGTACTGCTGGTTCGCGGCGAATAGGAAACTACAGACTCATTTCAACAGCCGGTTACCGGCTCGAGTTGACGCGCAGCAGACATCATTACAGTATTGCAGTAGAACTCCAGATCGCCCGATGGACGTAATGCGCTACAGGAAGTGATGAGCTTTTTCCAGCGCCTGTTAAACTGCGCGCCTGAATTCACAAAACCGATTTTTCCCATGCTGATTACCGAATACCGATTAGACCTCGCCATCCAGGCGCTGCGTGCCGTTTTGCCGCTGGCGCATCCCGCCGATACCACGTTGCGCTATTTTTTCAAGAACGAGCGTATCGGTTCCAACGAGCGCGAGCTGGTTGCCGAGACAGTGTTTGGCGTGCTGCGCCACCGCTTGCTGCTGGAACATGCCTGCGCCGGAAATGCTACACCACGCCGCATGGCGCTGGCCTGGCTGGTCAGATTCGGCGGCTATAACCTGCGCGAAATCGAACCGGTGCTGAAGCGCGACGAAAAAGAGTGGCTTGCCACGGTAAAGGGCGTGAAGCTCGAAGAATTGCCGTTGTCGGTGCAGGCCGAGCTGCCTGAATGGCTGGTGGAAAAAATGCGCGCATTCTGCCCGGATGAAGACATTCTCATTCTGGGGCAATCCATGCAGCAGGGCGCGCCGCTGGATATTCGCGTCAACACCCTGCTCGCGAAACGCGACGAAATACTGCAACTGCTGCACGACAAAAATATCGAAGCCGCCGCCACGCCTTATTCTCCCATCGGCATTCGTCTCAAGGAAAAAATTCCGCTCAATCGCGATGCCTTGTTTACCGCAGGCAAGATTGAGGTGCAGGACGAAGGCAGCCAGTTGCTCGGTTTTCTGCTCGCGCCAAAACGCAACGACATGGTGGTGGATTTCTGCGCCGGCGCGGGCGGCAAGACGCTGATGCTGGCTGCGCTGATGAATTCGCAAGGCCGCCTGTATGCACTGGATATTTCGGAAAAACGTCTCGCCAATCTCAAGCCGCGCCTCAAGCGTTCCGGCGCAAGCAACATTCAGCCGATGCTGATTGCGCACGAGAACGATCTCAAGGTAAAGCGCCTGGCCGGCAAGATTGATCGCGTGCTGGTGGATGCTCCGTGTAGCGGTTTGGGCACGTTGCGCCGCAGCCCGGATCTGAAATTCCGCCAGTCACCCGCCAGCATCGAGGAATTCACGCAAAAGCAGGCGACCATCCTCGCCTCTGCCAGCCGCCTGCTGAAAAAGAATGGACGCATGGTATACGCGACTTGCAGCATCCTGCCGGAAGAAAATCAGCACATCGTACAGGCCTTTCTTGCCGCACATCCTGACTTCGTATTGCGTCCGGTTGGTGAAGTGTTGCGGCAACAGAAGATCGCGCTGGAGATGGGGAATTATCTGGAATTGCGCCCGCATTTGCATAGTACCGACGGATTTTTTGCAGCAGTGCTGGAGCGGGTTTGAGTGTTTTGCAGCTGAATTCCTGCCGTATCCGGTTACGCCAGCTCAACGACTCCGGGTCAGCTTTGCGGCAATGAAAGTAACCAGCACCGCCACTGCCATCAGGCCAAAGGCGATGCCAACCTGGCCGATGCGCTCGGGGGCGGCGAGCAGCAGCGCACCCAGTTCCAACATCATCATCCCGGACATAAGCTTCAGCAACCGGCCTTCGCGTTCGGTGAGTTTGCGCGCGCCCAGCGTGCGGGCGAAAACCACCACGATGGCGGCCAGCGGTACAACATAAATCAGGTTGTAGGCCGCGAGCCAGGCGTAGCGCGTGGGAGGCGCAAGATCAGCCAGCGTCAGGATGCGGGTATAAACCATCGGAAAACCCGCCGTGCACAGCAACTCGTAGAAGTTGGCGGCAACGGCCAGAAACACCGTGGCGGCGAGCATGGTCGGCAGCCGGTCGGCGGCGAGGATGGCGCGCGTACGGCGGAAGATGTCGGGTTTCTTTGCTTCAGAAATTGACAACGTGACACCTTTCTCGAACCAGAAAAAATCTTTCACATTCACCGCGCCGACGAGTACCGCCAGCGCACCCGCCGCCAGTGTTACCCAGGCAAGATGGCCAAAGATCTGGAAGACATTGAGCCACGCAGCCATGAAGGCGAAATACATCAGGCCGGACACGGTGACAAAAATTCCGCCGATGGCCAGCATGCGTGAGCGGCTTTTCTGGTGCGCCATCATCGATAACAGGAACAGCAGCACGAAGAAGGCGCAGGGGTTGAAGGCATCGAGTCCGGCCAGCACGAGGGTCAGCGCCGGTAGCGACAAAGTGGCCGCATCGACGCTGCCGACAAATGGAACATTGATGGTATCGCCCGTAGTTATGGCAGCCGGAACAGAATCCGCCGTTGCTGACTTGCCGGAAAGTATCCGTGTATGGCAGGCATCGAGTCGTTCGCGCAATTGTGTGCCGGTGGTGGCGTCGCTTTCCCAGCCGAAATACATCTCGCCGCAAAACAGGAAAGCCGGTACACCGGCGATTTCTTCCATGCCGCCCTGTTTGATGATTTCCTGAAACCGGCGCATATTATCCGGATTATTCGAGAGTCCGAGTTCATGCAGCTCAACCCATGGTCGCGCTACCGGGATGGCAGTCACATACGGATGCGCGGCACTACAGTGCGGGCAAGTCAGCGACCAGAAAAAATACAACTGCACCTGCGGCTGACCATTCGCGCCGGTCACAATCCACGGGTCGTCAGCGCGCGCGGCAAAACACAGCAGCAACGTCAGCACTGCAAACAGCGCACGTAGCAGCCAGATTCGTATTTGTTCAGATGCCATTATTTAACACCTGTCCTTATTTGATTTGCGCGACTGCTTGCTCCACCCGTTCCACCACAATAATCTCGATACCGGCAATTTTCTGCCTGGGCGCATTTGCCTTGGGAATGATGGCATGGGTGAAACCGAGTTTTGCGGCTTCGCGCAAACGTTCCTGACCGCGCTGTACCGGGCGCACTTCACCCGCCAGCCCAACTTCGCCGAATACCACCAGCTTTTCCGGCAGCGGCTTGTTGCGCAAGCTGGACACCATCGCGAGGATCACCGCAAGGTCGGCGCCCGGCTCGGTGATCTTTACACCGCCCACCGCATTGATGAATACGTCCTGGTCGAAGCAGGCGATACCCGCGTGGCGGTGCAGCACCGCGAGCAGCATTGCCAGCCGGTTTTGCTCCAGCCCCAGTGACAATCGTCGTACGTTTGGCGAATGCGCCTCGTCGAGTAGCGCCTGAATTTCCACCAGCAGCGGGCGCGTGCCTTCCTGCGTGACCATTACGCACGAACCAGCCACCTGCTGGCCGTGTTGCGACAGGAACAACGCAGATGGATTGCTTACTTCGCGCAGACCCTTTTCGGTCATGGCGAATACGCCGAGTTCGTTCACCGCACCGAAGCGGTTTTTGAATGCGCGGATCAAGCGAAAACTGGAATGCGTATCACCTTCGAAATACAGCACCGTATCGACGATGTGCTCCAACACGCGCGGGCCGGCCAGTGCACCTTCCTTGGTGACGTGACCGACCAGGATGATGGTGATGTTGCTGCTCTTGGCGATGCGCGTCAGTTGCGCGGCGCATTCGCGCACCTGTGCCACCGAACCGGGTGCGGAAGTGAGCTGCTCGGAATACACGGTCTGGATCGAATCGATCACTACAATGTCGGGTTTATCCTGCGTAATGGCAGCCTGAATTTTTTCCAGCTGGATCTCGGGTAGCAGACGCAGGTCACGCGCGTCCAGCATCAGGCGTTTGGCGCGCAGCGCGATTTGCTGGGAGGACTCCTCACCGCTAACGTACAGAGTATTTTGCTGTTTGGAGAGATGCGCCAGCACTTGCAGCAGCAAGGTGGACTTGCCGATACCCGGATCGCCGCCGATCAATACTACCGCGCCCTGCACCAGCCCACCGCCGAGCACGCGGTCGAATTCCTCAATGCCGGTCGGTGTGCGTGGTACTTCTGCCGCCTCGACTTCGGAGAGTTTCTGCACCTTACCGCTCGCCGCCAGCGCGCTGAAGCGATTGCCGCCCTTGGCGACCTGTTCCGCCACCGATTCGATCAGTGTGTTCCACGCCATGCAGTGCGGGCATTGCCCCTGCCACTTTGAAGTCTGTCCACCGCACTCGGTGCAGGAATAAATGGTTTTCACTTTTGCCATGCCGCCTCCAAGAATGCCTTGCACAATAGCGCACAATAAAATAGAGGCGCAAGCTGGATCGACGAGCTGGCTTGAGTCACCTTGAAATGATCGAAAACTTCCGGTATTTCTTGCCACAACCAAACAGCTTACAATGCACCTTCTGAAGAATTATGACGAACATGAAAAGACAAATATTGATAGCCACAATGTTACTTGCGCTTGTTTCCGGGTGTGGTGGCAAAGAAAGCGGGAACCCGGTATCTGGCAGTACTCCTGCCACTACGGAAATATCCAGAGCCACTCAGGTGCAGTCAGCTCAGGTTGAGACCGTGCCTGATCCGGCAACAGGTGAAAAAGTGTACAAGAGCACTTGCAGCATCTGCCATAAATCCGGGTTGAAAGGCGCACCGCGCATGGGAATCAAGGAGGACTGGGAGATGCGTCTCACGCAGAGCAGTGAAGTTCTTTATGACCATGCAATCAACGGTTTCAGGGGTAAGAAAGGCATCATGCCGTCGCGTGGTTCCAATGCCAAACTGTCTAATGCGGAAGTAAAGGCGGCGGTGGATTACATGGTTGAGCATGCCATACCGAGCTGGTCACTTGATAACTGATACGACACCCTGGTACATGGTCAATGAATGGTTAGTCTTTTTCCAGCCAGTCCTGCAAAAATGCCCATTGCTCGAGCTCACGCTCAGCGAGGTAGGGCGGTAGATCAAACAGGGATTTCCCCTCGAAAGCAGCATTCACATATACCTGTGTTTCACGCAAGTAGGCCAGCACCGGCAGGTCGAGAGCGGCCAGAAAGTGCTCGAGCGCCCAGGCGGCTTTGGTGCGCATCTCCATGCGCATGCCGACTACACCGATGCTACGCTTATTCTTGCGTACCGTTTTTTCTTCGGCAAGCAATTGCAGAAAGTCACGACTGGCCTGTAAATCGAACAATGAGGGAGCAACCGGTACGATGATTTTGTGCGCCAGTTTAAGGGCATGAGCGAGGTTCTTGCCATGCAGACCGGCAGGCGAATCGATTACCAGCCAGTCATTTGGGCGATCATGCCCTTTCTTCGAATCGAGTGTGCGGATGCGCGGCAGGTCGTCAGGGCGCGTGGCAAGCCACAACACGGTGGATTGCTGCCGATCCAGGTCGAGCATCGCCACCCGCTGGCCGCGATTGGCCAGATATCCGGCAACGTTGACCGACAGGGTGGTTTTACCACTGCCACCTTTCGGGTTGGCAATCAAAATAGTTTTCATTTCATCCTCCTCGATACAGCCGGGTAAATTCCCGCCTCGCGGTCCAATTCTCCGCTTTTAAGTTTTGCCTGATATTCAACCAGTGCGGCTTTCACTTTGCCGCTCAGCACATACAGTCCGATCAGATTGGGAAAGGCCATCGCCAGCACCAGCAAGTCGGTGAAATCCAGCAGATTCCCGGCACTGGCAATGGAGGCAATAATAACAAAGCCGATGAAGATGGCTTTGTACAGGATGGAATAGCGTTCGCCGAATACATACACCCAGCAGCGCTCGCCGTAATACGACCAGGAAATCGCCGTGCTATAGGCGAACAACACCACCGACAACGCGAGGATCATCGGGAGCCAGCTCGACACGGTGGCAAACGCCACTGAAGTCAGCGCCGCCCCCTGGCTGGCGGCACGCAACGCCTCATGCTCGGGTGCGTTGTACACGCCGGTAATGATGATGACCAGCGCGGTCAACGTGCAGATCACCACAGTATCGATAAAAGGTTCATACAATGCTACCAGCCCCTGACGCACCGGATATTTTACCGAGGCGGCAGAGTGCGCAATGGCGGCAGAGCCCAGCCCGGCTTCACTGGAAAAAGCGGCACGCTTGAATCCTTGCACGAGCGCCCCGACGATACCGCCGCCAACAGCGATGGGGGAGAATGCTTCGATGACAATCCTGCTCAATGCATCGGGCAGCAGGGCGATATCGCTGATGATGACACACAGACAAGCGCTTACATAAATGACAACCATGGCTGGCACGACCGCTTCGGCGACATGGGCGATGCGGCGTAACCCGCCGATGATGACCAGCCCCACGGCAACCGCCATCAGCAGGCCGTAGGCGATTGGCATTTCGCGAAAGAACGGAATCTGTTCCTGCACCGCCCCCATTGACTGGCTGACCTGAAACGCGCTGCCCGCACCGAACGAGCCAAGGATGGTGAATATGGCAAACATGATGGCGAACGTCTTGCCGAGACGCGGCACGCCCTTTTCAGCCAGTCCTCTCGACAGATACTCCATTGCGCCGCCCATCAACCGGCCGTCGGGGCGCACCTCGCGATACATCTGCGCCAGGCTGGCCTCGGTAAATTTGGTGGTCATACCCAAAAATCCGGCGACGATCATCCAGAATGTTGCCCCCGGGCCACCGATGGAAATGGCGATGGCCACTCCGGCGATGTTGCCCAGTCCAACAGTGGCGGAAAGTGCGGTGGACAATGCCTGAAAGGAAGTCACCTCGCCCCGGTCGTCGGCGGTGCGATATTTGCCGCGAAGAATCCTGAATGCATGGCGCATCATGCGCAGATTGACGAAACTGAAACGCAAAGTAAGGAATACCGCCGCCACGATCAACCAGGCAACGATAAACGGCATCTCCGTTTCACCCGGGAATATGTCGAAGAATATGATCCGTGCCAGAAAACCGTTGATTGAACCGAACAACGCATCGATGGCAACATCGGCGGCTAGCGCCTGTTGCGGCAGCAACAGCAACAGCCAGGCCGGGCGGGGGTAACTCATGACTTCTCCCTGTTTATTGTTATGTGAGCTAAAGACGCAGGTACGGATTAAACCTTGAACTTGTACTAGAACTCAAGAGAAACAAGCCCCTTACCTGGGGTAAACCGGCACCGTCAGGTAACAAAAAAGCCGACTTGCGTCGGCTTTTTTGAGAACTGCTTTAACTTGCTCTTACAAACCAAGAACGAAGTCGACCAGTTCCTTTCTTTCCTCGGCCGTAACCTTGGGGCTAGGAGGCATTGGCATAGGACCCCATACACCCTTACCACCCTTGGCGATTACGGTGTCCAGATGTGCTGCGGCTCCAGCGTCGCCCTTGTATTTCTTGGCAACATCCGCCCATGCAGGACCAACTACCTTTTTGTCAATTGCGTGACAGGATACGCAGTTGTTCTTCTTCGCGGAAGCCGGCATATCTGCTGCCAACGCGCTCCCTGCGACCAATAAACCTGCCACTACTGTCATGCCTACAATCGTAGATTTCATATTCTCTCCATTGGGTGATTAAAATACTTTTAACAAAGTGAAAGTTTTCCTTTCGAAGTCGATTCTAAACAACTTCGCCAGCTTTGCCAACCAGCTTCTGGGATACCAACTTATGGGATAACAAAGCATTAATGCGGGCCCGTTGCGCGGTGTTGGCAATATGGTTTTTTTGGAAAAACTTCAGGCTAAGCCGGGAGATACCTGTTTTTATGAAGCCGATGGGTAAAAACCCGAATCGGCGACAGACTAAAGTGTTCGGATAATCATTGATATCTTTGGGCATCAAAAAAGCCGACTTACGCCGGCTTTTTCAAGGAACACCTCTGATTTTGCGACTAAACCAGACTGACTACTTCGCCAAACCAAGAACGAAGTCGATGAGCTCCTTTTTTTCCGCATCCGAAACCTTGGGATTAGGAGGCATGGGCATCGGACCCCATACGCCTTTACCACCCTTGGTGATTACAGTGCTCAGATGTGCTTCGGCTCCAGCGTCACCCTTGTATTTCTTGGAAACGTCCATCCAAGCCGGGCCAACCACTTTTTTGTCAATCGCGTGACAGGCAACGCAGTTGTTCTTTTTCGCTGCTGCCGGCATATCTGTTGCCAACGCACTTCCAGCGACCAACAAGCCTGCTGCTACCGTCATGCTTACAATCGTAGATTTCATATTCTCTCCGTTTTGTGATTAAAACATCTTGAACAATGTGAAGGTTTCGCCTTCGCTGTCGATTCTAAACTACATCCCCGCTTTGCCAACCAACTTTCCGGGCGGGTGTCGTACTAACGCGAACCCGTTGCGTGGCGTTGACAGCTTATTTGGAAGACAGTACCAGTTTTGCCAATATCCTGCGATCCGTCTCGCTGATTTTCGGGCTGGGTGGCATCACCATGACGCCCCATACGCCGCTGCCGCCCTTGGCAATTTTGCCCATCAGCATAGCTTCTGCACCAGGGTCATTGCGATATTTTGCCGCTATATCCTTGAAAGACGGGCCAACCACTTTCTTGCCGACTGCATGGCAGGCGAAACAATTGTTCTTTTTCGCCAGTTGCATGGCATCTGCTTCGGATACAACAGGCTCGGGAGGCGTTTCAGCAACCGGGGCGGGATTAGTTTCCGTTGCCGGTGCGTCAATTACTTGAACAGGAGCCGACAATGCTGGCGTTTTAGCAACGGCCGGTTGAGCGGCTTTTTCGACAGGTGCTGATCTAGCCTGCTGAGCCGGTGCAACCTTTTCCGGTTCACTTGCAACAGGCGTAGCAGCCTGTTGTACGGATGTTTCAGTTGCGGCCAGTTGGGCGGCCTCCTCGACAGGCGTTGATTCAGTTTGTTGTACTGACGCGACCTGCGCCGGTTCATTTACAACAGGCGCAGTAGCCTGTTGTGCTGGTGTTTCCGGTTGGCAGCCATACAGTAAAACCAACGACAGCCCCAACAAGATGTTTGATGTACGCATGTTGCCTCCCTCTATTCAGATTAAGTTCAGAATGTTAACAACCCGCTTCAACGACAAGGCATATTCCGCCAAAGCCATGCAGCCTGTTTCGCCGCCATGCGGACAGCCCGTGCTGTCATGTTACCCCATACAAAGGTTCGTCGATACCGGGCTGCATCTTAAGCTGCCATGCTCCTGCAATTATTTTTATCAATAATCCATAGTCAATTTCTTAACGGCTTGCCGTTCTTCAGCATATATTCGATACGTGCTTGCGTTTTTCCGGTGGCAATGAGCTCCATGAAATTGCGCTGTTCCAGATCGAGCAACCATTGCTCGTCCACCAGACTACCCGCTTCCACATCGCCGCCGCACAGGGTTTCGGCGATACGGCAGCCGATGTTGTAATCGTGTTCGGAGATAAAGCCGCCTTCGAGCAGATTGACCATCGCAGCCTTGAGTGTGGCGATACCGGTGCGTCCGGCAACGGACATCTGGTGCGTCTGCAATGGCGGGCGGTACGCGGTGGCGTTCAATGCTCTGGCTTCTTCTTTCGCAACATGCAACAGCTCGAAGCGGTTCATCACGATGCGGTCAGATGGCCGAAGATAGCCCATATCGAGTGCCAGCTCGGCACTCTTTGCGACTTCGCCCATCGCGATGTTCTGGAAGTAGCGCTTAAGAAATGGAAAAACGTCACCGTTCCCCGTATTTGAAAGACGCCGCGCTTCAGTTGCCGCGCGTAATGCCATTTCCTTGCAGCCGCCGCCCGCCGGCAACAAACCCACACCGACTTCGACCAGGCCGATGTAACTTTCCAGCGTCGCGACGATGCGCGTGCAGTGCATCGGAAATTCGCAGCCGCCGCCGAGCGCAAGGCCATCCACCGCGGCGATGACCGGCACTTGTGCATATTTGAGGCGCTGCGAGGCCTGCTGGAATTTTGTGATCACATCCGCGACGCGTGGAACATGGCCGGTGGCGGCATTGACGATATCGCCCAATCCGCCACCGCCAGCGATGGTGTATTTGACACGTGTTGCCGCACTCTTGAGTTTATTAAACAGGCCGTCATTTTCTGTATTGTCCCGCATGCCTTGCATCGCCTGCAGCAGGTTCGCACCCGCCGAGAATGGCGGCTCGGTCTGCCACAATATCAGCGCGCTAAAGTGCGCCTCGGCCTCGTTCACCGCGCGCAGGATGCCGTCGAGCACTTCGTTGCTGATGGCGTGCATCTTGGTCTTGAAGCTGAGGATGGCGATACCGTCATTCATGTGCCACAAGCGGATGTCGTCGTTTTCGAATACGGTCTCGCCGTAGTGTGCGGTTTCGCTGAGCAGCCGGTCGGGAAACAGCTGGCGGTGGTAAACGGAAAGTTGCGAGCGGGGTTGATAATCATTATTCGCCGGAGCATAGGAGCCTTGCGCAGTGTGGACACCGGCGCGCGCCGGATCGGTCACCCAGTCGGGCAGCGGCGCATCGGACATGGCCTTGTCCGCCGCGATGTCGGCGGCGATCCAGCCCGCGACCTGCTGCCAGCCTGCCGCCTGCCAGATTTCAAATGGCCCGTTGTCCCAGCCGAAACCCCAGCGTACCGCAAAATCCAAATCGCGTGTGTTGTTGGCAATCACATCCAGATGCTGCGCGCAGTAATGGAATACATCACGGAATGTCGCCCACAGGAATTGCGCCTGCGCATGTTGGTTGTTGCGCAGCGCGGCGAGTTTTTTCACCCAGTCGCGTTCGTGTAAAATTTCTTTCACGCTGTCGTCAATACCGGTGTCAGAGAGGCGGTAGGCACCGGTGTGTAGATCGAGTACGTGGATGTCACCACCGATTTTCCGGTAGATGCCGCATTTGGTTTTCTGCCCCAAGGCACCCTGATCGACCAGTCGGTTTAGCCAGCCGGGCAACTCGAAATGCTTGTGCCACGGATCATCGCCAAGGTTCTCGCGCATGGTGTTGACCACCTGCGTAAACACATCCAGTCCCACCACATCCAGTGTGCGAAAAGTGGCGCTCTTGGGGCGGCCAAGATAGCGCCCGGTGAGAGCATCCACGGTATCGAAACCGAGGCCAAAAGCCTGCGCGTGATGTTGCGTCGTCAGTATGGAAAATACGCCGATGCGGTTGGCGATAAAGCCGGGTGTGTCTCTGGCACGCACCACGCCCTTGCCGAGCGTGGAGACGAGAAAGGTTTCAAGTTGATCGAGCAGTGGCGCCTCGGTTTGCGTGCAGGGAACCAGCTCGACCAGATGCATGTAGCGCGGCGGGTTGAAGAAATGGATGCCGCAGAAGCGATGGCGCAGATTTTCCGGGAAGGCTTCGGCGAGCTTGTTGATCGACAGGCCGGAAGTGTTGGTGGCGAAGATAGTTTGTTCGCCCAGAAATGGCGCGACCTTGTGGTACAGGTCGGATTTCCAGTCGATGCGCTCGGCGATCGCCTCGATCACCAGGTCGCACTCGCGCAGCTTGTCGAGATGCTGGCCGTAGTTCGCCGCCGAAATGAACGCGAGCCGGGCCGGGCTGGCCAGCGGGCTGGGCTCCAGCTTCTTCAGCCCGTCCAGCGCCTTGTTCACGATACCGTTGGGATCACCCTCAGGC